>CAVZAH010000014.1:0-179978 GCA_963773275.1 uncultured Acidimicrobiia bacterium | reverse complement strand
CGATCCTCCTCGGATGCCCGGAATGCCGGTGAGGGCACGAGGGTGGACGATATCGCTCCGACGCGATCGCCAAGGGTCTCTGTGAACAACGGCTGGTCGACCGGCCGTCACGGGATATCGAGGAGGTCTCCGAGGATGGATCGGACATTGGCCAGAGCCGCGGCGCCGACATTCCCCTGGTCGTCGGCTGTAAGGCGCTCGGTGCTCACCACCGTACAGAGGTGACACTGAGCAACCGACAGCCGATCGAGCCCCGCCGCCGACACGACGATCTCGGTAGGCATTGAACGTTTGGTGTCGCTCGTGATCGGGACGACGTGAATCGTTCGCGGCCGAGCCTCCAGGATCAGGTCGGCGGTGACCACGACCGCCGGCCGAACGAAGCCGGGCTCGCTTCCCGCCGGGACTCCGAAGTCGACCCGGACGACATCACCCGCCCGCATGGTCACGGATCGTGGACGGTCCCACATCGAGCCAGGCTCGGGCATCTGTATCAGGGTGGTTCGAGGAAAGCGCGTGTCCCATGCGTCGCTGGCGCTCCGCCCGAACGAGGCGGCCGATCTCCTCATCGAGGGTGACCTTGTCGTGGTTCGCCAGGGACCGGAGGTTGTCGCGGGTGCTTCGCGAGACGCGAACTGTAGTCGAATCAGGCATACCGGACAGTATACCGGCGACCGCGTTGAAGTGGACGCCCTGTTTTCCCGTACGCGGCCGCAGTAGCGTTTGACCGGAATGGTCCGGGAAAGAGGCCAGGTTCGGCCCGACCAGTCGCGGCCCCAGCGGCGGACGGACGGGGCTGCCGGGCGGGTGGCCGAGCGTCCCGCCCCCGAGACCAGGGATGCCCTGCTCGACCTCCAGGCCGCGGTCGGCAACCAGGCCGTGGCCGGCATGCTCCGGTCCGTCGTCCCCGCGATCCAGCGCAAGAAGCCCCAACCACAACCTCCTCCGCCGCCGCGCACGACGCCCGGGTGGACCGGGGCCGATCCCACCCCGGGCAAGCTCCTCCCGGGGGACACGACGGCCGTCGACCCCAAGGACCTCCAGGGCGGATGGAACGCGACCCAGGTGCGGGTCGGCGCCATCTGGCGGGTTCCGGTCGAGGGCCTCTCCCTCGGCAACAAGGAAGCGTTCGCCGACGGGGAGAAGGCCAAGACCGACGAGGTCGCGACCGGCCGGGCGATCGTCCTGGTCAACAAGGATCTCAACCCCAAGGCGCCGGTGACGGTCCTGCTGCATCTCCACGGCTATGGGTTCCGCGCCGGCGACCCCTACGCCGGGTGGCGCCAGCAGCGAACCGACACGAAGACTCCCGACCCGAAGGCGGGCACCGTCCGCGACGTCTCCCAGGACCGCATCCAGGCCCAGCTCGAAGCGACGAAGGACACGCAGATCGTCGCCATCCTCGCCCAGGGGAGTGGCAGGAGCCGGTTCGGCGGCCTGGAACAGGCGCCCGACGACTACGTCAACCAGGTGCTCAAGCGGACGGCGGACGTCGCCACCGGCACCGCCATCCCGCTCCAGACCGTGCCCCCCGACTGGCGGCTGGTCCTGTCGGCCCACAGCGGCGGCGGCGACCGGCTGGCCACCACCCTCGGAATGGACGCCAGCGGGGCCCTGGCCAAGAAGGGCGGCCGGGCCATCGCCGAGGTGGTGCTGTTCGACGCCATCCACGTCATCCCGGAAAAGAAGAAGGACGACGTCGTCGTGCAGAAGGCCTGGGACGGAGTTGCAGCCGTTCTCGGCTGGGTCGAACACCACGTCGCCAAGGTGGCCCGAGCCCTGAAGGGCACCAAGGACACCGCCCTGCGGGACAAGGCCGTTGCCGACTGTCCGGTGCTCCGCGCCTACGGGTCCAGCGCCTACAAGGGAACCTACGTCAGGCTGGGGAAGGAGCTGGGCCAGCTGCTGGGTCGGTACGCCTCCCTGCTCGGGGACAAGAAGGCCGCCGTCGAGGCCCGCTTCACGGTGGAGATCCTCGCCGGCGCCGGGCACGAGACCGTCGTGCGCGGCCTCGGGACCGACCCTCCGGACGGCCCGCTCACCAACGCCCTCCTCGCCCTCAACGACCCGACGAGGGCGTCGACGGTGAAGGGGGCGGTCCCGTCGCCGGCGCCGCCCAAGGCGACCGTGGCCCCGACCGTGGCCCCGACCGTGGCTCCCCGTCAGCCGGTGCCCCAGGGCGGCGACCGGGGGAGGCCGAGGGCCCCCGCCGGCAACGCCGCCTTCACCCAGGCCACCACCGCGGGCACGGCGGAGGCACGCGAGGCCGTCGCCGAGGCGCTCCGGGACAGCGGCCACCCCGATCCGAGGACGTGGTACGCGGGGATGGTCTCGGACGCCACGTTCCTCGGTATGCAGATCTCGGAGAGCACGGGAACCGTCCCCGGTGTGCACCGCCGGCTCCTCGACCGCCTCGATCGGGCCCAGACGGCGCTTCTCGCCCGCCCGGCGTACCGGGGGCTCACGGTCGACCAGGTCCGCCAGCGGCTGAACATGTACAGCATCTCGGGGCTGCGCCTGCCCATGCCCGCGTCGGGAGCGGAGAGGACGCCGAGCCTCCACTGCTTCGGGATGGCGGTCGACATCAACTATGCGGGCAGTCCGTTCGTCGGGCTCCAGCAGGCCTCGAGGCCGGATGTCAGGTTCACGTCCAGCCGCACCCCTCGCGTCATCGAGCGGGCCATGTGGCTCATCCACCGGCAGCGTTTCAACATCGAGGCGCCCCTGACCGCGCAGACCCCCGCGGCGGCGTGGGACGAGCACGACCGGGCTTCGCGAGCCTTCGTCCGGTACCTGAACTTCTTCAACGACCTCGACGGGCAGGAGCTGGAGGACCTGGTGACGGCGGCCACGGAGCCGACGGGCGTCACCTGGAACCAGCCCTCGCGCCCGAACTGGTGGAGGAGCGTCGCCTGGTGGCAGGAACGCATAAGGACGGACTGGGCGGTGCGGGACCTCTACGACTTCCAGGCGGCCGGCCACCACGGCAAGGCGCAGACGACGGGCTACATGGACCTCCACAAGGACCTGGTCGAGGACCTGGTGGGAGCGGGCCTGCTGTGGGGAGGCCAGTACCGAGGGGCGAAGGACATCATGCACTTCGACCTGCAGGGCGTCATCGACCGCAACGGCTGATGACCGGCCGCGACTGGGCGGTCGCCGCCCGCGACACCCGCCGGGCCCACCGGCCGCCGCCGACGACGTCGCGGACGACGTCGCCGACCCTGCTCGTCCGGCGAGGTTCCCTGGTCGACCTGCAGCGGTCGGCTGGCAACCGGGCGGTGTGCGAGCTGCTCGGCGCAGCCCACCCGAAGGTCGGCGTCGTGCTGCAGCGGGACGCCCGGGGCGGCCCTCCGGGCGGTGCCGCCTGCCCCGCTCGCCCCGGGGACGAACGAGCCCGGTCGCAGGCGCCGGGCGGCATCCTCGCCGTCGACGCCGTCTTCGTCGAGGCGAACCGCACCATCGAGATCGCCGACTTCCCCGTCGACAGCGCCACCCTGCCCACCGAGGTCCTCTCCAGTCCGGCCTGGGAGCGGGTGATGAGCCTGATCGTCGGTCCCCGCACCGCGGGGGTGGCGGTCACCGGTTACACCGACTGCGTCGGCGCGGGCGCCGCCGCCGAGGACTTCGCCCTGCGCCAGAAGCGAGTCGACGCGCTGATGGCCGTCCTCCCGCCGGCGGTGCGGGCCCGGGTCCTGATCAGCCGGCCGGAGGTCGCAGGCACCTACCTCGGGCCCAACGCCACCGCCGAGGGCCGGGCCCGCAACCGGGCCGTCAAGCTCAGCTACACCTCGGACAACACCCGGGCCAACCCGGGCGAGGTGGTACCCAAGGCGAACAACCTCGACGAGTACCTCTACCTGGTCCGCAGCCTCGAGCGCCGGCTCAACCTGACGGCGGCGGCGGACGCCCCGACCGCGCTGTCGGTCCTGCGCCAGATCTACTACGGCTCCGCCGACTGGAGCGCCCACCGGGAGGAGATCTGGGACCGCGTCATCACCGCCCGCCCCTGGTCGCCGGGCACCGATCCGACGGCCGCGCTCGGCGCACCGCTCATCAAGGCCCTCAAGGCCAGCCAGGTCGTCGAGGGGGCCGACGTCGGGCACACGCTCACGGGCCTCGACGCCATGATGAAACCGGGCATCGCCAACCTTCCCGGCCCCCTGACCTCGACCATCCAGAACGAGGCGCTCGCCACCTGGTCGGGAGACCTCGGCTCGGCCGCCGCCGAGTGGGCCGGCGACCTGTACCAGGTGACGGGGAAGGGCGACGGCGAGCTCCACTTCAAGGCCTGGGCCGGTGAGGCGGATCTGCTCGGCAACATCGACGCCTTCGCCCTGCGGGCCGGTTTCAACACCGGGCGGCCTCCGACCGGCCAGGTGGGCCAGGCGCTGAACCTGAAGGGGCCGCTGTCGGCCGCCATGCTCGACTACTACCGCACGACCAGCACGACTCTCGGCCAGGCCCGTCGGAACCGGTTCCGGAGCTTCGCCGAGGCATTCGGCGGCCGGGTCGACGGCGGCCGGATCACGAACCGGGCGGTGCTCGAAGCCGCGCTCACGCCCCAGGTCCGCGAGTTCACCATCAAGAAGGTGCAGTACAAGCTGTACAAGGGGATGACCCCCGGCCAAAACCCCCCGGACATCTACCAGGCGATGGAGCGGGCGTGGACGTTCATGACCCGGCGCTACGTCGACTGGCTCGAGGCCCGGCTGGCATCCGCCTCGTCACCTTGACATCGCACGTGGGCATGTCGACCCGTGGCCGCCAGCCTTACGTGACCGTGACCGTGACCTCGGCCTCGTAGGCACCCTCGTTGTTGTCGACGCCCGTGTCGTTGACCCCGAGGAACAGCTCCCCCGCCTCCTCGGCGTCGAACACCAGCCGCGGGCCGACGAAGAAGGGGTCGCCCCGGGCCCCGATCTTGGCGATGAGGCCGTTGTGCCCGCCGTCGACCACGTTCGCCCCCCGGAAGTTGGGGTTGGGGTCGCCCTCCGGGCCCGTCGTCCCGCCCGCCGCTCTCCGCCTCGCCCGTGGCCACGATCTCCACGTTGTCGCCCGACCGCCAGCTCGATGCCGGTGGCGACGTAGCTCTCGGTGGCGTCGACGGTGACCTCCTCCGTCTCGGGCTCGGGAGTGGTCGTCCGGCTCGGCCTCGCTTCGGTGGTGACCGGTTCGTCGACCGAGCCGAGGCCGCCCCCGCCGTCGTCGTCGCGGAGGAACATGAGGTAGCCGGCCACGAGCAGGCCGACGATCACGGCCACGATGAACTGCGGCTGCTTCAGCCGGCTCATGAGCGTGCCCCGGGCCCGGGGGGCGGCCGCCACCGGCACCGGCGCGGCCCGGCCGAGCGGGGCCCCGCATTGCCGGCAGAAGTTGCGGGTGGGAGGGTTGCCGGCGCCGCACTGGCCGCACGGGGTCTCGCCCTCCTGCACGTCGGGCGTGGGGGCAGGCGTGGCGGGTTTGGGGGTCATGGCCGGCCTGGGGTCGGCCGGGGTGGTGGCCGCGGGCTGGTTGCTCACCGGGGCGGACGGCCGCCTCGGGGTGGGGGCGGCGGGCTTGGCGATCATGGCCGCCGCCCGCCGGGACGCGTCGGCGGCGCGGGCGGCGGCGGCCGCTTCCGCTTCCGCCTTGGCCTTGGCCGCGGCCTGGTCCCGGGCCTCGGCCTCGGCCTTGGCCTTGGCGTCGGCGTCGGTCTCGGCCGCGGCGTGGGCCCGGGCCTCCTGCTCGGCCGCGCCGGCGGCCGCGGCCCGGGCCTCGGCTTCGGCCTGCTCCCGCTCCTGGGCCTCCGCCTCCGCCACCGCCCGGGCCTCGGCGTCGGTGGCGGCGCTGGCCGCGATCTCCATCTGGGTGGTGTCGGCGCGGGGCGTGGCGTTGCCCGCCGCCGGGCCGGCGCCGGCGCCGGGCCCCCCCGACGCGGCCCCGCCGTCGGCGCCCTCGGTCACCCCGACGTAGTCGACGAAGCCGCCGCAGGTGTTGCAGAACTGGGCCCCCTCGTCGAAGGGGACGCGGCACGTCTTGCACATGATCATCGGGCGACCACTTCGATCCGGTGGCTCACCGCGGCCGGCTTGGCGTCGCGGACGATCGACTCCAGGCGACGGCGGTCGACGGGGTGGTCGGCTGACTCCCGGACCCGCACCACCAGCTGCGCCACCGCGCTCCCCGGCGGGGCCGCGCCGGGCGTCGGCGACCACACCGTCCCGCCCGACTCCTCGATCTGGGGGGCGGAGCCCGTCAGCAGCTCGATCTGCTCCGAGAGCCCGCGTGCCGTGCCCCGGGCCCGGTAGAGGTCGCCGGCCCGGGCCACCAGCTGGCGACGGCGGGCGAGGGGCCAGTTCTCGTCGAGCGCCAGCCCCACCCAGCCCGCCAGCCAGGGCAGGAAGTCCTCGGGGGCGAGGACCGGGTCGAGGTACGACGGCAGGTTGTCGAGCACGGAGATGGCGGGGGCGACCACGTCGTCGAGGCCGGACGTGAAGCGCTGGACGAACCCGTCCTCGTGGTAGAGGGCGGGCAGCATGGCGCCGATCGGGTGGGGCGACTCCAGCCCGTCTACCAGACCGCGCACGTCAGGCCTCGCTGATCAGGAGCTGGTGCTGGTAGGAGAACACCAGGGCCGAGTGGGGGACCTCCAGCCGCTCGCTGGCGCTGCCCCGGGCGCCCGTGACCGGGTCGGCACCGAACAGCCGGGCGTCCTCCACCAACTCGACGCCTCGCACCCGCTGGAGCACTCCGTACACCTCCCCGGCCCGGACGGGCCGGCCGAAGGGCCAGCCGGTTCCATCGGGACCACCCCGTACCGGAGAAAAGTACCCGTAGAGCGCGGCCAGCGCGTCGCGCTGCAGGCGGGACGCGCTCACCCGCTCCCGGCCGACCAGGCGGGCCACGACGGTGACACCCAGGTACATGGGCGGTTCGACGACCACCCGGGTGCCGATGACGCGCCGTTCGTCGAGGTAGGCAGCCACCCGGGACAGGGTGCGGTCGTCGGGCACCAGGTCCTCGATCCGCAGCTGGCCGACGTCGCCCTCGGGCGCGGCGGGCACGATCAGCACCCGCACCGCGGCGTCGCGGGTGCCCTCGTCGGTGAGCGTGCACCGGACCCGGGCCACCTCCGGTGCCGCCTCCCGGGCCAGCTGCTCGTAGTCCTCGGCGGTGACCGCCCGGCCCCGTGTCCGCAGCAGGATCGGGGCCCGGACCTTGGCGCTCTCCACCGATTCGCCGTCGACGCCGCCCAGCGCCGCCCGCCGGTTCTCCACCGAGGACACGTACGGGATCGACGACTTGAGCACGCTGATCGCCCCCCGGGCGACGTTTCCCCGCCGGCCGCCGCCGCTGCGGTACGAGCGCATCCGCAGCTGGGCCCCCTTGGGCGGGACCGCGCCGTAGTGGCGGAGGGTGCCGTCGCCCTCCCGCACCGCGGGGCCCAGCTCGACCCGGCCCTGGCCCCCGTCGAGCACGAAGTGGCGGTCGCCGGGCCCGCTTCCGGCGAAGCTCTCGACGTTCACCCACTCGTCCCATCCCTCGGCGCCCGCCACCTCCAGGACGGGAGGGTCGCCGAAGGTGACCACTGGCGGGTGCTGGAGCTGGAACTGCTGGCCGGGAACGCCCTCCGACGGGCCGAGGGGCTCGAACGTGAACTCCTCGGCGTTGACCGCGCCGATGGTGCCCCCGACGGTGAAGGCGTCGAGGTGCCGGATCTGGGGCGACGCCGAGTAGACGGGCTGGTTCTCGTGGGCCGGTGTGACCCGGCACCGCAGCCACCCCGCGGCCCGGCCGTCGAGCACCGACGTCTGGTGGGTGGTCGGGAGGTGGAGCACCACGTCGCCGGGCCGGTTGAGGCCACCGGTGCCGTCGTGGCTCACGTCGCAGCCCACCCACTCGTCGCCGTCCCACGCCTCCCACGCCAGCGGCGGGTTGGTGGGATCCACGCCGACGCCCTCCACCTGGCAGTCGAAGCGCAGGTTCACGATGCAGCGGGGGGCGGCGCGGGACAGCCCCACCAGCAGGGCGTCGTCGGGCTTGGGGACCTGGTCGAAGCAGTAGAAGCTCTGGCCGCTGTCGAGGGCGGCCCGGTGCTGGCGGTAGCGGTTGGGTTGGATGGAGGACGCCACCAGGTCGGCCGCGGTGGAGACGATCTCCAGGTCGTCGGTCGTCTCGAAGGCGACCGCCTCGATCGCCTCCGTGCGGAGGGTGGCGACCTCGGTGCCGGCCGGGATCCGCACCGGGTCGGGCTGGGGCGCCGACAACCAGAACGTGACCGGGGCCCGGGCCGGGCCGGGCGGGAACAGGCGCACGCCGATCAGGTCGAGAAACTTCAGGTAGTTGAGCTCGGGGACCCGGTTGAGCCGGTAGAGGAGCTGGTCGACCATGAAGGCGAACGTCTCGATCAGGGTCACGCCCGGGTCGGAGACGTTGTGGTCGGTCCACTCCGGGCAGCGCTGCTGCACCATGCGCTTGCCGTCGTCGACCAGGTCCTGGAAGCGGCGGTCGTCGAGGTTGGGGGCGGGCAGGGTCACAGGTTCACACTCACTGGGCTTCCTCGACGGGGATCACGTAGAAGGGGAACACCAGGTTCCGGGGGTCGTTGGTGCCCCGGACCGAGTAGCGGATGTCGATGTAGAACGTCGCCCGGTCGACCGGGTCGAGGGTCACCTCGACGCCGGTGACGTCGATCCGGGGCTCCCACCGCTCGAGGGACTCCCGCACCTCGTGGCCCAGGTGGCCGGCGGTGGCGTCGTTGGCGGGGGCGAAGACGTAGTCGTGGATCCCGCAGCCGAACTGGGGCCGCATGGGGCGCTCGCCCAGCGCCGTCCCCAGGATGATGCCGATCGCCTCCTGCAGCTCCCGGTCCCGGGTCACCAGGGCGATGCCGCCGGTGGCGTCGGTGTGGAACGGGAACGCCACCCCCGCGCCGATGAACTCGTCGTTCATCAGCCCGCCCCGACCACGACGGTGACCGCGGAGCCGACGATCGCGCCCGGCAGGCCGGTGCACATGGTGCAGGAGGAGCCGGTGGTGGCCGCCGGCCGCCCCTCGAACAGCACCGTCGGCACGCCGACGACGACCGTGCCCACCTGGGTGGTCGGGATCAGCGACGGGTCGGTCGGGTGCAGGCCGACGTGGGGCGGGGTGTTGAACCCGGTCGAGCCCACCACCGCCGCCGGCTTGCCGGTGACCAGCACCGACATGGCCAGCCCGGTGGTGAGGGGGGCGGAGAAGGGGAGGGGTGGACTCGGCTGGGGAGAGCCGAACGCACCCGGGATCAGGTGGATGGCGCAGATCCCGGTGACGGGGTCACCCATGACTGCCGCGGGCCCGGGCATCAGCTCCTGCTCCTCACGGTATCCATCGTCATCTCCTGGACTCATCTCTTTGGGCTCAGTTCAGCTTGATGGGCATGCCCTTGACCTCGACCGGGCCGGAGGCCTGGACCGAGATGGTGGGCGCCTTCAGCTCTATGGCGGTGCCGGCTTCCAGCGACAGGCTGGTGCCGGCCTTGACCGTGACCTCGGTGGCGGCGGTGATCTCGACCTTGCCGTTGCTGTCGATCTTGATGGTGGTGCCCGTCTTGTTGAGGGCGATGCGCAGCTGGTGGTCGCCGGTGAACAGGGCGACGCCCTCCTTGCCGTCGTCGTCGAGGAAGACCAGGCCGCTGCCCTTCTTGGAGATGAAGCCCCGCCGGCGGACGGCGCCGGTGGCGGGGTCGACCAGGTCGTCGCCCAACTGGGGTTTGTCGACCCCGTTGTGGAGCTCGCCCAGGACGAACGGCCGCCGCAGGTCGCCCTGGTCGAAGCCGACCAGGACCTCGTCGTTCACCTCCGGCAGCATCACGCCGCCCCGGTCCCGACCGGCGCACAGCTGGACGGTGCGGGCCCAGTCGGTGACGTAGCTGTCCGACAGCCACGGGAACTTGAGCTTGACCCGGCCCAACCGGTCGGGGTCGTTGACGTCGGTGACGATGGCGGTGGCCACCCCCCGGATGGCGGGGGCGGCGCCGCCCCGGGCCGACCCGTTGGCGACCAGCCCGAACATCGATCGGTCGGCGCTGCCGCTGACGGTGAACCAGACCGTGTACCCCGTCTCCGCCTCGTAGACGTGCCGGCTGCTGGTCACGCTGTACTTACCGTCGAAGGGGGCCTTCACCAGGGCCAGGCTCACCGCCCGTCCGGCCCGGATCTGGGGGTTGCCGCGGGCGACCCCCTCGAACTCGGCGAACGAGCTGGCGATGTCCTCGGCCAGCGCCACCGCGGCCGCGTCCACCTCGCTCTGCTTGTCGTAGGGGATGTCCACGCCGACGTAGGGGCGGGCGGCAAACTTGCTGGCCAGGTCGCGGGGCGTCGTCCCGATGGCGGCGCTGGCGGTCAGGGCCGGAGCGATCCCGACGATGCCCATCTTCTGGCGCATGTCCCACCCTCGGACCTGCACCTCCTCCACCTGTTCGCTCGACCGGACGACGGCCCGGAACCGGATCAGGTCCTTCCCCATCACCAGCTGCAGCGGGTCCTGGGACGTGAAGGTGCCGGCCGCGGGGGCGGTGGACGACTCCACCGGCTTGCGGAACTCGAACTTCCCATCGATGACCCCGACCCGGAAGCCGACCTCCCGGGCCAGGCCGTTGAGGAAGTCCCAGTCGGTGACGTTGCCCTGGGACACGTGGTCGTGCACGGTCCGGGTGGCGTCGACCGTTCCCGGCTCCAGGCCCGCCCGGCGAGCGACTTTGGTGGCGACGTCGGCGTAGGTGACGTTGGTGTAGCTCTCCGTCACCCGGCCCCGGAACAGGCGGTGGGAGAGGTCGAAGCCCCGGATCACCGTGGTCGTGGCCTCCGCGTCGAGCTCGGCTTCGAGGGCGGTGACCTCGCCGTCGACCAGGGTGACGCCCTGGGGTGCGCCCTCGGAGAAGGCCCGGATGACGACGGTGGCCCCGATCCTGGCCCCCGCCTCGTCGAGGACCTCCCGGTGCGGGTCGCGCAGGACGATGGAGAAGCTGTCGGGGAGCTTGACGCTGTTCTCGACCACCAGCTGCAGCAGGGCGGCATCGAGGTGGGCGGGCAGGGGCCGGCCGTCGATGGTGACCTCGAACTTGCTGGTGTGGGGCTGGCTCATCGCCAGCCGTCGGCCGCGTCCGGCGACGGGACCAGGACCATCGCCCCCTCCCGCAGGCGGAGGGGGTCGTCGATGTCGTTCGCCACCGCCACCTGCCGCCACATGGTCGGGTCCTGGTACTCGGACCACGCAATCGACGCCAGCGTGTCCCCGGCGACCACCCGGTGGCCGGTGGTCGACTGCAGCCCGCCCGAGGTGGGGTTGGTGAACGCCTTGCCGGTGGGCAGCTCCTGCAGGGAGACGTTGCAGGTGGCCCGGAGGGGCTCGCCCTTCTCGTTGAACAGGGTGTACTTGGCCGAGACGCTCTTGACGTTGCCGGTGAACTTCAGCTTCCCCCACTCGAGGACCACGAAGGGGGCCGACGGCTTCTTCTGCTGCTTGGTCTTCACCAGCGGCGAGCAGCAGAAGAACAGCGTGTCGACGGTCTTGACCAGGTCGGCGGGACTGGTCTGGGTCGCGTCGAGGAAGAGCTCGAAGGTCAGCTCGGCGCTGTTGGCCCCCTTGAACTCGGGCATGGACGTGTTGTCGGCGCTGGTGGACGGCTTGTGGTCCCACTGGGCCGACTTCTGGATCGAGTACTCCTTGGGGTTGAACTGGACCTCGAACTTCTCCACGGTCGGCCCCGCGCTGGCCTTGCCCTGGGCCACTGCGGGCGTGGTGACGGTGATCGTCGCCCGGGTGGGTGCACTCACGGCGCGGCCGCCCCCGGGCCGAACCCGTGGTGGGCCAGCTCGAGCGTCTCGGTGGCGACCTTGGGGCCCTCGACGTTGAACGAAGGCCCCTGCCACCGGACCGGGAGGACCTCCAGCAGCTGCCACGTGGCGATGGTCGTCACGCCGTCGGGGGCGAGGGCCTCGATGGTGGCGGTGGGGCGAGGGGTGACCTTCTGGACGGCCAGGTCGGCGAACCAGGCCGCCACCTTGGACGAGTCGCCGTTGATGGGCCGGGTCAGCTTGACGTTGGTGTACTTGATGCGGCCCGCGAACTGGTGGACATAGGAGTTGTTCCCGCCCTCCTCCCGCTGCTCGACGACGACCTCGCACCCGAGGCCCTCACAGGCGGTGAAGATGCCGAGGTCCTTGCTGGCGATGGAGACGCTGAAGTGGACGGTCGTCGGGGGATAGGACTCGAGGTCGGCCATCGCGGGTACCTCTCAGTTCCGTGCGCCGAGGTCGGTGGCTCGTCCGAGGCGCTCACGGTCGAGTCGGAGTTCGCCCCGCAGGTGGTCGCGGAGGCGGGGGTACAGGCGGCGGGCGAGGCGATCGACCTCCCGGTCGGTCATGGGCGCGCCCGAACCGGCGGCGGCTGCGGGCGCCTCGACCGCTCCGGGCGACGGGGCGCCGGTGCCGGTCGCGGTCACCGCCGCCGGCGGCGGCCCCGCCTCGTCGCCCGGGCCGGAGCCGATTTCGGCGATGGCGGTCCCGCTGTCCTCGGTGGCCCGCTGGACGGGGGGCGGGGAGGTCGCCGGTCCCGAGGTCGCCGGTCTCGAGGTCGCCGGTCAGGTCGGAGGTCGCCGGTCTCGAGGGCGGCCCGAACACGACCGAGCCGTCGGGGGCCCGGTGCCCGAGGCCGGCGGCCACCGCCACCGCGCCGGCGTCGACCCATCCGGATCCGCTCCGGCCCGGGTCGGCCGGAGCCCGCCCGGTGGCGAACGGCGCTGAGCCGGCGGACCTCTGCACGGCGGGGACCCTGCCTGGTCGGGACGCTCCTCTGGTGCCGGCGGGGGCCCCCGGGGCCTGGCCGGGGCGCAGCGGGCCTCCGTCGGGGAGGGAGCCGATGGGATCGACGCCGCCGGTCGGCCCGGTCGGCCGAGCCAGGAGCGGCCGCTCGGCGGCGAGGGGAGCGATGGGCAGCGGCGACGGGGCCCCGACCGAGCCGGAGCCCGCCGTCGGCACCCCGTCGATCGTGTCCTCGAAAGGATCGGGCGCGGTGACGAGGGAGCCCGTGGCCCGCTGCACCCAGGCCGTCGCCGTCACCGGTGTCGTGGTCGCTCCTGATGGAGGCCCGGAGAACGGCGTTGCGAGCGGGTGCTCCCCGATGAGCGGGGCGTCCCCGGCGGGCTCGACCGACCGGGTACCCGCGGGTGCCGCCCGCGCCATCGGCTCCGAGTCGAGGGGGGCGGCGGCGCCACGCGTGGCGGCGTCGGGCTGGGGCGCGGCCGCCGGCGGGACGTGCGTTCCGGGATCGGCGATCCGTCGCTGGAGAGAGGCTGCCGCTACCGGCGAGGTGGGGCCCGCCGCGGCAACGCCGTACGCCGAGCGCAAGGCCGACGGCGGCCGGTCCCAGTCGACCGGCCCTGGCCCAGTCGGCCCGGATCCCGCCGGCCCGATCCCACCGGCGCCGATCCCGCCGGCCCGGATCCCACCGGCCCGGATCCCGCCGGCCCGGATCCCGCCGGCCCGGATCCCGCCGGCCCGGATCCCGCCGGCCCGGATCCCGCCGGCCCGGACCCCGCCGCCGCCGATCCCGCAGCCCGGCCGGCCCCCGCCGGAGGCAGGGGCGCCCCGAGCCCGAGCCGCCGCGACACCACGGGCAGTGTGGGCGGCGTGGGGGCGATCGGGGGCACGGGCGCCTCGGCCGAGCCGGCGGCCGGTGTCGACCCCCCGGCCGGCTCCGGCCCACCGCCGACATCGGGCACCTCGCCGGCGGCGACCCCAGCGCCGGGGGACGCCGGCTCGACCAGCGGGGCCGGCGCCGATGGCCAGGCCATCACCGCCCGGGTCGGCGCCGGCGGCGGGGTCGGCGCCGTCCGCAGGTCGTTCGCTATATCGCGGCCCGACACCTCCCGGGCCACGACGACGTCGCCCGCCGGTTCGTCATCCGGCGGCATCGATGTCCCCACCGCTCCCGGCGGGGGCGCGAAGCTCCGCCGCTCGCCGGACCGGACCGCGCCCGAGAACGTGCCATGGGGCGCGTCCGGGGCGACGAAGTGGCCCAGGCGACCGAGGACCCCGGTCGGCTGGTGGGACGCCAGCCCGCTCCTGAACGAGCCGGTGCCGAAGGTCGCCGGCGTGGGCGTGACCATCCGTTGGATCGGCGGCCGAGAGCGCCACTCGCCCCGGTGGACGGCCGGCGCGCCCGGCGGGTCAGGCGCCGGGGGGTCCGAGGGGGGGGCGGGCGCCGGTCGGCGTCGCGAGGGCCACACCGGCCGTCAACGCCCGCCCACCGGCTGCCGCAGCCTCCGGATCTCGTCCGCGAACCGGCGGCGGAGCGGGTGCTCGAGGTCGAGGATGTCGTCCAACGACCAGTGGAAGTGGAAAGCGACGTACGCGACCTCCTCGTACAGGCGTTCGGTCGCGTACGTCACAGTTCCCCCGGGCGACCACCGGCCACGTCGACCGTGAACTCGTGTCGGCAGGATGGGCAGGCCACGGCCACCCGGGTGTGGCCCTCCTGGTTCACCCGGCGGTACAGGTCCTGGAGGAAGGCCAGGTCGGAGGCGAAGAGGTTCTCGACCACGCCCGCGTGCACGTCGCCGATCGTCCCCAGCCGGGTGATGACCCGGGCCAGGAGCACGACCGTGAGGTAGGCCGGGTTCTCCCGCACCCGGTCGTCGTGCAGGGGGACCAGCTCGTCGCGTGCCGTCGCCAGGCGCATCGACCCCCGCCGGTGGAGGGTCCCCGCCGAGTCCAGATAGCCCCGCGGGAGCTCGAACTCGAACTCGGTCCGCAGGGGGTCGACGTGGGCCTCGCCCGCCGGTGGTTCCCGGGTGGCGAGGCTGCCGAGGTCGCGCCTCATCCGGGAGCCATCTCCTCGTAGGTGACGGTGAGCTTCTCGGTCAGCACCGAGGTGTCACCGGCCTTGAGGCCGCTCAGCTCCAGGCCCTTGGGCCACATGTTCCGGAGCTTGTACCGCTTGATCTCGTTTCCCTCGAAGTCGTAGACGATCACCGACCCGCCCTTGCGGGCGCTGCCCATGTTGCCGACCTGGGCGTTCTTGACCCAGTCGTCGAAGCTGTTGTTCTTGGTCAGTCCCCGGGTGAGCGTCAACTCGCCCGGCTTGGGCCGGCCCGGGAGCTTCTTCACCAGGTACTTGCCGTCGGGGGTGTTGTGCTTGTACTCGATGACGTCCTGGTCCATCTTCAGGCCGCTCACCTCGGAGATCTCCTTGATGGTGATGCCGTCGAACTCGAGACCGAACGAGTGGCCGACTGTGCTGTCGCTTTCGGGAAGAGCCATTGGTCCTTACACCTCTCTGGGAGACGGGCGGGTCGGGTCGGGCTACTCGAGGAGGCTGGCGCCGCCCGAGTACTGGGACAGCCGGAAGATGACGAACTCGGCCGGCTTGACCGGCGCCACCCCGATCTCGCACACCACCTGCCCGAGGTCGATCTGCTCCGACGGGTTGGTCTCGTCGTCGCACTTCACGTAGAAGGCCTCGTCCGGCGTCAGCCCGAACAGGGCGCCCTTGCGCCACTCCACCACCAGGAACGACTCGATGGTCCGCCGGATGCGGGCCCACAGGGCTCGGTCGTTGGGCTCGAAGACGGCCCACTGGGTGCCGGTGAGGATGGACTCCTCCAGGTAGTTGAACAGGCGGCGGATGTTCAGGTACCGCCAGGCGGGGTCGCTCGACAGGGTGCGGGCGCCCCAGACCCGGACGCCACGGCCCGGGAACGAGCGGATGCAGTTGATCCCCACCGGGTTGAGCAGGTCGTGCTCGCCCTTGGTGATCTGCGTCTCCAGGCCCAGGGCGCCCCGGACGTTCTCGTTGGCGGGCGCCTTGTGGACGCCCCGGGTGTCGTCGTTGCGGCTCCAGATGCCGGCCATGTAGCCGCTGGGGGGGACGAACAGGTTCTGGCCGTTGGCCGGGTCGAACACCTTGACCCACGGCCAGTAGAGGGTGGCGTACTTCGAGTCGTAGCCCACCTTCTCCACCCGCCACTCGTGCACCTGCTGGGCGTTGAGGCCGGGCGGCGGGTCGAGGATGGCCACCCGGTCGCCCATGAGCTCGCAGTGGGCGATCATGCCCAGCTGCACGGCCTGGACGCCGTCGAGGTCGACCATCCCCTTCTGGTAGGCGGCCATCAGGTCGGGGACGGCGAGCATGGTGACCTCGTCGATCGCCTCCAAGCCGGCGAAGCCGGTGCGGTCGGCGGCGTCGCCCACGTAGTCCTCCGCGCTCAGGCGGGCGGTCGAGGTGGATTTGCCTCCGCCGGCGAGGGTGACGGTGCCCGCCGCCGGGCGGTCGACGACCGCCCCGCTCGAGGTCGTTTCCAGCCGGATGAGTTGGGACTGGGCGTTCACGACGGTGGCTGCGTTCTGCCGGCCCCGCTTGGGGGTCAGGCCGCCGAACTCTTCCGTCACGTCGCCCCGCGTGACCACCAGCTTGAAGCCGTCCTCCTCGCCCTCGTGCTGGACCTCGACGCTGATGTCGTTGCCCGTGGGCCCCGGCTCGATGGCGGTGACCTGGTAGGCGCCGACCTTGCCGTCGCCGCCGCCGGTCAGCTCCCCCTTGGCCGCGGGCGACACGCCGTCGCCCTCGATCCGGACCACGTAGCAGCTCCCGCCGCCGTTGAGGAAGAAGCCGTACACCGACTGGGCCAGGTACGACCCGTCGGTGAAGTCGCCGAACGTCTGGGTGAACTGGCTCCAGTTGGTGATCAGGGTGGGCTCGTTGGCCGGACCGCGGGGCGCGAGGCCGACGAAGCCGGCCACCGCCGTCCCGACGCCCTCGATGGGGCGGGAGCCGGAATCGACCTCCTCGACGTAGACGCCGGGGGACAGGTACTGAGGCATGCGGGCCTCCTCGGGCCAAGAGCGACGTTCGCCCCCGCAGGTTGCGTCCTGCGGGGTGGCCCGGACAACGCCCGTAGGGTCGTCGGGGGGGAAGCATCGGCTGCCCCTTCGGGCACCCGGGCGGCCCTTGCCTCCCCGGGGTGTGCGGACCCAAGATGGCGCCATGCGTGGCTACGAGGACGAGCACTCGGCGCTCGACGCCGACCGCGGCCGCGGCGCCGCATCCCTGCGGAGCGGTTCCGGGGAGGGATTGCTCCACCTCCAGCGCACCGCCGGCAACGAGGCGACCGTCCAGTTCCTGGGCGAGGAGGAGCAGGGCTCGCCCGTCCTCGACGTGGTCGGCAAGGGCGGCGGGGTGCCGCTGGACACGGCCGTCCGCAGCCACATGGAGTCCCGGCTGGGGCACGACTTCGGCGACGTACGCGTCCACACCGACCACGGGGCGGCGGCGTCGGCCAAGTCGGTCGGGGCCCAGGCCTACACCGTCGGCAACGACGTGGTCTTCGGCGCCGGCCGGTACGACCCGGTCAGCGCCGCCGGGCGCAGGACGCTCGCCCATGAGCTGACCCACGTCGTCCAGCAGAAGGCGGGCCCCGTCGACGGCACCCCCGCCCCCGGCGGCATCCGGGTCAGCGACCCGGGCGACCGCTTCGAGCAG
The DNA here is from genome assembly GCA_963773275.1 of uncultured Acidimicrobiia bacterium. Taxonomy (GTDB): domain Bacteria; phylum Actinomycetota; class Acidimicrobiia; order Acidimicrobiales; family AC-14; genus JAXDMK01. The sequence goes on along the minus strand of CAVZAH010000014.1, from coordinate 162,476 downwards.
GAGGCGGAGAGCAACGCCGAGCGGGCCGTGCAGCGGCAGTCCGAGATGGAGGAGGAGGAGGAGCCCGAGGCGCTGTAGTGGTCGTGCCGGCGTGGTCGCGGCCGGCGGCAGCGGCCGCGGTACCGGTACCGGTACCGGTACCGTGGCACCGACGATGCAGGCTCGCACGAGGCGCGGGATGGCGGCCGAGGCCGTCGTCGACCACGTCCGGCGGCCCCAGGCCGGCGGGCGCTTCCAACCCGTGCTCGACCTGCAGGCGACGGTGGGGAACCGGGCGGTGACGTCGGCGCTGATCCAGGTCCAACGGCAGCCGAGGACCCTGCCGGTACAGGCGGCACCGGTGCCCTACGTGCCGCCGCAGAGCGTCATCGAGATGCAGGAGATGCTGGACGATGTCGAGAACCTGCTCGTCGACCCGTCGTTCCTTCGCCCCCGCGAGCGCCAGCGACTGTACGGGACCACCGCGGTGGGCACCGGCTGGAAGCCGGACGGCGCCGGCTCCCTCAAGCGCCTCGATGCGGTACTCGATTTCGTCCGGCCGTTCGTCGAGCGGTCGAACATCGCCAGCCATGCCCGGGACGACCTGGAGGCCAAGGCGCTCGGGCTGTTCCACACGACGGCGTGGCTCGAGCAGGCCCTCACCGCCTACACCGAGGTGCGCACGGCCCGGGCCAAGGTGACGGTCGGCCAGCCGGTGGCGGCGTTGAGCGACCTGGCGGTGAAGGCCAAGAGCCTGCTCGCCTTTCGGGTGGGGGAGAAGCTCAAGGTGCTGGCCGGCGAGGGGCTCTCGTTCGAGCTGGAGATGGGATCGAGCCCGCGGCCGGCGCCCGCCTACCGGTCGGACCTGCGGGCGTCGCTCCCGGGCGGCGACAAGCTCGACAAGCGCGAGGTGCGGGTCCTCGCCTGGCTGCGGGACAACAAGACGATCATCCTGGACGCGGAGAAATCGTTCGGCGTCGATCGCCGGGCCATCGCCGCAGTCATCGCCTGGGAGGCGATGAAGAACATCATGCGGGGCGGGCTGCGGGGGGTCGGGCCGGGGAAGATGCACGTGTACAGCAGCAAATGGGCGGGGGTGTTGCCGTTCCTCCCCAAGGGCCATGCCCTGCCCCAGCAGGTGGAGGCGGCGGGGCTCGTCCCCAAACCCAAGTCGGACGAGGACCGGGAGCGGCTGATGACATCGGTCGCGGGGTCGGTGACGTACATCGCGGCGGCGATGAAGGGGGCGCGCGACATCGCCAAGAAGCACGGCTACGAGATCTCCCACGAGATCACCGCCCTGACGTCGTTCTACCAGGGCCACGACCTGCCCTCGTGGGAGGAGCACATGAAGAAGAAGAAGGCGAGCGGGGCGAAGGCGTTCGTGGCCGCCGACCCCATCGCGGTGTGGGCCAAGAGCCACATGACCTACCTCGAGAGCATCCTCGGCCAGCCCGGACCGTAGGGTGGGCGTCGAGGACAACGGCTGACGGCCGCAGACGTTGCCGACGGCGAGGACGACGGCGGACACGCGAGTCGACTGCGGGAGGAGGGCGCGGGCGGGGTTACGTGTGCTTCAGTCGCTATCCGCCGGCTGAGACCGTCAGGGATGGCGACTTGATCGCCTTTCGTCGAGGCGGACCGACTCTGCGGGGCATGGCCGCTGATAGCAGCCTGATGGACGGGACGGCCGTCGCCCGGTCGCCCCGGAGACGCGGCCAGGCTGGCCCGCCGCTGGGGATTGGGCGTGTCGCCCGCGTGAGCGGTGGGGCCGCCGGATCGATCCTCGAGGGCCTGTCCCGCGGCCGTGGACCGGCCCCGCCACTCGCGTAGGTCTTGCCGTCGACCTGGAACCGCTCCGCGCAGTCGCGCTCGATGGTCGAGGCTCGGGGCCACACGTGGGACCGCGGTATCGCATTGAGAATTATCAGGATGGCGTGAAACTGTCTCATGGCGCTGATAGTATCGAACATATGATCGGTGTGCGGGTGGGGGAGCTGCTGCGGGAGTTGTCGGAGGTGGTGGGCGAGTTCGACCCGGAGGCGATGGAGCCGTCGGACTCTCTGCAGGCGTTCGAGCTGTTCTGTCGCATCGAGCGGCTGGGGGCGGCGGGCAAGGCGCTGTGCGCCCGGCGGGTGGCGGAGTCCCAGGCCTGGTACTCGAGCGGCCATCGCTCGCCCGCTCATCTGCTGGCGAGTGCCACGGGCAGCTCGGTAGGACATGCCGTCGACGTGCTGGAGGCGGCCGAGGCCATGCGGTCGCTGCCGGCCACCGAGGAGAAGTTCCGCTCGGGGACGCTCACCGAACGGGAGGCCGTCGAGGTCACCACCGCGGCCGTGCTCGACGCCACCTCGGAGGCGGAGCTGCTGAAGCTGGCCGAGACCGAGTCCTATCTCGAGCTGCAACGGGCCGCGGCCCGGGTGCGGGCGGCGGCCACCGACGACGACGAACGCCACCGTCGGGCCCATCGCCGGCGTCGGTTCCGCCACTGGGTCGACGTCGAGGGGTCGTTCCGCTTCTCCGGCAGCCTCACCCCCGAAGCCGGCGCCGTGCTCCTGGCCGGCATGGCGCCCCACCGCCAGGCGATATCCCGGCGAGCCCGGGACTCCGAGGCCGCGGTGGCGGCCGACGCGCTGGTGGAGATGGCCCGGCAGGCGGGAGCGGCCCATCCGGCCGATCCCTTCCGGCCCTCGGCCCTGATCCACGTGCGGGTCGACCACGCCGCCCTGGTGCGGGGGCACAGCGAGCGGGGTGAGGTGTGCGAGGTCCCGGGGGCGGGACCGGTCACCGTCGACTGGGTTGTGAGCCTGCTGTCCGATGCGGTGGTGGCGGCCCTGGAGGTCGACGACGGCCAGGTGCTCAAGGTGGCGCACCTGGGCCGGGCCATCCCGGCCAGGGTGATGACCGCCCTCATCGAGCGGGACCGGGCCTGCGTGGTGCCCGGCTGCGCCGTCGACACCGACCTGGAGATCGACCACATCGATCCCCTCGCCGATGGCGGCCGCACCGAGCTGGCCAACCTCTGTCGCCTGTGCCGGTTCCACCACTACCTCAAGACCCACCACCGGTGGCGCATCTCCCGCCGGGACCGACGATGGCTGTGGGAGGGGCCCCATGGCCCACCGCCCGATCCCCAGGCCCCACAACCCGAACTGGCGGCGGCGGCCGGTGGGTGAGACGCGGGCGGGTCGCGGCGCCCCGACCGGCTGGGCCCCGACCGGCTGGGCCCCGACCGGCTGGGCCCCGACCGGCTGGGCCCCGACCGGCTGGGCCTCGGCCGGCTCGGCCCCGACCGGCTGGGCCCCGACCGGCTGGGCCTCGGCCGGCTCGGCCCCGACCGGCTGGGCCTCGACCGGCTGGGCCTCGGCCGGCTGGGCGCCCGACCGGCTGGGCGCCCGACCGGCTGGGCCCCGACCGGCTGGGCCTCGGCCGGCTCGGCCTCGGCCGGCTGGGCGCCCGACCGGGCTGGGCCTCGGCCGACTCAGCCTCGGCCCGCTCGGCCTTGGCCGGCTCGGCTTGCAGGCGACGGCGCACGAGCGACGTGCCGGTGGCCCTGATGGCTGACGGCCGCGCACAGCCGGCGAGCACGAAGGTTTGCCCTTTGGGGCACGACGGCCGGGCGGAGGTGACGCGACCCTCGCGCGGTGGGGGCAGAGACGGGCCACGTCGAGGGGACGCGGGCGGCGGTGGTCGCCGGGCGTGCGAACGGGTGCCCCTCACGGCTCGCTGGTGTTCGAGCTAGGGGACACGTACGCGGGGAGCGGCGGAGCTGGCGGGGACTACGCCGAGAACGGGCTGAGCCGAAGCCCGCGGAGCGGATGGCCGACATCAGGGTGGGCCGGTGACGGCTCCCGCCGGCCGGCGTACCGACGACCGCGCCGGCGAGCAGGGGGTCACGCGGCCGGGGCCGCGGGTGGCCGCGGCCGATGGCGGGACGGCCCGGCTCATCGCACTGCAGGGATCGGCCGGCAACGCCGCCGTCACCCACCTGCTGGCCACCGTGCAGCGGGCCTGTTGTACAGGCGGTGCGTCCGGTGGGGGGTGCGACCGGGAGGACCTTGTGGCGACGCAACGCGACGTCCACCAGGCCACGGCCAGCAAGAACCGGGCCGGCGACCCCGAGCCGCTCTCCATGCAGCCGGTGGGCCTGCGGGACGCCATCGGCCGGTCCTCCAAGGACCCCGAGGGCTGGTGGGAGGGCCTCGACCAGAGGAAGCGGCTGGCGGTGGTCGACGTGTACAACCGGCTGGCCAGCTTCGGGGTGTGGCAGCACATCCGGGCGATCAAGCGGGTCGACGCGGGCGAGGCCCCGTGGCACAAGTTCGAGTTCCCCGGTCTGGTGGAGTCGGTGGTGTTCGACACCTTCGACAGCAAGTCGCTCATGGAGGATCTGCTGTACACGCCCCGGCTCTGCATGGACGACCAGGTCAGCGGGATGCTCCACCCCGGCCAGAACGCCTTCCGCCAGTTCGGCGTCACCGGGAGCCTCCACATCTCGGTCGGCCCGGGAGGAAACGACGCGGACGCCCACGTCGACAAGATCACGCCCCCGAAGGGGAAGAACGCGGACCACACGTGCGACATGAACATGCCCGAGGCGATGAAGCACCTGCGCGACGAGGTCGCGCCCGAGAAGCTCCGGAAGTGGACGAAGATCCCCGGGCTGGTCCCGCTCCCCGACAGCATCGCCCCGTCCATGAAACCGGGCGCGCCCGACGAGACCCGGGGCCCGGGCCCGCGCGACCCGAACGCCTACTTCTACATCGGCGCCGAATGGCGCTTCGGAAAGTGAGCCCCGAGCCGGCCGACGGGCGCTACTTGGCGAACAGCTTCTTGGCCTCGGCCTCGATGAGATCCTCGAACCGGGCCGCCACCGCCTTGCGGATGTCCTGCTTCACCGCGTCGAAGATCTTCTCCCAGCCGTCCGTCCCCCGCTTCTGGCTGTGCATCAGCTTCCAGATTCCGAAGCGGATCTGGCGGTCGGTCTCCTCCATGAGCCTGTCCCAGAGGTCGATGGCGACCTTGACGCCCAGGCTCATGCCGGCAGCCGACTGGTAGGGCTCGGCGGGCACGTACTTGGTGGGCCGCGACATGGACTCGACGATGAGCCAGATCTGGTCGTAGGTCACCGCGGTGCTACCGGTGCGGGACATCGAGCCCCAGCAGTTGGCGAAGCCCCACAGCAGCCCGTCCCGGTATGCGACCCGAACCATGGTCTTGCGCAGGTCGTCGAGGGCGGCCCAGACGTTCATCGTCGAGAGCGCGGGGCCGATGACGAGCCCGGCCACCTCGAAGGCCATGAGCTTCGACACGTTGGAGAGGATGTCGAAGGCCAGCGCCGCCTGCTCCCCCTTCTGCACCTCGTCGCCGGCCGTCCCCTTGGCCGGCGCGTCGGACCCGACCCGCCCTCCCGTGTCGCCCCCCGTGGTGCGGGGATCCACCCGCACGTAGTCGGCGCTCTCCAGGAGGCGGATCTCCACCCGGCGGTTCCTGGCCATGGCGGCGGCGTCGAGCTTGCCTCCCGCCTTCTCCGGGGAGAGGGGACGGTTCACCTTGAGGCCGACGACGTCGATGATCTGCGTCCCGGGCACGCCGTCGGCCATGAGCTGGGCGGCCACGGCCCGGGCCCGGGCCTCGCTGACCGTGGCCGACTCGTCGCTCGAGGAGTGGCCCTCGACGATCAGCCGCCGCTTGTCTCGCGCATCGCGCTTGGCGTGCACCATGGCCAGGGACTTGAGCCCCCGCCGGTGGTTGCCGTCCGGCCCCAACTGGCCCCGCTCGAAGCCGTAGAAGCGCATGCCGGCCAGCAGGTCCTGGGGATTGATGGGCTCGACCCGTCCCTTCCCTGCCTTCGGCCACCGGCCCGCCCGGCGGCCACCCCCACCCCCTCCGGCCCCGCCGCCCCCGCCGCCTCCGCCGCCTCCGCCGCCTCCGCCACCTCCGCCCCCGCCGGAACGAGCGGGCGGCACGACGCCGCGCACCACGTCGACCCGACGGTTGCGGGCCCGGGCCCCGGCCGCAGCCCCGCCCGCCCCCTCCTTGACGAGCGGCGACGACTCGCCCTTGCCCACCGGGTGCACCACCGCCGGGTCCATGCCGGCACCGACCAGGGCCGAGACGACGCTGTCGGCCCGTTGGCGCGACACCTTCCGGTTGAACGCGTCGGAGCCGGTGGAGTCGGTGTGGCCGGTGACGGTCACCGGCTTGGCCGCCGGCGTCGCCGCCGCGAACGCAACCAGCGCCTTCTGGAAATCGGCCGTCACCACGGTTTCGTTGGAGGCGAAGCCCCAAACCCGGATGTGGTCGGGGCCGACGACCTCGACGCCGCCGGTCGCACCGCCCGCACCGCCCGCCGTCGACGCCTCGACCGACCCCGCCGCCGCCTCCGACCGGTCGTAGCCGCCCTGGCCGGTCGCGGTGTACTTCAGGTCCGCGCCGGCGAACGCGTCCCGAGCCGCGTCCGGGTGGTCGAACAGGTCGCGCCGAGCCCGGCGTATGTTCTGGTCGCTGAAGACGGCGGGCGTCTTCTCCAGCGGGGCGCCCGCGACCACGACGCCCGGGGTCTGCCAGGCGTCCCAGAGCCGGAGGAGCTCCCCGGCGTTGGATGGCTGGTAGGTGCTCATCAGCGCCTCCGCCTGGGCTTGGGCGTCGGCCCGGGAGAGGGGGTTGGCCGGCCGACGCTGTTTGTGGGCGTGCGAAGCCCACAGCGTGTCCGGCTCGCCGCTGGCCTTGCCCTCGTAGACCTCGGTCGGGTCGACGTCGCGCTTCTTCACCCCTTCGCCGGCCTCCCCCAGGCGGTCCCGGACCCCCATGGCCTTGAACGCCTTGTAGTCCTCCTCGGACACGATGAAGAAGTCGGTCGGGATGCCGCCGCTGAAGTGGGTGTTGACGTACTCCTCCTTGGCCTTGTCGTCGAGGTCGTCCATGCCCTTGAGGTAGCCCAGTTCGACCAGCTTGTCGAAGGCCTGGACCTTGGTCGTGAGCCGACGGCCGGCCCCGATCTGCTCGATCGAGAAGCCCTGGAAGGCCCTCGGCGCCATCACCGTCGCCTGTCCCCCGAAGAGGACCCCCAGCGCGTCGAGGGGCTGCTCGGACTCCTTGCCCAGCTCGCACCCCCGGACGACGATCTTGGTGCCGGCGTCGATCCCACCCAACGCTCTCCGTCGGGTGTTCATGAAGCGGTCGTGGAGGCCGCGCTTGCTCTCCTCCTGGAGCGCGTCGACCTCGGAGGGGCTGAACTTGCGCTTGCTGTCCCCGGCCGTGAGGGGGATCTTCATGCCCCCGCCGGCATTGGCGTGGGTGACGATGATGATCTCGTCGACGTGCAGCGGGGTGGTGCCGGCGGCCTTCTGGAGACGGTGGCTCTCCCGTCCCAGGATGGTGAAGAGGTCCTCGAAGCTCTTGGCCTCGAAGCGGCGATGCTCGGGGTGGTACGCCTTGATGTAGGACTGGGCCGCCTTGCCGAACGAGTCGTTCCCGGTGAAGAAGAAGGCGAAGCTCACGCCCCGATCGCTCCACCCCTGGCCCTGGCCCGGGGCCCCCGGCTCGAAGGACGACTCCGGGGGCGACTGGCGTTGCACGGGGGGCGATACCGTCGGGCCCCGCCCGCCGGTCGTCGGCCGCCGAGCCCCACCTTCCAGCAGCCGGGTGACGCCCTCGTTGCCCGCCATCCGCTGCAGGTGGAGGACGGCGTCGGACTGGGGTGCCGGGGTGCGCCCGGGTGCCACTGCCGGCGTCACCGCTGGCGGCGCTTCGGGGCCGGGGCGCCGCCGTCTCGGAGGCGCGGCCGCGGTCGACTTCACCCCTTCCGGTCACCGGGCGCCGGTCAACTGATGGAGGTAGGGGCCGAACTCGGACTCGACGCACAGCCGGCCCAGCTTGCGGTACTCCCGCTCCGTCGCCCGGACCAGGTCGAGCATGGAGACGGCCCGGTCGGCGTCGGCCGCGATGTAGGCCGCGCCGAGGGCCACGTTGCGGATGTTGCCCCCGGCGATCCGGAACGACCGGGCCAGGAAGTCGAAGTCGATGTCGTCGGCCCGGGGCACCAACGGGCCCAGGTGGAGCCCCCACAGCCGCAGCCGGTCGTGGTCCTCGGGCATCGGGAAGTCGACGATGACGTCCAGGCGGCGGGCGAAGGCGTCGTCGATGTTGGCCCGCAGGTTGGTCGTCAGCACGGCCAGCCCCTCGAACGTCTCCATCCGCTGCAGGAGGTAGGCGGTCTCCACGTTGGCGTAGCGGTCCTGGGCGTCCCGGACGTCGGACCGCTTGCCGAACAGGGCATCGGCCTCGTCGAAGAGCAGGACGCCGTTCACCCGCTCGGCCTCGGCGAAGATCCGGTCGAGGTTCTTCTCGGTCTCGCCCACGTACTTGTCGACCACCGTCGACAGGTCGATCACGTACAGGTCGAGGCCCAGCGCACCGGCCAGCACCTCGGCCGACATCGTCTTGCCGGTGCCGGACTCGCCCGCGAAGAGGGCCTTGACGCCCCGACCCCGGGAGCCGCCGTGGGCCAGCCCCCACTCGTCGAGCACCCGTTCCCGCCGCCGGACCCGGGCCACCAGCTCCTGCAGCTGGGTGAGCACGTGGCCGGGGAGGACGAGATCGCCCCACGCCACCGCCGGCTCGACCCGCCGGGCCAGGCGCTCCAGGCCGGCCGCGTTCTGGGCCCGGACGCCGGCCAGCAGGTCGGCCTCGGTCACCGTCCGCCCGTGGGCCCGGGCCCGGATCGACGCCGAGCGAGCAGCCCGGTCGAGGTGCTCCGGCGCCAGCCGGAACTGGGCCGCCCGCTCGATGCCCGCGGCCCGATGGTCGCGGTCGTGACCGTGGTCGTGGGCGTGGCCGTGGTCGTCGTGGTCGTGGTCGTCGTGGTCGTGGTCCTGGTCGTCGTGGTCGTGGTCGTGGCCCTGGTCGTTGTCGTGGTCGTGGCCGTCGTCGTGGCCGTGGCCCTGGTCGTCGGGGTCGTGGCCGTGGCTCTGGTCGTGGCCGTGGTCGTGGCCGTCGTCGTGGCCGTGGCCCTCGAAGGCGCGGGCCAGGATCAGGCTGCGTTCGACGGGCGTCGGCACCGGGAGCGTCCAGCACCAGGGGGATGTCTCGGCTCCACGTCGGGTCCCAGGTCCGGCTCCCCAGCAGGACCAGGCTCCGGACGGGAGTGTCGGCCAGGGCGCGCACGGCGGCCGGGCCCCGGTCGGCCACCGCCTCGACGGGGCCGGCGACGACGACCGAGCCCCGCAGGCGGGCCTCCCGGGCCAGGCGGCGGGCGAAGGCCGCCTCCCCGTCGCCGCCGTCGAGGCGGGACAGGTCGGCCAGCAGCACGCCGAGCCCGGCCCGGCGGGCGGCGGCCGCGGCCAGGCTGAACCCGGCCCCGCCGTTGGGCTGGCGGACGTACACCAGGCGCTGGCCGGAGGCCATGGAACGCTCCAGGGTCGACGTGTCGCCGATGGCGGCGTCGACCTCGGCCATGGTGACGCCGAGGATGAGCGGGTCGGGGGCGTCGTCGCCCAGCAGGTGGGCGGTGACCCGGTCCGGCGCCCGGAGGGCCCGGCCGAGAAACGGGCGGTCGGCGTCCTCGACGATGACCAGCCCGCTCTCGACCAGAGGGGCGGTGGGCCCCAACCGGGACCGGCCACCGCTGGCCGGCCCCAGCGCGCCGCACAGCTCGAGGGCGAGCCCGATGCTGGCCCGCCGACGGGAGACGTCGTCGTTCAGGTAGCCGTACAGGCGCTCGAACCGGGGGTCGAGATCGGGCGCCATCGTCACCAGCAGGAGCTCGGTGTCGAGCGGGGTCAGGTCGAACGACCGGACCAGGCGGCGCAGGCGCAGGTCGGACCCGGCGGCCTCGGCCTCGTCGGCGGCCGTCTCCACCGCCGCCACCAGCCGATCCAGTCCTTCGGGAGGATCGTGGGGCAGGAGGGGGAGCCGAGTCCCGGCCAGGAGCCGGTCGACCTCGGAATCGGGGGTGTAGAGGCCCCGGAAGCGGTCGTCGGGGTCGGGGTCGTCGCTCCGTCGCCGGGACACGCCGATGCGGACCCTCGCCTCCACCACCGAAAGGCGCCCCAGCAGGTGGGCGACCGACGAGGAGGCGAGCGGCGGCCGCGGGTCGGGCGAACCTTCCACGATCACCGAACCTACCGAGCGGGCCCGGCCCGTCCCGGGGCCGGGGGGGTGCACGTGAGGGCACATCCACCGGCCCGTTCGGGCAGGACGGGCTGCGTTACCATCCGCCGATGGGCGCGTCCGTGGTGCTGAGCCCGGAGCGGGTCAGCGTCACGCCCGGCTCGACGGCGACGGCCACCGTGCGGGTCCGCAACGACGGCAGCGTGGTCGACGTCTTCGCCATCGACGTGGTGGGCGAGTCCACCGGCTGGACCACCGTCACGCCACCGACGCTGAACCTCTACCCGGGGGCCCAGGGCACGGCCGAGGTCCGATTCACCCCTCCCCGCTCATCGGCGGTCACCGCCGGGCCCAAGCCGTTCGGCGTGCGGGTGCGGTCGCAGGAGGACCCCGGCTTCTCGGTGGTCGACGAGGGCGTGGTCGACCTCGGCCCCTTCACCGAGGTGGGGGCCACCCTCGTCCCCCAAACGGTCGAGACCAGCGGCTCGGCCCGGTCCCGGGTCCGGCTGGTCAACGGGGGCAACGTGGCGGCCGCCCTCACCCTGCGGGTCGAGGACCCGGACGAGGCCCTGGCCGCGTCGGTCACGCCGGCGACCGTCGCCCTGGCGCCGGGCCAGGAGGCCACCGCCCAGGTCGCGCTGCGGGCCCGGGACAAGTTCCTGCGGGGCCCCACCCGTAGCCGCCCGTACGCGGTGGTCGTCGACCACAGCGGGTCGGAGTCGCTCCGGGTCACGGGGACGTTCGTCCAGAAGCCGGTGATCTCGGCCGGGTGGGTGAAGCTGGCGACGGGCCTGCTCGCCCTCGGGGTGGTGGGGGCCATCTTCCTCCTCACCCAGAAGGACGACAAGCCGCTCGACACCGACCCCACCGGGACGAGCCAGACGACGGACGACGACGGCGGGGGATCCGACACCACCCGCCGGGGTAGGGGTGGCGGGGATGACACGTCCACCTCGATGGGGACGTCGACCTCGATGGGGGCGACCACCACCACGCTCGCCTTCACCGAGCGCCCCATCGTGTTCGAGTCGTTGGAGGACGGCCCCGACAGCGACATCTGGGCCATCCAGCCCGACGGCAGGGGCCTGCGCCAGCTGACCGAAGAGGACGACGACGAGTCCGACCCGGCCCTGTCCCCCGACGGCAAGCGCATCGCCTACGTCCGCGACGACGGCGGCGACACCGACATCTACGTGATGAACGTCGACGGGTCGGACCAGGAGAACCTGACCGACGACGACGACGCCGAGGACGTGGCCCCGGCCTGGTCGCCCGACGGCACGCGCATCGCCTGGGCGTCGAGCGTGGGCGAGCTGCAGATCTTCGTGATGGACGCCGACGGCGACAACCCCGAGCAGGTCACGGGCCAGGTGGGCAAGGCCACCGACCCGTCGTGGTCGCCCGACGGCGACCGCATCGCCCTCACCGCCTTCCGCACCCCGACCAACGCCGAGATCGCGGTGGTCGACGACGACGGGGGCAGTTTCACGTTCCTCACCAACAACCCGGCCCAGGACGCCCGCCCCTCGTGGGGCACGACGGATCGGATCGCCTTCGAGAGCGACCGGGTGGCCGACTTCGACGTGTGGGTCATGTCGGACAACGGCAGCGGGTTGCGGCAGCTCACCGACACCGACGTCTACGACGGGGCGCCCGCCTGGTCGGAGGACGCCGCCGACCTGGCTTTCGAGAGCGCCCGGGACGGGCAGCGCCGCATCTGGACGATGGCCGCCGACGGCAACGACGAGACCGAGGTCACCGAGGACAACGGGTCGTCGCCCGGCTGGTGACGAGGAGTGTCCCGGGGCGGGGGCCCGGAAACGTCACCGGTTGGTGGACTCCCCGCAACTGGTGACGAATCCGGGGGCGGGGAGCCCGGAAAACGTCACCGGTTGGTGGACTCCCCGCAACGGTGACGAATCCCGGGGGCGGGGGCGGGAAACGTCACCGGTTGGTGGACTCCCCGCAACTGGTGACGAATTCCCGGGGCGGGGGGCCCGGAAACGTCACCGGTTGGTGGACTCCCCCAACTGGTGACGAATCCCGGGGGCGGGGGGCCCGGAGATCGTCACCGGTTGGTGGCGCCTGGCGCCCTATGGCTTCGGCCGGGCCGAGGAGTCGCGGATCCTGAGCGTGCGGCCGGGCTGCTCGGCGCTCCCACCGATGACCTCCTCGGTGACGGCGGCCCGGGCCGGCGCCGGCCGTGGGCGACGGCGGCCGCCGCCCCGGGGGGCCTCCTCGGCAGTGTCGGCCGACCCCACCCGGATCACGGGCTCGAGCACGACGGCGGCGATGTCGGTGTCGGTGCGGCCCAGGTCGATGGGGGCGGTGATGGTGAGGTCGAGGGAGGGCTTGAGCTCGCCGCCGAGGGCCGTCCACACGTCGGAGACGGGGCGGTCGTCGGGCGGCGGCATGCCGATCCCGACCACCACCGGGCGCAGGCCGTCCAGGGCCCCCGTCAGGACCTCCTGGGGCAGGACCTGGTAGCGCAGGAAGCAGGCCAGGAGCGCCGACAGGAGCCGGTGCTCGTCCTCCGGCCGTTGGGTCCACGCCGTCACCAGGTAGGAGAACTTGAAGTGCCGCGCCGGCGGCCGGCGGGCCACGACCCGACCGGTGGCGGGGTCGCGCTCCTCGTCGGTGCCGTACGCCCGCCGCTTGAGGTCCTCCCGGATGTCGTAGAGGTAGACGTCGATCGTCGGCGCGTTGCGGCGGGCGGCCCACTCCTTGTTGGGCGCGTCGAAGACGACCTCGATGTCGCCGCCGTTGAGGGCGTCCCGCCGGATGAGGGTGCGGATGGCCTCGTCGATGGCGTCGATCACGACGGCGGACGGGGGGAGATGGTCACCGGCGTCGGCATCATGGCCGGCACGACGGCGGCGACGGTGATGTCGCGGGGGCCCAGGTTCTCCGTGATCCACTCCTCGTTGAGGACCATGCCGTCGAAGTCCTTCCAGATGCGGCCGTCGAGGGTGCAGTCGTACCGGCGGCAGACCTGCGGGCGGTCGGCGTAGACGGAGCAGGCGCTGGTGGCGGGGTCGTTGTGGACGCAGGTCCCCCGAGCGTCGTGGCGGATCACGTAGGGGTGGCCGATGTCCCACCGCACCGCCCCCCCGTCGACCTCCTCGGCGCTGAGCGTGAAACGAAGGCGGCAGCACACGGCCTGGCAGACGGCCAGCCGGGACGCGCAGTCGACCGCGGGTCCGGCCGCGGCCGACGCCGCCGCCGGTTCGGGACTGGGGTCGGGATCGGCCCGGAGGGCGACCGACGGCCACCCCACGACCGGGGCGGAGGGCGGTTCGTCGTCGACGCCGCCGGCCGGCCGCCCGTCGTCACTGTCGTCGTCGGCGGCGAGGCCGCCGTCAGCGAGGACGTCGTCGTCGGCGAGGGCGGCGTCGGCGGCGAGGGCGGCGTCGAGGTCGTCGGTGGTGACGAGGCCCTTGGCCTGGAGGACGTCGAGCACCCCACCGAGAATCGCCTCCGCCCGGCCCAGGCGTTGGGCGCTGCGGTGGAGGATGGCGAGGGTGAACTGACTTCCGCGCTGAACCTGGCGGTCGAGCTCGTCGATGTCCTGGGCCGTGGCGACCTGTGTCATCAGATCAGGGGTCATCAGATGAGCCCCTGGCGCATGGCGTAGGCCACCGCGTGCGACCGGTTGCGCAACTGGAGCCGGGAGGTGACGTCGTGGATGACGTTCTTCACCGTCCGCTGCGAGTAGCAGAGCCGGTGGGCGATCTCGCTGGTGTCCAGCCCGTCGGCGATGAGCCGCAGGACCTCGATCTCGCGCTCGGCCAGTCCCGGCCAGGGTGAGGCCCCGGGGGGAGAGGACCTGGCGCTGCAGGCGCCCGACCTGGTCCAGCAGCCGTCCCAGCAGGTCGGGGGGCATGGTGCCATCGCCCGCGGCCGCGGCCCGGACGGCGGCCACCAGGCGGTCGGGGCGGGCCTCGGCCCGCCGCAGGAGCCCGCACGCGCCCGCCTCCAGGGTGGCCAGCAGCCCGGCGTCGTCGACCCGGGTGACGACCACCAGGACCCGGGGGACGCCGTTGCGCTGGAGCGCCTTGATGGCCCGCTGCGACTCCTCGTCCACCTCGTCGGTGACCACGATCGCCACCTGGGCGGCGTCGACGTCGGCCTCGGCCACCACGTGGACGCTCGGCTGTCCCCGGAGTTGGCCGGCGATGCCGGCCTCCGAGATGGGATCGCCTGCGTAGACGAACACGCGGATCCGGTCTTCCATGGGAGCGACGTCCTCTCCTCGGCGGCACTCGGATTCTCCCGGCGACGCTCATCGCGCGCTCAACCGGCGCTCAACCAGGAAGAAGCCCAGGGCGCGTGACGCCCGGCCCGGGGTCGGCGAGGTGTGGTGGTCGCCTCAGATAGGGTCCGTCGATGCCCCCGGGGGACTCCGACCCGGTCACCATCCCCGGGTTCGCGTGCCCGTACGACCTCGGCGAGCTCGAGTCTGACGAGACCTCGGATGACGGGCCCTGTCTGCGCTGCGCTGCGGGCCACCGCTTCCGGGTCGTCGATGGCGTGCCCGACCTGGCCGTCGCCGAGAGCTGGGTGTCGCACATCCACCATCGGCCGAACCGCAAGCTCGCCCGGCTGCACTGGACACGGTCACCCGAGGAGACGGGACGAGCGGACAACGCCGTGCCCGGGGGCCCGCGCAGGGTGCCATGGCTGCACCGCCAGATTGCCCGGGCCCGGCTCGTTCGCCGGTTGTACCGAGCGTCACGTTGGTGGCGACACACCGTCGATCGGGCCTGGGAGACGCTCGAGGTGGAGGCGCCGACATCCCCGCCGCTGCCCCCGTCGGACCGCTTCGAGGCCGAATTCGGACCGGGCCTGTACGTGCACGAGGTGCTCAAGCGTCTCGAGAAGGAGCGCTTCTGGGACCGGGTGGAGTTTCCGCGACCATCGCTCGAGGTCGGCGTGTCCGATGGGACAGCCTCCCGCTACTTCTTCGCGGGACGCCCGATCGACCTCGGCTGCGAGTTCCTGCTCACCGAGCTGTTGACCAGCGACCCGCCGTACCCAACGTGCTTCGCAGCCAACGTCAAGTTCCTGCCCTTTGCCGACGGGACCCTCGAAACCGTGCTGTGCAGCCAGACCGTGACGTGTGTCTACGAGTCCCTCATCTCGGTGCTGGCGGAGGTCAACCGGGTCCTCCGCCCCGGAGGGCGGTTCGTGTTCACCACCCACGGGCCCGCGTACCTCCGGGGTCTTCCGCTCGAGGGCTGGCCGGCGATGGAGCTGTCGTCCGACGACTGCGTACGGATGAACGAGGAGCGCGCCGGCTACATGGCGCACCTGTATGACCTGCCGGAATGGCGTCAGATACTCGGTGTCGCCGGGTTCGACCTTGTCGAATCCGGAGGCATCCTTTCCCTGGACCTCGCCCGGTATTGTCACCTGTTCTACTTCGCCGAGAGTGGTCGTCCCAACCCGTTTCGCGATCCGTATCGTCGGAATCCCGTCGCGCGCCTGGTTCTCGGGGGTACCCGCGGCCATGGCCGTCTCGAGGACCGCTACCGGAGCATCGCCGGTCGTGTGCTGGCGCACGAGTTGTCCCGGGCCGGGCCGCGGGAGTTCGACGCCGACCAATTCCTGGACGCGGGGATCGTCGCGGTGAAGCGGACGTCAGTGTCCCCACCGGTCACCCGCCTCGAACCGATCGTTCACGAACCTGGTGCCGCCAAGAGGGTCTAAGGGGCTGTACGAACGTACGTTCGACTCCAGCGCCTCTTTCACCTACAGTCGGAGGACGTGGGTTGGGAGAATCCTCCGCTGCCGTGGTCCGAGCTCGAGCGGCGGCTCTCGGGCCGGCCTCCGACGGCCGACGGCGGTGACAGCCCGGCGTGGTCCAACAAGCGGGCGCCGTACGACCCGCCGCCCACGCCGCCTCGGCGTCGGGGGTCGGCGCCCTACGCCGAACTGCCCTATGCCGAGTTGCACTGCCACTCCAACTTCAGCTTCCTCGACGGCGCGTCCCATCCCGAGGAGCTGGCCGAGGAGGCGGCCCGGCTGGGGCTGGAGGCCCTCGCCCTCACCGACCACGACGGCTTCTACGGGGTGGTCCGTTTCGCGGAGGCGGCCGCCGCCCTGGGCGTGCCCACCGTCTTCGGCACCGAGCTCACCCTCGACCTCCCCCGTCGGTCGCAGCAGGGGATGGCCGACCCCGAGGGCCGACACCTGGTCGTGCTCGCCCGCGACCCCGACGGCTATGCCCGCCTGAGCCGGGCCGCCAGCGCGGCGCACATGCGGGCGGGCGAGAAGAACCTGCCCCGGGCATCGTTGGCCGACCTGGCCGGCGCTCACGGCGGGCGGTGGCAGGTGCTCACCGGTTGCCGGAAGGGAACGGTGCCGGCCGCGCTGATGGCCGACGGGCCGGCCGCCGCGGCCCGGGAGCTGGCCGACCTGGTCGCCGCCTTCGGGCAGGACAACGTCGCCGTCGAGCTGTGGGACCACGGCGACCCCCTCGACTCGGCCCGCAACGACGCCCTGGTGAGGCTGGCGGTGCGGGCGAGGGTCGACGTGGTGGCCACCAACAACGTCCACTACGCCACCGCCGCCCGTCGACCCCTGGCCACCGCCCTGGCCGCGGTGCGGGCTCGCCGGTCCCTCGACGACCTCGACGGGTGGCTGCCGGCGGCCGCCACCGCCTGCCTGCGCTCGGGCGCGGAGCAGGCCCGCCGCTTCGCCCGCTACCCGGGCGTGGTCGAGCGGGCGGCCGAGATCGGGCGGGCGTGCGCCTTCGACCTGCGCCTGGTCGCCCCCAACCTCCCCGACTACCCGGTGCCTCCCGGCCACACCGAGATGACGTGGCTGCGGGAGCTCACCATGCGGGGGGCGGCGGTGCGGTACGGCCCGCCGGGGGCCGGCGAGCGGGTGCCCGGCGCCTACCGCCAGATCGAGCACGAGCTGGCCCTCATCGACACCCTCGGCTTCCCCGGCTACTTCCTCATCGTCTGGGACATCGTCCGGTTCTGCAAGGAGTCGAACATCTACTGCCAGGGCCGGGGCTCGGCCGCCAACAGCGCCGTCTGCTACGCCCTCGGCATCACCAACGCCGACGCGGTCGACCTCGGCCTGCTCTTCGAGCGGTTCCTGTCCCCCGAGCGCGACGGTCCCCCCGACATCGACGTCGACATCGAGCACGACCGCCGGGAGGAGGCCATCCAGTACGTCTACAACCGTTACGGGCGGGAGAACGCGGCCCAGGTGGCCAACGTGATCACCTACCGGCCCAAGTCGGCGGTGCGCGACATGGGCCGGGCCCTCGGCCATCCGCCGGGCGCCCTCGACGCCTGGTCGAAGCAGGTCGACGGGTACCAGCTGTCGGCCACCCCGGCCGAGGTGGGCGTGCCCGAGCCGGTGATGGCCCTCGCCCGCCAGATCCAGGGCTTCCCCCGCCACCTGGGCATCCACTCGGGGGGAATGGTGATCTGCGACCGGCCGGTGGTCGAGGTGTGCCCGGTGGAGTGGGCCCGCATGGAGAACCGCAGCGTCCTCCAGTGGGACAAGGACGATTGCGCGGCGGTGGGCCTGGTCAAGATCGACCTCCTCGGCCTGGGGATGCTCACCGCCCTCCATTTGTGCGTCGATCTCGTCCGGGACGCCCACGGGGTCGACGTCGACCTGGCCACCATCCCCCAGGAGGACGCGGTCTACGAGATGCTGTGCCGGGCCGACTCGGTGGGGGTGTTCCAAGTCGAGAGCCGGGCCCAGATGGCCACCCTGCCCCGGCTGCAGCCGCGCACGTTCTACGACCTGGTGGTGGAGGTGGCGCTCATCCGGCCGGGGCCGATCCAGGGGGGGTCGGTGCACCCCTACATCCGCCGCCGCAACGGGCGGGAGCCGGTGACGTACCTCCACCCGCTGCTGGAGCCGGCCCTGAAGAAGACGCTGGGCGTGCCCCTGTTCCAGGAGCAGATGATGCAGATCGCCATCGACGTGGCCGGCTTCTCGCCGGGCGAGGCCGACCAGTTGCGCCAGGCCATGGGCTCCAAGCGCAGCACGGCCCGGATGGAGGCGCTGCGGGGCCGGCTGTACTCGGGGATGGCGGCCAACGGCATCGTCGGCGCCACGGCCGACGCCATCTTCGAGAAGCTGTCGGCGTTCGCCAACTTCGGGTTCCCCGAGAGCCACTCGGTCTCGTTCGCCTACCTCGTCTATTCGTCGGCGTGGATGAAGCTGCACTACCCGGCCGCCTTCTGCGCCTCCCTGCTCAACGCCCAGCCCATGGGCTTCTACTCGCCGAACACCCTGGTGGCCGACGCCCGCCGCCACGGCGTGGTGGTGTTGGGTCCCGACGTCAACCTGAGCGCCGCCAAGGCGACCCTCCAACCCCTGCCCGAGCGAACTGCCCCGGTGGGTGTCACCGGTTCGCCGGGCGTGGCCACCCCTGAGCGAACTGGTGACGCTCAACCGCACCAGGCCCCGGTGGGTGTCACCGGTTCGCCGGGCGTGGCCACCCCTGGGCGAACTGGTGACGAATTTGGTCGCCAGGACGCCCGGATCCGTCACCAGTTCGATCCTCGGTCCGAACTGGTGACGGATCCGGTGCCTGGGGCGACCAAGAACGTCACCGGTTCGCAGGCGGCGGGCGTGGCCGTGCGGTTGGGGATCGAGTACGTGCGCAACGTGGGCGACAAGCTGGCCGAGCGGATCGCCGAGCGCCGGCCGTACTCGTCGATGGAGGACCTCGTCCGGCGTACGGGTGCGCCGCTCCCGGCGGTGGAGGCGCTGGCCACGGCCGGTGCCTTCGGGTGCTTCGACACACCCCAACGGGGATTTGGCCGCCGGGAGGCGCTCTGGGAGGCGGGGGCGGTGGCCCAGGCCGGTCCCGACCGCCTGACGGGCGTGGTCTGCGGCACCGACGCCCCCCCGCTGCCGCCGCTCACCGAGCCCGAGCTGGCCGCCGCCGACCTGTGGTCCACCGGGATCTCGGCCGACCGCCACCCGGTGCAGTTCGCCCGTCCCCGCCTCGACGGGATGGGAGCGGTGAGCGTCGCCGGGCTGGCCGGCGTCCGCCACGGGCGGCGGGTGGCCGTGGGCGGGATCGTCACCCACCGCCAGCGCCCGGCCACCGCCGCCGGCATCGTCTTCGTCAACCTGGAGGACGAGACCGGCATGCTCAACGTCGTCTGCCACGCCGCCACCTGGGCCGCCTTCCGCCGGGTGGCCCAGACCGAGCCCGCCCTCCTGGTGCGGGGCCGCCTGGAGCGGGTCGAGGGGGTCACCAACCTGATCGCGGAGTCGATCGAGCCCCTGTCGCTGTCGGTGAGCGAGTCCACCCGCTCCCGCGACTTCCGATGAGTGTCTCAGCCAGGCCGTATCCTGGGGGTATGGCAGTCGAGCAGCCCCGCACGCTGACGTACGCCGACTACGCGGCCCTCCCCGACGACGGCCGGCGCTTCGAGCTCATCGACGGGGAGTTGTTCGAGATGGCCGCGCCCTCCACCCGCCACCAGGACATCGTCCTGCGCCTCGGCATCGAGATCGGACTCCACGTCCGCCGCCATGGCGGAAAGGTGTACATCGCCCCGTGCGACGTCGTGCTGGCCGACACGGTGACGGTGCAGCCCGACGTGATCTACCTCGCCGACGCCGACGCCCACCGCATCACCCGTCCCAACATCCAGGGTCCACCGACGCTGGTCGTGGAGGTGCTGTCGGTCCCCCGGCACGATCTCGTCCGCAAGCGCGAGCTCTACGCCCGCTTCGCCGTGGCCGAGTACTGGGTGGTCGACCCCGACGCCGACCGGATCGAGGTCTACCGGCTCGAGGGCGCCGCCTACGCCAAGCCCCTCCTCCTGGAGCCGGGCGAGCTCCTCGCCACCGATCTCGTGCCCGGCCTCACCATCGACGTGCGAGAGCTGCTCGCGTTCTGATGCGGAAGGCGACGATCATCATGGCGGTCCTGGCCCTGGCCCTCGCCGCGTGCGGTGACGACGCCGAGCCCGAGGCGGCCTTGACGACCACCACCAAGGCCGTCGCCGCCGTCCAGGCGGTTACGACCACGACGAACCGGGCGCCGGTCGCCACCACCATCGGCCCCGCCACGTCGTCGTGTGAGCCCGTCGGCTTCACGCCCGACAGCGAGGACGTCGCCAGCGACATTCGGGCCACCGGGCTGTCGTGCGCCGCGGCGTCGGCGTTCGTGCGCGCCGCGGGACAGGTGACGAGCTCAGGCGGACCGCAGGAGGTCCACGTCGAGGGTTACCACTGCGTCCGCACCGCGACCTATGAGGAGCCCCTTCCCCGATCCTCCTACGAGTGCACCGACGGAGCCCGCACGGTCACGTTCGTCCGCAGCTGATTTCCATACGGCCCCCGGCCCCGCGCCGAACAGGAGATGTGAGCGACGGCCGCGGGCAGGCGGCCGCGCTCACGCGCAATCCCCGGCCGACCGCGAGTGCGCTCGGCCTGGCCGCCCTCCTCCTCGGCGCCGGCATCGCCCATTTCCTGATTCCCGAGCCCTACCGCCGGATCGTCCCCCGGCTCCTTCCCGACCCCTCGTTCTGGGTCTGGTCGACCGGGTGCTGCGAGATCGCCTGTGCCGCCCTCGTGGCCCATCCCCGCACCCGCCGCCGGGGAGCGTGGATCGCCATTGTCCTGTTCGTCGCCGTCTTCCCGGCCAACGTGCAGATGGCGCTCGACGGGGGCATTCAGGGCCAGCCGTTCCCCCTGGGCTCCGCCGCCGTCGCCTGGCTCCGACTCCCGCTGCAGGTTCCGCTGGTCGTGTGGGCCTATCGGGTCTCCCGCTCCGCGACTGCACCCTGAATCGGTTACTCCCGCCAAGGCTGTGGGAATGACCCGGCCATGGACGCAATCACCTTGTTGAGGCAGGACCACAAGACCGTCGAGAAGCTGTTCAAGCAGTTCGAGAAGGCGCAGGACAAGCCGGCCGAGGCCCGCAAGATCGCCGACCAGGTGATCGAGGAGCTGTCGATGCACGCCTCCATCGAGGAGCAGATCTTCTATCCCGCGGTGCGCAAGGAGATGCCCGACGCCGAGGACGACATCCTCGAGGCGCTGGAGGAGCACCACGTGGTCAAGTGGCTGCTCTCCGAGCTCGACGGCATGCCGGCCGAGGCCGAGCGCTTCCGGGCCAAGATGACCGTGCTCATCGAGAGCGTGCGGCACCACGTGGAGGAGGAGGAGCAGACCCTCTTCCCGGAGGTCCGCAAGGAACTCAAGCGCAAGCGGCTCGGCGAGCTGGGCGACGAGATGGAGGCGGCCAAGAAGTCGGCGCCCCGCAAGCCCAACCCCAAGGCCTCCGACACGCCGAACGGCAAGACGGGCGACCGCGCCAGGAGCGGCAACGGCGGAAAGCTCGTCGACCGCATGGACGAGCGGGTCGGCTCCGCCTGATTCCCTGGCGGCCGTGGCGGCGGCGGCCCCGCTCCGGTCGCGTCACACGAGGCACGCATTCGATGCGCCCGTAGGGTCGTGAAATCGGTGGCGGATCCGGCGGAATCACGACCCTCCGGATGCAGGAAAACGTAGGACCGCCGACGGCTACGGCGGACCGGGATCCGGTTGCTGCACGGCGCCGGGGAAGGAGGCGGGGCGCCCGTCGCCGGCCCGCTCGGCCAGGACGAGGCCCATCACCACCGCGTCCCACAGCTCACCCGAACGGCGGGGGTAGTGGCGGCGCAGCAGGCCCTCCTCCTCGAAGCCGGCCTTGCGGTACAGGGCCCGGGCCGGCTCGTTGTGGGGCCACACCTGGAGCGACACCTTGTGGCAGCCGCGTTCCCGGGCGGCGTCGACGGCCGCCCGCACCAGGGCCGACCCCACGCCCCGCCCCCTCCAGTCCCGGTCCACCAGCATCCCCAGGTAGGCCACGCCGTAGGGGGTGAGGTCGAGGGTGGCCTGCCCCACGACCAGCCCGCCCGACTCGGCCACCAGGTGCACGTCGTCGCCGGTTGCCAGGCGGTGCCCCCACCGCCGCCGGAGGTCGTCCTGGTCGACGGGGCTCTCCCCGCCGATCCACCGGCCCTCGTCGGCGACCGCCGCGTACAGTTCCACCAGGCGGTCGACGTCGGCCCCGGTGACGGCCCGGATGTCGACCCGCGGCCCCGTCAACCGCGCCCAGTCACGTGCAGCCCGGTCACGTGCGCCGGCCCACCATTCCCGCCACCCGCCGGACCACGCCGCGGGGCGCGTGGCGGGACACTCCCACCAGCAACCGGTAGCCGAACCCGGGCACGCACACCGCCTGGCCCTTCGCCACCGCGACCAGGGCGGCGTCGACGATCGCCTCGCTCGTCATCCACAGGGCGCGGGGGATGGAACGGCCCATGTCGGCCCGGTCGTGGAACTCGCTGCGGGTGAAGCCGGGCAGGACCGCCGTCACCGAAACTCCCGTACCCCTCAGCTCCTCGTGCAGCGACTCGCTCAGGCTGGTGAGGAAGGCCTTGGTGGCGGCATAGGGGGCCACGAAGGGGATGGGCTGCTCGCCCGAGATCGACGACACGTTGACGATGCCGCCCGATCCACGCGCCACCATCCCGGGGAGGGCGGCGGACGTGAGGCGCGCCGGTGCCAGCAGGTTGAGGCGAACCATGGCCTCCACGTCGTCGACGTCGAGGGAGGCGTACGACCCGTGGCCGCCGGCCCCGGCGTTGTTCACCAGCAGGTCGACGGGGCGATCCCCGGACCGCAGGCGATCCTCGACCGTGGCCAGCTGGTCGGGGTCGCACAGGTCGGCGACGATCGTCTCCACCGCCACGCCGTGGGCCGACGACAGCTCGGCGGCCAACGTCTCGAGCCGGTCCTGGCGGCGGGCGACCACCACCAGGTCGGAGCCGGCCGCCGCCAGCCGGCGGGCGAACGTGGCCCCGATGCCGCTCGAGGCTCCGGTGACGAGCGCCACCGGCCAGGAGGGGGCGGGTCGCTCCGAATCGTGGTCCGGCGAAACGCTCGGCGAAACGGGACTCGGCGAAACGGGGCTCGGCGAAACGGGGCTCGGCGAAACGGGATTGGGGGGGACGGGTGCCATCCCGGCCGCAGGCTAGTTGGGGGGTGAGGGCCGTCCCGTCCGCCCCCGTTTGACGCCCGGTGCATCGCAACACGCCGTTAACACGAGGGAAACGATCGTGTCAGGTTTCGGGCATACGTTGCCCCCGACCGGGCGTCTTAGGGGGAGGGGCATCGACAACGATGGACACTGGAGATACCGCGTGGGTGCTGGCGTGTTCGGCGCTGGTCCTCTTCATGACGCCGGGACTGGCCTTCTTCTACGGGGGAATGGTCCGATCCAAGAACTTCCTGGGCATGCTCATGCAGAACTTCTTCTCCATGGGCCTGGTCAGCGTGCTGTGGGTGCTGGTCGGCTTCAGCCTGGCCTTCGGACCCGACGTGGGCGGCGGCCTGCTGGGTGACCTCAGCTTCGCCGGCCTGGCGGACATCACCAATGCCGACTTCGGATTCGCCGCCCCCCTCACCATCCCGGCGCTGGCGTTCGTCGCCTTCCAGATGATGTTCGCCATCATCACCCCGGCCCTGATCACGGGGGCCACCGCCGACCGGATGAAGTTCGGCGCCTGGGTCGCGTTCCTCGGCGCCTGGCTGATCCTGGTGTACTCCCCGGTGGCCCACTGGGTGTTCAGCCCCGGCGGTTGGCTGTTCGAGCTGGGGGCGCTCGACTTCGCCGGCGGCACCGTGGTCCACATCAACGCCGGGATCGCGGCGCTCGTCCTGGTCATCGTGCTCGGCAAACGCAAAGGCTGGCCCGGCGAGGCCATGCCACCCCATGCCCTGCCGTGGACCCTCATCGGCACCGGCATCCTGTGGTTCGGGTGGTTCGGGTTCAACGCCGGCTCGGCCCTGGGGGCCAACGCCACCGCGGCCGGCGCCTTCATGGCCACCAACACGGCGGCGGCGGCGGCGATGCTCAGCTGGCTGGCGGTCGAGAAGATGAAGAGTGGTCACGCCACCACCCTGGGTGGGGCCTCGGGTGCGGTCGCCGGCCTGGTCGCCATCACCCCCTGCGCCGGGTTCGTGAACCCGATGGCGGCGGTGGCCATCGGCCTGATCGCCGGCGTCGTCTGCTTCCTCGCCGTCCAGCTCAAGTTCAAGTTCGGCTTCGACGACTCGCTCGACGTGATCGCCGTCCACCTGGTCGGCGGCATCACCGGCTCCCTGCTGTTGGGCGTCTTCGCCAACGAGGCGGTGGGCGGGCTCCTGGGCGGCGGCGGGTCCTCCCTCCTGGGCAAGCAGTTCGTCGCCGTGGGGGCGACGCTCGCCTACTCCGGCATCGTGTCGTTCATCCTGGCCAAGATCATCGACAAGACCATGGGGCTGCGCTGCACGGAGGAGGACGAGTACACGGGGCTGGATCTGAGCCAGCACGCCGAGTCCGCCTACGCTGCCGGTGAGTTCGGGTCCATCGGAAGGGTCGGCTGACAAATGAAGCTTGTGACCGCAATCATCAAGCCGTTCAAGGTCGACGACGTCAAGGAGGCCCTACGCGCCCTCGGGGTGCAGGGCATGACCGTGTCCGAGGTCCAGGGCTTCGGTCGCCAGCGGGGCCACACCGAGGTCTACCGGGGGGCCGAGTACACCGTCGACTTCGTCCCCAAGGTGCGGGTCGAGGTGGTCACCGACGACGCCGATGCCGCCGGGATCGTCGACGCCATCGTCACCGCGGCCCGCACCGACAAGATCGGTGACGGGAAGGTGTGGCTGACGCCGGTGGAGAACATCGTCCGGATCCGGACCGGGGAGATGGGGCACGACGCCCTCTGATTTCGGGCCTTCTGTGAAGCTCGCGTGACCGGACAGAAGGTGGGCGAGGGTTACCGCCAGGAGCGTGCCGCGCTCCTGGCGGACCCTTCTCTGCGGGGCGCCGACTTCTGCCGGGCCTACTCGGAGCTGGCCGACTCGTGGCTGGCCGCGCTGTTGGGGGCCGGGGCGCCGGGGGTGGCGTTGGTGGCGGTCGGGGGCTACGGCCGGGCCGAGCTGTGCCCGGGAAGCGACCTCGACGTGCTCCTCGTCCACACCCGCAAGGACCGCAACCTGGGCGAGGTCAAGGAGCTGGCCGACCGGGTCTGGTACCCGCTCTGGGACGCCGGGCTGAAGCTGGGCCACGGCGTCCGCTCGGTGAAGGAGGCCCTGTCGCTCGCCCACGACAGCCTCGACACCGCCACGTCCCTCCTCGACACCCGGCTGATCGCAGGCGACGAGGCCGTCGCCACCGACCTCCGGGAACGGTCGCTGGCCGCCTGGCGGGCCAAGCCGGCCCGCTGGTTGACGACCCTGTCCGAGGGCGTCGAGGCCCGCCACGCCAAGTCGGGCGAGGTCGCCTTCCTGCTCGAGCCCGATCTCAAGGACGGGCGGGGCGGGCTGCGCGACGTCCATTCCCTGCGCTGGGCGGAGGCGGCCCGGCGCATCCTGCTCGACGACGACCACCACGCCCTGGCCAACGCTTACGACGCCCTGCTGTCGGTGCGGGTGGAGCTGCACCGTCGCACTGGCAAGGCCGTCGACCGCCTCCTGCTCCAGGACCAGGACGGGGTGGCGTTGGCCCTGGGCGATGCCGACGCCGACGTGCTCATGGCCCGGGTGGCGGCCGCCGCCCGCACCGTGGCGTGGACGAGCGACGACTCCTGGGCCCGCATCCGGTCGTCACTCCAGGGACCGGTCGGCCGCATGGCCGCCAGGGACCGGGTGCTCGGGCCCGGCCTGGTCCTGCGGGACGGGCGGGTGGAGCTGGCGGCCGACGCCGACCCGGCGGGCGATCCCGGCCTGATCCTGCGGGCGGCGGCGGCGGCGGCCACCGCCGGGTCCGCCCTGAGCCGGTCGGCCCTCAACCGGCTGGCGGCCGAGGCGGTGGGTCCGGGCGACCCCTGGCCCGAGGCGGCCCGCCGCGCCCTCGTCGCCCTCCTGGGGGCGGGCCGGGCCGCCATCCCCGTCCTCGAGGCGCTCGACCAGAAGGGACTGCTCACCCGGCTGCTCCCGGAGTGGTCGGCGGTGTCGTGCCGCCCCCAGCGCAACGCCTACCACCGCTTCACCGTCGACCGTCACCTGTGCGAGGCGGCGGCCAACGCCGCCATCCTCACCGGCCGGGTCGGGCGGCCCGACCTCCTGCTGGTCGGCACCTGGCTCCACGACCTGGGCAAGGGCTTCCCCGAGATGGGCGACCACAGCCTCAGCGGGGTGGAGCTGGTGGGCCGGGTGGCGACCCGGATGGGCTTCCCGCCGCAGGACGTGGCCGTGCTCGCGACCCTCGTCCGCCACCACCTCCTGCTGGCCGACGTCGCCACCCGTCGCGACGTCGACGACCCCGCCACCGTCGAGACGGTGGCGTCCGCCCTCGGTGACCCGGGCACGGTCGAGCTCCTGCACGCCCTCACCGAAGCCGACTCGCTGGCCACCGGCCCCGCCGCCTGGAGCGAGTGGAAGGCGGGCCTGGTGACGGAGCTGGTGGCCCACACCGTCGCGTCGATGTCGGGGGGGAAGGCGCCGGCCGACGGTTGGGGGGCGTTCCCGTCCCAGGGTCACCTCGAACTGGCGTCGCAGGCCCGCGACGAGGGCGAGGTCGTCGTCCGGGGCAACGGGTCCAACGTCACCATCGCGGCCCACGACCGGCCCGGGCTGTTCGCCAAGGTGGCCGGCACCCTCACCCTCCACGGCCTCGACGTGCTCAGCGCCCGGGCGTGGGCCGGCGACGATGGGCTGGCCCTCGAGGAGTTCCACGTGCAGTCGGTGTTCGCCAACCGGACGGTGGGGGCCGCGGATTCGAACGGGGCCGGTCCGGACGGGGCGGGACCCGATTGGGCCGAGATCGAGGCCGACCTGCGCAAGGTGCTGGCGGGACGGCTGTCGCTGGAGGCGGGCGTCGCCGACCGGGCCCGCCGCTACGCCGCCCAGCCCCGTCCCGCCGGTTCGGTGTCGGCCGTCCCCGCCCGCACGTCGGTCACCGTCGACAACCGGGCGTCGGCCACCGCAACCGTCGTCGAGGTGCGGGCCCCCGACCGGATCGGCACGCTCTACCGCATCACCCGGGCCCTGGCCGACCTCCACCTCGACATCCGCCACGCCAAGGTCGCCACCCTGGGCCACGAGGTGGTCGACAGCTTCTACGTGGCCGACGCCACGGGGGCCAAGGTGGCCGACGGCGACCACGCCCGGGAGATCGAACGGGCCGTGCTGGTGGAGCTGTCCCGGATCTGAGCGCGGATTTGCGTGCGGGTGGGGCCGAGTAGAACGGGGGCATGACAACCCTCGCGTTCGTCGGCCTGGGCCAGATGGGCCTGCCCATGGCCGGTCGCCTGCTCGACTCCGGCCACGACCTCGTGGTGTGGAACCGCACGCCGGCCAAGGCCGAGCCCCTCGTCGCCCGGGGGGCCCGCCTGGTCGACACCCCCGCCGAAGCGGCCCGCCAGGGCGAGGCGGTGTTCACCATGCTCTCCACCCCCGAGGCGCTGGAGGAGGTCGTCTTCGGGGCCGGGGGACTGGTGGAGGGGATGGACGACGGCCACACGCTGATCGAGATGTCCACCGTGGGCCCCGACGTGATCCGCGAGCTCACCGAACGGGTCCCCGACGACGTCGACGTCATCGACGCCCCCGTGCTGGGGAGCGTCCCCCAGGCCACCGACGGCAGCCTGAAGGTGTTCGTGGGCGCCGAGGCGGACCTCTACGAGGAGTGGGCGCCGGTGCTGGAGGCCTTCGGCACGCCCATCCACATGGGCCCCCCGGGAGCGGGGGCGGCCATGAAGCTGGTCACCAACTCGATCCTCGGCGCCCTGATGTCGGGCCTCGCCGAGGCCCTCACCCTGGCCGACGCCTTCGCCCTCGACCAGTCGACCGTCCTCGACATCCTGGCCGAGTCGCCCATCGGGGTCACCGTCCGCAGCAAGCGGGAGAACATCGAGTCGGGCCGCTTCCCGGCCAACTTCAAGCTGTCGCTGGCCACCAAGGACCTCCGCCTCGTCACCGGGACGGCCCAGAACGCCGGCCTCCAACTGCCCCTGGCCATGGCCGCCCGGGCCTGGTTCGAGCTGTCCGACGCCGAGGGGCTGGGCCCGTTCGACTACTCGGCCGTCACCGCCCGGGCGCGGAGCCGCCCGGTCCGGGAGTGAGTGCCAGAATTCGCCCATGGACATCGACGAGGCCCGGGACTTCATCCGCCTGAACCACAGCGCCGTCCTGGCCACCTACCGGTCCGACGGACGGCCCCAGATGTCGCCCGTCGGCGCCGCCATCGACGACGACGGGCGGGTGGTCATCAGCAGCCGGGAGACGGCCTACAAGGTGAAGAACCTGCGCCGCGACCCCCGGGTCTCGGTGCTCGTCACCAAGGCCAACTCGTGGGACTGGGTGCAGGTGGACGGGACGGCCCACGTGCTCTCCCTGCCCGACGCCATGGAGCCGCTGGTCGAGCACTACCGGAGCGTGGCCGGCGAGCACCCCGATTGGGACGACTACCGGGCGGCCATGGAGCGGGAGCGCCGCCTCCTCATCCGGGTCGACATCGAGCGAGCCGGCCCCAACCGGGCCGGATAGCCCCGGCGGGCGCTACCGGCCGGGCCCGACCTCGTCCTCCCCGTCCCCGGGGCCGAAGTTGGTGTCGTCCTCGTCGATCTTGTCCCCCGCGTTCGAGTTGTCGTCGCACGCGACGCCCCCGAAGACCAGGATCGAACCCGCCAGCATCGCCGCGATGAGCTTCTTCATGTTTCCCCTCGGACCGGAGTTTCGGGCCGCCGAGCGGCTGCCCATCCCTGGGAACCTTCCCCGGCCGGGTGCGTTGCAACCGGCGGGGTTCCCTCTGCGGGCTGTTTCATCGTCGTCCTATGGCACCTCGAGCCGGAGACGTGTGTGGCGGGCGAGGACGTCGAAGTCGGAGTCGGCGTGGAGGACCGGAACGTCGATTCGGATCGCGATTGCCGCGATGAGGCAGTCGGTCAGTCTCCGAACCGTCTCGCCCTGGCGGCGACACGTGCGATGGAGGGACGCGGCCTCCTCATAGTCTGTTGGCCCGGCCGCGACCGACGAGGCTCTTGCCAGCAGACGGCGAAGCTCGTTCAGATGGTTCTCGTCCCGGGCTCCGGCCAGGACTTCCATGCGCACGGGGTCGCACGTGGCGATGTCGCCGTCGAGGAGGTCGTCGACACGCCTGCACACGGCACTGCCGGTGTCCCGGAGGAACTCCACCCAGGCCGAGGTGTCGACGAGGATCAACCGGTGCGACCCGCGCGCATCCGGTCGAGGTCGCCCTCCCATCCCGATCCCCGCATCCGGCGGGCGGCGTCGATGTCGAGTGGCTCGGCGGCGAGGGTGCGGAGGGCGAAGTTGACCGCGTCCCGCTTCGTCGACAAGTGGTACCGGTCCATGACCGCCCGGCAGGCGTCGTCGTCCAGGTCGATGTTGGTACGTGACATACACATACGATACACCTCAGTCAGCCGACGGCATACGCCTCGGCGTAGTCGGGGCTCTCTCGAGGAGCCGCCGCCTGAAGTCGGTCGGCCTCATCGATCACCGCTGACCGGCCCCGGCGGCCCGCCCGCCGCCCGTCCCCACTCGTCGAGTGTGCAACAACCAAGCTATATTCAGGGTTTTTGCACACTCGGGTGTAGTTGTGTAGGCCTTGATGGACTCTTCGTACTCGCCGTCCCGCACCAGGGAGTCGCCGGGTGACGACATGCCCGATGGCCTTCTCGGAGATGCCCGGGACGTCCGACCGGCCGGCGCTTGAACGGGTCCGACGAGCCGTCGATATCGGTGCGCTCCGGCGGCTCCAGCCTCACGCCCGGCGTCCCGGTCCCGACCACCCTCTCGACCGGACCGGTAGGATCAGCCCGAGTCGATGAGGGGTGGAGGGACCTGATGGCGGAACCGCCGAGTCATGGCACGCCACGCACGCCGGCCGGGCGACGGGTCCGGCGCCGGCGCGGGCGCGACCCCGGTTCCCGGCCCCGACACCCCTGACGCCACCGACGGCGATTCCGACCGCCGCGGAGCGAGGCGCCGGACCACGAACGCGGACCCCTCGTCCGGCTACCGCCTCCCGGCGTCACCGGGGCGCAGACGGCGACCCGCCCCCGGGCCCTCCGCGCCCCGAACGTCGCCGGCTCGAACGTCCCCGACAGCTGCCCCGGCAGGCGATCAAGGGGGTGGGGCGGGTCGGCACGACGGTCGCCGTCCCCATCCGCAAGGCCCGCAAGGTCATCCGGCCGATCGACCTCTCCCGCCGGCTGCTCGCACTCCTCGGCCCCAGCACCGACGGCGCCCGCCAGAGCCTCGTCTCCCTCTGCCTGAACAGCACCACCAGCCTGGCCGCGGGCGCCGTGCTGGGGGCGATCACCGGCACCTTCGAACGCCTGCCCGGGCTCCTGGTGCTCGTCCCCGCCGCCATCGGGTTGCGGGGCAACGTCTTCTCCGCGCTCGGAAACCGGCTGAGCACGTCCATCCACGTGGGCACGTTCAACCTGTCGCTGCGTCCCCGCACGCTCGTGGGCCAGAACGTCGCCGCGTCCCTGGTCCTCACGCTCGTGCTCTCGCTCCTGCTGGCGGTGGTGGCCAAGGTCGCCGCGGTCGCCCTGGGGGTGGCGGCCACCATCTCGGTCCTCGACCTGGCCCTCATCTCGGTGGTCGGCGGACTGCTGGCGTCGCTGGTGGTGCTGGTGGCGACCATCGCCCTGGCCGCCGGTTCCGTCCGCTTCGGCTGGGACCTCGACAACGTCACCGCCCCGATCGTCTCCACCCTGGGCGACGTCCTCACCCTGCCCGCCCTGTGGCTGGCCAGCCTGCTGGTGGTCGACCTCCCCGGCGTGTCCGACGCCCTCGGCCTGATCGTCGGCGCCCTCGCCCTCGGCTCGTGCGTCGTGGCCTGGCGGTCGCCGAAGGACATCCTGCGGCGAGTCGTGCGCGAGTCGACGCCCATCCTGCTGGCCGCCGCTTGCCTGAGCACCATGGCCGGCATCGCCATCGAGAAGCAGTTGGACACCTTCGCCACCTATCCGGCCCTGCTCATCCTCTTCCCGGCGTTCATCAGCAGCGCGGGGGCCCTGGGCGGCATCCTCTCGGCCCGGCTCTCGACCAAACTCCACCTCGGGATGATGGCTGCCACCCCCGTCCCCAGCATGGACGCCCGCCTCGACGGCGGGTTGATGCTCCTCCTGGGCCTGCCCGTCTACCTGTTCAACGGGATCGGGGCCCACTACGTCGGTCGGGCCCTGGGCCAGGCGAGCCCCGGCCTGCCGCAGATGGTGGCCGTCTCGCTGCTCGGGGGGCTCCTGGCGGTGGCGTTCGTGGTGGCGGTGGCCTATTACGGCACCATCGCCGCCGTCCGCTTCGGGGTCGACCCCGATACCTACGGCATCCCGCTGGTGACGTCGTCCGTCGACTTCGCGGGCGCGCTTTTCCTCATTCTCGTCATCGTCGCCCTCGGCGTGACCTAGGGTCGAGCCAGCACCGCTGCATGAGACAAATGGACGAAAGACCCCGAAATCTGAAGACCATGCTCTCCGAGGCCAAGGACGCCTCCGAGCTCATGATCGACCTGGGCTACGCCGCGGTGTACTTCGGTGACTCAGCCATGGCCGAGGAGGTCGAGGAGCTCGAGGACCGCCTGTCCGACCTGATCCACGAGATGCGGGCCATCTGCGTGCTGGCCGCCCGCTCCCCGCGCGACGCCGACGCCATGGCCTCGGTCCTCCAGGTGGTCAGCGCCATCGAGCGCCTGGGCAACGCCGCCGTCGACATCTCCCGCATCGTCACCCGCCGCCTCGGTATCCCCCGGGCCCTGGTGGCCGACCTGTCGCAGGCGGAGGAGATCTCCCACCGGGTACGGGTCCGCGAGGACTCGGCCATGGCCCACCACGCCCTGGCCGACCTCGAGCTGCCGGTCGAGGTCGGGATGCGGGTGGTGGCGCTGCGCCGGGGGCGGGACTGGAACACCGAGATCGACGGTGACATGGTGCTGCGCCCGGGCGACGTCCTGTTCCTCCAGGGGGCGGCGGCGGGCATCGCCGAGCTGCGGCAGCTGGCCGGGGCGCCGCCCTGGGAGCCGCCCCAGGCCCCCGAGGAGCCGGCGGTCTCCGACCTCGACCGGGCCATCGACGTCCTCGTCGAGATGAAGAACATCTCCGAGGTGGCGGTGGGCCTGGCCTACTCGGCCCTCGTGCTGCGCGACCAGGGGCTGGCGGCCGAGGTGAACCACCTCGAGGACCGGCTCGACGAGATGATGGAGCGGCTGGAGCTGTGGGTGCTGCGGGCGGCCCAGGAGCACGTCGACCCCTCGGCGCTGCGGGGGCTCATGCACCTGGCCCAGTCGGCCGAGGAGATCGGCGACGCCGCCCAGCAGATGGTCTGGCTGATCCAGGAGGACGAGGAGCTCCACCCCATCCTGGCCCTGGCCCTGGGCGACGCCGAGGAGGTGGTCGTGCGGGTGCCGGTGGCGGCCGGGTCCCAGGCCGACGGCCACACCCTCAAGGAGCTGAAGCTGGAGACCGAGACCGGCTTCTACCTGCTGGCCATCCGCCGGGGCGGGCGCTACGTCTACCGCCTGCGGGCCACGGTGGCCCTCCAGCCGGGGGACGAGCTGATCGCCACCGGCCCCGACGAGGGCCATGCCCGCCTCGCCGCCCTCTGCGGCTACATCCTGATCTGCGACGACGAAACGGGCCAGGACGAGCTGGTGCCGACGGGGTCCGACGGCGGCTGGTGAGGGATCGTAGTTAGGCGGACTTGACAGCGAGTCTTAGGTAAGCCGAATATCGGCCTCCACCACGTTCGCAGGTTGACCAGGAGACCGTGAAGATGAGACTCCGCATGGCAGGGCGCCGGCCCCGACTCCTCGCTCGTCCGTTCCGGGCGGCGGCCGCCCCGCTGGCCCTGGCCGTGGTGCTCGGTCTCGTGGTCGGCGGCTGCGGGGGTGGGGATGACGCGGACGACGGCGGGGTGACGGGCGACTCGAGCTCCGAGGAGGCGGCCTGCAGCCCGGTCGGCGAGAGCCTGGAGGCCACCGCGGCCCGGACGGTGCCGGTGGAGCTCAAGGAGTACTCGTTCTCACCGGCGCAGGTCGACGTGAGCGCCGGGATCGTCACCTTCGCGGCCCGCAACGCAGGCATCGAGAACCACGAGCTCGCCTTCCTCCCCGGAGGCGGCGACGTGCCCCTGAACTCCGGTGGCGATCCCGACGAGGATGCCCTGGGGGTGGCGGGCGCCTTCGAGCTCGAGACCTTCGGGCCGGGCCAGACGTGCAACGCCACCTACGACCTGAAGCCCGGCACCTACACCCTGTTCTGCATCGTCACCGACACCGACGGCAAGACCCACTACGAGAAGGGCATGCGGGGCCGCCTCGTCGTGGCGTAGTTCGCCGCTACAGCCAGTCCTTGCTCTTGAAATGGCGGTAGCCGACGATGGTGATCATCGCCATGATGCCGAGGGCGAAGGGGTAGCCGAGCTGCCACTTCAGCTCCGGCATGTGGTCGAAGTTCATCCCGTAGATGCCGGCGACCAGGGTCGACCCCAGCAGGATGGCGCCCCACGATGTCATCCGCTTCATGACGTCGTTGACCCGGTTGGAGATGATGGCCAGATGGGCGTCGACCGCGTTGCCCATGAGCTCGCGCTGGCTGTCGAGGACGTCGACCGCCCGTAGGACGTGGTCGTAGACGTCCTGCAGGTGGGTGGCGGTGAGGTCGTCGACCCAGTCCGCCTCCCGCCGGAGGAGGACCTGGACCACGTCGCGGAGAGGGACGATGAGCCGCCGGAACTCGAGGAGCCGGCGGCGGACGTCGAACAGCTCCTGCTGGATCTCCTTCTCCTGGGGGAGCTGCTCGCGGAAGATGCGCTCCTCCAGCTCCTCCAGCGAGTCCTCGATCTTGTCGGTGGCGTTGAAGTACCCGTCGACGATCTCGTCGAGGAGGACGTAGACGAGGTAGCCCACGGTCGGCTTGTCGACGTGGACCCTTTCGAATCGGGACCGGATCCCGTCCGACGACCATCCCTCGGGTCCCACCGTGACCAGCCAACCCTCGCCCACGAACATCTCGACCTCGTGGCGGTCGCCCGTGTAGGCCACGATGAAGGAGTGGGACGGGTAGGTGTCGATCTTGGGCCGCTGATGGCGCTCGCGGATGTCCTCCATGGCCAGCGGATGGAGTGAGAACTCCTCCTGGACACACGCCAGGTCGTTCTCCGTGGGATCGACGACGTCGACCCACACGATCCGGTCGGCGCCGTCCGTGCCCACCACGTCCGACACGTCGGCGCTGGGAATCTCCCTGAACCCGCCGTCCTCGTACGTCCAGGCCGTGATCACCACGCCGACGCTATCGAGGCGGGGCCGGCCGTTACATTTGCCGGGCGCCGACGATCCGCAGATCCCCGAGGTGATGGCAGCCGTCCAGCTGGGCCGCGCCGCGGTCGAGGAGGCGGCGCACGTGATCCGCGGGGTCGTCCGCCACACCCCGATCGTTCGCATCCCGGAGATCGACCGGTTGGTGGGCGCCTCGGTCTTCCTCAAGGTCGAGTGCCTCCAGGCCACGGGCTCGTTCAAGTTGCGGGGGATCTACAACCGGTTGGCCAGCCTGGTCCGGCAGCGGCCGGACCTGCGCCGGGTGGGCGTGGTGACCGCGTCGTCGGGCAACGGGGCGCACGCCCTGGCCCGGGGCGCCCGGCTGCTCGGCCTGCCCTGCACGGTCTTCATACCGGCCCCACCGCCGGGGCGGCCGGCGGGCGTCAAGCGCCTGGCCGCCGCCGCGGCCGGCGCACGGGTCCGCCTCTACGACCGTGCGGGCGACGACCGGGACGCCCTCGTGGACGCGTTCGCCTCCGAGACCGGAGCGTGCATCGTGCCCTCCTCGGGCCACCGGGATGTGATCGCCGGTCAGGGCACCGTGGCCCTCGAGCTGCTGGGACAGGTTCCCGCGCTCGACCGGATCGTCGTCCCGGTGGCGGGGGGCGGCCTCCTGGCGGGAACCGCCGTGGTGGCCGGCGGCCGCCCCCACCTCCGGGTGACAGGCGTCGAACCGGCCTGCAGCAACGACATGAAGCTGTCCCTCGCGTCCGGGTCGGTCGTCCGGGTCCCGGTGGGCAACGGCGACTCGATTGCCGACGCCCTCCTCCTCGACCACCCCTCGGAGGTGGCGCTCGAGGTCTGCCTGGCCAACCATCTCGGCCCGGACGACGTCGTCCTGGTCGACGACGACGCGATCCGGGCCGCCATGCGGGCTCTCGTCCGCCACGCCGGGCTGATGGTCGAGCCGGGCGGTGCGGCGGGCCTGGCGGCCCTGCTGAGCGGCGCCATCCCCGTGGCTCGGGCCGAGCGCGCCGGCGTCGTCCTCACCGGCGGCAACGTGAGCCGGCCGACGCATCGCGCCCTCGTGGGAGGATGACCTTTCTGATCGGTCGCGGCGCCGCGCGGGGCGGGCCTTGACTTGCCTTCGCGGAGTCGGAAGACTTCGGGCCCGGAACGAACGGCGGCCCGGTCCGGGTGCCGGTCGGCGGGGAGGTGGTGCGGCGGTGGGAGCGTTCGACGACCCGGCCTACCCCCATCTGGTGGTGGTCAACGACGAGGACCAGTACTCGATCTGGCCCGCTGACCTGCCCGTCCCCGCCGGCTGGGTGACACGCCACCGGGGGACCCGTGACGAGTGCCTCGCCCGGATCGAGGACCTGTGGACCGACATGCGTCCGTTGAGCCTGCGCCAGGCGATGGAGGGTTCGGCCGACGAAGCCTGACACCGAAGCGGCAGCCGGGAGCATCCCGGCCCGGTTCGAGGACCAGGTCCGGCGGACGCCCGACGGCCGGGCGGTCACGATCGGCGGGGCCGCCGTCACCTACCGGGAGCTCGACGAGCGGGCCAACCAACTGGCCCATGAGCTGCTCGGCCGCGGCGCGGGTCGCGGCGGCGTGGTCGGGATATGCCTGGAGCGCTCCGTCGAAGCCGTCGTCGCGCTGGTCGCCGTGCTCAAGTCGGGGGCCGCCTACGTGTATCTCGACCCCTCCCACCCGCCCGAGCGGCTCGGGTTCGTGCTCGGCGACGCCGGCGTCTCGATCGTGGTGACCCGCGCGTCGCTCCACCCCCTCCTGGGTCCGGACCGGGCGCAGGAGCCGGTCCTCCTCGACGACTGGTCCCCGTTCGCCGGCCGGTCGACCCGGGCCCCCTGCGTCGGCGTCGGCCAGTCCGATCGGGCCTACATCGCCTACACGTCGGGATCGTCGGGGAGGCCCAAAGGCGTCGACACGCCCCACCGCGGGGTTCTGAACTACCTCCGCTACCTCGACGGTGTCGCCGGGCTCGGGCCGGGCGACGTCACCCTGCAGCTGGCCCCGCTCTCGTTCGACGCGTCGGTGCGCGACATCCTCGGCCCGCTGGTGGCCGGCGCCTGCGTGGTGCTCGTCCCCGACGAGTGCGTGCGGGACCCCGCCGTGCTGGTGGCCGCCATGGAGCGCGAGCGGGTGACCTGCATCCCGAGCGCGGGCCCGTCCGTCCTCGAGTTGTTGTGCGCGCACCTCGCCGACCGGGGGGTGCCGGTGGCGGGCGTCCGCCAGATCCTCGTGAGCGGCGAAGCGCTGCGGTGGGCGACGGTCGGGCGGGTCCGGCGGTGGTTCGGCGCCGGGCTCCGGATCGTGAACCAGTACGGGCCGACCGAATGCGCGATGACCTCCACCTTCCACGTGGTGGGGGAGGCCGGGACGGGCAACGGGGCCGTCCCCGCCGGTCGTGCCATCACGGGGGGTCGCGTCCACGTGCTCGGGCGGGGGATGCAGCCGGTGGCGCCCGGCGACGACGGCGAGGTCTTCATCGGCGGCGCGGGAGTGGCGACCGGCTACGTGAACAGCCCGGCGCGGACGGCCGAGCGGTTCGTCCCCGACCCCTTCTCCGCAGAGCCCGGTCGCCGCCTCTACCGCACCGGCGACCGGGGTCGCCTGCTCCCGGGCGGGGAGCTCGAGTTCCGGGGCCGCCTCGACGACCAGGTGAAGATCAGGGGCCAGCGCGTCGAGCCGGGCGAGATCGAGGCCGCGCTGGAGGGCAGCCCGTGGGTCCGCCGGGCGGCGGTGGTGGCCCGGCCCGGCCCGCACGGGGCGACCCGGCTGGTGGCCCACGTCGTCCCCGAGCGCGGCGCCGCGCCCACCAGCGTCGAGCTCCGGCGCTTCCTCGCCCGCCACCTGCCCGAGTTCATGATCCCGAGCCGGTTCGCCGTCACCGGCGAGCTCCCGCTCACGGCCAACGGCAAGCTCGACCGCGGTGCCCTGGCAAGGGTGCCGGACACCCGCCGCCCCCTGGAGACGGACCCGCTGGCACCCCGGTCGCCCGGTGAGGCAATCCTCGCCGAGCTCTGGGCCGACGTCCTCGGCTTCGCCGAGGTGGGCGTCGACGACAACTTCTTCGACCTCGGTGGCGATTCGCTCCTGGCGGCCCACCTCGTCGGGCGGGCCCGACGCCGCTTCGGTGCGGACATCCCGCTCGCCACCCTCCTGCGCCATCCCACCGTGGCGGCCATGGCCGAGGCGATCGGCGACTCCACCCTCGCGGCGCCCGAGGCGGAGGGGCCGGCCACCATCGGCCGCGTCGACCGGGACGGGCCCCTGGCCCTGTCGTTCGCCCAGCAGCGGATCTGGTTCTTCGATCGGCTGCTGCCGGGCGACGCCGTCTACTCCATCCCCATGGCCTTCGCCGTCGAGGGCCGCATCGACCTCCGCGCCCTCCGCTTGGCGCTGGGCGCGGTGGTGACCCGCCACGAGGTGCTGCGCAGCCGGTTCCCGGAGGTCGACGGCCAAGCGGTGGTCGTGGTCGACCCTCCCGCGCCGATGGAGGTGGAGACGGCGGACGTGGGCCCGGGCGGCATCGACGAAGCCCTGGCCGAGCGGGCGCGGCGCCCGTTCGACCTGGCCGCTGGCCCCCTGGTTCGGGTCTCCGTCCTCGACACCGGCCCCGACCGGCAGGTCCTGCTGCTGGTGGTGCACCACATCGTGGCCGACGGGTGGTCGGTGGAGCTGCTCCTCCAGGACCTGGCCGCCGCCTACGCATCAGGCGGCCTCGGACCGGCGCCGGTGCAGTACGTGGACTTCGCCTCGTGGCAGCGCCGGCGGCTGGATGCCGGGCTGCTCGACGCCCAGCTGGCCTACTGGCGTGCGGCCCTCGGGGGCGCGCCGCCCGTCCTCGAGATCCAGGCCGACCGGCCGCGACCTCCTGTCTCCGCGTACCGGGGTGCGAGCATCCGCCGGGTGATCGGGGCCGACCTGGCCGAGCGCCTGGTCGAGCTCGGTCGCCGGGAGGGGGCGACGCTGTTCATGGTCGGCCTCACCGCCTGGCTGGCAGTGCTGCAGCGCCACGCCGGCCAGGACGACCTGGTGGTGGGCGCGGCCGTCGCGGGCCGGCTCCAGGAGGAGCTGGAGGCGACCGTCGGGATGTTCACCAACACCGTCGTGCTGCGCGTCGACGCCTCGGGCGGGCCGAGGTTCCGCGAGCTGCTGGGGCGGGTGCGGGCCGTGGTGCTGGGAGCGCTGGGCCACCAGGACCTGCCCTTCGAGCAGCTGGTGGAGGACCTGGCCCCGGTGCGGAGCCTGGCCCATGCGCCCGTGGTGCAGGTGCTGTTCGACCTCCAGGAGGCGCCCGCGCTCCGCCGCCTGGGAACGCTCGAGCTGGAGGCGGTGGCGGTCGACACGGGCACCGCCAAGTTCGACCTCACCCTGGCCCTCCAACGCCGCCGCGACGGCGCCATCGGCCTCCACCTGCGCTACGACACGGCCCTGTTCGACGAGGCCACGGCCGCCCACCTGGCCGACCACTTCGAGGTCCTCGCGGCCGCCGCCGTGGCCGACCCCGACGCCCTGGTCGGCTCGCTCCCCCTGATGGGGGAGGACGAGCGGGCCCGGGTGCTCTCGGCGTCGGGCGCCTCGGACACGGCCACGGTCGCCGCCCGTCCCCCCGCCACCCTGCCCGAGCGGTTCGCGGCCCAGGTCGCCCGCCGCCCGGGGGCGACGGCGGTGCGAGGCCCCGACGGCGATCTCACCTACGCCGAGCTCGACGCCCGCTCGTCCGCCCTCGCCCGGCGCCTGGTGGCGCGGGGGGTGGGACCCGAGGTGCCGGTGGGCATATGCCTCGACCGCTCCACCGCGCTGGTGGTGGGCTTGCTCGGCATCCTGCGCGCCGGCGGGGCCTACGTCCCCCTCGATCCAGACCATCCGCCCGACCGCCTGGCCTACGTCCTCGGCGACGTGGCCGCCCCGGTGGTGGTCACCCGGTCCCACCTGGCCGACCGCCTGTCCCCGAGCGGGGCAACCTTCGTGCTCGTCGACGACCAGGACCCCGACGCCGCCACCCACCGCCCCGACGACCAGGAACCCGACGCCGCCCTCCGGCCGGACGCCGCCCTCCGACCCGCCACCCGCCGCCCCGATCCCGCCCGCCCCGATCCCGCCCGCACCGATCCCGCCCGCCCCGACGCCCCCCGCCCCGACGCTTCCCGCCCCGACGCCCCCCGCCCCGACGCCCCCCGCCCCGACGCCCCCCGCCCCGACGCCCCCCGCCCCGACGCCGCCCTCCCGGGTCCCGGCCCGCTCCGGGCGGCCCACCTGGCTTACGTCATCTACACCTCGGGCTCCACCGGCCGGCCCAAGGGGGTCGGCGTCACCCACGCCAACCTGGTCAACCTGCTCGACGCCATGGCCGCCACCATCGGGGCCGGGCCGGACGACGTGCTGCTCAGCCTGACCACGGTGTCGTTCGACATCGCCGCCCTCGAGTTGTTCCTGCCCCTCGTCACCGGCGCCTGCGTGGTGGTCGGCCCGGCCGGGACGCCCGATCCGGACGTCCTGCTCGACGCCATCGCCGCCGCCGGGCCGTCGATCGTGCAGGCCACCCCCGCGACCTGGCACGCCCTGTCCTCCGGACAGGCCCCC
This sequence comes from uncultured Acidimicrobiia bacterium, assembly GCA_963773275.1. Taxonomy (GTDB): domain Bacteria; phylum Actinomycetota; class Acidimicrobiia; order Acidimicrobiales; family AC-14; genus JAXDMK01. The sequence continues at coordinate 122,512 of CAVZAH010000014.1, read as the reverse complement.
CGGCACCTCGGCTTGCGGGCGGTTCTCTGCGGCGGGGAGGCGCTCAGTCCCGAGCTCGCCGTTGCCCTGCGCCGGATGGGGGACAGGTCGTGGAACCTGTACGGGCCGACCGAGACCACGGTGTGGTCGGCGGCCGCCGCCCTCGACGAGGCCGGCGAGCCGACGGGCGGCGAAGGACCGGTCGCCGTGCCGATCGGCCGGCCCCTGGCCAACACCCGCCTGCACGTGCTCGACGACCGCCTCGCCCCCGCACCGCTGGGCGTCCCCGGTGAGCTCTACATCGCCGGCGCCGGGGTGGCGCGCGGCTACCACCGGCGCCCGTCGCTGACGGCGGAGCGCTTTATCCCCGACCCCTTCGGGGCCGAGCCGGGGGGCCGCCTCTACCGCACGGGCGATCGCGCCCGCCTCCGTCCGGACGGCATGGTGGAGTTCCTCGGCCGGGTCGACCAGCAGCTCAAGGTGCGTGGCTTCCGCATCGAGGCCGGGGAGGTCGAGGCCGCGCTGTGCGCCCACCCCGCCGTCACCCGGGCGGCGGTGGTGGCCCACCCCGATCCGGCGGGCGGGTCGTCCCTGGTCGCCTACCTGATGGCCGGCGAGGACGTGGCCGTCGACGCCCTGCGCTCGTTCCTCGCCACCACCCTGCCGGCCCACATGGTGCCGTCGCGGTTCGTGACGCTCGACGCGCTGCCGCTCACCCCCAACGGCAAGGTCGACCGGGCGGGACTGCCCGAGCCGCCGTCCCGGCCCGCCCCGGCGTCGGGTCAGGCCCCCGCCACCGCCGCCGAGCGGTCGCTGACCCGGATCTGGTGCGAGGTGCTCGGCCTGGAAGAGGTGGGCCGGGACGACAACTTCTTCGACCTGGGCGGCCACAGCCTGCTGGCCATCCAGGTTCTCAGCCGTATCCGGGCCGCCCTCGCACCCCACCTCGGGTTGTGCCAGATCTTCGCCCACCCGACCATCGCCGGCCTGGCGGCGCTGGTGGACAGCGACGCCGGCGGCACCGGGGCCGTCGGGGCGGACCCCGCGCCGGCCCCCGAGCGGGCCATGGATGGGCCGCGGCGGCTGTCGTCCGCCCAACTCCGGCTGTGGTTCCTCGACCGGCTGCTGCCCGGCTCCGCCGTGTACTCCATCCCCATGGCCTTCGCCGTCGAGGGCCGCATTGATCTCCACGCCCTGCGCCGGGCGGTCGGCGCCGTGGTGCGACGCCACGAGGTGCTGCGCAGCCGGTTCCCCGAGGTCGACGGGCAACCGGTGGTGGTGGTCGACCCTGCCGGGCCGGTGGTGGTGGAGACGGCGCAGGTGGGCGCGGGGGGCGTCGAGGAGGCCCTGGCCGAGCGAGCCCGCCGCCCGTTCGACCTGGCCGCCGGCCCACTGTTGCGGCTGTCGGTGCTCGACGCCGGGCCTCGCGCCCAGGTCCTGCAGGTGGTCGTGCACCACATCGTGTGCGACGGCCGGTCGGTGGAGCTCCTCCTGGCCGAGCTCACCGCCGCCTACGACGCCGCCCTCCGCGGCGCGTCGGTCGATGCCGGTCCGCCGGCGGTGCAGTACGCCGACCACGCCGCCTGGCAGTACCGACGGGCCGATGCAGGGCTGCTCGACGCCGAGCTCGAGTACTGGCGGACGACGCTGGCCGGGGCGCCGCCCGTGCTGGAGATCCCCGCTGACAGGCCGCGCCCCCCGGTGGCGACGCACCACGGAGCGAGCGTGCGGCGCACACTCGCCAGCGGCGTGGCCGGGTCCCTGGCCGCCCTCGCCCGCCGGCAGGGCGCCACCCCGTTCATGGCCGCCCTCACCGCGTGGATTGTCGTCGTGCACCGCTGGACGGGCAGCAACGACGTGGTACTCGGAGTCCCGGTGCTCGGTCGGCCCCGGGTCGAGGTGGAGGGCACGATCGGGATGTTCACCAACACCGTCGCCCTGCGCGTCGACGTCTCGGGGGAGCCGAGCTACCGGGAGGTGCTGGGACGGGTGCGGGCGGCGGTGCTGGGTGCCCTCGACCACCAGGAGCTGCCGTTCGAGCGCCTCGTCGAGCACCTGGACCCGGATCGCAACCTGGCCCATGCGCCCGTCGTGCAGGTGCTTGTCGACTTCCAGGAGGCCCCCGCCGCCCGCCTCCTGGGATCACTCGAACTCCAGCCCGTTCCCGTCGACACCGGCACGGCCAAGTTCGACCTGACCCTGACCCTCCAACACGGGCGCGACGAGTCGATCGGCATCCACCTCGTCTACGACACCGCTCTGTTCGACGCCGCCACCGCCGAGCGCATCCTCGGTCACTTCCAGGTGCTCGCGGCCGCCGCCGTGGCCGACCCCGACGCCCCGGTCGGCTCGCTCCCCCTGATGGGGGATGACGAGCGGGCCCGGGTGCTCTTGGTGTCGGGCGCCACGGCCCCGGCCCCGGTCGGCGCCAGCCCCGCCGCCACCCTGCCCGAGCGGTTCGCGGCCCAGGTCGCCCGCCGCCCGGGGGCGACGGCGGTGCGAGGCCCCGACGGCGATCTCACCTACGCTGAGCTCGACGCCCGCTCGTCCGCCCTCGCCCGTCGCCTGGTGGCGCGGGGGGTGGGACCCGAGGTGCCGGTGGGCATCTGCCTCGACCGCTCCACCGCGCTGGTGGTGGGCCTGCTCGGCATCCTGCGCGCCGGCGGGGCCTACGTCCCCCTCGATCCCGACCACCCTTCCGACCGTCTGGCCTACGTGCTCGGCGACGTGGCCGCCCCCGTCGTGGTCACCCGGTCCCACCTGGCCGCCCGCCTGCCCCCGAATGCGGCCACCGTCGTGCTCGTCGACGACCAGGACCCCGACGCCGCAACCGACCGCCACGATCCGGCCCGCCCCGATCCCGCCCGCCACGATCCGGCCCGCCCCGATCCCGCCCGCCCCGATCCCGCCCGCCCCGATCCCACCCGCCCCGACGCCACCCGCCCCGATCCCGCCCGCCCCGATCCCGCCCGCCCCGATCCCACCCGCCCCGACGCCACCCGCCCCGATCCGGCCCCGCTCCGGGCGGCGAACCTGGCCTACATCATCTACACCTCGGGCTCCACCGGCCGGCCCAAGGGGGTCGCCGTCACCCACGCCAACGTGGGCCGGTTACTCGACGTGACCGGCGGCCCGTACGCCTTCGACGAGACCGACGTGTGGACCATGTTCCATTCGTTCGCCTTCGACTTCTCGGTGTGGGAGTTGTGGGGGGCGCTGACCCACGGCGCGACGGTGGTGGGCGTCCCGGCCCTCACGGCCGCCTCGCCCGAGGCTTTCGCCCGCCTGCTCCGGGACGAGCGGGTGACCGTGCTCAACCAGACACCGTCGGCCTTCGCCGCCCTCGTCCCCGTGCTCGACGGCCCGGCCGGCAGCGGCAGCGGCGGCCCGGAGGCGCTCCGGCTGGTCATCCTCGGCGGCGAGGCGCTCGACCCCGGCGCGGTGCAGCGGTGGTTCGCCCGAGCGGCGCCCGGAGGCGCGGCGCTGGTCAACATGTACGGGAACACCGAGACGACGGTGCACGTCACCGCCCATGCCGTCGGACGGAGCGACGGACAGCCCGGCGTGGGCACGCCGATCGGGACGCCGTTGGAGGATCTCCGCCTCTACGTCCTCGACGGCCGGCTGGCGCCGGTGCCGGTGGGGGTGCCCGGCGAGCTCTACGTCGGCGGGGCCGGCGTGGCCCGGGGCTACCACGGCCGCCCGTCGCTCACCGCCGAGCGCTTCGTCCCCGATCCCTTCGGGACCGAGCCCGGCGGTCGCCTCTACCGGACCGGCGACCGGGCCCGCCTGCGGCCCGACGGCACCGTGGAGCACCTGGGCCGGCTCGACGACCAGCTCAAGGTGCGGGGCTACCGGATCGAGGCGGGAGAGGTGGAGGCGGCGCTGGCGTCCCACCCGTCGGTGCGGGAGGCGGTGGTGGTGGCCCACCATCAGGCGGCCGGCGACACCCGGCTGGTCGCGTACGTGGTGGGGGAGCTGGGCCGCACCGTCGACGCCGCCGACCTGCGGACCGCCCTGCGCCGCCGCCTCCCGGCGCACATGGTCCCCGCCTCCTTCGTCACGCTCGACCGCCTGCCGCTGACCCCGAACGGGAAGGCCGACCGGCCCGCGCTGGCCCGCCTGGCGCCCGACCCGACGGAGGCGACCGGAGGGGACGGTCCGCGAGGCGACACCGAGGCACGGATCGCCCGGACGTGGTGTGAGCTGCTCGGCGTCGGCAGCGTCGGACGGGGCGAGAACTTCTTCGACCTCGGCGGCCACTCCCTCCTCGCGGCCCGGGCCGTCGCCCGCCTGGGCGAGGAGCTCGGGACGGATCTCGCGCTGCGGACCTTCATGGAGGGTCCCACGGTCGCCGAGCTGGCGGTGGCGGTGGCCGAGCGCACGGAAAGGCCCGGCGCGACCAACGGGCAGCCGGCCGCGGCGGCGACGGGCGGGAGCAGCCGGCGGGCCCGGCACGCGGCCCCCGTCCTCGTCACCGGCGGCACCGGGATGGTGGGCAGCTTCGTGGTGCGGGAGCTGCTCCGGCGGGGACGCAGCGTGCGGATCCTCGCCCGGCCCGGCTCCACGGGGCCGCTCCCGGACGGCCGCGTCGACGTCGAGGTGGTTCGAGGCGACCTGGCCGACGTCCCGAGCCTCCGGGCGGCGGCGGCCGGGGTGGACGGCATCGTGCACGCCGCGTGCACCTTCTCCTCCCCCGACGTGGACGTGGCGGGAACCGAGGCGCTCGTCGAGGCGTGGGACGCAGGGCCGTTCGTCTTCGTGAGCACCGTCGACGTCTACGGGCACCCGCGGCGGACGCCGGTGGACGAGACGCACCCGCTCGACGGCTCGCTGTCGCCCTACGCGGCCGGGAAAGTGGCGTCCGAGGCCATCGTCGTCGCGGCCGCCCGGGCCGCCGGCCGCGTCGACGTGAGCATCCTGCGGCCGCCTTACGTGTGGGGACCGCACCCCTACTGCCTGTGGCAGCTGCGGGCGACGTGCGCCGGACCGGTGTTCGACGCGGTCCGCCGCCGCGCCCCGCTCACGCTCCCGGGGCGCACGCCGGAGGAGTGGAACGGCCTGGGGCACAGCTGGGTCGATGCCAGGGAGCTGGCGTGGGTTGTCGCCGAATGCGTGGCCCGTCCCCTGGGGACGGCGGCCAACGTGGTCAGCTCGTTCTTCAGCTGGCACGACCTCTTCGCCGAGCTCGCCGGCCTCCTCGGCGGTGGGGTGGCGGTCGAGCATGGGGCCCCGGGCGGCGGGCTCTACGGCGGGTCCCGCCGCTACAGCGGTGAACTGGTCCGGGCGCGACTGGGCTTCGAGCCCACCCGGAGCTGGCGCAGCACGCTGGCCGAGCTCCTGGCCGGGCAGCGTCCCCCGGCGATGGCGGAGCCGGCGATGCCGGAGCCGGCGGCGAACGAGCCGGCGGCGAACGAGCCGGCGGCGAAGGAGGCTGCGGCGAAGGAGGCTGCGGCGAAGGAGCCGGCGGCGAAGGAGCCGGCGGCGAAGGAGCCGGCGGCGGAGGAGGCTGCGGCGAAGGAGGCTGCGGCGAAGGAGGCTGCGGCGAAGGAGGCTGCGGCGAAGGAGGCTGCGGCGAAGGAGGCTGCGCCCGTGCGCCGGGCAACACCCGCCTGACCGTCGGCGGCTACGACCGGTGGGTCGACGTGGCGAGCGGCGCGTGGCGCAGGCAGGTGGCGAGGGCCACCGCCGGGTCGCCGGCGTCGGTGACGGTGGTGGAGGCGACGGCGTGCCGCAGCCGCTCGCACGCCGTCGCCAGCCAGTCGGCCCACCCGCCGCCGACCCACACCCGCACGGTGCCGTCAGCACCGCCGCTGGCGAAGCTCCGCCCGTCCCGGCTCATGGCGACGCACCACACCGCACCCGTGTGCCCCTCGAGGGGATCGCCGACCTGGTTGCCCGCCAGGTCCCAAAGGCGCAGCGTCCGGTCGCCGCTGCCGGTCAGCACCATCCTCCCGTCGGGGCTGAAGGCGAGGTCGAACACCCCCGCCGTGTGACCGACGAACGGTGCCCCGACCGGCTCGCCCCGCAGGTTCCACAGCCGGACCGTGCCGTCCTGGGAGCCGCTGGCCACCAACCCGTCACGGCTGACGGCCACCACCCGTACGTCGTCCCGGTGGAGCCGCATCGGGTCGCAGAGCGCCGTGCCGGCGGGATCCCACAGCCGCACCGTGCGGTCGGCGCCGCCGCTGACGAGCTTCCCGCCGTCGGGGGAGAACGCCAGGGACAGGACCCCTTCCTCGTGGCCGGCGAACGGGTCGGCAAGGGGCTGGCCGAGGCGGTCCCAGAGCCGGATCGTGCGGTCGGCGCCCCCACTGGCGATGGTGCTGCCATCGGGGGAGAAGGCCACCGCCTCGACGTTGCCCCGGTGACCGGCGAAGGGCCCGCCGATCGGCTTTCCCTGCGGGTCCCAGAGCCGGACGGTGCCGTCGGCGCTGGCGCTGACGACGGCGTCGTCCGGGGCGATGGCGACGTCGTAGACGAAGCTGGTGTGCCCCTCCCAGACGCCGAGCGCCCGGCCCTCCCAGTTCCAGGCCCGCAGCTTCTGGTCGGCGCCGCCGCTCACGAGGCTGCGCCGGGCCGAAGGCACGACGATGCGGTTGACGTCGGCGTCGTGGCCGGGCAGGACGATGCTGTCTCCGACGGCGCGCCGGTCCCAGACCCGCACCGTGCCGTCGGAGCCGCCGGTCAGGACCAGGTCGCCGCCGCCCGTGACGCACACCGCCGTGACCACGCCCCGGTGGCCGGCGAGCGGCGACCCGTCGGCGACGCCGTCGTCGCCCCACAGCCGGGCCCGCCCGTCCGCCCCACCCGTGACGATCGTGCGGCCGTCCCGGGCGTAGGCCAGCGCCTCCACGCCGTTGCGGTGGGCGAGGGTGGGCCCGGTGCGGATCTCTCCCGAGCGCTGATGGAGAAACAGGTTGCCGTCGGCCCTCCCGACGGCGAACGACCGGCCGTCGGGGCTGAACGCGGCCGCCGCCACCGGAAGGCCCGTGGCGAGGACGTCGTGGGAACCCTGGCGGCAGTCCCAGATCCGGAGGGTCCCGTCCGCGCTCCCGGACAGGACGTGGACGCCGTCGGGGCTGAAGGCGACGCTGGTGACCACGTCGTCGTGGCCGGCGAGGGGCGGCCCCAGACGGTTCCCGTCGAGGTCCCACAGAAGGATTGTCCGGTCGTCGCTCCCGCTGGCCAGGGTGGCGCCGTCGGGGCTGAACGAGACCGCCGTCACCACGTCGTCGTGGCCGGTGAGCGGCGGTCCGAGGGAGTTGCCGTCCTGGTCCCAGCGGCGAAGGGTGCCGTCGGCCCCGGCGCTGACGATCGTGGCGCCGTCGGGGCTCACCGCGACCGCCGTCACCACGTCGTCGTGGCCGGTGAGGGGGGCTCCCCGCGGGTTCCCGGCGAGGTCCCACCGCCGCACCGTGCGGTCGATGCTCCCACTGACGATGTAGTCCGGACCGGAGGCCACGCCGGTGACGGTGGCGGTATGGCCCAGGAGCAGGTTGCGCTCGCGCGACGTCCGCACCGCCCGCAGGAGGCTGGCCTGCACCGCGCCGATGAGCTCGTCGGGCAGCTCGTCGAGGTTCCGGGCCACGGCCTGCACGGCCGCGACCAGGCCCTCGACGGGGTTCTGGCCCACGAGGAGGCCGGAGACCCGGTCGGCGGCCGCCGCGATACCGGCCCGGACCTCCCGGTCCTTCGCCAGGCGCCGCCGGCGCTCGGTCTCCTCGGCCAGGGCCAGCCCGGCGGCGACGAAGCTCGCCTCCGGCCGGCCCACCTCGTCGGGATTGGCGTCGGTCCAGGCAGTGGCGCGTTCGAGGCGGACGCCCCGGTACAGGTAGCTCTCGTCCCCCGCCTCCTCCCACCGGCGGGCGTCCTCGGCGAGCTCCTGGGCCATCCGCAGGCCGTCGCGGTTCTCCTCCAGCCAGGTGCGAAGGGTGGGCCAGGCGCTGAGGAGGGCTTCGTGGGCGAGGTCGACCGCGTGCGGGTCGCCGTCCGCGCCCAGCGTGAGCAGGCGCCGCTCGCGGAGGTGGGCCACCACCGCGTCCACCGCCCCCGGGTCGGCCAGGTTCCGCAGCTCCTCGGCCTTGCGCCGCCGGCGGGTGTCGGCCCGGCCCTCGCCGAGGGCCACCAGGCGCAGCAGGATGCGCCGGGCCAGCTCCCGCTGGTCCTCGTCCAGGTCGGCGAGGGCGCCGTCGGCGGTGGTGGTGAGCGCCACGGCCAGCCCGCTGCGGCCCTCGCCGCCCAGCTCCAGGTAGTCGTCCAGGGCGAGGAGGCGCCGCCGCCGCTTCTCCCAGAGCAGGACGAGGGTTTCCTGCACCAGCGGCAGCGAGCCCGGCTCGGCTGCCGCGTCGTCGAGCAGGCGCTCCACCAGCGTCGGCTCCAGGTACACGCCCACCCTCTCGGCGGGCCGCACGATCGCCTGCCGGAGCGCCTCGCCCCGAAGCGGCGCGACCTCGACCCGTGTCTCCTTCGGCATGACCGGCCACAGCGACGACGTCATGAGCTCGTCGAAGAGGTCGGCCCGCACGGTGACGATCACCGCGCTTCGCTCGCCGGACTTCAGCTCCACGAGGGCGTCGAAGAACGCCTCCCGCTGGTCCGCCGGGGCCTGGGTGAACGCCTCCTCGAGCTGGTCCACCACGAGGAGGAGCCGGGGGGCGCCCGGGCCGGCCCGGGCCAGGAGGTCGGACACCGCGGCCTCGGTGTCGCCGGCGCCGAGGACCGGGTGCTCCAGGGCCGCGGCCAGCGATCGCATCGGCTCGGGACCGGGGCGGAGGATGCGGGAGACCCACTGGCCGGCGTCGAGGCGGGGCAGGAGGCCGGCCAGGACGAGGGACGACTTGCCCGAGCCGGACGGCCCGATGACGGTGATGAAGCGCTGCTGGCGGAGCCGACTGGCGAGGTCGGTGATCTCGCCGGCGCGGCCGAAGAAGGCGTCTTTGTCCTTGGCCGAGAAGGCCCGGAGGCCCCCCGGGTAGGGGCAGGGGATGGTCTCGGCCGGCGCCTCGGCCCGGCCGAGCCGCTCGAGGAGCGGGCCCAGGTCCGAATCCGTGGGATCGGTGAGGTCGACCATGACCAGCAGGCCGAGCTCCAGCGGGAGCAGGCTCTTCTCGAGCGGCTCGCGCAACACGGGGATCACCGGCTGCGCCTGCCCGGTCACCCGCACGTGGGTGGCCAGGTCCTGGATGAACGCCGCCCACTCGTCCGCCAGGAAGGCGCCCGTCAGCACCAGCAGGGTGGCCCGGCTGCGCTGCACGCCGCGCACGCACTCGTCCACCACGGGGACGCCGGGCCGGAAGTCGTCGGGAGTGAGGATGCGCAGTCCCCGGGTGTCGAAGGCCGTCAGCAGGAATCCCCGGACCCACTCCTCGTCGGCCGGCACGTGGGCCACGAACAGGTCGTACTCGTACTCGTCGTCGTCGGTGCCCGCCGGCCCGGCCGGAACGGGATCGGACACGTCAGCGGTACCGGAACATGTAGAAGGCCAACGGGCCGGCCGGATCGGCCACCAGCCCGGCGACGGCGTTCTTCGGTCGGGTGAACAGGTACCCGTTCACCTCGGTGCGGTCGCCGCCGCCGCCGTCCCGATGGAGCCGGAGGGTGACGCCGTGGGGCACGTCGCGGCCCACCTCCGCCGTCACCGCCAGCTCCTCCGGGTGGTGGCGGGGGCGGCAGGTCCCTTCCAGCCGATCACCGGCGGTGTGCTCGAGCGTGATGGTGCCCGGCGCGCCGTCGAGGAAGAAGCTGTACGAGCCGGCCAGGTCGGCCGGTTGCACCCCTCCCGGGCGGAACGACGGCAGGACCAGGTTGGCCGTCTTCACCGCGAAGAAGCTGAACGGTGTGCCCTTCCAGCTCGTCACGCCCGCCATCGCCTTGCCCGAGCCGGTGAAGAGGTAGGCGGTGTAGTGCTGCTCGGCCAGCTCGTTGAAGTCGTGGGCGACGAGGTCGACCCGGTGGGGCTCGTCGGCGCTGACCGTGGCGGTGACGGGCGAGCTGTGCTCGAACTGGTCCCGCGCCACCACGCCCTCCAGCCGGCGGTCGCCGGTGTAGGTCAGCGTCAGGGTGCCGGCCCAGCCGTCCTCGAACAGGTGGTACTGCCCCGCGAACCACTCCGGTGGGACGGCCCGCGGGTTGCCGGTGGGGCCGGGAAAGGCGCTCAGGGGTCCGATCGTGGCCGGAGGATAGACGTCAGGACCGCCGGTGGCAGGCGTGATCAGGCTCGAGGCGCGATCACGCCACTCCCGCTTTCCGCACCCGGCGGCGGACCTCGTCCTGGCGCTCCTCGACGGTGCCGGTGAGGGTGGTGAAGCGCACGTCGGCGTCGCGGAGGAGCTCGACGATGCGCCGGTCGATGTCGGCCTGGAAGGTGGTGTCGTCCGGCCGCAGGCCGTCGAGGACGATCGGGAACTCGATGGGCAGGTAGAACACGTGGTCGTAGCGGGCCCGCAGGTCGAGGAGGGCGATCTCCCTCGACTCGTACCAGAGGTGGTTCTCCTTGCGCTCGGCGTCGTTGTGCTCCATCACCCAGTCGGCGTAGGCGAGCACGTCGTAGATCGAGCGGTCGGCCACGAACGTCTCGTGCACCGCCTCTGCCCGCCACTGCTTCAGGAAGATCAGGGTCTCCGTCTCGGCGGTGGCGCTCATGTCGAGGGGGAAGCCGAGCTTCACCACCTCACGCGCCACCTCGGGCAGGAGCGGCAGGTCCCATTCCTTGGCGAAGTGGTCGGCGAGGGTGGTCTTGCCCGTCGAGAACGAACCTACGAAGGCGACTTTCACGGGTCGGAGTCTGGCCGGGCGGCAGGCGGCGCGACAATTCTCCGGCCGCCGGTAGCGTTGACGGTGTGGACGACCTCTGCCTGCTCACCGTCCACGCCCATCCCGACGACGAGGCGTCCAAGGGGGCGGCCACGGTGCACCGCTACCGCCGGGAGGGCGTGCGGTGCGTCCTGGTGTGCGCCACCGGGGGCGAGGAGGGGGAGGTCCTCAATCCGGCGATGGACCGTCCCGAGGTGCTCGAACGGCTGCACGAGGTCCGCAGCGAGGAGCTGGCCCGGTCGGCCGAGATCATCGGCTACCACGAGGTCGTGATGCTCGGCTACCGAGACTCGGGGATGGCCGGCAGCGAGGCCAACACCCGGCCCGGGTCGTTCGCCGCGGCCGAGCTGCACGAGGCGGTGGGGCGGCTGGTGGCGGTGATCCGCCGGGAGCGGCCGCAGGTGATCGTCACCTACGCCGACGACCAGGAGGGATATCCCCACCCCGACCACCTCCGGGTGCACGACATCAGCGTGGTCGCCTTCCAGGCCGCCGGCGACCCCGACAGCCACCCCGGGGCCGGCCCCCCCTGGCAGCCGTCGAAGCTCTACTACAGCGCCTGGACCAAGGGTCGGCTCATGGCGATGCACGAGAAGTTCCTCGAACTGGGGCTGGAGTCGCCCTTCCCCGAGGACTGGCTGGCCCGTCCCGGCCTCGACGAGCGGATAACGACCCGCATCGAGGTCCGCCCCGAGGACGACGTGCGCGACGCCGCCCTCCTGGCCCACGCCACCCAGGTCGATCCGGCATCGCCGTTCTGGTTCGGCCTCCCGCCCGAGGCGGGCAACGCCTACCCGTTCGACGACTACATCCTGGCCCGCTCCCTGGTCGACTCCTCCGGTCCCGAGGACGACCTCTTCGCGGGCCTGCGGGAGCCCGCCCGGCGCTAAGGTCCCCGCCCATGGAGAAGTACCTGACGCAGCCGTGGCTCGACAAGCAGAAGGAACTGGCGCAGACGTTCCCCGAGCGGGCCGGCGCCACCGCCCACATGCAGTACAACGTCACGGGCGGTCCCAACGGCGACGTCCGCTACTACTGGGTCGTCGAGAGCGGCAAGCTCACCGAGTCAAAGCTGGGCGACGACGTCGACGCCGAGTTCACGCTCAGCCTCACGTGGGACGACTCGGTGCGAATCCAGAAGGGCGAGCTCGACCCCAACGCCGCCTTCATGCAGGGCCGCATCAAGGTCACCGGCAACATGGGCAAGCTCATGGGCCTGCTCCCCCTCACCCAGAGCGCCGAGTACAAGGCGATCCAGGAGAACATCCGCGAGGTCACCGACTACGACGTCGGCTAGGTCTGGCGCGTCGGCTAGGTCTGGCGCGTCGGCTAGCCGGCGTCAGCGATACCCCGTCGTGTCGGCCGGCTTGCCGGGATCCTGGACCTCGGGGAGGTACCTCCAGGCATCGGGCTGGCTGCCGTCGAGATCGGTGAAGCCGTAGGTCCTCGCCAGCTGCCCGCTCGACAGCGAGGCGCCGTTCCACCGGGACACGTCGGGATCCCGGGCCAGCGCGACCACCGCCCGGCCCACGAACGCCGGGCTCTCGGAGATGGCGAAGTGGGGGATGCGCCCGGTGGCGTCACGCCAGTTCTCCTCGGTGACGCCGAAGGCCTCGAGCATGGCCTCCGATCGCAGCCACCCGGGCGTGAGCGCCACCGAGGTCGCGCCGTAGGGCTTCAGCTCGTGGGCCAGGGCGAACGCCGTCCGCAGGTTCGCTGCCTTGGCCAGGTCGTAGAAGAACGACACCCGGTAGTTGGTCGCGTTGTACTCCTCCGTGCCGTCGGTGACCTCGACCACCAGGCCGCCGGGCCGGCGGATGAGCAGCGGGAGCGCGAAGTGGTTGGTGATGGCGTGGGTGTCCACGGCCAGGCGCAGGGTCCGCAACCCGATCTCCAACGACGACTCCCACACCGTCTTGTCCCACTCCATGGTGGTGGCGCCCCAGATGTCGTTCACGAGGACGTGCAGTCCACCCTGCTCGGCGTCGATGCGGGCGACCAGGGCCGACACCTCGTCGGGCACCAGATGGTCGACCCGGACCGGGATCCCTCGCCCGCCGGCCTCGTCGACCAACTCGGCCGTGTCCTCGATCGTCTCGGGCCGGTTCATCTCCGACCGTTCCGCCCGGGTCGTACGCCCGGTGACGTAGACGGTCGCCCCGGCCGCGCCCAGCGCCACGGCGATGCCGCGACCCGCACCCCTCGTGGCTCCGGCGACGAGGGCGACCTTGCCTGCCAGCGACGTGTCCCCGCCCATGTCGCCGGAAGCGTATTTCAGCTGGCGGCCTTGTCGGGGACCTGCAGCGGCTCCGGCACCGGGAAATCGCCCAGGGCGAAGCGCAGCACGACCTGATGCTGCTGGTCGGTGGCCAGGATCATGGCCGCCGCCCGCACGGACTCCTTGTCGAGCAGCGTGGGGATGGCCTTGAGATAGGTGTCGGACAGGATCTCCTCCACCAGCAGCGCCAGCCGGGCCGCCCCCGCCCCGTCGGTGACCTTGGCCAACATGCCGTCGAGGGTGGGCTTCAGGCCTGCGTCGGGGGCGTTCACCTCGGGTTTGCCGGCGCCGCGCAGCACCGCGTTCCACACCGCCAGGTGCTCGCTGTGCTGGGCCTTGGCCACCGTGATGGCGGCGCTCACCAGGGGAGCGACGACGCCCAGCCGGTCGGCCGTGGCCGAGGTGAGCAGCTCGTCGTAGGTGCCGACAGCCAGGTGCTCGAGCCCGGCCACCAGGCCGGCCACGGCGGCGTCCCCGGTGAGCCGGGGGACGGTCGCGACGGTCGTACCGGGTCCCCCGTCGCCCCCGTCACCGCCCCCACAGGCACCGGCGGCGGCGGCGAGGGCGACGGCGCCGGCTCCGGCTCCGAGGAAACGGCGGCGGGTTAGCCCACCACCCGGTCCCGCCACCCTCACGGCGGGGGGGCCACCGTCGACGACGACGTCGAGGATGAGGATGAGGATGAGGATGATGACGACGGGCCCGAGGTGGGAGAGGAGGTCGTGGTGACGACGTCGGGCGCCACCGCCCCCGACTCGGGTTCGGCCACCGAGCCGGTCTCCTCCATGGCCCGGGGGAAGGCGATCGCGGCCAGGAGGGCGGGCAGGTTGGCCAGGTCGTCGCCGATGGGGATCTTCACCAGGTGGGGGGTGCCGCCGCGCAGGAGCGCCCCCACCAGCCGGAACACCGCCAGGTGCTGGGCCTCGACCGCCATCACGCTGGCCAGCGCCTCCTTGGCCTTCACGTTGGTGGCGGTGGTGAGGTCGACCACGTAGGTGTCGGCGGCGATCTTCTCCAGCACCGCCGCGTAGTCGACCAGGCGTTCGGTACTGCTCACGTCGGCCACCGCCACCCCGGAGGCGTACTTGGGGTTGGGTTCCTTCTGCTCGGTGCCCCCGAGGGCGGTGGTGAGGGTCTGGAACGCCAGCCGGTGCTCCCGGTGGTGGGCCTGGGTCTCGGCCAGCAGCTTCACCACGGTGTCGCGGGCGGTGACGTCGGTCATGGCCGCGATGGCGGCCGCGGCAGGGGCGTTCATTCCCTGGGGGCCGGTGCCGAGGGCGGCCCCGTAGAGGTCGACCATGAGCGTCTCCAGCGACGACGCCGTCTGCAGGATCTGGACGTCGAGGGCGGTGTCGGCGCCCGCCGCGGCGCCCGCCGCTCCCGGCTTCGCCCGGATGGCGGCGACGGTGGCGCCCAGGCACCCCCCGGCCGCCACGCCGACGGCGGCGCCGACACCCCGGGAGATGGCCCGCAGCGCCGACCGGCGATCGGTGTCGGCGCCGCCAGTGTCGTCGCCGCCTGTGGCGGGGCCGTCGTCGGGGCCGATCATGCTCCCGGCATTCTGCCCGGTCGACGAGGCCCGGACGCGGCACCGCCCGCCCCTGCACGGGGCGGGCGGGCCGACGGGCCGGAACTGTCTCTAGAAGGCGGCCTTGTCCGTCTTCTGGAAGACCTCGGGCACGGGGTACATGCCCAGGGTGTAGAGGAGGATCGCCTGGTGCTGCTGGTCGACGATCTGGATCTCGCCCGCCTTGCGGATGGCGGCCTTGTCCTTGAGCAGGGGAATTGCCTTGAGGTACGTCTGGGCCGCGATGTCCTCCAGCAGCAGGGCCAACCTGGCCACGCCGGCCACGTCGGTGACGGCGGCGAACATCTGGTCGACCGTGGGCTTGAGGGTGGCGTTGGGGGCGGTCACCTCGGGCCTGCCGGCCGACTTCAACACACCGTTCCACGCCGCCAGGTGCTCCTTGTGATGGGCCAGGGCGGTCGTCACGTAGGTGGCCACCGCTGGGGGGACCGCGCCCAGCTTGTCGGCGGTGGCCGCGTCGAGGGCGCCCTGGTAGGTGTCGACGGCCAGGACCTCGAGGCCGGCGGCCAGGGTGGCCACGTCGGCGTCGCCGATCGCGGCGGCGGCCGTCGTGTCGGTCGTGTCGGTCGTTCCGCCACCGGCCTCGTCGCCGTCGTCGTCACTGCCGCAGGCGGCGAAGACGATGGCCGCAGCGGCCGCGGCACCGCTGCCGAGGAGGAACTTGCGCCGCCCGAAGCCGGTCGGCGCCGGCATCGGGTCGAGCTCGCGATCGTGCACGATGTCGGTCACTTGACGTCTCCTGTGTCGGGCTGGGCGATGCCGTCGGGGTCCATGACCTGCTCGAACGCGTTGGGAAAGGCGATGCTGCCGGCGGCCGCCGGGAGCTTGGCCAGGTCGGCCCCGATGGGGATCTTGATGAGCTGCGGGGCCCCGCCCTCGAGGAGGGCCTTGACGGCCCGCAGTGTGGCCAGGTGCTGGGCTTCCACGCCCATGACGCTGGCCATGATCTCCTTGGACTTGGTGTCCTCGAAGAGGCCCAGGTTGACCAGGTAGGTGTCGGTGGCGACCTTCTCCAGGCTGGCGGCCAGGTCGACGACGTCGAGGGGGGTCTTGAGGTTTGGCACGGCCATGTCGACGACGGCCTGGAACTTGCGGTTGGGCGCGTCCTGGGGCTTGCCTCCCAGAGCCGTGGTCTGGGCCACGAATCCCTTCCGATGCTCGTCGTGCTGGGTCACGGTGGTCGTGACGAAGGCCTTGATCGTGGTGCCGGCGCTGCCGGTCACGTCGGCGATGCCACCCAGGTTCATGGAGACCGCGGCGTTGTAGGTGTTCACGGCCAGGCGCTCCAGGGACGACGCCGTCTGCAGGATCTGGATGTCGAGGTTCTTGTCGGCGTGGGCGGGGGCGGCCAGCAGGCCGGTGAACAGCGAGCCGAGGCTGCCGTAGAGGGCGCCCCGGGCCGCCAGCCCACCGGCACCGATACCCATCGTCCTGAGGGCCCGGCGGCGACCCTGGTTGAACCGGTCGATCTCATCGGTGTCGATCTCGTCGCGACGCCGCTCCTCGCGGATCTCGGTGAGGAGGGGGATCGAGTCGTGGATGCCACGCATGGCGTCCACGTGCAGGTCGTTCGACTCCTCCATCAGCTCTGCGAGCCGACGTTCGTCGATGCTCATACGGTTCTCCACGTCTCGTCGGCCGCCGGCAGGCGGAGTTGGCTGATCGGCATTCGCTGGTCTCCTGGGGTCGGGGGTGTACGGGATGGAGCGGCTGCCGGCTGGTCGTCAGCTGACGACGACGGTGCCGGCCATGTAGTTGTGGATCCCGCAGACGTACGGGAAGGTGCCCGCCGTGTCGTAGGTGTGGCTGAACCCGCCACCACCCGGGATGTTCGGGCTGGTCGGGAACAGGTCGCCGCCCGGATCGATCGTGTGGGCCGCGTCGTCCTTGTTGGTCCAGGTCACCGTGGTGCCGGCGGGGACCGTGACCGCGTCCGGCTCGAAGGCGAAGCCCTCGATGGTCACTCCGCCCGACGTGCTCGCCGCCCCGTTCGTGCCGCCACCGGCTTCGGACGCCGCCTCGTCGCTGCCGCCCCCGCATGCGACCAGGACCACTGCCAGGCCGAACGCGACGGCCGAGAACTTCGATGTCGGCCTCACGCACGGCGTACGGAGCCACGCCGCGAGGTGGATGAGCACATCCGGATCGGGTGCCGGCGCCGAACGAGAGACACTATGCCGATGGACGACCTGCGCGACGCCAGCGATGCCGCGCTCGTCGTGGCCATCGGGCGTTGGCGGGAGGACGCCCTCGCCGAGGCCTACCGCCGCCACGCGGGGGCCGCCTTCGGGCTGGCCTGCCGGCTCCTGAACGACAAGGCGATGGCCGAGGAGATCCTCCAGGAGGTGTTCCTCCGCCTGTGGAACCGGCCCGAGCGCTTCGACGCCGAGCGGGGCTCGCTGCGGTCGTACCTGCTGGCCCAGACCCACGGACGCTCCGTCGACCTGTTGCGGTCGGACACGTCCCGGCGCCGCCGGGAGGAGCGCGACGCCCGGGAGTCACCGGCGGTGTCCGACGACATCGAGCGCGAGGTCATCGACCTCACCGTCGCCGAGCAGGTCAAGGAGGTGGTGGCGGCCCTCCCCGAGGACGAGCGCAAGGCCGTCGAGCTGGCGTATTTCGGAGGTCACACGTACCGGCAGGTCGCCGTGTTGCTCGGCGCCCCGGAAGGTACCGTGAAGAGTCGTATCCGGTCAGGACTGCGCAGGATGCGACAGGATTTGGTGGAGATGGGAGTTGGGGATCCATGGCTCACGAGTTGACCCATGCGGAGGCCAGCGAGTTCCTCGGCGTGTTCGCGCTCGACGCCCTCGAAACCGAGGAGCGGGAGGCGGTGGAGCGCCACCTGCGCGCCTGCGGGCTCTGCCGCACCGAGGTGCAGGAGCACATGGAGATGGCCGGGCTCCTGAGCACCGGCGTCTTCGAGGTTCCGCTCTCGGTGTGGGACCGCATATCGGAGGACCTGGAAGGCACCGCGCCTCCCCTCGACCTGGCCCCGATCCACGCCGTCCGGTCGGGCGTGTCGGGCGTGTCGGGCGAGCGCGGCGCCGGCGGTGGCGCCACCGGCGGCCCCTTCGTCCCCGCCGGGGGGAGCCGTCCGCGGGCCGACCGTGGGGGGCGGCGGCGTGTGGGGTTGGGCATCGGTGCGCTGGTCGCGGCGGCGACGGTCGCCGCGTCGGTCATCGGTGTGCTCGGCCTCAAGGTCATCGAGGACGGCCGGCGCATCGACGACATCGCCATCGGGGTCCACGGCGCCGAGCTCGAGCGCACGATCGACGCGGCCAAGGCGGATCCCGAGGTGGTCAAGGTCGATATGCGCTCACCCGACGGCCAGCTGGTCGTCGAGGCCTGGATGTTGCCCGACGGGCGGGGCTACCTGGCCGAGGACAACCTCCCGACCCTCGCGCCCGACCGCAACTACCAGTTGTGGGCGGTGGTGGGTGGTGACCGGATCTCGGTGGGGTTGCTGGGCTCCGACCCCCAGCCCTCCGCGTTCGTGGCCAGCGGCCAGGTGGGGGCGCTGGCCATCACCGAGGAGGAGGCGGGTGGCGTCGTGGCCAGCCTTCAGCAACCGCTCGTCGCCGGCCAGGTGCGCCAGGCCTGACCTGGCGAAGCTGCCCTCGCGGCGGGCGGGGCTCCTACGCCGAGCGCTGTAGCTGGCGCAGCTCCCGGTAGCCGACGAAGACGACGCCGGAGCGGGCGGCCAGGGCCCGCAGGTTGGAGCTGCCGCTGGTGACCAGATCGTGGTCGTCGACCCGGGCCGACCAGTCGGGGGCCATGGCCCGCAGCTCGGCCGTGTCGAGGGCGGGGCTCAGGTGCACCTCGGTGACCCCCGGCGGGATGTCCTCGATGGCCCGCTCGATGGCCCGCCGCCGGCCGACTCGGCGCACGGCCACGAAACGGTCGGGGGAGATCACACCCTCCTCCTCGGCCAGCCGCCGGAACGGAAAGCCCACGGCGAGCTCGGTGGACGCGGAGCCGAGGCGCAGCGGCAGGCGGAACTCCACGGCCAGCTCGAGGTAGACGTCGAAGAACTCGGGTCGGAGCTCGAGGCTGCCGAGGTGCGAGTCGAGGTGGCTGACGTCGAACCCCCAGAGGATGGCCCGTTCCACCTGGGCCCGGCACTCGCGGCGGACCTCGTCGATGTCGGCGTGGTCCCAAAGGTCGTCGCGGGTGCGCGGGAATCCACCATCGCCGTCGAGCAGCGACGGGGCGTGGGTGATCGGCCCCCACCGGTAGAGGTCGTGCTCGGCGTTGAGCGTGAGGTGGACCCCGACGTCCTCCCCCCGGTAGCGGGCGGCCGCGTCGCGGGCCCACGGGCAGGGCACCATCAGGCTGGCGCTGGTGCCGGCCCCTTCCCGGAGGGCCTCGTAGACGCCCACGTTGGCCGCGTGGCTCGATCCGAGATCGTCGCAGTTCACGATCAACAGGCGGGCGTCGGGGCCGTGGCCGAGGCGTTCCGCGAGCGAAGGCACCGTCGCGGACGCTACCGCGGGTCACGGCGCCGGCCCGCACGCCGCCCAGAGGCCCCGTCCCGCCTCGCGGGCCTGCCGGTCGAGGACGAGCAACTCGTCGGTGTGGGCGACGTTGGGCGGGATGGTGAGGACGCGGGCGTATCCCTGTCGCACGAGATCGGCGTTGACGAAGAGGCCATCGGGCAGGCGGTAGGCGTAGGCGAGGGTGCGGTCGTAGAAGTCGCGGGGCTCGACGTCGCCGACCAGGCGGACACCGGTGCCTCGGGGCAGCAGGTCGGAGAGGAAGGCCGACGCCTCCCGCCCGAAGCATTGCACCGGCTTGCGCGGATCCTTGGTCTCCGGCGTGTCGATGCCGATGAGGCGGATGTGGTGGCCGCCGGCCACGATGATGGTGTCGCCGTCGACGACGCGCTCGACCCTGGTGTCGAGCCCCGCCGGGAGCTCGACGACCGGCGCAGGCGGTGCGGGGGCGGGCCGGGGCCCGTGGCCCCCGCACGCCGCCGTCAGCGCGAGGACAGTGGCTCCGGCGACGGCCGTGCGCCACCTTCGCCCGGCAGGGGGGGTCGCATCGAGCAGGGCCATGGCGCGTCTCCCGAAAGGGGGTTACGGGAGGGGGAAGAGAGACGGCGCCACCTGCCAAGCGCACGATAGGCGCCGGCGGTGCAGTCAGGCGCCGGCGGTGCGTCGAGTCAGGCGGCGGTGCGGCGGCGGCGGCGGCGGGTGCGTCGGGTCAGGCGCGGCGGTGCGTCGAGTCAGGCGGCGGTGCGGCGGCGGGTGGGTGGGGGCGAGCCGGGTTGGCGGGTGCCGGGAGGGTCTCGTCGGCGACGACCTGGAGGAGGGCGGCTCGGGCCTCCTGGACGCCGCGACGGCCGACTTCGCGGGTCAGTTCGTCGAGGCGCCAGGGCTGATCGTCGTCGGTTCGTACGAGGAGGAGTTGCTCGTGCATGGTTTCAAGAATGACAGGAGGGTGAGACAACAAGAGCAGATCGTTACGTCAACCGAAACACATTCGAAATCCGCACTCAGTAGGGTGGGTCGCACACACGGGGCTCAAGCCGGCCGATGGCCGTGACGAAAATAGGGGAACAAGGCGCACTGTCCGGTGTTAGGAGCACATGAGATGAGCGAGACGATCGATAGAGAAGCCATTTCCGAGGCGCTGGCGATCATCGACCGCAGCCTCGGTTGGATGCACACCCGCGAGTTGGTGTCGACGGCCGAGGTTTCCGATCTCCTGCTCGACATGCGCTCCGTGCTCGCCACGTCGGTCATCGACACCCTCGAGCCGGTCGGCGTCAACTAGAGGTCGTCCTCCCCGCCGAAGGCTTCAGTCCGGCGGTAGGAGCGTCCGAGCGGGCGGGAGCGGGTAGACGCGGCGGGCCACCAGCCCGAACACGGTGCCCATGGCCGCACCCACGGCCACGTCCGAAGCGTGGTGGATGCGCACGTGGACCCGGCTGGACGCCACCACCAGGGCGATGGCGTAGTAGAGCGGCCACAGCACGTCGTCGTCGCTGAGCAGTAGCGCCGCGCTGAACGCCGATGTCGCGTGGCCGCTGGGGAAGCTGCTCGTGAGTGGGATCCGCAGGTGGTACGGGTGCGCCGTCGCCACGACCGGCCGGGTGCGGCGGAAGAACGACTTCACGACCACGTTGACCAGGAACGATTCCGCGCCCGCAGCGGCGCCCAACCGCATGGCGGCATGCCAGTCCCGCTCCGACCGCAGGCCGCGAAGGGCGCCCAGGATCATCCACACCAGGCTGAAATCGCCGAGGTCGGACGCCAGGTAGAACAGCTTGTCGGGCACGGGACGGCCGCGGAGGCGGTCGAACCCGCGGTCGACGGCCCGGTCGAACGGCTCGACGACGCGGCGGATGCGGGAAACGCTGCTCACGGGGGCTGCACGGTAGCCGGGCCGCGAACGGGACGGGGCGGGTGTCAGCCGGTGGGGGCGACGGCCACGACCCCGCTGGGGACGGGCGGCGCGACCACTGCGCCGCCGGCCGCCCGGGCGCCCGCCAGAGCCGGGTCACCGCCGAAGGCCGGGCAGTAGGCCTGGAACGAGCACCAGTCGCACAGCCGGGACGGGTGGGGCCGGAAGTCCTCCCGCTCGCAGGCCCGCTCGACCGCGGTCCAGATGGCGGACGTGCGCTGCTGCAGCCCCCGGATGGACTGGTCGGACGGCTGGGCGACGATGGCCACCGGTTCGGACAGGTAGAGGAGCTGGATCTTCGACGGCCGCCGGCCGAGCACCTGCTCGCACAGGAAGGCGTAGAAGTGGACCCCGCCCAGCTTGCTCTGCTCGTAGGTGACACGGGGCACCGCGCCCGACTTGTAGTCGGTGACGACGAGCCCGCCATCCTCGTCGAGCTCGAGGCGGTCGATGATGCCCCGGAGGGTGAGGGTGCCGACCTTGGCCTCCAGCATGAGCTCGAGGCCGATGGGACGGATCGTGCGGGGATCTTCGAGCCGGAAGTAGCGGCGGACGAGGGCCTCGGCATCGGCCACGAAATCGGCGCGCGCCTCGGGCCCGAGGTGCAGGCCGGTGAACTCGGGGTGGACCGAGATCTCCTCGGTGGCCCGGTCGAGGCAGGCCAGGGCGGTGGGGAGGGTGCGCTCCTCGGCCGGCTCGCAGAAGAGCAGCTCGAGGGCCCGGTGGACGAGGGTGCCCTTGGTGGCGGGGGCCGACGGCGGCTCGGGCACCCGGTCGATCGCCGAGAAGCGGAACGCCAGGGCACAGTCCTTGAACGACGCCACCTTGGAGGGCGACAGCGACCTGGGGAGCGGAAGAGCCATCGGGACCAAGGCTACCGATGGCCTGCGACACCCACGTGGATGCTCCACGGACACTGCCGGCGGCCGGCCGATCCGCACCGCCGGTCGAGTGTGCAGTTGCGTGGGATATACCGACGCAACTGCACACTCGAGTCAGACTCGGAAGGCCTCCGCCACCGAGCGGGCCACGGCGGGCGGGTCCTCCATGGGGCCGAGGTGGCCGAGGCCGGGGAAGGAGCTCGCCCGGCCGTGGGGGAGGGCGGCGACCTGGCCGGCGACGACCTCGGGGCCGAACGCCTCCCACCGGTCGCCGGCGGCGACGACGACGGGGCACGTCACGGCGCCCAGGCGGGAGAAGCCGTCGTGGACCAGGCCCTGGCGGTAGATGGCGGCCTCCCATTCCCCCCGGCACCGCAGCCGCACCGAACCGTCGCCCCCCTCGGACTCCTCGAAGCCGCAGGCCAGGTAGGCGTCGAGCGCCTCGGCGGAGAAAACGGAGAACGGGGCTTGGCGGCGAAGTTGGCCCGGGCCTCGTCGAGCGACGCAAAGAGCGACCGCCGGCGCAGCGCCCCCTCGATGAGCCGATCGCGGCTGCCCGGGGGCGGGGGCGACGGCCACACGATCGGCTCGTAGCAGTACAGGGCCCGGAACGTGCCAGGGCGGCGGGCCTCGGCGTCGAGGACGGCCGCCCCACCCGACGAGTGCCCGAACCCGTACGCGCCCTCCAGCCCCAGGCCCAGCCCCAGGCCGTCGACCGCGGCCAGCACGTCGTCGGAGAACCCGGTCCACTGGAAGTCGAGGCCATCGGGCGTCACCGTCGACCCGTGGCCCCGGACGTCGACGGCCCAGGCGTGGAACGAGCCGCCCAGCACCCGGGCCAGGGGCGCCAGCGTTCCCCCGCAGAACCCGGTGGCGTGGACCAGGACCAGCGGGGGGCCCGCACCACCGAGGTCGTGGACGGCTACGTCGACGCCGTCGGTGGAGGGAATCCGCCGACGTCGAGCGGAAGGGACGGATCCGGTCACTGGCGGGGGACGCTACAGCGAGCGGGTAGCGTCCCCCCGACCTGATGGCATCCTCCGATCTCGACGGCGTCATCGCCGCCAACGACGCGTTCTACGCCGCCTTCGAGGAGCGCGACCTCGACGCCATGTCGAAGGCGTGGGAGCACTCCGACCGGGTGATCTGCACCCACCCGGGCTGGGCCACGCTCCAGGGGTGGGGCCGGGTGGCGGCCTCGTTCTTCGCCCTGTTCCAGAACGCCCAGCGCCTGCAGTTCATCCTCACCAACGAGGCGGCCGAGGTGGTGGGCGACGTCGGCTGGGTGACGGTCGACGAGAACATCCTCGACACGGCCAACGCCACGACCGTCGCCGCCCTCAACCTGTTCACCCGCGACGAGGACGGGGAGTGGCTCATGGTGGCCCATCACGCGTCGGCCGTGAGCGCCTCCGACAGCGCCGGGGGGACCTGAAGCAGGTCGGCGATCTGGGCCCCGTTGACGACCGCGTAGTCCTGCCAGCAGTTGTTCATCAGGACGTGGACCTCGTCGGCCGAGCGGGCCAGATCGCGGATGCGGGGGACCCACTCGGCCAGCTCGTCGGGGGTGTAGAGGTACCGGAAGCGCTCGGCCGCGCTCGGCACCGGCCCCTCCCACGTGGCCCCTTCCCACTGAACTCGCTGCGGCCGTGGAAGCGCACCACCGCCAGCGGGGCGGTGGCGGCCACCACCGGCGGCATGGAGGACGGGAACCCCGCCGGCTCGTCGACGCAGACGAACGATGCCCCCAGGTCCTCCAGGAAGGAGAGCGTCGACTCGCACTCGCCCCCCTCGAGCCACCGGGCGTGGCGGAACTCCACGCACACCCGCATGCCGTCCAGCCGGTGAACGGCCTCCGCCAACTCGTCCCGGTGGCTGGCCCGTGGGCCGAACCACCGGGGGTACTGGAACAGCACCGCCCCCAGCTTCCCGGCGTCCTGGAGGGGCCGCAGCGAGTGCCGGAACCGGTCCCAGGCCTCGTCGATCGCCGCCGGCGGGAGGTGCTTGGCGTAGAGCCGGCGCTTGGCCCGGTGCTCGGCCGGCACCTCGGGCTGGAGGTCGGGCCAGAGGGAATCGGGGAACGTGGGATGGCCGGTGAGCAGCGACCACGCCTTGACGTTCATGGTGAAGCCGGCGGGGGTGCGCTCGACCCATGCCGCGGCCAGCTCGGGGGTGGGGGGGAAGTAGTACGTGCTGTCGACCTCGACCACGGGGAAGACGCCGGCGTAGTGGGCCAGCCGCTCGGCCGCCGTCATCGACCTCCGGGGGTACCAGGTGGTCTCCTTGACCAGGGTGGCGTCGGTCCAGGAGCAGGTGCCGACCAGCACCCGCGCCCCTCCGCCCTCGGGGACGACGTCGATGGCCGACATCCCGCCGACGGTACCGTCGGCCTCCGACATCGGGGGCGACGCGCATGGCGTCGTAGTCAGGCATCCCTCTACACTGTTGTTAGGTCCACCTACCACTCGATCGACCACAGGAGATCTCGTCCCCGTGCCTTCCTTCTCCCGCCGGGTCCCGCTCGCTCTCGTCGTCGCCGTTCTCCTGGCGGCAGGGGCGTGCGGTGGCGGTGGCCCCTCGTCCTCCTCGGACGACAAGACGCTCACCCTCTACTCGGGCCGGGCCGAGATCCAGATCCAGCCGGTGATCGACGAGTTCACCAAGGAGACCGGCGTCAAGGTCAAGGTCCGCTACGGCGCAACGCCCGAGTTGGCGGCCCAGATCTCCGAGGAAGGCCAGAACTCGCCGGCCGACCTGTTCTTCGCCCAGGACGCAGGCGGCCTCGGGGCGGTCGACGACCGCGGACTGTTCGCGCCGGTGCCGGCCGAGATCCTGGCCTCGGTCGACTCGAAGTACCGGGCCGACGACGGCAACTGGATCGGCGTCACCGGGCGGGTGCGGGTGATCGTGGCCAACAGCAGGAACGTGCCCGACGCCGAGGTTCCCACCGACGTCTTCGCCCTGACCCAGCCCCGCTGGAAGGGCAAGGTGGGCATCGCCCCCACCAACGGCTCGTTCGAGTCGTTCGTCACGGCCATGCGGGTCCAGGCGGGGGAGGAGCGCACGAAGCAGTTCCTCCGCCGACCTCAAGGCCAACGACGTCAGGACCTACAACGACAACGCCCTCATCCTCAAGGCCGTCAACGACGGCCAGATCGACCTCGGCCTGATCAACCACTACTACTGGTACCAGCTGGCCAACGAGATCGGCGAGGACAAGATGGTCGCCCGCAACCACTTCACCGTCAACGGCGACCCGGGGGCGCTGGTGAACGTGGCCGGCGTCGGCGTCCTGAAGACCGCCGACCACAAGGAGGCGGCGGCGCAGTTCGTGTCCTTCCTGCTGGGACCGACGGCCCAGAGGTTCTTCGCCGAGAAGAACTTCGAGTTCCCGCTCGCCGCCGGGGTGGAGCCGTTGCCCAGCCTCCCGAAGCTGAGCGAGGTCCAGAGCCCCGACATCGACCTGTCCGACCTGTCGCACCTCGACGAGACCCTCACCATGCTGCGGGAGGCTGGGCTCCTCTGACGGCGAACGCGCCGGTGGCCCCCCCCGACACCGCGGGGAGAGCGGGTGCGGCCCCCCGTGAGCCCCGGCGGCGGGGGCGGCGGCGCGGTCATTTCTCCATCGGGCCCTCGAGGGGCCTGGTGCTCGCCGGCTGCCTGGTCGCGGTCGCCGCCCTCCTGCCGGTCCTGTACCTCGTGGTGCGGGCCGGGGAAGGGGGGTGGTCGACGGTGGCCGACACCCTGCTCACCGCCCGGACGGGCCGGCTGCTGGCCCGCAGCCTCGGCCTGGCGACGGCGGTCACCCTCGCCTCGGCCGTCATCGGAGTGACCCTCGCCTGGCTCACGGTGCGCTGCGACCTGCCCGGCCGCCGGGCGTGGCGGGTGGTCGCCGCCCTTCCCCTCGCCGTGCCCAGCTACGTGGGCGCCTTCGCCTACATCTCGGTGTTCCCCGGCTTGGCCGGCTTCCGGGGCGCCTTCGTGGCGCTCACCCTCCTCTCCTACCCCTACGTGTTCCTGCCGGTGGCGGCCTCCCTGGAGCGCCTCGACCCCGCGTTCGAGGAGGTGTCGCGCTCGCTCGGCAACAACGCGGCCGCCACCTTCCGGATGGTGACCCTGCCGCAGCTCCGGCCGGCCATCGCCACCGGGTCGCTGCTCGTGTTCCTCTACAGCCTGTCGGACTTCGGGGCGGTGTCGATCCTGCGCTTCGACAGCTTCACCCGGGTGATCTACCAGTCGTACCAGTCGAGCTTCGACCGCACGCCGGCGGCCGTCCTCGGGTGCCTCCTGCTGGCGGTCACGCTCGTGGTGGTGTCGGCGGAGGCCCGCACCCGGGGCCGGGCCCGCTACTACGCCAGCGGCCCGGGCACCAACCGCCCGCCGCGGACCACCCGGCTGGGACGGGCCCGCTGGTGGGCGCTGTCGGTGCCGGTGACGGTGGCCGTGCTGGCCCTCGGCGTTCCCGCCGCCACCCTGGTGCGGTGGCTGTTGGACAGCGTGCAGGCCGACGTCGACATGGCCCGGGTGTGGCGGGCGGCCGGAGGGTCGCTGATGGCGTCGGGGCTGGGGGCGCTGGTCACCGGCGCGGCGGCCATTCCCGTGGCCCTCCTGGCCGCCCGCCACCGGAGCCGGTTGGCGTCGGTGGTCGAGCGCTCGGCCTACGTCGGACACGCCCTGCCCGGTATCGTGGTGGCGCTGTCGCTGGTGTTCTTCTCGGCGCGGTACCTGACCTCCCTCTACCAGAGGCTCCCTGTGCTGGTGTTCGCCTACCTCGTGCTCTTCCTGCCGCTGGCCGTCAGCGCCGTCTACACCTCCGCCCTCCAGGCCTCGCCCGCGCTCGACGAGGTGGCCCGTTCGCTCGGCAAGCGACCGCTCACCGTCCTGCGCACCGTCACCGCCCCGCTCCTGGCCCCCGGCGTGGCCGCCGGCACCGCCCTGGTGTTCCTCACCTGCATGAAGGAGCTCCCGGCCACCCTGCTGCTGGGCCCGACCGGCTTCGAGACCCTCGCCACCCGGGTGTGGTCGGCCACGTCCGTCGGGGCCTACGGCGACGCCGCCCTGCCCTCGGCCCTGCTGGTCGTCGCCGCCGCCCTGCCGACGTGGCTGCTGTCCCGCCGCCTGGGCAAGGACGCCGCCACGTGAGGGCCCGGGAGGATGGCGAGGTGATCGGGACCGAGGTCAGACCCGGCTCGCACGACGGCTCGGTCGACGACTCGGTCGACGGTGCGGGCGTGCACGGCGTGCTCGCCCTGGGCGTCGAGGTGACCGGGGCCAGGAAGTCCTTCGGACCGGTCACCGCCCTCGACGGCGCCGACCTGTGGGTGGAGGCGGGCACCCTCACCGCCGTCCTCGGGCCGTCGGGTTGTGGCAAGACGACGCTCCTGCGGGCGGTGGCCGGCTTCGAGCGCCTCGACGCGGGATCGGTCTCCGTCGGGGGACGGGTGGTGGCCCGCCCGGGTGTCCACGTTCCACCCGAGCGCCGCCGGGTCGGCATCGTCCCCCAGGAGCAGGCGCTCTTCCCCCACCTGTCGGTTGCCGCCAACGTCGGCTTCGGGCTCCCCCGGGGACCGGAGCGGGCGCCCCGGGTGGACGCGATGCTCGAGCTGGCGGGGCTGGCGGGCCTCGGGCAGCGGATGCCCCACGAGCTGTCGGGCGGCCAGCAGCAGCGGGTGGCCCTGGCCCGGGCCCTGGCCCCGGCCCCGTCGGTGGTGCTCCTCGACGAGCCCTTCGCCAACCTCGACGCCGCCCTGCGGGTGACGCTGCGCACCGAGGTGCGCCGCATCCTGCGGGCCTCGGGGGCCACCGCCATGTTCGTCACCCACGACCAGGAGGAGGCGCTGTCGACCGCCGACACGGTGGCCGTCATGCGGGCCGGGCGGGTCGTGCAGGCCGGCATCCCGGACGAGATCTACCGCAATCCGGCGGACCTGTGGGTGGCCGGCTTCGTGGGCGACGCCAACGTCGTCGACGGGGAGCTGGTGGGGGACGGAAAGGTGTCGTGCGTCCTCGGCGTGCTGGAGTGCCGGGCCCCGGCCGACCCGGACGGGGTGGCGGGCTCCCGGGTGCGGGTGGTGGTGCGGCCCGAGCAGCTCCGGCTGACGCCCAGCCCGGTGGCCGGCGCCATCCTCCACGACCGGCAGTACTTCGGCCACGACGCCCTGGCCCGGGTCACCCTCCCCGACGGAACCGACCTGGTGGCCAGGGGCACCGCCGCCGAACTCCCGCCCGACCGCACCCACGTCTCGGTGGGCTGCGAGGGGTCCGTCATCGCCTTCGGCAGCGGACCCCCGACCCCCTCGTAAGGGCGCGGACGCGCCGAGGGCCCCCGTCACAAGGGGGCCCTCGGAGGGTGTTCATGAGTTGTGCTGCGCCGGCCTACGGATCGAAGGCGATGGCGAAGCCCAGCAGAAGTGCGTTGTTGATGGAAGTCGCGTTCGACGTCGCCGGCCCCGAGGAGCCGGTGTTGCCGGAACTACCCGTTGTGGAGCGTGGTGCCCCGACGGACGACGAGTTGGCTGCACCCGTGGTACCCGAGTTGGTGGAGCTGGCTTGCGCCTTGCTCGCTCCCGAGTTTCCGGAATGCGCCACCGGGTTGGCGGTGATGGTGGTGTTGCCACCACTGCCACCGTTGGCCTCGCTGATGCCGATGGCCGACCCGCCGATGGCGATGCCGGGCCCCAACAGGTTGACGGCAGGGCCTCCCGGGCCGGCTACGGCGAGGGAGACGCCGGCGTTGCCGCCGCTGCCGCCCACGGCGAAGACGCCGACCAGGTTGGAGACCGAACCGGTGACACCGGATCGGGCGACCGAGTTGGCGCCGGCACCCGAGTTGGCCGAGCTGTCGGCGTTGCCGATAGCGACGGCGGCGCCGGTGTTGCCCGAGCTACCCGAGTTGCCCGTCCTGGCGGTACCGCCGACGGCGATGGCCGTCCCCAGGATGCCGTTGTTCGTGGCAGTGGGGTTGGACGTCGCGGCCCCGGTGTTCCCGGTGGAACCCGAGTTGCCGGAGATGGCGACCGGTGACGAGTTGGCGCTGGACGTGGCCGGACCGGTGTTGCCGGTGTTGGTGGCACTGGACTGGGCCACTGCGTCCCCCGAACTTCCGGAGGTCGCCGTCGGGCTGACGTTGACCGTGACGTTGCCACCGCTACCGCCGTTGCTCTCGCTGACGGCGAGGCTGTTGCCACCGACTGCGACACCACCCAGGGTGTTGGCTGCGGGGCCGCCACCGGCCGAAGCGGCGATTGCCGCCCCGCCGTTGCCTCCGTCGCCGCCCCCGACCCCGATGATGGTCGTGTTGGAGGCACCGCCGGTGCCGCCGGACCCGGAAATGGACCCCGCGCCGGCGCCGGACGACGCCAGGCTGCTGGCGTCGCCACCGGCCAGGGCGTCGCCGGTGTTACCGGTGTTGCCCGAGTTGCCGGTGATGGCTTCGGCACTGGCGGCCGACGATCCGAGGATCGTCATGGCCAGCGCCGCCGCGAGACCCGCTACCAGGGCCAGCATGGCCTTGACTAGCGATCGATTGCTCTCTGTCTGCATGTTTTTCACCTCCCTTCCGTCCCGCCCCCTCCGCCGGGAGGTGACGATGAGGAGTCCCCAGACGTACAAGACGACCGGAGCTGAGCCGTTTGTGTCGCACAAACTAGCAAGGAGGCCGCAAGTATGGGCGCCGAGAGCCGAAAATCCCGGTCCTGAGGCAGAGTGGCGCCCGACATGCGGATCCCCATTCGTATCGACGTCTTCACCGTCCTGCCCCAGATCCTGGAGCCGGCCCTGTCGGGGGGCCTCCTGGGCCGGGCGCGCGAGCGGGGGGTGGTCGACGTGCGGGTGCACGACCTGCGCGACCACACGACCGACCGCCACCGCTCGGTCGACGACTCCCCGTTCGGCGGCGGGGCGGGAATGGTGTTGTCGCCCGAGCCCGTGTTCGCGGCGGTGGAGGCGGTGCAGCCGCCCCGGCCCCTCCTCCTGCTCGACCCCGGCGGCCGGCGCTTCGACCAGGGCCTGGCCGTCGAGCTGGCGGCCACCCCGGGGTTCTCCCTCCTGTGCGGCCGCTACGAGGGCGTCGACGAGCGGGTCCGCCGTCACCTGGTCGACGGCGACCTGTCGATCGGCGACTTCGTGCTGGCCGGGGGGGAGGCGGCCGCCTTCGTCGTGGTCGAGGCCGTCACCCGGCTGGTGCCCGGCGTCATGGGGAACGAGGCGTCGGCCGGCGACGAGTCGTTCACCTCCGGGCTGCTCGAGTATCCCCAGTACACCCGACCCGCCGACTTCCGGGGATGGACCGTCCCCGAGGTGTTGCGATCGGGCGACCACGGCCGCGTCGCCCGCTGGCGCCAGGCCCAGGCCCTGGCCCGGACCCGGGCCCGGCGCCCCGACCTGCTCCAGGCGAGGGGTGGGCTGACGGCCGAGGAGGAGGCCCTGCTGGAGATGTACGGACCGGGGGCGTATCCTGGTGACGACCCGGGAACCACTGAGGAGCCGTCCGCGCCATGAACCCCACCGACATCATCGATCGCGACGGCCTTCGCGACGACATCCCGGTCTTCGGACCGGGCGACACCGTCAAGGTCCACGTCCGCGTCGTCGAGGGGAACCGGGAGCGGGTACAGGTCTTCCAGGGGGCGGTCATCCGCCGCCAGGGATCCGGCGTGCGGGAGACGTTCACGGTCCGCAAGGTCAGCTTCGGCGTCGGGGTGGAGCGCACGTTCCCCGTCCACTCCCCGATCCTGTCCCGGATCGAGCTGGTCACCATGGGCGACGTCCGGCGGGCCAAGCTGTACTACCTGCGCGACCTCACCGGGAAGGCCGCCAAGATCAAGGAGAAGCGCACGGCTCGCTGAGCCGCGATGCGCCTCACACTGGCCTTCTGACGAACCTGTCGTACCTCCAGGCGCGCGATCGGCTGTCGGCCTCCGGCCGGTTGCTGCGCGAGGCCGTCGTGCTGGTCGTCACGGCCATGGTCATCGCCTTCGTCATCAAGACGTTCGTGGCCCAGGCCTTCTTCATCCCGTCGGGCTCGATGATCCCCCAGCTCCAGGTGGGTGACCGGGTGGTGGTGTCCAAGCTCGCCTACCGCCTCCACGACCCCCGGCGGGGCGACATCGTCGTGTTCGACGCCCCCAACCAGCCCACGCAGCCGGAGCGCCGGCCGCTGCCCGAGAAGGTGGTGAAGGGCATCCTCGAGTCCGTCGGGCTGTCGACCCCGTCCACCGAGGAGTACATCAAGCGGGTGATCGGCCTGCCGGGCGAGAAGGTGGAGGGCCACGACGGCCGGGTGTTCGTCGACGGCCGGGAGCTGGTGGAGCCCTACCTGAAGCAGGGCCCGACAACCCGGGACTTCGAACCGGTCACCCTGGGCGAGCACGAGCTGTGGGTGATGGGCGACAACCGGGAGAACTCGTCCGACAGCCGGGTCTTCGGGCCCATCCAGGAGTCGACGATCGTGGGCCGGGCGTTCGTCAAGGTGTGGCCCGTCCCCGACGGCTCGTTTCTCTAGGACCGTTAGCGGCAGCCGCGCTCGTACACTGTCGAGATGAGCGAAGAGGACCTCGAGCGGTACGAGACCGAGATAGAGCTCCAGCTGTACAAGGAGTACCGCGACGTCCTGCCCCTCTTCACCTACGTGGTGGAGACCGAACGGCGGTTCTACCTGGCCAACTCGGTGGAGGTCACCGAGCCCGAGGGCGACACCCGCGGCCATCTCGAGCTCAAGCTGCGCGACGCGTGGGTGTGGGACATCTACCGCCCCGGCCCGGCCCGCTTCGTGGCCTCGGTGCGGGTGATCACGTTCAAGGACGTGAACATCGAGGAGATCCGCCGGGACTCCTAGGTTTCGTGGGCGTCGCGGGCGTCGCGGGCGTCGCGGATTGCCGTCCCGTAGTGTTCGCCGCCGTGACCCACGCCCGACGGGCCCTCGGCATCAGCGGCGAGGACGCGGTGGCCGCGTGGTACGTGGAGCGGGGCTACCGGGTCGTCGACCGCAACTGGCGCTGCCGCACGGGCGAGCTCGACGTGGTGCTGCGGCGGGGCGGCCTGGTGGTGTTCTGCGAGGTGAAGACCCGGTCGTCGGACGCCTTCGGGCTGCCCGCCGAGGCCGTCACCCGCCAGAAGCAGCAACGCATCCGGGTGCTGGCCGCCCGCTGGCTGGACGAGAGCCCGTCACCCGCCGCCGAGATCCGCTTCGACGTGGCCTGCGTGCTGGGCGACGAGATCG
This sequence comes from uncultured Acidimicrobiia bacterium, assembly GCA_963773275.1. Classification (GTDB taxonomy): domain Bacteria; phylum Actinomycetota; class Acidimicrobiia; order Acidimicrobiales; family AC-14; genus JAXDMK01. The sequence continues at coordinate 90,344 of CAVZAH010000014.1, read as the reverse complement.
AGGTCATCCAGGCCGCCTTCTGACGGGGCCGTGTGGGTCTTTCGGGGCGTCAGGCGCCGGCGCCTCGATCGCACTCGTCGCGTTCGATCTGGTGGATCTTGTCGACTCGGGCCTGGTGACGTCCGCCCTCGAACTCGGTCTCCAGGAAGATGTCGACGAGGACCAGGGCGAAGGCGTCGGCCAGCTGGCGGGCGCCGAGGGACAGGACGTTGGCGTCGTTGTGCAGCCGGGCCATGCGGGCCGTCCACTCGTCGTGGCAGAGGGCGGCCCGGGCCCCGTGCACCTTGTTGGCCGCCAGCTGCTCGCCCTGGCCGCTGCCGCCGAGGACGATGCCCCGGTCGGCCCGGCCCTCGACGACCTCCCGGGCGGCGGCCGCGCAGAAGGCGGGGTAGTCGACCGACTCCTCGGAATCGGTGCCGCAGTCGATCACCTCGTGGCCTTTCTCGGTGAGGGCGGCGGCGATGACGGTCTTCAGCCGGTAGCCGGCGTGGTCGGCGCCGAGGGAGACGCGCATCAGCCCATCACCGCCCACAGCAGGAGGACGGCGACGACGACGAAGGCGGCCGCCACCATCAGGTAGTCGGACGGGCGGCGGCGGTGCTGGCGGTACGGGTTGAAGCCCACGACCGGCATTCTGTCCCACCCCTGGTCGCGACGTCGCCCTGGCCGTCGACGACGCCGTCGGCGAGCCCGAGCCGATGACGGAATCGGTGCCGTGCCGCCCGGAAAGATCATCGGTGGATTTCGTGGGGTCCGTGTCCGCCGCCCGGTCGAGTGTGCAGAAAAGTCGGATATAGCCACTTTTCTGCACACTCGATCTCGGGCCGGGCGTTCGCAGGAGGCGAATCGACCCGTGCCGCCCCGAAGCGTCGTTCGCCGACTCCCGTGATCGTGCCCGACCCGCCACGGGCGTTCGCAGGACGGCGAATCGAACGGGTGCCGCCCCCCGAACCGTCGTTCGCCGACTCCCGTGCCTCGTACTCGACCCGCTACGGGCGTTCGCAGGACGGCGAATCGAATCGGTGACGGGAGTGGCGCTGTACGCCCGGAATCGGCGCCGGTTCGGGTGCCGGCAGCTGCGGGCATTCGATGTCGTACCCCGCGAGTAGGTTCGTGGCCGCTTCGCTCGAGCCGGCCGGCGTCCACGGCCCTCGTCCCGACGTCCGTCGTTGCGAGGAGCCTGCCGTGATCGCCACCATCCCGTCCGCCATCCTGCTGGGGGTCGAGGGCCGCCGGGTCGCCGTCGAGGTCCACGTGTCGTCGGGCCTGCCCGCCTTCACCCTCGTCGGCCATCCCGACCCGGTCTGCCGGGAGGCCCGCGACCGGGTGCGGGCGGCCCTGCTCTCCAGCGGGCTTCCGTGGCCGATGAAGCGGGTCACCGTCAACCTGGCGCCGGGGGTGCTGCGCAAGGCCGGTCCCGGCCTCGACCTGCCCATTGCCATCGGCCTGCTGGTCGCCACCGGCGAGCTCGAGCCGGAGGCCGTCGCCGGCTGTGCCTTCCTCGGCGAGCTGGGCCTCGACGGGTCGCTCCGCCGGGTCCCCGGCATCGTCCCCATGGTCGGGGCCCTCGACTCGCGGGTGGTGATCGTGCCGGTCGACTGCGTGGCCGAGGCCGAGGTGGTGCGCCGGGTGCGGGTGCGGGCCACCGGGAGGCTGGCCGAGCTGGTGGCCTGCCTGCGGGGCCTCGACCCGTGGCCCGATCCGCCGCCGGCGGGCCCGGCCGGTCCGGCGGTCCCCCCGCCCGACCTGGCCGACGTCCGGGGTCAGCCGGTGGGTCGGGCCGCGCTCGAGATCAGCGCCGCCGGCGGCCACCACCTCCTCTTGTCGGGGCCGCCGGGGTCGGGCAAGACGATGCTGGCCCGTCGCCTGCCGGGGCTGCTGCCGCCGCTGGAGGGCGACGACGCCCTGGTTGCCACCACCATCCGGTCGGCCGCGGGTCAGTCGCTGCCGCCGGGGGGACTGGTGGTCGACCCACCGTTCCGGGCGCCCCACCACGGAGCCTCGTCGGTGGCGCTCATCGGCGGCGGAACGGCGATGATGCGGCCGGGGGAGATCAGCCTGGCCCATCTCGGGGTTCTGTTCATGGACGAGATGGCCGAATTTCCCCGGTTGGTGCTCGACGCGCTGCGCCAGCCGCTCGAGGAGGGCGTGGTGCGGGTCTCGCGGGCCCGGGCGAGCGTGGCCTTCCCGGCCCGGTTCCTGCTGGTGGGGGCCACCAACCCCTGCCCGTGCGGGGAAGCGGGGCCCGAGGGCCGGTGCCGCTGCACCGATGCCGCCCGCGAGCGCTACATCCGCCGGCTCTCGGGTCCCCTGCTCGACCGGTTCGACCTGCGGGTCGTCGTCTCCCGTCCCGACGTCGCCGACCTGCTGGGGGGTCCGCCGGGCGAGAGCACCGAGGTGGTGGCGGCGAGGGTGGCCGGGGCGCGGGAGCGGGCCCGGAGTCGTGGGGTGGGGTGCAACGCGGAGTTGCCGGCCACGGTGCTCGACGAGGTGGCGCCGCTCACGCCGGCCGCCCGCGCCATCCTCGAGCACCGCCTCCGGGTGGGTGCGCTGAGCGGGCGGGGGCTGCACCGGATCCGCCGGGTGGCGCGCACCATCGCCGACCTCGCCGGTGCCGGGACGGTGGTCGACGAAGACCACGTCTGCCTCGCCCTCGGGCTGCGGGCCGAGGTCGTCCCCACCGAGGTCGCGGCGTGAGCGGCGCGTCGCCGGTCGAACCGGGCCGGGCGCCGGCCGGCCCCCCGGCGGCCCTGCCTCCGGAGTCGTTGCCGCCCGAGGCGTTCGCCGCCGCCCTGGCCGGACTACCCGCCATGGGCCATCGCCGCCTGGTCGGGCTCCTCCGCCAGTGGACACCGGAGCAGGCGTGGAGGCGGGTATGCGAGGGCCGGGCCGACGACGACGATTCCTCGGTGTCCGACCTCTGGTGTCGCCGGGCGGCCGAGATCGACATCGACGACCTCTGGCGTGACCACCTGCGGGCAGGCGTCGGCGTGGTGTGGTTCGGCCATGGCGCCTACCCGCAGGTTCTCGCCGACGATCACCAGCCGCCCGGGGTGCTGTTCCACCGGGGCGATCCGGGGGCGCTCGACGGCAGGCGGGTCGGCATCGTCGGCACCCGTCGATGCACCCGCTATGGCCGCGAGCTGGCCCACGAACTGGGCCGCGACCTGGCCGCCAGCGGGGTCCGGGTCGTGTCCGGACTGGCCGCCGGGGTCGACGGGGCGGCCCACGCCGGAGCCCTGGCGGCAGGCGCGGCGCCGCCGATCGCCGTCGTCGGCAGCGGGGTCGATGTCGTCTACCCGCGGCGCAACAGCCAGCTGTGGGCCGACGTGGCCGCCGCCGGCCTCCTCCTCAGCGAGGCCCCGCTGGGCGCGGCCCCCGAGCCGTGGCGCTTCCCGGTCCGCAACCGGGTCATCGCCGCCCTCTCCGAGGTGGTCGTCGTGGTCGAGTCGCACATCCGGGGCGGTTCGAGGTACACGGTCGATGCCGCCGCCGAGCGCAGCCGCACCGTGATGGCGGTGCCCGGCTCGGTCCGCAACCCGGCCTCCGCGTACACCAATGCCCTCATCGCCGACGGCTGCCCGCCCGCCCGCGACTCCACCGACGTGCTGGTGGCCCTCGGTCTGTCGAGCGCGGCCGCCGCCGGGGCGGGGGTCGGCGCCAACGCGGAGCGGCGACCGGTGCCCGGGCCGGTCGAAGCCGTGGTGCTCGACGCCCTCGGGTGGGAGCCGGCGAGCCTCGAGGCCGTCGTCGTACGAAGCGGCCTCACCCCGGGGGAGGTCATGCTCGCCCTGGCCCACCTCGAGCGCGACGGCTGGGTCACGTCCCGCCACGGCTGGTGGGAACGGACCAACGGGTAGCCCGCCCCACCAATTCGAGGGGGCGGCCGCCGAGGAACGAACCGGTGACGTAATCGGTCGCCAGGACGACCGAATCCGTCACAGTTCAAGCGGGCGGACGCCGAAGAACGAACCGGTGCCGTAATCGGTCGCCAGGACGACCGAATCCGTCACCAGTTCGAGGGGGCGGCCGCCGAGGAACGAACCGGTGACGTAATCGGTCGCCAGGACGACCGAATCCGTCACCAGTTCAAGCGGGCGGGCGCCGAAGAGCGAACCGGTGACGTAATCGGTCGCCAGGACGACCGAATCCGTCACCAGTTCGAGGGGGCGGGCGCCGGCCGGTGACGACCTCGGCGTCCGCCAGGCGGCGGGCGGCGGTCCGGGCGGCGGTCCGTGCGCCCGCCGGTCACCGGCCGTGGTCGGGGGCGCCACTGGTGGTGGGAGTTCGGCGCCGGGGGCCGGTACGGTGGTGTGGTGAGCTGGGAGCAGGACGCGTTCGTGCGATCCCTGTCTGGTGTGTCCGACAACACGGTGCTGGCCTACGCCGACGACGTGTCCCAGTTCGTGACCTGGGCCGAGCGGGCGGGCCTGGCGGGGCCGGCCGATGTCGACCGCATGGTCCTGCGTCGCTACCTCGCCTACCTGGCCACCCGGCGTTTCGCCCGGCGGTCCATCGCCCGCAAGGCGGCCGCCCTCCGCCGCTACTTCGGCTGGCTCCGGCGCACGGGGGTGGTCCCCACCGATCCGTCGACCCGCCTCTCGGCTCCCCGGGGCGACGCCCGCCTGCCCCATGTCCTGCGCCCGGCAGAGCTCGACACCCTCCTCACCCCTCCCGCCGCCGACGACCCCGTGGGCCTGCGCGACGTGGCGGTCGTCGAGCTGCTCTACGGCAGCGGGCTCCGGGTGGGGGAGCTGTGCGGCCTGCGGATGGTCGACCTCGACCTCGATCTTGACCGCCCTTCGGTCACCGTCTGGGGGAAGGGGTCCAAGCAGCGCCAGGTGCCGATGAGCGAACCGTCGGTCGACGCGGTGCGGGCGTGGCTCGACCATGGGCGGTCAGCCCTCGTCGTCGCCGGGGTCACCCCCGACGAGGCCGTCTTCCTCAACCGCCGGGGTCGGCCCGCTGTCGCCCCGCGACACCCGGCGCGTCCTCGACCGCCGGGCCGCCAATCCCACCCATCCCCACGCCCTCCGCCACACCTTCGCCACCCACCTCCTCGACGGTGGGGCCGACCTTCGCGCCGTGCAGGAACTGCTGGGCCACGCCGATCTGGCCACCACCCAGCTGTACACTCACGTCAGCAAGGAGAGGTTGCGGTCGGTCTACGAAGCCACCCACCCCCGAGCCTAGGACTCCTGTGGAATCCACCGAACCCGCCGGCATCGACCGGCTCTGGGACGACTTCAAGAGCACGGGCACGCTCGAGACCCGCAATCGCCTCGTGGTGCACTTCTCGCCCCTGGTGAAGTACGTGGCCGGGCGGTTGTCGGCGGGCCTGCCCCACACCATCGAGCAGGCCGACCTCGTCAGCTACGGGATGTTCGGGCTGATGGACGCCATCGAGAAGTTCGACCCCGGCCGCGGCAACAAGTTCGAGACCTACGCCATGTCCCGCATCCGGGGTTCGATCATCGACGAGCTGCGGTCCGTCGACTGGGTGCCGAGGTCGCTGCGGGCCAAGGCTCGCACCGTGGAGAAGGCGTTCACCAAGCTCGAGCACGAGCTGCTGCGCAACCCCACCGACGCGGAGGTGGCCGCCGAGCTGGGCACCTCCGAGGCGGAGTTGCACGACGTCTACGGCCAGATCTCCTTCTTCGGACTGGTCGCCCTGGAGGAGACCCTGAGCGTGGGCGCCGACCGCGGCGACTCGGTCACCCTGGGCGACACGATCCCCGATCCCGGACTGGGGCCGGTGGGCGCCTTCGAGGTCCAGGAGACCAAGCAGATCCTGGCCGCGGCCATCAACCGCCTCCCCGAGCGGGAGAAGATCGTCCTCACCCTCTACTACTACGAGGGCCTCACCCTCGGCCAGATCGGCGACGTCCTCGGGATCACCGAGAGCCGGGTGTGCCAGATCCACACCAAGGCGGTGATCCAGCTGCGGGGCAAGCTGGCCGAACCCCAGCGCGAGCCGGCGTAGCCGATCGCCCCGGCGGGTTCCGGTGGGCCAGGCCCGGTGCCGGACGGCCGCCGGGCGGCAAAGCCGTGGTTTCTGGGGGACGTGTGCGATGACACACAGTAGGTGTTGCCGACAGCTACCGGGCTCCCGGAATGAGGCTTACCCCACTACGAGGAGATTTCTCTCACCCCTGCGGTATGCTGCTGCAGCAGGCTGTCTTTGACAGTCCCCCACTTTCCCCCAGTGTGTTGCGTTCTCCTGGGGGGATCCCATGCGGCGAGTCGCCGTGCTGGTGGCCATACCTCTCGCGCTCGCCGCGGCCTCGCAGTCGTGGGCCAACGCCGCTCCGCAACGTGTCACCTACCGGCCGCCGGTCGATGCCCCGATCGTCGACGCCTTCCGGGCGCCGGCCGAGCGGTGGAGCGCCGGCAACCGGGGCCTCGAGTACTCCACCCGCAGCGGTGAGCCGGTCGCCGCCGCGGCCGACGGCGTCGTGGCGTTCGCCGGCCAGGTCGGCGGCCAGCTCCACGTCGTCGTGCTCCACGCCGATGGTGTCCGCACCACCTACGCCTTCCTCCGCTCGGCGGCCGTCCGGCGGGGCGACACCGTGCGCCAAGGCCAGTCGGTGGGCACCGCCGGCGACACCCTCCACTTCGGGGCCCGCATCGGCGAGGTCTACGTCGATCCCGCCCTCCTGTTCGGCGAGGGGCCCCCCGAGGTCCACCTCGTCCCCGACGACGACCTGGGCCTGGGTTCGGAGGAGGAGGAGCGCGTCGGGCTCCTCGGCCAGCTTCTCAACCTGGGGGGACGGGTCACCTCGTGGACGATCGAGTGGGCGGGGGGCGAGATCAAGGAGAAGTTCGGCGAGCTGCTGGGCGCGGCGCACTACGTCCACGAGGCCAACCCGGTCACCCAGGTCATCCGCCTCGGTGGCGCCGGGATTGCGTGGGCCCGCCAACGGCTCGAATGCACGGCGGAGGGCGTGGCCCAACCCCGGCTGCAGGAGCGCCACCTGGCGGTGCTGGTGGGGGGCCTCGGCTCGACCAGCCGCAACGCCGCCATCTACGAGCTCGACACGTCGGCGCTGGGCTACGCCGAGGCCGACGTGTCCCGCTTCTCGTACCGGGGCGCGTCCACGGCGGTGATGCCCTACGAGGCGGCCGAGACCACCGTCGACATGCGGCACTCGGCCCGCCTGTTGCGCGAATATCTCCAGGCCACGGCGGCCGAGCATCCGGGGGTCCCGATCGACGTGATCGCCCACTCCCAGGGCGGGGTGGTGGCTCGGGAGGCGCTCACCAACGAGTTCGACGGGCTCGATCCCACCCTTCCCCAGGTGTCGTCGCTGGTCACGCTGGGCAGCCCCCACCAGGGGGCCGACCTGGCCACCGCGGGCGCGATGCTGGATGCCACGAAGGTAGGGGAAGGGGCCCTGCGGGTCGCCGGCCTCGTCGCACCCTGGGATCCGCGCAGCCCGTCGGTGCAGCAGCTGTCCGAAGTGTCCTCGTTCATGCGCGACCTCAACAGCCGCCCTCTCCCCGAGGGACTGCGCGCCACCTCCATCGGAGGCCGGGGCGACCTGATCGTGACCGCCGGGCGCACGCCGTTCGCCGGGGCCGACAGCGTGATCGTCTCCGTCCCCGGCGTGCTGGGCGACCACGACAAGCTGCCCGGATCCGCCCAGGCCCAGCGCGAGGTCGCCCTGGCCGTCAACCACATGGCTCCCACCTGCCAGGGCTTCGTCGACTCCATGGTCGACGGGGTCGTCTCCACCCGGATCGGCCTGGCCGAGGACGCCCTCGGGCTCGGACTGTGGAGTCAGGCCCGCAGGATCGACTCTTTCATACCGTCCCCCTGGGACCTGTTGAGGAAGCGAGGATCGTCATGACCCTGTTGCCGCGACCGCCGTTGCGTCTCGTGGGCGCTCTCATCGGCGCGCTGGCGTTCGCCGGATGTGGCGGGGGCGACCCGGGCACGAGCACCCCAAGGGACGTTTCCGACGAAGCGGACCCGCCTGTTGGTGCCGGAGACGGGGTCGGCAAGGCCATCGCCGTCGAGGAGGCGTGGCGGTGGCCGGCGCCGCCGCCCGGCTCGGTGGGCATGCCGTCGGTCGACGGGGAGGGGGTCGCCGCCGCCTACGGCCATCTCCGCCTGGTGCTGCTCGACCTCGACGGGCAGGTGCGTTGGGAGGCGGAGCGGGTCGGACTGCGCGACGTCGCCCCCGCCCTCACGGCCGACCTGGTGGTGGCCGCCACCGAAGAGGGTGTCATGGCCGTGGACCGCAGCACGGGGAGAGTCCGTTGGGACACGCGGGTGGGGGAGCGGGCCAACGCGCCGGTGATCGTCGGCGGCCGGGCGGTGGCTTCCACGTGGGAAGGGTCCCTCACCGCCTTCGATCTGGCCGACGGTCGGGTGGCGTGGCGCACGGCGTTGCCCGGACCCGCCATCGGCCCCGCCGCCACCGACGGGGCGGCGGTGGTGGTCAGCTGGGAGTCGATGTCCGGCGATGCGGCGGGGGCGGTGGCGGTCGAGGGGGCCGACGGTCGCCCGCGGTGGGCGGTGTCCCTGGAACCGGGGGGCGTGGGGGGCCCGGCGATCGTCGCCCTGCCGGCCGCCGCCGGGGGTGGGGCGGCGGGAGCGGTCGTCGTCCTCGTCGCCGGTGACATCGCCGCCCATGGCCTCGAACTGGCCGACGGCACCGAGCGATGGCGCACCGCCACCGACGGCCGGGGTTCGCCCGAGGTCCCACCCCTGCCGTTGGGCGACGGCGAGGTCCTGGTGGCCCACCGCCTGGCGGGCATGGTCCTGCTCGACGCGGGCACGGGGGACTCCCTCTGGGGCGGGGTGGCCGGCGGGGTCGCGACACGCGGCGGGCCGGTCGGGCGGGGTCCCGACGGTCCCTTCGCCTTCCCCACCGACGACGGCCGGGTGGTTCTCGTGGGGCCCGGGTGGGAGCCGACCCTGCTCGAATGGCCGGGGCGGGTGAGCGGCGTGGCGCAGGCCCCGGGCGGGCTGCTCGTGGTCGGTACCCGGGAGGCCCGGGCCAACCACCTCATCGCCCTCTCCGGCCTGTGAACGAGGGCGGTAGACTGCGAGTTCCCGGCGCAACCCGCGTCCGGATCCGACAGGCCTTGGCGCCGTCCCACGGTCGCCCCCCAGGGGGCGCGGCGCCGGGTTCGATCAACCGGTGGGAGAGGAGCAGTCATGGCCGTCGTCACCATGAAGCAGTTGCTGGAGGCCGGAGTCCACTTCGGTCACCAGACCCGGCGCTGGAACCCGAAGATGCGTCGTTTCATCTTCGGCGAGCGCAACGGCATCTACATCATCGATCTCAACCAGACGCTGGTCCGCATCAACAGCGCCTACACGTTCGTGCGCGACATGGTGGCCAACGGCGGCACCATCCTGTTCGTCGGCACCAAGAAGCAGACCCAGGACCCCATCGCGGATCACGCCCGCAAGTGCGGCATGCCCTTCATCAACGAGCGGTGGCTGGGCGGGATGCTCACCAACTTCAGCACCATCAGCGCCCGGGTGAAGAAGATGCAGGAGTACGAGCGCATGAAGGAGGCGGGCGACTTCGAGGCCATGCCGAAGAAGGAGGCGCTGATCCTCAGCCGCGAGCTCGAGAAGCTCCAGCGCAACCTGGGCGGTATCCGGAACCTGGCCAAGCTCCCCGACGCGGTGTTCATCATCGACACCAAGAAGGAGCACATCGCCGTCACCGAGGCCAACAAGCTCGGCATGCCGATCGTGGCCGTGGTCGACACCAACTGCGACCCCGACCTCATCCAGTACGTGATCCCGGGCAACGACGACGCCATCCGGTCCGGCAACCTGATGTGCCGCATCATCTCCGACGCGGTCGAAGAGGGTCGCCACATCGCCTCCCGCCGCCACGCCAAGGCGGTGGCGGCGTCGCCCAAGCCGGCGGCCGACGCCCCCGACCCCGAGGCCGAGGCCCGCCGCCTCCACCAGCAGGCCGAGGCCCGTCGCCAGGCAGCCCTCCAGGCCCAGGAGCGTGAGGCCCGGTTGGCGGCCACCCGCCGCCACCAGCAGGCCGTCGACATCGCCCAGCCCGAAGGCGACCAGATGCCGGCCGCCACCGTCAGCGCGCTGGCCGAGCACGGCGCCACCTTCGACTCCACCATGAGCCCCGTCATCCACGACGACGACGCGGCGGCCGAGGTGCCGGCCATCGACCCCGAGGTGCTGTCCACCGGGAGCGCCCCCGACGCCGTCGCCCCCCCCGCCCACCCGCCGGCGGCCCGCGCCACCGAGCCCGAGTCGGCCGCCGCCGAGCCCGAGGCCGCGCCGGCGTCCGAGTCCGCCACCGAGCCCGCGTCCGCCTCCGCCGAGTCCGGCGCGCCGAGCCCGGCGGTCGGCGACACCCGGGAGGCCTGAGCATGGCCGACTTCACCGCCAAGGACGTCCAGGCCCTCCGCCAGGCGACCGGGGCCGGGATGATGGACGCCAAGCGCGCCCTCACCGAGAACGACGGCGACGCCGAAGTGGCAGCCAAGTGGCTTCGCGAGAAGGGGCTCACCAAGGCCGTCGAGAAGGCCAGCCGGGCCAACGAGCAGGGCACAGTCGCCATCGCCACCGTCGGCAACGCATCGGCGATCGTCGAGCTCAAGTGCGAGACCGACTACGTGGCCAAGTCGGTCGACTTCAAGGCCCTGGTCGACACCCTCGCCCAGGCGGTGGCGGCCGACGGCGAGGCCGCCCTGGCCGCCCACCAGGACGCGGTCGACAACCTGAAGCTCACGCTCAAGGAGAACATCGCGGTGGGCCGGGTGGTCCGGTTCGAGGCGGCCGAGGGCGCGGTCATCGACAGCTACCTCCACATCCAGAACGAGCGGGGCGTCAACGCCGTGCTGGTCGAGGTGGTCGGCGGCGACCAGGCCCTGGCCCACGACATCGCCCTCCATGTCGGCTTCTCCCGCCCCGCGTACCTGTCCCGCGACGAGGTGCCCGCCGAGCGGGTCGCCGAGGAGCGCCAGACGCTCGAGGCCATCAGCCGCAACGAGGGCAAGCCCGAGCAGGCCATCCCCAAGATCGTCGACGGCCGCCTCAACGGCTGGTACAAGGAGCACGTGCTCCTCGACCAGGGCTTCGTCAAGGACAACAAGCAGACCATCACCGGGCTGCTGGGGCCGGCGAAGCTCACCCGATTCGCCCAGGTGGAGATCGGCCGCTAGTGCCGGCGCCAGCCCGGGCCCGGCGGGAGCGCTGGCCGCGGGTCGTCCTCAAGCTGTCGGGCGAGGCCTTCGCCGACCAGTCCATCGGCTACGGCATCGACGGCGAGCTGGTGGCCCGCATCGCGGGCGAGGTGGCCGAGGTCCGCCACGACCTCGGCACCGAGCTGGCCATCGTCGTGGGCGGGGGCAACATCTGGCGGGGGATGGCCGGCGCCGGCGCGGGCATGGACCGGGCCCAGGCCGACACCATGGGCATGCTCGCCACCGTGATCAACGGCCTCGCCCTCCAGGACGCCCTCGAGAAGCTGGGCGAGCCCACCCGGGTGATGACCGCCATCCAGATGGACCGGGTGGCCGAGCCCTACATCCGCCGCCGGGCCGAGCGCCACCTCGACAAGGGCATCGTCGTCATCCTCGCCGGCGGGACCGGCAACCCCTACTTCACCACCGACACCACCGCCGCCCTCCGGGCCGCCGAGCTCGGCGCCGACGCCATCCTGAAGGGCACCCACTCGGGCGTCGACGGGGTGTACACCGACGATCCCCTCCTCAACCCGGACGCCACCAAGTTCGAGGAGGTGGCCTACATCGAGGTGCTCAACCGGGGCCTGAAGGTCATGGACTCCACCGCCATCACGTTCTGCATGGACAACAAGCTGCCCATCGTCGTCTTCGACCTGATGGTGCCGGGAAACATCAGACGCGCACTCGAAGGCGAGCCGATCGGTACCCTTGTCTCATGAATGGCACCGCCCGCCCGGCTCCAGCTGCTCGGGCGTCCGGGCGGCACGAATCCACGGGTGAGCGGACGGTGAGACGGTGATCGACGACGTCCTCGTCACCGCCACCGACAAGATGTCGAAGGCGGTGAGCCACACCCAGGCCGAGTTCAGCGGCGTCCGCACCGGCCGGGCCACGCCCGCCCTGGTCGAAAAGCTCAAGGTCGACTACTACGGCAGCGAGGTCCCGCTCCAGCAGCTGGCCGGCTTCACCGTCCCCGAGGCCCGTCTCCTCGTCGTCGCCCCCTACGACAAGGCGTCCATCAAGGCCATCGAGCGGGCCATCCAGCTGTCCGACCTGGGTATCACGCCGTCGAACGACGGTGTCGTGATACGCCTGATGTTCCCGCAGCTCACGTCCGAGCGGCGCAAGGACCTGGTGAAGGTGGTCAAGCACAAGGCGGAGGAGGGCCGGGTGGCGGTGCGCAACGTGCGCCGGGCGTCGCGCCACGAGCTCGAGGCCCTCGAGAAGGAGGGTGAGATCTCCACCGACGAGCTCGACCGGGCGGAGAAGGACCTGGAGAAGCTCACCCACGAGTACGTGGCCGAGATCGACCGCGTGCTGGCCCGCAAGGAGCAGGAGCTGCTGGAAGTCTGACCGCCAAATCTGAACCGCCGAAAAATCTGAACCGCCGAAAAATCTGAACCGCCGAAAAATCTGAACGGGGGACCGGGTCGTCGCACCGCGCCGGGTGCGGATGATCCGGGCGGGGCGGGAGCCCCGAAAGGAGGGTACGTGGACGACCAGAGCGACGACCGCCCCGGCGAGCGATTCGGCGACCCCGGGGGCCGGGGCGCGGGTATGGACGACGACGATTTCGCCACCGATCCCGGCCCCGCGTGGACCGGGGTGGGCGCCTCCCGGGGGCCGCGCAGCCCGGCCGAGGGCGTCCGCATCATCGGGGCCGAGGAGGCCGCGGCCGCGGTGGAGGCGGGGCATGTCTCGCCCCGCGTACCCGACGACGCCCCTCGCTTCGGCGACGTACCCGAGCCCCCGTCCGGGCCCCGTCCGGGGATCCGCTTCCCGGGGGTCGACCCCCGCACCGTCCCCAAGCCCCCGGTGGTGACCCCCCCGCTCGACCCCGACTACTCGGCGGCGGGTCCGTCGGGGCCCCGGCGCAGCGTCTGGGACGCTCCGGGGGAGGACGGGCTCGCCACCTCCCGCGCCGGACGCTTCGAGGAGCTCATCGCCCGGGCCGACGAGCGGGCCGCCGAACGCGGCCTCGCCGGCCAGCCGGTCCGGGCCGGTGGCCCTCCGGCCGGCGCCGCCGGCGGCGACGACGCCTGGCCGCCCGAGCCCCGGGCCTCGTCCGACGACTGGCCGCCTCCTCCGCCCCCGGCCGGTGGCGTCGACGACGACTGGCCGCCTCCTCCGCCCTCGGCCGGCGGCGTCGACGACGCCTGGCCGCCCCCGCCGCCGGCCTACGCCGCATCCCGCGCCGACGACGACGCCTGGCCCCCGCCGTCGTCGCCCTCCCCGGGCGGCGACTTCTGGCCCCCCGATGAGGCCGACGACGTCGGCTTCGAGCGCGAGCCGGTGAGCGCCTCGCCGTGGGACAGCTTCGAGGAGCCGCTTCCCGGCGGCGAGTACCCCCGGGTGGCGTCGTCGATGCCCGTGGGCGACAACTCGGGCAGCATCCCCCTGCCCCACTGGACCGAGCCGCCCACCGGCGAGGTGCCCCAGATCCTGGCCGGCGAGCCCCCGCCCGCGCCGGCGGCGCCCGCCGACGAGCTGGGTTCGTGGTCCACCCTCTCCAGCGGTCCCCGCTGGCGCGACCAGGCCACCGATTGGGACGAAGCCGACTTCCACGACGCCATCCTCGACGACCAGTCCACCCGGATCGGCGCCCTCGACCAGAGCCGCGACGACGTCTTCTCCTTCGACGAGGCGCCGGCCGACCCGGTCGGGCCCGATCCGAGGTCCGGCGGGCGGGCCGGCACCCAGGTGCACGCCCCGCCGGCACCGCCCCAGGCGAATGGCGACACGGCGGGGTCCGACGCCGACCTCACCACCCGGGTCATCGTCGGCCTGGTGGCCGCGGGCGTGGTGCTGGGGGCGGCCGTCATCGGGCCCAAGGCGCTCGTGCTCATCGTGGCGGTGGCCGTCACCATGGGTGCCGCCGAGTTCTACCAGGGCCTGCGGGCCCGCGGCTACCAGCCGGCCACCCTGCTCGGCCTGGCCGCCACCGCCTCGGTCGTGGGTGCCGCCTACTGGCAGGGCGAACGGGCATTGCCCCTGGTCAGCGCCATCCTGTTGGTGTTCTCGTTCCTCTGGTACCTCGCCGGGGTGGTGAAGGGCCGGCCGACGATGAACATCGCGGTGAGCGTCATGGCCTACTTCTACGTGGGTTTCCTCGGGTCGTACGCGGCGTTGATCTTCCACATCCCCATCGTCGGCGCCGCCGGCACCGTTCGGCCCGAGCACAGCATGGGCATCCTGCTGGGCGCCGTGCTGGCCACCGTCGCCCACGACGTGGGGTCGTATTTCGTGGGCCGCTACGCGGGCAAGACCCCGCTGGCCCCCACCATCAGCCCCCACAAGACGTTCGAGGGACTGGTGGGGGGCACCTTCGTCACCATGGCCGCCTGCCTGCTGCTCATCCGCAGCATCGCCCCGTGGAACGCGGGGCGGGCGTTCTGGCTGGCGGTGGTGGTGTGCGTCGCGGCGCCCCTGGGCGACCTGTGCGAGTCGATGATCAAGCGCGACCTCAACCTCAAGGACATGGGCAAGACCCTGCCCGGCCACGGCGGCGTCCTCGACCGCATCGACGCCCTGCTCTTCGTCATCCCCGCCACCTACTACCTGGCCCTGGTCCTGTTCACGACGTGAAGACCGTCAGCCTGGTGGGCTCCACGGGGTCCATCGGGCGTCAGACCCTCGATGTCGTCCGGGCCGAGCCCGGCCGCTACCGCATCGTGGCTCTCGGCGCGTCGACGTCGGTCGACCTCCTCGCCGCCCAGGTGGCCGAGTTCCGGCCGGAGCGGGTGGCCATCGCCGACGCGTCCCGGGCGGGCGACCTGCGCGATGCGCTCGACGTCGCCCTACCACCCGGCGTCGACGTGGAGCTCGAGGCCGGCCCCGACTCGCTGGCCGCCATCGCCCGCGACGCCGACGTGGTGGTCAACGGCGTGGTGGGCTTCGCCGGCCTCACCGTCACCCTGGCCGCGCTGCGGGCCGGCCACCGGCTGGCCCTCGCCAACAAGGAGTCCCTCATCGCCGCCGGCCCGGTGGTGGCGGTCGCCAAGCGCACGCCAGGGGCGGAGATCGTCCCCGTCGACTCCGAGCACTGCGCCGTCCACCAGTGCCTGCGGGCCAACGCCACCGACCGGGACGGTC
The DNA here is from genome assembly GCA_963773275.1 of uncultured Acidimicrobiia bacterium. Taxonomy (GTDB): domain Bacteria; phylum Actinomycetota; class Acidimicrobiia; order Acidimicrobiales; family AC-14; genus JAXDMK01. Next base: position 75,065 of record CAVZAH010000014.1, on the reverse strand, counting down.
GGCCGATCGGCGACCGGCTGGCCCGCATCGTGCTCACCGCCAGCGGTGGCCCCTTCCGGGGCCGCACCCGCTCGGAGCTGGCGAACGTCTCGATAGCCGATGCCCTGGCCCATCCCACCTGGTCGATGGGTCCGAAGATCACGGTGGACTCCTCGACCCTCATGAACAAGGGCCTGGAGGTGATCGAGGCCCACGAGCTGTTCGACGTCGGCTACGACCGCATCGACGTGGTGGTGCACCCCCAGTCGATCGTCCACTCGATGGTGGAGTTCACCGACGGGGCGGTCGTGGCCCAGCTCTCGATGCCCGACATGCGCCTCCCCATCGGCTACGCCCTGGCCTACCCCGACCGCAGCCGGGTGGCCTTCGGCGCCCTCGACTGGAGCCGGTCCAGCCGCCTCGACTTCGAGCCCCCCGACCTCGAGGCCTTCCCCTGCCTGGGCCTGGCCTACGCCGCCGGGCGCGCCGGCGGCACCGCCCCGGCCTGGCTCAACGCGGCCAACGAGGTGGCGGTGGCCGCCTTCCTCGACGGCGCCCTGGCCTGGTCGGCGATCCCCGCGGTCATAGAAGAGACGCTCGGGGGGCATGATGGAACCGACCCGACCGACGCCGACGTTGTCATTGAAGCCGACCGAAAAGCTCGGGAGCTGGCCAGGCGGGCCGTAGAACGGAGAGTTGCAGCGGCGTGACAGACACCGGCCGTCATTCATCCACGACCCCCGGCGACCAGGCGGTCGCCGTCGAGCCCCAAAGGACAGAAACGACCACTTCTCCCACGCCCGCCACCTCCACCACCTCCGGCGCCTCCAGCACCTCCAGCACCTCCAGCGCCCAGGCCGGTGGTCCGACGACCGACGAGGGGCTCCGCAAGCTGATCCCGATCCTGGCCATCGTCGCCCTGGGGGTCGCCTGGTCGATCTCCGCCGGCAGCTTCCCGGTGGTGGCGTTCGTGCTGGCCATCATCGCCATGGTCATGATCCACGAGACGGGCCACTTCATCACCGCCAAGTGGTCGGGGATGAAGGTCACCGAGTACTTCTTCGGGTTCGGTCCCAAGCTGTGGTCGATCCGCAGGGGCGAGACCGAATACGGCATCAAGGCCCTGCCCCTCGGCGGCTACGTGAAGATCGTCGGGATGAGCAACATCGAGCGCGGCGTCGACCCGGCGGACGAGCCCCGCACCTACCGCCAGCAGAGCTACCCCAAGCGGGTGCTGGTGGCCGTGGCCGGGGTCGTCACCCACTTCGTGGTCGCGTTCCTGCTCCTGGTGCTGCTGTGGACGGTCATGGGCGTGCCCCAGAACGACAAGCCCACCCTGAAGATCGGCAGCATCAGCCGCCTCGAGTCGGGCGCCAGTCCCGCCGTCGACGCCGGGTTCCAGGTCGGCGACCGCATCGTGTCGGTCGACGGCCAGACCATCGCCCGCTGGGAGGACCTGCCGCCCTACATCCGCCAGCACCCGGATCGCGCCCTCGACTTCACCGTCGAGCGCGACGGCCGGATGCTGAACCTTTCGGCCACGCCCGCCGCGATCCAGCGCGACGGTCAGACCGTCGGCTTCATCGGCATCGGCGCCCAGCCCTCGGTCGAGAAGCTGGGACCCATCGCGGGCATCGGCCGGGCCGGGAGCAACGTCTGGACCCTCACGACCGAATCGGTCAAGGGCCTGGGCTCGATCTTCACGCCCAACTCGCTCAAGACCTACGCCACCCACCTCACCGGCACGCCCGAGCCCGGCAGCGAGTACAGCCGGGCCGTCTCGGTGGTCGGGGTGGTGCGCATCGCCGATCAGGCCGCCGACAGCGGGTACTTCAACCTGGTCTACCTGCTGGTGGTGCTGAACCTGTTCATCGCCGTGCTCAACCTGGTGCCCCTCCTGCCCTTCGACGGGGGCCACATCGCAGTGGCCACCTACGAGCGGCTGCGGTCCCGGGCCGGGCGCCGCCACTTCGCCGACGTGGGCAAGCTGATGCCGCTCACCGCGGCGGTCGTCGTCATCATGCTGCTCCTCGGCGTGACGTCGATCTACCTCGACATCGTCAAGCCCCTCGGCAACCCGTACCAGTAAACAGCGGCCTATTGCAAATCGCCGCCGGCGACCGTCCCGTCCCGGACGGCCTCCTCGAACCGGTGACACTCACGCCCCGTCCATGGGCCTGAGTGTCACCGGTTCGAACGTCTGAATGGCTCAAGCCCGTGCGAGACTGGATGGAGATGATCCACGAGCGTCGGGTGACCCGGCAGATCATGGTCGGGTCGGTTCCCGTGGGGGGCGGCGCCCCGGTGACCGTGCAGTCGATGACGATCACCCGCACGGCCGACGTCGAGGCCACCCTGGCCCAGATCTACGAGTTGGCCGCGGCCGGGGCCGACATCGTGCGTTGCACCTGCAACGACCCGGAGGCGGCCGAGGGCCTGGCCCGCATAGTCCCCCGTTCGCCGGTGCCGATCGTGGCCGACATCCACTACCACTACCAACTGGCCCTGGCCGCCCTCGACGCCGGGGTGCAGTGCCTGCGCCTCAACCCGGGCAACATCCGCAAGCCGGGCCAGATCAAGGCGGTGGCGGAGGAGGCCAAGGCCCGGGGGGTGCCCATCCGCATCGGCGTCAACGCCGGGTCCCTCGACCGCGACATCGAGGAGAAGTTCGGGATCACGCCCGAGGCCCTGGTGGCCTCCGCCCAGCGGGAGCTCGACTACTTCGCCGAGGTCGACTTCCACGACGTCAAGATCTCGGTCAAGGCGTCCAACGTCCCCCTCATGATCGAGGCCTACCGGCAGCTGTCGGAGGTCACCGACCACCCCCTCCACCTGGGGGTCACCGAGGCCGGACCCCCGCCCGCGGGGCTGATCAAGGCCACCGCCGGCATCGGTGCCCTGCTGGCCGCGGGCATCGGCGACACCATCCGCTACTCGCTCACCGCCGACCCGGTGGAAGAGGCCAGGGCCGGCCGCCAGCTGCTGGAGGCCCTCGGGCTGCGGGAGCGCAAGACCGTCGACCTCATCGCCTGCCCGTCGTGCGGGCGGGCCGAGATCGACGTCATCCGGGTGGCCAAGGAGGCGGAGGCGGCGCTCGCCGACCGCAACCTGCCCATCCAGGTGGCGGTGATGGGCTGCGTGGTCAACGGCCCGGGTGAGGCCAAGATGGCCGACCTCGGCATCGCCGCCGGCCGGGGTCGGGGGCACCTGTTCGTGAAGGGCAAGATCGTACGGGTGGTGGCCGAGGCCGACATGGTGTCGGCCCTGGTCGACGAGGCCGAGAAGCTGGTGGCGGAGGGCGTCGAGGCCCGGCTGGCGGCGGCCGACGAGGGGGCCGAGGCCGAGGCCGAGCTCGACCGCCAGGCCCTCCTCGACATCCAGGGCGACGACCCCAACGCGGTGTCCGAGCGGGTGCAGCTCATCCGCAAAGACCTGTCGTAACGGGGGTCGGGGGCGCGAGTGGACGGGCCCACCGACGGGACGGTGTTGGCCAAGGGGCTGGACGCGGGAGCGTTCCTCGTCCGATCGGCCTCGGGCTGGCCGGGGGGCGCCAAAGTGCAGCTGGTCGAGGGGGCGGCGGTGGTGGACGCCCCCGGTGCGGCCCACCAGGCAGTGGCCGGGAACGTCTTCGCCAGGCTCGTCGCCTTCACCGGCGCCAAGCCGGGCCGGGGGACGGTGGGCCTGGCGGTGGCGGTCGCCGTCGGCACCCGTGACGTCTACGCCCCCGACGTGTGGTGGGCCCGGGAGGGGCGGCCCGACGCCGCGGCCGGCCGCCTCGACGCCGTCCCCGATCTGGCGGTCGAGGTGCGGTCGCCCGCCACCTGGCGCTACGACTCCGGTCCCAAGCGCCGTCGCTACGGCATGGCGGGGACGGCCGAGCTGTGGCTCGTCGACCCCCAGGCCCGGCGCATCGTCGTCCACCGCCGGTCGTCGGTGGAATCGAAGAACTTCGACTCCTCGTTCACCGTCACCGCCGGCGAGCTCCTCGTGACGCCCCTGCTCGACGGCTTCTCGCTCGACCTCGAGGAGGTGTTCCGCACGTGAGCGCCGGGGGCGGGCCGGGCGACTGGGACGGCGCCACCTACGACCGCATCGCCGATCCGCAGGCCCGGTGGGGGAAGGCCGTCCTCGACCTGCTCGAGCTCACCGGCGACGAACGGGTCCTCGACGCGGGCTGCGGCAGCGGGCGGGTCACCGAGCAGCTCCTCGACCGCTACCCCGGGATCTCGGTGGTGGGCCTCGACGCGGCCCCGTCGATGCTGGCCGAGGCGCGGGACCGGCTGGCCCGCTTCGGGTCCCGGGTCGAGCTGGTGGAGGCCGACCTGGCCCGGCCCCTGCCGGTCGACGAGCAGCCGGGATGGTGGCCGGTCGACGTGGTCATGTCCACCGCCGCCTTCCACTGGGTCCTCGACCACGACCGGCTCTTCGCCCACCTGGCCGCGGTCCTCCGCCCCGGTGGCCGCCTCGTGGCCCAGTGCGGGGGACGGGGCAACATCGACACCGTCGTCACCGCCCTCCGCCGGCTCGGTCCCGAGTTCGGAGGGCCCGAACACGAACGCATCGACGAGCCCTCGCCCTGGCTGTTCGCCACCCCGGCCGACACCTGCCGCCGGCTGGAGGGCGCCGGCTTCGTCGGCGTCGACGCCTGGCTGCACGACGAGCCCACGCCCTTCGACGGGATCGAGCCCCTGCAGACGTTCCTGGCCACGGTGGTCCTGCGGACCCACCTCGACCGGCTCCCGGCCGGCGAGCAACAGTCCCTCGTCGAGGCGGTGACCAGGCTCCTGCCCGGACCGGTGCTCGACTACGTGCGGCTCACCATGGTGGGGACGCGGCGAGGCCCCGCCACCGGACCGTGACCGGCGGCGGGGCCTCGACCGCTGCTGCGACCTAGAGACCGGGAGGAAGCTAGAACGGGAAGAAAGGAAGCCCGCTCAGGCCGGGGATGCCGCCGCCCAGGCCGGACAGGCCGGAGGTGAGCCCGGTCGGCATGCAGGCCGACAGGTTCACCTGGGGCACGCCGCCCGACGCGGGGAGGGTGCCCAGGCTGCCGGTCACCGACGTGAGGCACTTGGCCACGTCGATCGGCGTGCACCCGGCGGGGATGGCGTTGAGGCCGGGCAGGTTGAGGTTGAAGCCCAGGTTGCCCCAGAAGCTCGATCCTCCGGTGCCGGCCCCGCCCCCGAAGCTGCCGAAGATCGACCGGAGCATGTCGCCCACGAAGGGAGCGTTGGTGGCGTTGGTGGCGGCCAGCACGCTCGAGGTGCAGGCGGTGACGTCGAGGGGGACGCAGGCCGACACGTTGAGCTGGGGCAGGCTGCCGATGGCACCCGGGTTCAGCACGCCGCTCACCGTGCCGAGCACCGAGGCCACGCACTGGGAGACGTTCGCCGGCAGGCCGTTGGTGGCCAGGACGGACTGGATGCAGGCCGGGATCTGGGCCAGCAGGGCCGTCGGGTTAGGAGCGCCGCCGGACGTCGGGAGCAGGTTCTTCACGCAGGCGGGGAGCTGCACCGGCAGCGAGCCGACGATGGGGCCGATGTCGGGGATGTCGGGGAGGGCCGGGATAGGCAGGTTGGGGATGCCGGGCAGGTTGGGGATCGAGACGCCCGGGATCGGGACGCCAGGGATCGAGACGTTGGGGATCGAAACGCCCGGGATCGAGGGGTTGGTCAGGTTGGCCGAGCCGTCGACGGACGCGGATCCGACGGGCGTCTGGGCGTTGGCGCCGGCCGATACCGGGCCGCCGGGGACCGACGCCAGGGTCTTGTCGATGAGGTCGGTGGCGGTCTGCACGATCTTGTCGGCTTCGCCGGTGGGCACGTTCAGGGGGCTGACGGCGTTGATGGCGCCACCGACCGCGCCCTGGACGGGCCCGGGCAGGACGCCGGCGGCGGCGCCGGCGACGGTCATCGTGGCGGCTGCGGTCACCGTGGCGACGGCAGCCTTGGCCACCGCTCCTGCGCCGGCGATCTTGCCGAACAGGGCGGAGAGAAATGCGAGGGGCATGGAAGGTTCCTTTCTCCATTTCGGTAGTCCGGCCACCTGCGGCGCAGGCCCGTGGACGTTGCTCGCTGCTGTCGCCAGCAGGTCGCCTTTCTCGATGGAGAGGCCCGACCGCACCACCCCGTGCTCCAGCAGCGCCGCCAGCTCCGGGGTCGGAACGGGTACCGGACCGCTGCAGGCGAAGCGCACGTCCTGGCCGAACGAGACCAGCCATCCCTCGGAAAGGAGGTCGGCGAGGTCGTCGTCGGGTTCGGAGGGGTGAGCGAAGTCGGGCATCTCGTCCTGGTGATCGCCGGGACCGCTCAGAGGGGTACGCCCTCGCGCACGAAAACCTGACGCAGGGCGCCGAGGGCCCGGCGTTGCAGGGCCTTGACCGCGCCTGTCGACTTGCCCATGGTGACGGCCACCGCCTCGACGGTCAGGTCGGACACGATGCGGAGCAGGAGCACGTCGCGCTGATCGGGGGAGAGCGACTGGCACAGGCCCCGCACCCGCTGGGCGCTCATGCGGCGGAAGGCGTCCTCCTCGACGTCCCCCCCGTAACCGTCGCGCCCGTAGCCGTCGACCTCCGCTCGGCCAGGGGATTCGACCGGCAGAGGACGGTGGGCGAACCGGCGCCGCTCGTCGAGCAGCCGCCGATGGGCGATGGTGAAGATCCACGAGCGGAACTTGGCCTCGTCCCCGACGAAGCTCCCCAGTCCCCGGAAGGCGCCGATGAAGACCTCGCTGGTCAGGTCCTCCGGCTCCCGGGCCCCCTGGAGGCGGAGGTAGCCGCGGACCGCCGGCGAGAGGTCCCGGTAGAGCCGCTCGTAGGCCCAACCGGCATCGCCCCGGGCTGCCGAAAGAATTGATTCGAATGACTCATCGAACGCCACGCCCATCCATCGGTGAAGTTGGCGCCGGACTTGAGCGCGGCGGCGATGGAGCGGGGTCGCCGCGCCCGGCCGGTGAATGGGACGGGCGATCGAGGGCAAAAGGAACACCGAATCGACGGTGGAATGCGCGTGACGGGCAACCCGGCAATGCGGTGCCCCCGGCCCGTGGGGTGACCCGCAGCCACCTCGGAGGGGGACTGTGGCGGCGCTCCCGCCCCCTCCGGCCGGCACGGAGTTCGGCGGCGGACGACCTATACTCGACCTGACTGTTCATCTATCCGAGGGCGGTGACCGAGCGTGGGCATGTTGGCCCACGCTTTTGTCTGCCAGGCACACGAGACGAGAAAGGGGTGAAGGGGTGACTGATCCGAACGTGACGACGCGCGTGCGTGAGCTCCTCGAGGCCCCTCTCGCCGGCGAGGGCTTCGAGGTCGTCGACGTCGTCTTCCAGGGAGCGCAACTGCGCGTCACGGTCGACCGGCCCGACGGGGTCGACCTGGAGGCGGTCAGCCAGGCCAGCTCGGTGGTGTCCGGTCTCCTCGACGAGCACGACATCGTCCCCGGCACCTACACCCTCGAGGTGTCGAGCCCCGGCATCGAGCGCCCCCTGCGTACCCCCGACCACTTCCGGCGGTTCGTGGGCTCCGAGATCGTCGGCCGCACCCACCCCGGTGCCCCCGGCGAGCGCCGGTTCGAGGGCCTGCTGGAGTCCGCCGACGACGAGGGCGTGGTGGTCGCCGGTCGCCGGCTGGCCTACGCCGACGTCGAGCGGGCCCGCACCCGGTTCGTGTGGCCCGGTTCCGGCCAGTCCAAGCCCGGCCACGCCCAAGCCCGGCCAGGCCAAGCCCGGCCAGGCCAAGCCCGGCCAGGCCAAGCCCGGCCAGGCCAAATCCGGCCAGGCCAAATCCGGCCAGGCCAAATCCGGCCAGTCGAAGCCCGGCCCGACGAAGCCGCCCGGCCAGTCCTCCAGGAAGAAGGTGGCCTCGTGACGGCCAACTTCGAGCTGATGGAGGCGCTGCAGGTCATCGAGCGGGAGAAGGGCGTGTCGGTCGAGACGCTCCTCGAGGCCCTGGCCAACGCCCTGGTGTCGGCCTACAAGCGCATGCCGAAGGCGGCCGAGGAGGCCATCGTCACCATCGACCCCGACACGGGGGAGATGCACGTCTACGCCCAGGAGCTCGACGACGACGGCAACGTCGTGCGGGAGTGGGAGGACACGCCCGACGACTTCGGTCGCATCGCGGCCCAGACGGCCAAGCAGGTCATCCTCCAGCGCATCCGCGAGGCGGAGCGGGAGATGAAGTACGAGGAGTACGCCGGCCGCGAGGGCGATGTCGTCACCGGCATCATCCAGCAGAACGACCAGCGCTACACCCTCCTCGACCTCGGCCGGGTGGAGGCCCTGCTGCCCCAGGCGGAGCAGGTGCCCTACGAGCGCTACGAGCACGGGGCCCGGCTGAAGGCGTACATCGTCGAGGTCCGCAAGACCACCAAGGGCCCCCAGATCGTGGTCAGCCGGACCCACCCGGGCCTGGTCAGCCGGCTGTTCCAGCTCGAGGTCCCCGAGATCAGCGACGGCGTGGTCGAGCTCAAGGCGGTGGCCCGGGAGCCCGGGCACCGCACCAAGATCGCGGTGTGGTCCAACGACCACAACGTCGATCCCGTCGGAGCCTGCGTCGGGGCCCGCGGGGCGCGGGTGCGCATGGTGGTCAACGAGCTGCGAGGGGAGAAGGTCGACATCGTCCCCTTCTCCGAGGATCCGTCCGAGTTCGTGATGAAGGCGCTGTCGCCGGCCCGGGTCAAGGAGGTGCGGGTCAACGAGGAGACCGGCACCGCCGAGGTGATCGTCCCCGACTACCAGCTGTCGCTGGCCATCGGCAAGGAGGGCCAGAACGCCCGCCTGGCGGCCCGGCTCACCGGGTGGCGGGTCGACATCAAGAGCGAGACCCAGCTCATGGAGGAGGAGGCGGCCTACGCCGGCGAGGACTGGGCCGAGGGCGAGTGGGTCACCAACGACGCCGGGGAGATGGTCTGGCAGCCGGCCGAGGGGGGCGAGGCGTTGACGGCCGAGGCGTGGTCGGAGGCGCCCGAGGAACCGGCAGCACCCGAATCGGCAGCGCCCGAATCGGAGTCGGCCGAAACGGCGTCGCCCGAATCGGCGTCCGAGGAATCGGCAGCGTCCGAATCGCCGGCGCCCGAATCGGCGGCGCCCGAGGAACCGGGGTTGCCCGTATCGGTGGCGCCGGAGGCAAAGGAAGGGGAAACATAGGGGCACCGGTCCGGACCTGTATCGGGTGCCGGCGGGTGGCGCCGACGGACGAGCTGCTACGGGTGGTGGCGGGGCCGGAGGGCGAGCTCCTGGAGGGGCGATCGAGGCCCGGCCGGGGGGCGTGGTTGTGCGCCGGGTCGGCGGGCTGCCTCGACGCCGCGGAGCGGAAACGGGCCTTCTCCCGGGCCCTGCGGACCGAGGTCGACATCAGCACGGTCGGGCCGCTTCGAACCACTCTGGCCCGGCGTGGGAGAATGGAAGACTTGTCGCAGTACCGGCCACCTGCCGGAGAGAGGACCTGACACACCACTTGGCAGCAAGGATCCGGGTCTACGAGCTTGCACGCGAGCTCGGGCTCACCAACAAGGAGACGCTCGACCTCTGCATCGCGCTCGGGATCGGTGTCAAGAGCCACTCGTCCAGCATCGAGGACGCCCAGGCAGACCGCGTCCGCCGCAAGGCCGACCGCGAAGGACTTCGCCGCGACGTCCAGCCCCCCGAGGACGGGCCGCTGCCGGGTCGCCCCGGCGCGCCCGACGCCTCGCCGGCACGCGACGACGTACCCCACAAGCGCGACCTCCGGCTGATCACCAGCCGCCCCGCCAGCGAGCAGCCCGACCCCGGCTCCTACGGCCAGACGTACGGCCAGTCCGCGGGCCAGGCTGCGCACCGGCCCGCTCCCGGCGACTCCGCCGCCAGCCGCCCCTCGCCCCCGCCCGCCGATGCCGGCACCCGTCCCGGTGCCGACCCCGTGTCGCGCCCGGCCGCCGCCGAAGGTCCCGGCGGCCAGTCCGCCTCCGCCCAGTCCGCCTCGGCCCAGTCCGCCTCCGCCCAGTCCGCGGCCGCCCCCGGCCAGCCCGGCTCCGGCCAGTCAGTCGGCGGCCAGTCAGTCGGCGGCCAGTCAGTCGGTGGCCAGTCAGTCAGCGGCCAGCCCGGCTCCGGTCAATCGGTCGGTGTGCGGCCCGGCGACCCCGGCTCCGGCCAGCCTGTTCCGCGTCAGCCCGGCTCCGGCCAGCCCGGCTCCGGCCAGTCAATCGGCGGCCCGTTCGGCTCCGGCCAGTCCGGCGGGTCCGGCCAGCCCGGGTCCGGCGCGGCTGCTCCGCGTCAGCCCGGGTCCGGCCAATCGGGCATCAGCCAGCCCGGCTCCGGCCAGCCCGGCTCCGGCCAGCCCGGCCTCGGCCAACCGGGCATCGGCCAGTCCGGCTCCGGCCAAGCGGGGATCGGCCAGCCCGGCGCCGGCCAGCCAGGCGCGGGCCAGCCAGGCGCGGGCCAGCCAGCTTCGGGCGCTGGTCCGGGCCAGCCCGGCCCCGCCCGATCCGGCGCGTCAACGTCCGCCGGCGCGGTTCCCGCCGTCCCCGCGGCCTCGGGTTCCACGACGGCCCGGCCCGCCGGGTCCTCGGACCCGGCCCGCTCCGCACCCGCCCGCACCGATGCCGGGCTGTCGGATTCGGCCCGCACCGACCACGGACCCGGCCGCCCTGCACCCGGCTCGCGACCCGAGGTGGCCGCCTCGCACACCCGCCCGGCCGGGCCTGTCTCCCGGCCGACGTCGTCCCCGGGCCAGTACCCGGCGGCGTCCGGGCCGTCGGCCCCCCCGGTGCGGCCCGCCGACGCTCCCTCCGGCCCCCGACCCAGCGCCGCGCCCTCGGGCCCCGGCCGCCACGACGGTGGCTTCGCCGGACCGGCCCGTCCAACACCCGGCGCCCCGGCGTCCGGCCAGGGCCCCTCCGGACCCCGGCCCGGCGGCTCCGGCTCGGCACCTATGGCCAGCGGCTCGTCCCGTCCGGCGGCACCCGCCCGGCCCGGCGGGCCGTCCGGCCCCGGAGGCCCCGGAGGCCCCGGCGCACCGTCCGGCCCCGGAGGCCCCCCGCGTCCCGGCGCCGGTGGCCCCCCCCGCTCGGCGACGGGCAAGCCCATCCCGCCCCCGCCCGGCGGCCAGCCCCGCTCGGCCAGCGGCAAGCCCATCCCCCCGCCGCCCGGCATGGGCGGCCGCACCCCGCCGCCGCCCCAGAGCCCGGCCCGCTTCGCCGGACCCGGCGGGTCCCGTCCCACCGGTGGTCCGGGGGCTCGCCCACCGGGCGGTCCCTCCGGTGGCCCCGGAGCACGTCCCGGCGGACCCGGTGCCGGGCGTCCCGCAGGTGCGGGCGCAGGTGCCCGTCCCGGTGGCGGATTCGGCGGACCGCGTCCCGGCGGCGGCCCCGGCGGCGGTCCCGGCGGCGGCGCCCGTCCCGGAGGCTTCGGCGCCCCCGGCGCCGGTCGTGGCCCCGGCGGCGGCCCCGGTGGTGGTCCCCCCGGCCGGGGCGGACCGGGCGCCAACCGGCGTCCCCCGCAGCGCCGGCGCCGGCGGCGGCGCAGCTTCGAGGAGCTGGAGGCAACCCCCTCCACCAGCTACACCCGCTCCGATGCGGCCGTCCCCGAGGGCGAGATCGTCATCGAGCGCGGCTCCACCGCCCAGGAGCTGGGCCCCAAGCTCAACCGCACCGCGGCCGACGTCGTCCGCTTCCTGTTCCAGCAGGGCGAGATGATCACCGCCACCGCGTCGCTGAGCGACGACATGATCGAGCTGTTCGCGGCCGAGGTCGGCGCCGAGGTCCTCCTCGTCGATCCCGGTCAGGAGCAGGAGGTCGAGCTCCAGGGGATGCTGCGCTACGACGACGACGAGGACGAGGAAGGCCTCCGTCCCCGGCCGCCCGTCATCACCGTGATGGGCCACGTCGACCACGGCAAGACCCTCCTCCTCGACCGCATCCGCGAGACCAACGTCGTCGCGTCGGAGGCCGGGGGCATCACCCAGCACATCGGCGCCTACCAGGTGGAGAAGGGTGGTCGCCTGATCACCTTCATCGACACCCCCGGCCACGAGGCGTTCACCGCCATGCGGGCCAGGGGGGCCGAGGCCACCGACATCGCAGTTCTCGTGGTGGCGGCCGACGACGGCGTCATGCCCCAGACCATCGAGGCCCTCAACCACGCCAAGGCGGCCGACGTGCCGATCGTGGTGGCCATCAACAAGGTCGACCGCGACAACGCCGACCCCAACCGGGTCCGCCAGCAGCTCTCCGACCACGGCCTGGTGCCGGAGGAGTGGGGCGGCGAGACGATCATGGTGGAGATCTCCGCCCTCCAGAACCTCGGCGTCGACGACCTCCTCGAGCAGCTGCTCGTGGTGGCCGACGTGGAGGAGCTGGTGGCCAACCCCGAGGGCCGGGCCCGGGGCGTGGTGCTCGAGACCAACCTCGACGTCGGACGGGGCCCGGTGGCCACCGTCCTGGTCGAGCGGGGCATGCTCCAGGTGGGCGACCCCATCGTCGCCGGCGCGGCCTGGGGCCGGGTGCGGGCGCTCATCGACCACACCGGCGAGAACGTCAAGGAGGCGCCGCCCTCCACGCCGGTGCAGGTCCTGGGCCTGTCCGACGTGCCCCGGGCGGGCGACGAGTTCCGGGTCGCGCCCAACGACAAGATCGCCAAGACCGTCGCCGGGGCCCGGGCCCACCGCTACCGGCTGGCCGACCTGCGCAAGAGCAGCTCGGTCATCGGCTCCGGCGCCCGCCTCGAGGACATCTTCGAGCAGATCCAGCGGGGCGAGACGGCCACCCTCAACCTGATCCTCAAGGCCGACGTGCACGGGTCGCTGGAGGCGCTCACCGAGAGCCTGAAGCGCCTCGAGCGGGAGGAGGTCAAGCTCGCCTTCCTCATGCGGGCCGTCGGCGGGATCACCGAGAACGACGTGCAGCTGGCCACCGCGTCGAACGCCACCATCATCGGGTTCAACGTGCGGCCCGACCGCAACGCCCGCGAGCTGGCCGAGACCAACGACGTCGAGATCCGGACCTACCAGATCATCTACCAGATCCTCGAGGACATCGAGAAGGCCATGGTCGGCCTGCTCAAGCCCGAGTTCGAGGAGGTCGTCACCGGTGAGGCCGAGGTGCGCGAGGTGTTCCGGGTGCCCAAGGTCGGGGCCATCGCCGGGTGCTACGTGCGCAACGGCGTCATCACCCGTGGCTCCAAGGTCCGCTTCCTGCGGGAGGGGGTCGTCATATGGACGGGCGGCATCACGTCGCTGAAGCGGTTCAAGGACGACGCCCGCGAGGTCGCCAGCGGCTTCGAGTGCGGTATCGGCCTGTCCGACTTCCAGGACCTCAAGCCGGGCGACATCATCGAGACCTACGAGGAGCGGGAAGTCCCGCGCAGCTAGCCATCCATCGGGCGGTTGCCATGCACGTGGTAGTGGTGCGGATCGAGTTGCACATCCCCACCGCCCGGTCGCTGAAGGAGAAGCGGGCGGTGGTGAAGCCCATCGTGGAGGGCATGCGCCACCGCTTCTCCCTGTCGGTCGCCGAGACCGCCTACCAGGACAAGTGGCAGCGGGCCGAGATCGGCGTGGCGGTGGTGTCGTCGACGCCGTCGCACGCCCAGGAGGTGGTGGACTCCGTGGAGCGCTGGGTGTGGAGCCGGCCCGACGTCGAGGTGTCGCGCTTCGAGACCGAATGGGTGGGTGGCCCCGGCGGTGGTGACTGATGCCTGACCAGAGCAGACGTCGCCCGGGACGACTCGACCGGGTCAACCACGCCGTCCAGGAGGTGGTGGCCGACGAGCTGGAGGTGATCGCCGACGAGCGCCTGGGCCTGGTGACGGTGACCGGGGTCACGGGTCGATCCCGACATGCGTCACGCCGTGGTGTGGTTTTCGTCCCCGAACCTCGTTGGTCTGGTTCGGCCCGGGAGCCGTCCCGACGACGTGGTGGCCGCCATTCTCGGTGAGCACCGGGTCCGCCTACAGAAAGCGATCGCCCGGCAGCTACGGTTGAAGCGGACCCCCGAACTGGGCTTCCGCCCCGACCCGGCCATCGTCGCCGGCACCCGGGTGGAGGAGATCCTCCGGGGCCTGCAGACAGGGGACGATGGTGCAGAGACCTGAGGCTGGGAAGGCAGAGGCGCACGACGCCGACCTCGACCGGGCGGCGGAGCTGATCGCCGGTGCCGGAGCCCTCGCCCAGGCCTGCCACCACACTCCCGACGGCGACGCCCTGGGATCCATGCTCGCCATCCACCACCTGGCGACGGCCGCGGGCAAGACCGTGGTGTCGTCCTGGCCCGAGCCCTTCGTCGTGGCCCCCCACTACTCGTTCCTCCCCGGCCTCGAGCTGGCCACCAAGCCGGCCGACTTCCCGGTCGCCCCCGAGCTGATGATCACCCTCGACTGCGGGTCGATCAGCCGCCTGGCCGAGCTGGCGCCGCCGGCCCGGGCCGCCCGGGAGCTGGTGGTCGTCGACCACCACGTCACCAACGAGGGCTACGGCACCGTCAACCTCATCGACCCCACCGCGGCGGCGTCGGCCATGGTCGTGCGCCGCCTGTTCGACCGCCTGGGCTGGCCCCTCACCCGGGATGCGGCGGTCTGCCTGTACGCGGGCCTGGTGTGCGACACCGGCCGCTTCCAGTACGAGGGCACCACCCCCGGGGTGTTCGCCCTGGCCGAGGAGCTGGCCGGCTTCGACCTGCCCATCCCCGCCATGAACCGCCAGCTGTTCGAGGAGCACCGCCTGGCCTACCTGCGCCTGGCGGGCGACGCCCTCCAGCGGGCGGTGCTCGACGCCGACCGCCGGTTCGTGGCCACGTGGGTGTCGGCCGACGACCTGGCCCGCCACGGCGTCGACGTGGAGGAGACGGAGGGGCTCATCGACCTCATCCGCCGTACGACCGAGGCCGACGTGTCGGCGGTGCTCAAGGAGACGCCCGAGGGCACCAAGGTGTCGCTGCGGGCCGTCACCGACTTCGACGTGGGCGCGGTGGCCACCGACTTCGGCGGCGGCGGCCACAAGTCGGCCGCCGGCTTCACCTCCGACCGGCCGGTGGCCGAGGTGCTGGCCGCCCTCCGCGACGCCCTGCCCGTCGTGGCCCGGCCCGGCGGGGCCTCCCACTGACCGACCGGGGTCCCGACGGCCCGGTCGACGGCCCGGTCGACGGGCTGGCCGTGGTCGACAAGCCGGCGGGGTGGACGTCGCACGACGTGGTCGGCCGGTCCCGGCGCATCTTCGGCCAGAAGCGGGTGGGCCACGCCGGCACCCTCGATCCGGACGCCACCGGGGTGCTCGTCCTCGGCCTGGGCCGGGCCACCCGCCTGCTGAAGTACCTCACCGGGCTGCCGAAGACGTACGTGGGCGAGGTGGTGCTGGGCGTGTCGACCTCGACGCTCGACTCGGCGGGCGAGGTGACGGCGACCTACGACATGCGCGGGGTGACGCTGGCCGACGTGGCCGCCGCCGCGGCCCGGTTCGTGGGCGAGATCGAGCAGGTGCCGCCCATGGTGTCGGCGGTGAAGGTGGGCGGGCGGCGGTTGCACGAGCTGGCCCGGGCCGGCATCGAGGTGGAGCGGGTCCCCCGGAAGGTGACCGTCACCCGCTACGACATCGCCCCCACCGCCGATCCCCTGGTGTTCGTGGCGGAGGTCGACTGCTCGTCGGGCACGTATGTCCGCACGCTGGCCGCCGACCTGGGTACCTCGCTCGGGGGAGGCGCCCACCTCCGCCGGCTGCGTCGCACGGCGGTGGGGTCCTACGGCCTGGCCGAGGCGGTCGCCCTCGAGGAGTTGGGGCGGGAACACGTGCTGGCGCCGGTGGAGGCGCTGCGGGGCTACCCGGTGGAGACGGTCGACGCCGACGTGGCCGCCACCGTGGCCCACGGGGCCGTCCTCGACAAGGTGTGGCCGGGCGCCGGCCCGTGGGCGGTGGTCGACGCCGACGGCGGGCTGCTGGCGGTGTACGAGCTGCGGCCCGACGGCAGGGTGAAACCGTCGGTGGTGATGGCCGGGTAGGTTCCCGCGATGGACGTGGTGACCGACCTGGCCTCGATGGTCCCGCCCGGTGCGGGCTCCGCGGTCACCATCGGGTCCTACGACGGGGTCCACCTCGGCCACCGGGCGGTGCTGGGCGAGCTGCGGCGGCTGGCCGACGAGGCGGGGGCGGCGGCCACGGTCGTCACCTTCGACCGCCACCCGGCCACCGTCGTGCGGCCCGAGTCGGCGCCCAGGCTGCTCACCGACCTCGACCAGAAGCTGGAGCTGCTGGAGGCCACCGGATCGGTCGACGTGGTGGTGGTGGTGCCGTTCGACTTGGCCCGGTCGCAGGAGGAACCGGAGGACTTCGTCGAGGAGATCCTGGTCGACGGGCTGCGCGCCCGGTCGGTCATCGTGGGGGAGGACTTCCAGTTCGGCCACACCCGGCGGGGCGACGTCGGGCTCCTGCAGGCGGCGGGGGAGCGGTTGGGCTTCGACGTGGTCGGGCTGGGGCTGGTGGAGGTGCCGGGGGTGAGCGGGCCGGTGTCGTCGTCGGCCATCCGCCGGCTGCTGGCCGCGGGCGATGTCGAGGGGGCCGGCGGGCTGTTGGGGCGGTTGCCCGAGGTGCGGGGCGTGGTCGAGTCGGGTGACGGGCGGGGCCGCGACCTCGGGTTCCCCACGGCCAACGTGGAGGTGCCGCCCGACATCCTCCTGCCCGGGCCGGGGATCTACGCCGGCTGGTACGTGCGGCCCGACGGCTCGTGCCAACCGTCCGCCATCTCGTTGGGGGTGAGGCCGACGTTCCACCCCGGCGGCGGCCCGATGGTGCTCGAGGCCTACCTGCTCGACTTCGCCGGCGACCTCTACGGGGAGGCGGCCCGGGTCCGCTTCGCCCGCCGCCTGCGGGACGAGGTCCGCTTCGAGTCCGCCGACGCCCTGTCGGCCCAGGTGGCGGCCGACGTGGCGGCCACGAGGGAGGCCCTCGCCCTACCGAACCGGTGACGGTCACCGGGGCCTGACGCGGCTGAACGTCACCGGTTCGACAGGCATCGGGCCGCCGTCCGAACTGGTGACGGTCACCGGGGCCTGACGCGGCTGAACGTCACCGGTTCGAGATGGGGACCGGCTCGATGTCGTCGGCCGGTTGGAAGCCGAGGACCTGGCCGTAGAACGACAGCTCGGCCTCGGCCGCCCGCACGATCGTCTCCGCCTTGCGGAAGCCGTGTTGCTCGCCGGCGAAGGTGACGTAGGCGTGGGGGACGCCGTTGGCCAGTAGGGCCTCGACCATGACCTCGGACTGGGCCGGCGGCACCACCTTGTCGTCCAGCCCCTGGAACAGGATCACGGGAACCGCGATGCGGTCGGCGGAGTGGATCGGCGACCGCTGGCGGTAGACATCGGCCGCCTCCGGCCACGGACCCACCAGCCGGTCGAGGTAGCGGGACTCGAACTTGTGGGTGTCGGTGGCCAGGGTCGTCAGGTCGGCCACCCCGTAGTAGCTGGCCCCGGCGGCGAACACGTCGGCGAAGGTTAGGGCGCACAAGGTGGTGAACCCGCCCGCGCTCCCGCCCCGGATGGCCATTCGCCGGCCGTCGACCCGGCCGGCGGCGGCCAGGTGGCGGGCGGCGTTGACACAGTCGGCCAGGTCGACGACGCCCCACTTCCCGTCGAGCCGGCGCCGGTACTCCCGCCCGTAGCCGGTGCTCCCCCCGTAGTCGACGTCGACCACGGCCAGGCCCCGGCTGGTGAAGTACTGGACGGAGAGGTTGAGCTCCGACCGGGCGGCCGAGGTCGGCCCGCCGTGGCTCATCACGACCAGCGGCGGCAGCTCGCCCGCCGGCGCCTCGAAGTCGGGGTTGGTCGGCGGGTAGAACTTGGCGTGGGCCTCGAGCCCGCCGCCGGTCGGGAAGGCCAGGTGCTCCGGAACGGAGAGAAAGCCAGGGCCGGGGGTGACCTGCCGGCTGCGCCGGATGGCCTCCACCGACCCGTTCCCGAGGTCGATGCGGACGAGGGTGGCCGCCTCGGTGGCCGACGCCGCCACCGCCATGACGGCGTCGGCGCCATGGGCCTGCAGCGACGAGAACGAGGTGAACGGAGTCGCCACCGGCCCCTCGCCGACGACCGTGAGCTCTCCGAGGCCGTCCTTCGTCCGGGCCGCGACCACGGTGCCGCCGGGGAGCACCGCGTAGGTCGACAGGCCGAAGACCCAGTCCGGGCCGCTGTACTCGGCGTCCTCCTCGACCAGGATGCGCCCGTCGCGGTGGAGGTTCCACCAACCGGTCCTATCCGACGCCCACAGCAGGCTGCCGTCGGGGGCCCACCGGGGCTGGGAGATCGACTCGTCGGGCCCGCCGGCCACGACTTCGCCGTCGACCGACAGCTCGGTGCCGTCCCACGGCATGTCGGGGTGGTCCCACGCCAGCCAGGCCAGGCGCCCATCCGGCGACCACCGGGGGGCGGCGTAGAAGTCGTGCCCTTCGGCCACCACCTCGTCGGGCACCACGACCAGGTCGTTGACCACCTCGCCCGATTCGAGGTGGCGCTCCCGCACCGCCGCCACCCGGGTCCCGTCCGGGCTCACCGCGAAGTCGGCGTAGCGGGCTCCGGGAGGGGTGACCGCCACCGGCTCCGCCGCGCCCGGATCGAGCCGGTACACCCGCTGGTCGGAGAAGTTGGCGAACCACAGAATCCCGTCCCGCACCGCGAAGGACCCGCCGCCGTACTCGTGGACCGTGGTGCGAGCCGAGAACCCGGCCGGTAGCACGTCCCGCGGCCCGGCGGCGCCCGGAGCCCAGCGCACGACTACCTGGCGACCGCCCTCCGCCGGCCGGCCCTCGTTCCACCAGACGTCGTCACCATCGACCACCACCTGGCCGATCGACACCGCCTTCTCGACCAGCCGATCGGCGGTGATCGGCGACGTCCACGAGCCGAAGGGGGCGACCGTCACCCCGCGGAGACTACGGGGGCCGGGAGCGTGAGGCGCCGGGGAAGGCGCTCCCTGCGCCCCTCGGGATGTCCATGACGCGGGAACGTATCCGGCGCCGAGCCCGTCAACCGGAGCCGATGGCCACTTCGCCGGCCCGGGTGGCCTCGGTGGGCACCTCGCCCGGGACCCTGGGCACCGGCAGGTCGACCGTCACCGTGCCGTGGTCCTCCTCCCAGCGCACCACGTTGACCACCGCCGAGTACACGATCAGCCGTCCGAAGAACAGCAGCCATGCCAGGAGGGCGAACACCACCCCCAACGAGCCGTAGAGGGCGGACGACGAGGCCACCATGCGGGGGACGAGCACCGACCCCACCAGCTTGAGCACCTCGAAGCCGATGGCGCCCACCGCCGCCCCCGGCACCAGCGACTTCCAGCCCACGTCGCGGTTGGAGAGGGCCTTCATCGTCCACAGCCACAGGGCCAGGTTGAGGGCCAGGCCGATCACGATGGGCACCGGCCACAGCCAGCCCGGCAGGTCGAGGAAGTTGAGGGCGGCGCCCACGCCGACCGTCCCGATGAACAGCACGCTGGCCCCGCCCAGCCAGGCCAGGCCCTTGAGCTTGTCCTTCCACCCGTGGCCGGTGACCTGCCATGACGTGTTGATGGCGTACTGCAGCGCCGACACCAGACTCAGACCCGACCACAGCAGGCCGACCACACCGATTATCGACGCCGTGCGGCGGCTGTCGCGGGCGACGTCCATGGTGTCCTGCACCGCCTTGGCCGCGTCGCCCGAGAGTCCCAGCTCCTCCACCACGCTCTTGCCCAGGTCGGGGGATCCGGCGACGAAGAAGCCCAGGATGGCGGCCGCGAACAGGAGCAGGGGGAAGATCGAGATGAAGCTGGACAGGGTCACGGCCGAGGCCATGAAGTTGCCGTTGAGCTCCCCGTAGCGCTTCTGGACCCGGATCGAGGTCTGGAGAACCCGGATGTTCTTCCTGTCCGCCCACGCAGCGAGCTTGTCGAGCACGCCGGCTTTGTACCCTGGGGCGGTGGAGGAGAACCGCGGGTCGCCGCCGGGGCTGGACGATCTCGATCCGAATCGGATCCCCACCCACATCGGCGTGGTGATGGACGGCAACGGGCGGTGGGCCCAGAAGCGGGGCCTGGCCCGCACCGAGGGCCACGGCGCGGGGGAGGAGGCCCTGTTCGACACCGTCGAGGGGGCACTCGAGATGGGCGTGAAGTGGCTCACCGTCTACGCCTTCTCCACCGAGAACTGGAAGCGTCCGGTCGACGAGGTCCGCTACCTCATGCGCTTCAACGAGGGGATCTTGACGAGGAGGCGCGACGAGCTGCACGAGCGCGACGTCCGCATCCGCTTCATGGGCCGGCGTGACTGGCGGGTTCCCCGCCGGCTGGTGCGGCGCATGGACGAGGCGCTCGACCTCACCGCCAAGAACCAGACGATGACCCTCACGATCGCCTTCAACTACGGCGGCCGGGCTGAGATCGTCGACGCGGTCAAGTCGTTGCTGGCGTCCGGGGTGCCGGCCGACAAGTTGACCGAGAAGGGCATCCGGGACCATCTGTACGCGCCGGACATGCCCGATCCCGACCTGGTCGTGCGCACGTCGGGGGAGTACCGCATCTCCAACTTCCTGCTGTGGGAGCTGGCCTACAGCGAGCTGGTGTTCACCAACGTCCTGTGGCCCGACTTCCGCCGGGAGCACCTCTACGAGGCGGTGCGGGAGTTCCAGTCCCGGGATCGCCGCTTCGGGGGGATCGAGTAGCGATACTGCAGGGGTGGGTCTCTACCGGGAGCACGGCGTCGTGCTGCGGACGATCAAGCTGGGCGAAGCCGACCGCATCATCTCGTTGCTCACCGCGGGCCGGGGCAAGGTGCGGGCCGTGGCCAAGGGGGTGCGCAAGACCAAGTCGCGCTTCGGGTCGCGGTTGGAGCCGATGGTGCACGTGTCGTTGTTGATGTACGAGGGGCGCAGCGACCTCGACATCGTGACCCAGGCCGAGACGGTCGAGTACTTCAAGCCCATCCGGGAGGACCTCGACCGCCTGTCGAAGGCGCAATCCATGCTGGAGGCGGCCGACCAGGTGTCCCAGGAGGGACACGCCAACGCCCGGCTGTACCAGATGCTCCTGGGGGCGTTGCGGGCCCTGGCCGCCCACGACGCGCCCATGCTGGTGCCGGCGTTCTTCCTCAAGCTGCTGGCGTCGGAGGGCTTCCAGCCCGTCCTCGACCGGTGCGTGGCGTGCGAGCGGGGGGACGGACTGGTCGCGTTCGACCAGGTGGAAGGGGGCGTGCTCTGCGCCGACTGCGCCGGCGGCGGCGCCGTCCACCTGTCCGCCGACTCCTTGGCGCTGGTCCGGGCGGTGCTGGGAGGCGACCTGGTGACCGCCCTCAACACCCCCGCCGGTCCCGCCACCGCCGACGTCACCCGCCTCGCCACGCGGTCCCTCGAAGCCCACCTCGAACGCCGCCTGAAGTCCGTCGGCCTCATCAACCACCGCTGACGCCCCCGGCCGCCGCGCGGTCCGCTCGCCGCCCGCCCCCCGCCCCCAGCCCGCCGCCCGCCCACGTCGCCGCCCAGCCCGCCGCCCAGCCCGCCGCCCGCGCTCGTCGAGTGTGCAAGAACCAAGCTATATTCAGGGTTTTTGCACACTCGGGTGTAGTGTCACACCCTTTCGGTACGATGTCGGCATGTCGCTTGCCCAGCTCGAGGTCGCCATCGCACGGCTGGCCGCACGTCAACACGGCCTGGTGACGCGGAGCCAGGTGGTGGGTCTCGGCGCCACCATCGCCATGATCGAGCACCGGTTGGCCACCGGTCGTTGGGTCCGGGTCGGCGGCGGCGTGTACCGCCTCGCCGGGGCGCCGGTCACGTGGCGACAGCGGTCGCTGGCGGCCTGCCTGATCGCCGGGCCTCAGGCGTACGTGTCTCACCGCTCGGCGGCGGCATTGTGGGGAATCTCGGGGTTTCGCCCCGGCCGGGTCGAGGTAACGGTGGCGGCGGGTCGAAGCGCCCGCAACTCCTTGGCGACGGTCCACCGATCTGCATACCTACCGCCGGGAGACCTCACGACCCACGACCGGATCCCGGTCATCCGCCCCCTCCGGACCCTGCTCGACCTGGCGGCGCGCGTGAGCCCTGAGTCCCTGGAGGAGGCGGTCGACGACGTTCTGTGCCGGCGGCTGGTGGAGCTCGACAAGTTCGTACGGAGGCTCGATGCCTCGGCGTCCGGGCGGGGGACGCGTGCACTGCGGCGGATCCTTCACGCGTGGGACGGCGAAGGGGTGCCGGCGAACGTGGCCGAGATGCGGATTGTGCGGGTGCTGGTCGACGCCGGGCTGCCCTCGCCTGTCCGGCAGCACGAGATCTCGGCCCGCGGTGAGCTGATCGCCCGGGTCGACCTGGCCTACCCCTGGGCCAGGTTGGCGATCGAGCTCGACAGCTTCCGGTGGCACGCCGGGCGAGGGCCGTTTCGGAGCTACCGGGTGCGGGGCAACCGGATCGCAGGTGCGGGCTGGCAGGTCCTGCGGGCCACCCCGGAGGACGCGGCCGACGGGCGGGAGCTGGTCGGCACCGTCGGCAGAATGCTGTCGGTGGCGGCGTGACCGGCCGGTACGCTCGGCGAGATGCCGGATCTGACCGAGAAGGTCGTCAACCTCGCCAAGCGCCGCGGGTTCGTGTTCCCGTCCAGCGAGATCTACGGCGGGTTCCGGTCGACGTACGACTACGGCCCCCTGGGCGTGCTCCTCAAGCGCAACGTGATGGAAGCCTGGTGGCGGGCCATGGTCCAGGAGCGCGACGACATCGTGGGCCTCGACGCGGCGATTCTCATGGCCCCCCGGGTGTGGGAGGCGAGCGGGCACCTGGCCACCTTCACCGACCCCCTGGTCGACTGCCGCAACTGCAAGGAGCGGTGGCGGGCCGACCAGATCGGCGACGCCTGCCCCAAGTGCGGCTCCCACGACCTCACCGAGGCCCGCCCGTTCAACCTGATGTTCAAGACCCACGTGGGCCCGGTGGAGAACGAGGGGTCCGTGGCCTACCTGCGGCCGGAGACGGCGCAGGGCATCTTCGTCAACTTCGCCAACGTCCTGCAGACCAGCCGCAAGAAGCCGCCGTTCGGCATCGCCCAGCAGGGCAAGTCCTTCCGCAACGAGATCACGCCCGGCAACTTCATCTTCCGCACGCGCGAGTTCGAGCAGATGGAGATGGAGTTCTTCGTCCCGCCCGACCAGGGCCAGAAATGGTTCGAGTACTGGTGCGACGAGCGGCTGCGCTGGTACACCGACCTCGGCATTCCGGCCGCGTCCCTCCGCCTCCGCCATCACGACACCGAGGAGCTGTCCCACTACTCGGCCGGCACCGCCGACGTGGAGTTCCTCTACCCCTGGGGATGGGGCGAGTTGGAGGGTGTCGCCAACCGCACCGATTACGACCTCACCCAGCACGCCAAGTTCTCGGGCGAGCGGCTCGAGTACTTCGACCAGGCGACGAACGAGCGCTACGTGCCCCACGTCATCGAGCCCGCGGCGGGTGTCGGGCGCTCGATGATGGCGTTCCTCCTCGCCGCCTACGACGAGGACGAGGTGGGCGGCGAGGCCCGCACCGTCCTGCGCCTGCACCACCGCCTGGCGCCGGTCAAGGTGGCGGTGCTGCCCTTGTCCCGCAAGGACACGCTCACCCCCACCGCCCGCGAGGTCTACGACCAGCTCAAACGCCACTTCCAGTGCGACTACGACGAGACCCAGTCGATCGGCAAGCGCTACCGGCGCCAGGACGAGGCCGGCACGCCCTTCTGCGTCACGATCGACTTCGAGACGCTCGACGACAAGGCGGTCACGATCCGCGACCGCGACACCCTGGTGCAGGACCGGGTGCCGATCGACCGGCTGGTCGAGCACCTCCGGGAGCGCCTGACCGCCTGACCGGCGGCGCCCTGGGCGGCGCAACGCCGGTCGGCGCGAGGATGGGCGGGTCCGGCGTCGAGGGGGAGGCGGGATGAAGCGGATCCAGGTGGTGCCCACGTCGGGCGCTCGCGGGGCGTCGGCGCCGCCGGCGGGTCTCACGGGCTCCGAGCCGACCGCGGTGCGGGAAGGCTGACATGGAACCGGAGGCGTGGCAGATCCGGGTCCACGGGGTGGGCGGGCCTCAGGGCCGCAAGATCCTCGGCGTCCTCACCGAGGAGGACACCGAGACGCTGGGCCCCGACCCGGTGACCGGCACCGGCGACGGGACGGGCGCAGGGGGGCTCACGCAGGTGCCGGCCGACACCGACAGCCGGGTGCTGCGCCGGCCCGACGACCACGGGATCGACGCCTACGAGTGGGGCGGGCTCACCCTGGGCAGCACCCTGAAGGCGCTGTGGGTGGTCTACCTGCCCCTGACGATCCTCAACGCGTCGGGCTGGACCCACCGGCCGGGCGCCGGGCGCCGGTCCCGGGCCTTGATGCACGTGGTCTGCGGCCTCGGCACCCTCACCTACGTCGGGTGGATCGGCTACCTCCTGCTCGACCTGGTCGGTCGCCAGTGGCGCGACCACCTGGCCGCGGCCGACCTGGTCGGCCCGATGGAGGACGTCGTCCGGCGGGCCGCGCTCCCCGTCGCCCATCTGCTGTTCGTGGCCGTCCTGTTCGCCCTGTGGAAGGTCAACCGCCGGTCGGGGGCCGGATTCGAAGGGCGCGGCATGGGCGACGCGGCCGCGGCCTGGGACGACGGGGCCGAGGTGACCGACCCCCGCTTCTTCGGCCACGAGGCGTCCTATTCCAGGCTGGCGCGGAGGCACGTGGCGGTGGCTGTCGGGGGCGTGGTGGCGGTGGTCGTCCTGGGCGCGATTCCCCGCCACCTGCCCGGTCTCGACGGATCGGCCCCGGGCGCCGGGTCGACGATCACCTCCATCGGTGCCGGGCTGCTCCTCCTCGGCGTGCTACAGGGCTTCCTGCTCCTCGTGTGGTGGCTCACGACCCTGCGGACCAGGGACTTCACCCGCGCCGCCACCGCCACCCTCGGCACCGTGCTGTGCCACGCCACGTTCATCGGGGTGGGCATCACCGCCGCCGAGTACCTGTCCCGCTGGCCCACTGTCGACGGCGCCCATCCCGTCGCGGGAGGCGCCGAGCTGGCGGTGGGCGACCACTTCGTCTACGGGGCCGTGGCGGGCGCGGTCGCGCTGGCGGTCGCCGCCGCCGTCGTCTGGAGGCGGCGGTCGGCGGCCCGGCCCGGCTACGACCCGCCGCCCCGGGTCGTCCCCCGGCTGGTGCACTCGGCGCCGTTGCTGGCCAGCCTGCTCGCCCTCGGCTTCATGGCCAGCCTGGTCGCCTTCCTCGTCCTCCAGGCCCGCGACCTGGTCGCCGACGGGTTCGTCGGGTGGTACGAGGGCTACCGGGTGGAGGGCAACGCCGCCCAGGCCGCCGCCGGCCTCGCCCTGGGTGCCATCCCGCTCGCGATCGCCGCTGTCCTCCGGCGCCCCCGCGACGGCGCCGTGGCCCAGGTGCTGGGCAACGTCTGGGACGTTCTCACCTTCTGGCCCCGCCGTTTCCACCCCCTGGCGGTGCCGCCGTACGCGGAGCGGGCCGTCCCCGAGCTGCGCTGGGTCATCCGTCGCCGCCGCCGGCCCGACCGCCCGCTGGTGGTGGCCGGGCACAGCCAGGGCTCGGTGCTCGCCTACGTGGCCGTCGGGGCCGAGCTGCGGCGGTCGCCCGGCCTGGGTGACGGTGAGGGCGCCGGTGCCGTTTCGCTGCTCGGCTTCGGGTCGCCCATCGGCAGCCTTTACGCCAGCATGTTCCCTGCCTACTTCGGACCGCAGCAGCGGCGCGACGCGGCCCTCCGCATCGAGGCGACGGGTGGCCGGTGGTGGAACCTGTTCCGCGCCACCGATCCCATCGGCGGGCCGGTCGTCGGCCCCGACGTCCCGCCCACGCCGACGTGGTTCGACAAGCAGCTGCCCGACCCCCGGCCCGACGTCGTCGCCAACCCGGAGCCCCTGCCCGTCCCCCTGGAGAGGGCCCGGCCGTGGGGGGTGGCGAACGGGCACAACTTCTACCTCGCCGACCCCACCACCCGCGCCCTCGTCGAACGGCTGCGGACGGGCGCCCCCGTCGACGTCGACACCCTCCGTGACGCCTGACCGCCGAGGCCGCCTTGGTGCAGGATCGAGGACCGCCTACCTGGGCAAGGTACGGCGCGAGCTTGCCTACGGGAGCGGCAACCGGTCTGGGAACCGGTTCAAGCTCGACCGCTTCGCCTCCGCGGCGGGGGCGGCGGGCGCGCTGGCCGTACCGGCGTCCGGAATCCTCTACGGCATCATCCGCGTCGGGTACGAGGAGTACTACCGCGGCCTCGGCCTCACCCCGGAAGACGTCGGGCTGAGCCAGGCTGCGATCGTTTCGGGGGTCCGCCGTCGCCATGGGGATCCTGCTCGTATTGATCGCGACGTGGGTCGCGTTCGGCGCCGCCATGTACCGGCTGATTGCCCCGATGCGATCGGCCAAGGCGGACAGTGAGCGGTCATCGTCGGACTGGATCAGGCTCCTGCTCGCCGTCGTCGTGGTGTTCGGATTGGCGGCTGTTCCCCTGGCCGCTGCGGTGGCCATCGGCGGCAGCCAGAGCCTTGTCATGTGGGGCACGGGTGCGCTCAACGCGGGTGCAATCGGGGTCCAGCTCAGCTGGCTCCTAGCCGACGTGGAGCTACGGGATCGCCTCCGACGAGCAGGGAGGACCCTGTATCCCCGGTCGCCTCCGAGGGTCAAACAGCTCCTGGCGGCCACGAGCATGGGTGGCGCCGTGGTCGTGTTGGTTCTCGGATTCTGGAACGCCGCCGCTGCGGGCGGGCGGGCGATTCACGACACAGGGCAGCGGCCGGAGTGGCTGTTCCTGCAGGTGCTGGCGACTCCGGCGCGGGTGATACCGAAGGGAGACGATCCGCTCAAAGTGTGTGGCGGAGCTCGTAGGGCGGTTCTGGTGGGGCGGCACGACGGCGTGTCCTACGTGCTCATGTTGCCCGAGAAGGGTCCGGGGCCGCCGTCCGAAGTCGTCCCCCTCTCCGACGTCGACTACGCCGTCGCGACTGCGACGATCCAGCAACCGACCTGTGGTCCGTCGCCGCCGACGCCGTGATCGGCGCCCGAAGTGACCCAAGGCGGCGCTCGACGGCCCAACTAGGCTGAACCCGTGACGTACGTCTTCGATTTCTCCCACACCCACGCCAAGCCCCCCATGAGCCTCAAGGACCTCCTCGGGGGCAAGGGGGCGAACCTGGCCGAGATGACGTCGGTGCTCGGGCTGCCCGTACCGCACGGCTTCACCATCACCACCGACGCCTGCCGGGCGTACATGGACGGCGGATGGCCCGACGGCCTGTCCGGCGAGGTGGCCGACGCCCTCCAGCGGCTCGAGGCGTCGATGGGCAAGCGCCTGGGCGACGCCGACGACCCGTTGCTGGTGAGCGTGCGGTCGGGGGCCAAGTTCTCGATGCCGGGGATGATGGACACCGTCCTCAACCTGGGGCTCAACGACGACTCGGTGCGGGGCCTGGCCAAGCAGACCGACGACGAGCGCTTCGCCTACGACAGCTACCGCCGGTTCGTCCAGATGTACGGGCGGATCGTGCTGGGCGTGCCGGGCGAGGAGTTCGACGAGCGGTTCGAGGAGGGCAAGCGGCGCTCGGGGGTCGAAAGCGACGCCGCCGTACCCGCCCACGAGCTGGCCGACATGGCCGGCGACTTCAAGGCGATCGTCGAGAAGCACACCGGCCTGCCGTTCCCCCAGGACCCGAAAGACCAGCTCAGAGGGGCCATCGAGGCCGTCTTCGGTTCGTGGGGCGGCGCCCGGGCGGTGGCCTACCGGGTGCGGGAGCGCATCGCCCACGACCTGGGCACCGCGGTCAACGTGCAGTCGATGGTGTTCGGCAACCGCGACGACAACTCGGGCACCGGCGTGGGCTTCACCCGCGACCCGGCCACCGGCAGGGCCGGGTCCTACGGCGACTTCCTGGTCAACGCCCAGGGCGAGGACGTGGTGGCCGGCATCCGCAACACGCTGCCCCTGTCCGACCTGAGGACGACGTTCCCCGCGATCTACCACGAGCTGGAAGCCATCTTCGAGCGCCTCGAGCGCCACTACCGCGACATGTGCGACACCGAGTTCACCATCGAGCAGGGCAAGCTCTGGATGCTCCAGACCCGGGTGGGCAAGCGCACGGGTGCCGCCGCCCTGCGCATGGCCGTCGACATGACCGCCGACGACCGCATGACCCTCACCCGGGAGGAGGCGATCATGCGGGTGACGGGCGACCACCTCGAGGGCGTCCTGCACCCCCAGTTCGCCAAGACCTCGGCGCCCGTGATCGCACGGGGCCTGGCGGCGTCGCCGGGCGCAGCCGTCGGGCACGCCTACTTCACGGCCGACGACGCCGCCGCCGCCGCCGAGCGGGGCGAGCAGGTGGTGCTGGTGCGCACCGAGACGTCGCCGGAGGACGTCCACGGCATGATCGTGGCCGAGGGCATCCTCACCTCCCGAGGGGGACTGGTCTCGCACGCCGCCGTCGTCGCCCGGGGATGGGGCAAGCCGGCGGTGGTCGGCGCGGAGTCGATCCAGATCAGCGGCAGGAGCTTCACCGCCGGGGGCGTGACGGTGAACGAGGGCGACGCCATCTCGGTCGACGGCACCGCCGGGACGGTGATGCTGGGCAAGGTCCCGGTCACCCTGGCCGAGCCGCCCGCCGAGTTCACGACCCTCCTGAGCTGGGCTGATGACGTGCGGGCGGGCAAGATGGCGGTCCGGGCCAACGCCGACACCGGCCCCGACGCGGCCAATGCCCGCCAGTTCGGGGCCGAGGGCATCGGCCTGTGCCGCACCGAGCACATGTTCCTGGGCGACCGGTTGCCCGTGGTGCGGGCCATGATCATGGCCACCACGCCGGAGGAGGAGTCGGCCGCGCTGGAGCAGCTGCGCCTGGCCCAGAAGGCCGACTTCCTCGAGGTGCTGGAGGCGATGGACGGCCTGCCCGTCACCGTCCGCCTGCTCGACCCGCCGCTGCACGAGTTCCTCCCGAGCGCCGAGGACCTGCTGGTGAAGCAGGCCGGCGGCACGGCCCTGTCCGAACAGGAGCAGCGCGAGCTCAAGGCGGCCCAGTACTGGCACGAGTTCAACCCGATGCTGGGCACCAGGGGTGTCCGGCTCGGAGTGGTGAAGCCGGGGCTGTACGCCATGCAGGTGCGGGCCCTCATGGAGGCGGCCGCCGAGCGGGTAGCGGCCGGGGGCACGCCCGTGGTCGAGATCATGATCCCGCTGACGGTGAGCCGGGAGGAGCTGGGCCTGGCCCGGGGTTGGGTGGAGACGGCCGTCGCCGAGGCCACAGCGGGGGTCGACCGGCCGGTCGACGTCACCATCGGCACCATGATCGAGACGCCCCGGGCCGCCATCCGGGCCGACGAGATCGCGGAGGAGGCCGACTTCTTCTCCTTCGGCACCAACGACCTCACCCAGATGACGTTCGGGTTCAGCCGGGACGACATCGAGGGCCGGATCATGTCGCTGTACCTGGAGGAAGGCCTCCTCAAGCGCAACCCGTTCGAGACGATCGACCCCGGCGGGGTGGGCGAGCTGGTCAAGATGGGCGCCGCCCGGGGCCGGGCCACCAAGCCCGGCTTGAAGCTCGGCGTCTGTGGCGAGCACGGTGGCGACCCCGAGTCGATCGCCCTGTTCTGGGACGCCGGCCTCGACTACGTGTCGTGCTCACCGTTCCGGGTGCCGATCGCCCGCCTCGCCGCCGCCCAAGCCATCCTCGGCGGCGCCTGACGCCCGAACCGGTGACGCCAGACCACCGCAGGTGCGGTTGAGCGTCACCAGTTCGCCGACGGCCCCGCCAACCGGTGTCGATTCTGGTCGCCAGGACGCCCGAATCCGTCACCAGTTCGGCCAGGCCCTGGCAACCGGTGACGTTTCCGGTCGCCAGGACGCCCGAATCCGTCACCAGTTCGCCGGCTCCCGCCAACCGGTGACGTTTCCGGTCGCCAGGACGCCCCAATCCGTCACCAGTTCGCCGGCCCCGCCAACCGGTGACGTTTCCGGTCGCCAGGACGCCCCAATCCGTCACCAGCTCGGCCAAGCCCTGGCAACCGGTGACGTTTCTGGTCGCCAGGACGCCCGAATCCGTCACCAGTTCGCCGGTCCCGCCAACCGGTGACGCTCAACCGCGCCCGGCCCCGGTGGGCGTCACCAGTTCGCCGGTCCCGCCAACCGGCGACGCTCAACCGCGCCCGGCCCCGGTGGGCGTCACCAGTTCGCCGGCTCCCGCCAACCGGTGACGTTTCTGGTCGCCAGGACGCCCGAATCCGTCACCAGTTCGCCCCGGCCCTGGCAACCGGTGACGCCAACCGCGCCCGGCCCCGGTGGGGTCACCAGTTCGGCCAAGCCCTGGCAACCGGTGACGCTCAACCGCGCCCGGCCCCGGTGGGCGTCACCAGTTCGGCCCGGTCCTGGCAATCGCTCACGCTCAACCGCGCCCGGGCCCGACCGGAATCGTCACCGGTTCTGGGCCAGTAGGGTCCGAGGATGTTCGACGTCGCCAGTGCCGCGGTCGAGGGGGCCCTGGCGGCGGGGGCCACCTACGCCGACGCCCGAGCCATGGTGATCGGGACGGAGAACCTCTCGGCCACCGACGGGATCCTCGAGCGGGTGGCCCGGTCGCAGTCCGCCGGCCTCGGGGTGCGGGCCCTGGTGGGATCCTCGTGGGGCTTCTTCGCCCTGCCCGAGCCGTCCGACGCCCAGGCCCGGCAGGCCGGGCACCAGGCGGCCGAGATCGCGCGGGCGTCGGCCATGGTGCCGGGACCGCCCCTCGAGCTGTCCGACGTGCCCGTCCACCAGGCCCATTGGGCGTCCGACTTCACCGAGCACCCGGCCCAGGTCTCACTGTCGGAGAAGGGCGACCTGCTGGTCGACGTCACCAACACCATGGCCAACGTCGAGGGCATCTCGGTGGCCGACGCCATGATCGTGTCCTGGGACACCGAGAAGTGGTTCGTGTCCAGCCAGGGCCACCGCATCTCCCAGCACCTGGTGGAGTGCGGGGCGGAGATGAGCGCCACCGCGGTGGGGGAGCGCGAGACCCAGCGGCGGTCGTTCGGCGGCATCGGCGGTCAGTACGGCACCCGGGGCTACGAGCTGGTGCGGGAGGCCGACCTGGCCGGCAACGCCCTGCGCATCGCCGAGGAGGCGGTGGAGCTGCTCAACGCCCCGGAGTGCGAGCCGGGCGTCGTCGACCTCATCCTGGGCAGCGACCAGCTGGCCCTGCAGATCCACGAGTCGGTCGGCCACGCCATCGAGCTCGACCGCATCCTCGGGTGGGAGGCCGCCTTCGCCGGCACCTCGTTCCTCGACCTGGCCCAGCTCGGCACCATGCGCTACGGCTCGGAGCTCATGAACATCGTGGCCGACGCCACCCTCCCGGGGGCGCTCGGGTCGTTCGGCTTCGACGACGAGGGCACGCCCGCCCAGCGGGTCGACATCGTCAGCGAAGGCCGGTGGGTCGGTGTCCTCTCGGGACGGGACTCGGCCTCCATCGCCGGCCTGCCCCCGGGGGGGATGGTGCGCTCGGACGGCTTCGGCCGCCTGCCCATGGTCCGCATGACCAACGTGGGCCTGCTCCCCGGCACCTCCACCCTCGACGACATGATCGCCGCCACCGACGACGGCATCTACATGGAGACCAACCGGTCGTGGTCGATCGACGACAAGCGGCTCAACTTCCAGTTCGGCTGCGAGATGGGTCGGGAGATCAAGAACGGCAAGCTCGGCCGGCTGGTGCGCAACCCCACCTACACCGGCATCACCCCCCAGTTCTGGGCCTCCCTCGACATGCTGGGCGGCGGCAAGCCCGGCGAATGGATCTTCTGGGGCACGCCCAACTGCGGCAAGGGCCAGCCCGAGCAGGTGGGCCACACCGGCCACCCGTCGGTGCCGGCCCGCTTCCGGGCCGTGCGCGTCGGGGTGCGGGGGTGATGGGCTGACATGGATCTCCGGGACAAGGCCTTCGAGGTTCTCATGATCGTCGCCGACCGGGCCGAGGCCGAGGTCACGGTCAGCGAGGGACGCCACGCCCTCACCCGCTTCGCCAACTCCTTCATCCACCAGAACGTGGCCGAGGACCACCAGTGGGCCCGGCTCAAGCTGGTCGTCGACGGACGGTCGTCGACCGGGAGCACCAACCGCCTCGACCACGACAGCCTGGCCCGCCTGGTGGAGGAGACCCTCGAGGCAACCCGCCTGCGGCCGGTCGACCCCGACTGGCCGGGCCTGGCCCCGCCCACCGCCTGGCTCACGCTGGAGGACGACCGCTGGGACAAGGACACCCAGTTCGCCGATCCCGCGGCCCGGGCCCGGGTGGTGAAGGACTTCGTGGACGCCGGGTCGGATGGATCGGGCCCCGATCTCCAGGCGGCCGGAATCTGCTCCACCAGCGGGTGGGACACGTACTTCGCCAACAACGCCCAGCACCGGGCCGGGGGCCGGGCCACGATCGCCGCGGTCGACGCCATCCACCGCACCCCCACGTCGGACTCGAGGGGGTGGCAGTTCGCCCCCCGGCTGTCCGAGCTCGACGGGGCGGCCGCCGGACGGCTGGCCGCGGAGCGGGCCCGGGCCACGGCCAACGCGGTCGACATCGAGCCGGGCGCCTACGAGGTGGTGTTGGAGCCGGCGTGCGTGGCCGACATGTTGGACTTCCTGGCCGACGGGTTCAACGCCAAGACCTACGCCGAGGGCCGGTCGTGGATCAAGCCCAAGGCGGCCCTGCTGGACGAGTCGATCGACATCTGGGACGACGTGAACGACCCCCGCTCCATCGGCGTGTCCTTCGACGCCGAAGGCACGCCCAAGGCCCAGCGGATGCTCGTGCGGGAGGGCGTCTGCCGGGCGCTGGTGCACGACCGGCGCACCGCCAAGCGGGCGGGCACCCGCAGCACGGGCCACGCCATCCCCGGCGGCGAGGTCTACGGGCCCATGCCCACCAACCTCTTCCTGGCCGGCGGCGACCAGACGCCCGAGGAGCTGGTGGCCGACGTCGAGCGGGGCCTGCTGGTCACCGACTTCTGGTACACCCGCATCCTCGACCCCAAGACCCAGGTGGTCACCGGCCTCACCCGCAACGGCACCTTCCTGGTGGAGAAGGGCAAGATCACGGGCGCCGTCCGCAACCTGCGCTTCACCCAGTCCTACGTGGAGGCGCTCGGCCCCGGCAACGTGCTCGGGGTGGGCGACGACGCCCGCCTCTACGAGTTGTGGACCGGCACCGCCCACGTCCCCAGCCTCCGCCTCGCCTCCTGGAACTTCACCGGGGGCTCGAAGGCGTAACCGGGGGGCGGGGCCGCCTCACCACGCCACGTCCGCGTACCAGTCCGCCGGTGCGACCCGGATGGGCTTGTTGCCGTCGAGGAGGTAGACGCCACCGGCGTCGGTGTACAGGAGGTGCTTCCCGCTGGCGTCGTAGGAGAGCCCTCCCCACAGGCCGCGGGAGGTGACGGGCACCACGCGGCGCACGGTTGCCCCGGTCGCCGGGTCGATCTCGAGCAGGTCCCGCCGGTACTCGCCGGCCGTGCAGGCCATGTCGGCCACCACGTGCCCGGAGGACGGTGACACCACGAACGACGCCCGGTGGCACGTGTCGTCGAGCGGGACGGGACGCTGCCCGGTCACCTCGCCGGCGGGGTTGACGTCGAGCAC
Source organism: uncultured Acidimicrobiia bacterium (assembly GCA_963773275.1). GTDB lineage: Bacteria > Actinomycetota > Acidimicrobiia > Acidimicrobiales > AC-14 > JAXDMK01. Next base: position 41,483 of record CAVZAH010000014.1, on the reverse strand, counting down.
CACGACCGACCACGAGGCCTCCTCCTGGGCGTAGAGGTGGTCGCCGTCGGGGCTCCAGGCGAGGGGGACGAACCCGGCGTAGGTCTGCTCGGACCAGGTGGAGCCGGTCCGCCCGATCACGACCTCGTTGGTCCGCTCGCCGATGGGCCGGCACGTGCTGCGACCGAACGCCAGGTCACCGGAGCCGGGTCGGGGCAGGGGCCGGTGCTGGGCGAAGCCGGTGGGGGATGCCGGCGGGAAGGAGGGGAGCCGGATCGGCCCGTCGTCGAGCTGGGAGAGCCCGAGCTCCCTGAAGCACGGCTCCTGGCTGGAGTGGGTGTAGTACGCGTACCGGCGGTCGGCGGTGAGGCTCAGCTCGGAGATGTCCTTGCCCTCACGGGGCTCGGACACCATCCGGGTCGGCTGGCCGGTGGCCGTCTCGACGACGGCGAGCCGGCCGTCGGTGGTGAGGGCGGCGAAGGTGCGCGGCGCGCCGGCGGGCAGGGCGATGGCGAAGGGCACCCTCGAGTCCGGGGGAGGGTTCGCCGGGGGCCGGATCGTCGTCGTCGTGGCCGCCTGCGGGCCGGCGGCGGGCGTGGTCGTCGTCGGCCCGACCGCGGTGGCGAGCGTCGTCGGCGAGGGCCCGGGGAGCGTCGGGACCACCGTCGGGCGGGGGACGCTCACCACGTTGGCCGCCCGCTCGGTGGGTTGGACCTGAACGACCACCGCGGCCAGGGCGATCGCAGCCATGACGCCCAGGCCGGTCTGCTGGCCCAGGCGCCGGCGGTGGGCCCGCCGGGCGACCTCCGGCGGTACTCCACCGCCGGGGGCGACCGAGGCCGCCCGGTCGTCGAGCACCCGGCGGAGGGTGGAGTCGAGGTCAGCCATGTTCACCGTGCTCCTCCAACTTGGCCTCGCGCAACGTGGCCAGGCCCCGGGAGACGAGCGACTTGACGGTGCCGACGCCGCATCCCATGAGCTGGGCGGTGCGGGCCTCGGACAGATCGAGCCAGTGGCGCAGGACGATGGCCGCCCGCTGGCGGGGCGGCAGCCGGAGCAGGGCCGCCCAGACCGGCCCGTCGGCCCCGCCGGCCCCGCCGGCCGCGCCGTACCCGTCGTACCCACCGGCCCCGGCCGCCCCGGCGTAGCCACCGGCCCCGCCGTACTCGGCCGCGAACCTGCTGTCGTCCCGGGTGTAGGCGTCGACACGGGCCTCCTCCCGTTGCCGGGAGCGGGCTTTGGAGACGACCGTGTTCACCACGGTCTTGCGCAGGTAGGCCCGGGTGGCCTCGGGCGAGCGCAGGGCGAAAAGTCGGCCGGCGAGCTTGACGAACGCATCGTGGGCGATGTCCTCCGCCGCAGCGTGGTCGCCGGTGAGCAGGTAGGCCAGCCGGCGGGCTTCGGGGGCGTGGCGCCGGTAGAGGTCGTCGAGGCCGGTGGTCGACACGACGACCGTCGCCCGTCCCAGGCCCTCCGCCACCGCCGCTCCCTCCATGCACCTGAGACGCCGCCGATCGTCGGAAAGGTTGCCAGACAATCGATTCGTTCCCCCGACGCGTTCGGCCTGTCGACCCGCGAGACTGGTGGGGGATGGGGATCGTCGCCGACGACATCGCCCGGGTGCGGGCGGCCACGGATTTCGTGGCGGTGGCTTCGGAGCACATCGCGCTCAAGCGGGTGGGGCGGCGGTGGGTGGGGCTGTGCCCGTTCCACACCGAGAAGTCGGGGTCGTTCTCGGTCAACGCCGAGGAGGGGCTGTACTACTGCTTCGGCTGCGGGGCCGGGGGCGACGCCATCCGGTTCGTGCAGGAGGTCGAGCACCTCGACTTCGCCGACGCGGTGGAGCGGTTGGCGGCCCGGGCCGGCATCCAGGTGCACTACGACACCGTCGCCGTGTCCCAGGAGCGCCTGCGGCGCACGGCCCTGCTGGAGGCGGTGGAGCGGGCCGTCGAGTGGTACCACCAGCGCCTGCTCACCGGCCGCGACGCGGCGCCGGCCCGCTCCTACCTGCGCAGCCGGGGCTACGACGGCGATGTGGTGCGGTCGTACCGCCTGGGCTGGGCGCCCGACGACTGGGACGCCCTGAGCAAGGCCCTGCGCCTGCCTACCGACGTCCTGCACGACGCCGGCCTGGGCCGGATCAACAGGATCGGGCGCCAGCAGGACGAGTTCCGGGCCCGGCTGCTGTTCCCCATCTTCGACGTGCGGGGCGACGCCATCGCCTTCGGGGGACGGGCCCTGCCGGGCGCCCAGGGGCCCAAGTACAAGAACTCGCCGGAGTCGGCCCTCTACGCCAAGAGCCGCACCCTCTACGGGCTGAACTGGGCCAAGGGCCCGATCGTGGCGGCGGGCGAGGTGGTGGTGTGCGAGGGCTACACCGACGTCATCGGGCTGGCCGCAGTGGGCCGCCCCCGGGCGGTGGCCACGTGCGGCACCGCCCTCACCGAGGACCACTTCCGCACCCTCAAGAACTTCGCCCGCCGGGTGGTGCTGGCCTACGACGCCGACGCCGCCGGCCAGAACGCGGCCGCCAGGTTCTACGAGTGGGAGCGGCGCTTCGAGGTCGACATCGCGGTGGCCGCCCTGCCGGAGGGCACCGACCCCGGCGGGCTGGCCACCTCCGACCCCGAGGCCCTCCGCCGGGCCGTCGACGACGCCCGCCCGTTCCTCACCTTCCGCCTCGAGCGGGCCACCGCGGGAGCCGACCTGCGCACGGCCGAGGGCCGGGCCAAGGCGGCCGAGGCGGCCATGGCGGTCGTCCGCGAGCACCCGAGCGAGCTCGTTCGCGACCAGTACGTGATGCAGGTGGCCGACCGGGTGCGCATCCCGGCCGACCGCCTCCGCCGCCTGTTGGACGCCCGCTCGGCGGCGCCTGTGTCCGAGGCGGGGACGGGCAACCGGCGCCCGAACCGGGCCCCGAGGCAGAGGAGGCGGAGGTGAGGAGCGGACCCGGCCCGCGCCGCCGGTGAGCGGGGGTCCGGAGCTGGAGGCCCTGCGGGTGGCCGTCCATCACCCCGAACGGGTGGCCGCCCGCCTCCACCAGGTGCTGTTCACCGACCCCACGATCCTGGCCGGCTACCGGGCCCTGTGCGCGTCGGCCACCCTCCACGATGCGATCAACTGCGCCATCGCGGGAGGCCAACCCCACGCCGCCGCCCTCCTGCACCGGTTGGCGGTGGAGGACGCCGAGTCCGATCCCGACGACGTCTTGGCCCGCCTGGCGGAGGCGGCAGCCCAGCGCAAGCTATCGCCGATCTCGACACCAGCGCCCGCCAGTCCGCCGACCACATGAGCTACGCCGACGATGTCGGATTGGCTCAAGCTAACAGCCGAGGAGCTCCGCGATCACCGGCAACTGCGGTCGAGGCCACCGGGCGGTTGGTACTCTGGCTTGTCGACCGGTTCGAGGAGCAAGGGGTTTGAGCCAGACGAACGGGGCCGAACCGATGCACCTGGCGCATCCGGGGAGCGTCCCGACAGAAGCCTTCGAGGATCTGCTGGTGAGGGGTCGAGCCAGCGGCACCATCACCGCCGACGAGGTAATGACCGCGCTCCGGCACGTCGAGCTGAGCCGGGGCCTGATCGACAGCATCAGGCGCCGGTTGGCAGCCGAGGGGATCGAGTTGGACGAGACCATCGAGGAAATCGACGACATGCTCCCTGCCTCGTCGGGTCGGTCGGGTACCAACGGCGCCGCCCATCCCGCCGCCCGCGGCCCCCGCGCCGGGTCCGAACCGGGCGCCGGACGGCCTGATCGGGCCGCCGACGGGAGCGCCCTCGGGGGCCGGGCCGACAGCGCCCGGGCCGGTGGATCGTCCGATCCGGTGCGCACCTACCTCAAGGAGATCGGCAAGGTCAGCCTCCTCACCGGGCCCCAGGAGGTGGCCCTGGCCCAGCGCATCGAGGCCGGGCTGCAGGCCGTCGCCGGCATCGCCGCGTTGGAGTTCGCCTACGGCCCCAACGGCATCCCCGACGCCGAAGCGGCCCCGTTGGAGCGGCTGGTGGCCGACGGCTTCCAGGCCAAGAAGCAGCTCATCGAGGCCAATCTGCGCCTCGTCGTGTCCATCGCCAAGCGCCACATGGGACGGGGCCTGCTCTTCCTCGACCTCATCCAGGAGGGCAACCTGGGCCTGATCCGGGCGGTCGAGAAGTTCGACCACACCAAGGGGTTCAAGTTCTCCACCTACGCCACGTGGTGGATCCGCCAGGCCATCACCCGGGCCATCGCCGATCAGGCCCGCACCATTCGCATCCCCGTCCACATGGTCGAGACCATCAACACGGTGCTTCGGATGCAGCGGGTGCTGCTCCAGGAACTGGGCCGCGAACCCACCGTCGAGGAGCTGGCGGCCAAGGTCGACATGGCCCCCGCGAGGGTCCGCGAGATCCAGCGCATCGCCCAGGAGCCGGTGTCGTTGGAGACGCCGGTGGGCCAGGAGGACGACAGCTCGCTGGGCGATTTCATCGAGGACCAGCAGGCCGTGGCGCCGGCCGACGCCGCCGCCCGGGCCCTGCTGTCGGAGGCGGTGGGGGAGGCGTTGGAGGAGCTGAGCGAGCGCGAACGACAGGTCGTGCGGCTCCGTTTCGGGCTGGAGGACGGGCAGGTCCGCACCCTCGAGGAGGTGGGCCGGGAGTTCGGCGTCACCCGGGAGCGCATCCGCCAGATCGAGGCCAAGACCCTCGCCAAGCTCCGCCACCCCATCCGCAGCCAGAAGCTCCGCGACTACCTGGACGAGGAGTAGCAGTCTCGACGAGGAATAGCAGCTCGACGGGGGAGTAGCGGGTCCCACTGCTAGGTTGCACCCGTCGATCCGGTCCATCCGAAACCCGTCCGTTCACCCTTTCCGGGGTAGCTCAATCGGCAGAGCGCCGGCCTGTTAAGCCGTTTGTTGTGGGTTCGAGTCCCACCCCCGGAGCCCATCTGCGAGGGCCCGTAGCTCAGTGGTCAGAGCAGGGGACTCATAATCCCTCGGTCGCTGGTTCGATCCCAGCCGGGCCTACGCCCCCCTCCGGCCCGACCCTGGGAGCCTTCCGATGGCCCGTCCGATGGCCCGTTCGATGACATGGTCTCACCCGTCCCCAGATCCGGGTGGTCGCCCGGATGGTCGCCCGGCCGGCACCCGTCCCACCCGTCGCGGCCCCCGTCGGGGGACCCTTTTCACCGCCCTCTGCGGCCTCGTCGGACCCCTCGCCATGGCCGTCGCGCTGGCCTCCTGCGGGGGTGGGGGAGGGCGGCGGGGGGGCCCTTCCAACAGCTCCGGTAACCCATCCGACAACGCACCTGGCAGCCCCTCGGCCATCCCCCTGGGGCCGGCTCCCGGTGCCTCCACGGGCCCTCCGACCACGCCCCCGCCGTCGGCCCGACCCGTCCCGCCGGAGGGTTCGGTGGCCTTCACCGCCATCGGGGTACCCCTCTCGGAGTCGGGTCTGCGGGTGCTCGTACAGCCCTCGGGAGGCGTGCTCCGGGTGGTGGTGCGGGGGGTCTCGGGAGGGTCGGACGCGGTGCGGATCTGCCCTGTCAGCGGGGTGGCGGGAGCCCCTGCCTCGGCCGATTGCGTCGTCGCCGGCGACGGCCGGGCGGTCGATCTGACGGTCGACCCGACAGGCGATCCGGGGGTTGGCGGGATCCTCGTGCGGCCGGCTGAAGCCTCCATCGGGGCGGGCATTCGGATCGCCGAGGTGACCCTGCTCTACGTCCCCGACGGCGGCCGGATCACCCTCGTGACCCCCCCGTTGGCCCCCTCCGAGATCCCCGGCGACTGCACCGGGGGGCGGTGCGCGATGGCGTTCGAGCTCTCTCCAACAGGCCCCGGGACCTTCGTCCTGGAGGCCGACGGGCGGGGGGCGCGACCCCGGTTCACCCTCGAGGCGGGGGCTGCCGGCGGCCCGTCCCGGGTGGTCTCGGCGGTCGAGGGCGGGGGTCGGCTGGCCATCCGATCGAGCGTCGACGGGCGGTCCGACGCCAGCCTCGTCCTGCGCAACCTGGGCGACGCCGACCTGCCCCCGTTGGAGATCTCCCTCGTCTGGCCCGGCCCGCGCTGACCCTGGGGACAACCTCCCCCTGGTCGGGGCTCGGCGTTTCCAACGCGCCATGTTGGTCGTCCAACAGGCTTCCAACAGGGCGAAAGTGCAGGTCAGAGGGCATACGAGTCCTTGTCAGCCCCGGACCGCCGTGGTAGACAGCACCCGTCCAGCCGGAGGGATTTCGCCCTTCGCGCCCCGAATGTGCTTCCGGAGCGGGTCCGAAACAGCTTGAGCGACAGCCCCCAGACCGAGGTGGTGAGGCCCCTGCGATGGGTCGCGCTCCTGGGCCTGCTCGCGGGGTTCTGCCTGCTCACGCTGGGTGCGCACCCGGCGGGGGCCGACGAGGCACCCGCCCCCGCCCCCGCCCCGGCCGCCGAACAGGCAGCCCCCGCGCCGGCCCCCACGACCACCGTGGTGCAGGCCGCTCCGGCGACCACCACGCCGCCCACCACGGTGGCGCCGCCCCCGCAGGCCACCTCGGTCGACGCCAACCAGCTGCTCCTCGGAGCCTCCAACACCGGTACCGGCGATGGAGGGCCCCCGGTCGTCATCGCCCGGCGCAGCGCCTCCCGGCCGGCCGACCCCGACGACGCGATGGTCACCACCGACCTCCTCGGCACCCAGGCGCCGTCCTCCCCGGTCTCCACGTCGGTGCCGGCCATCGAGCCCTCGATCGCAAACCTCGTCGCCGCTCCGGCCGCCGACACCCTGGCCACCGTCGCCAACGTGATCGGCCCCGCCCCTGCGGCCACCGCCGCCACCGCCTCTCCCGTGCGCTCCGCCCCGCGCGACTCCGACGACTCGGCCGAGCGCGCCGCAGCCGCCGGGCTGCTCGGTGGCAGCGACGCCAACGATCCCGGCTCGAGCGGTGTCACCTTCACCCGCACCGGCCGCTGCCGCACCGTCTCCAACAGTGACCTCGCCAACGTCCTCAAGATCGTCATCGGTCGGGACTGCGACGCCGAGGGTCACTCGAAGAGCCCGGCGAACCAAGGTTCGTCGAGCACCGTGATCGCGATCGGGGGAAGCGTCAACGCCTCCTCCACCGGAGGGTCGGGCGGCAACGCCAAGACCACCGGCATCGCCGTCCGTGGCCACGCCGACTGCTCAGCGGTCGCCGGCTCGGGTGGCGGTAGCGCCGACGGCGTCTGCATCGCAGTCGGCAAGGCCCGTTACGCGAACGGGATCGCGATGGGCGGTGACCATCAAGGTGGCACTGCAGGCAGTGCCAACAACCTCGTCCTCGCCATCGGCGGTGGGGATGGGACCGGCACTGCCGTTGGAGGAACGAGCAAGGGATTCGGAAAGTCGAACGGCGGAAACGGTGGCAGCGCAAGCGCCGCCGGAAGTCCAACAGCAGGAAGCAGCCTTTCGGGGAGCGCGGGCTCCGCCGCAGGCAGCACCAACACGGGTTCCACCGGAGGAGCGTCTTCCAACGCGTCGACGTCTCCATCAGCCGGTGCCGGTTCGTCGTCGGGCACTGGGAACAGTGGCAACGCAGCGACCGGTAGCAACAGCGACAACTCGGGCACCGCCGGCCAGAGCAACGCCGGCGGCGGCGGTCCCGTCAGCTCCGGCAACTCCGGCAACTCGGGGGGCACCGGCAACGCCGACGGCACCGGCAACGCCAACAGCACCGCCAACACCGGGGCCAACTCCAACGCCACCGCCACCACCGGCGCCAGCGGCGACGCCACCAACGTCACCAACGTGACGGTCCGCGGCGGCCAGGGCGGCAACGCCGGCAACGCCACCGCCACCTCGGGCGCCGGCGGCAACGCGAGCAACACGGTGATCGGAACCGGCGCCGGCACGATCAACGCCACTGCCATCGGCGGGTCGAGCATCGCCCTCGCCGATGCCAGCGGTGGCGACGGGGGCGACGTGTCGGTCAACCTCTCGCCCACCGCCGCGAGCGGCGGCAGCGGCACCGCCTCCAACTCGACGACGGTCGGCGCGGTGGGCGGCGCGGGCGGCAACGCCGGCAATGCCAACGCGGCGTCGGGACGGGGAGGCAACGCGGTCAACACGGCCATCGGCGGCGGGGCGATCAACGCCGTCGCCGCCGGCGGCTCGAGCCTCGCCACCGCCGACGCCGGCGGCGGCGACGGCGGCGGCGTCGACATCACGATCACGCCGACCGCGACGAGCGGGGCGGGCGCGTCGCCCGGTTCGGCCACGGCCCAGTCGAGCGCCACCAACTCGGGTACCACCGGCGGCGCCGACAGCTCGTCGACGTCGAACCCCGTCGCCACCACCGGCAACTCGGGCGGCACCGGCGGAACGGGCAACGCCACCGGCGACACCACCGCCGACAACGCCGGCCTGCTCGGCGGCGCGGCGGCGGCCGGCGGACCGGTCTCGTCCGGCAACTCGGGCACGTCGGGCGGCAGCGGCAACGCCGGCGCCACCGGCAACGCCGGCAGCATGGCCAACACCGGCGCCGCCTCCACCGCCACCGCCACCACGGGCGACAGCGGCGACGTCGTCAACAACACGCGCATCGCCGCCGTCGGCGGTCGCGGCGGCGCCGGCGGCAACGCCAACGCGGTGTCCGGCACGGCCGGATCGGCGACCAACACCGTCGCCGGCAGCGGCAACCGCCCGATCACCGCCCACGTCACCGGCGGCTCGTCGATCGGCACCGCCATCGGCGCCGGTGGCGACGGCGGCGACGTCAAGGTCAAGGTCAGCCCGACGGCCGTCTCCGGCTCCACCGGATCGGCCAGCGCCCAGTCGAGCGCCTCCAACTCGGGCACCACGGGACCGGCCGGCAGCCGGGCGTCGTCCAACCCCGTCGCCACGTCCGGCCCGTCGGGCGGCTCCGGTCCCTCCGGCACCGCGACGAGCACGACCACCGCCATCAACTCGGCCCTGCTCGGCAACGCGGCGGCGGCCGGCGGACCGGCCACGTCCGGCGGCTCGGGCGGCACCGGCGCCACCGGCGGCTCCACCGCCGACGGAACGGCCGACTCGGTCGCCAACACCGGCGCCCACTCCGACGCCACCGCCCGCTCGGGCGACACGGGCGACGCGATCAACAACACGACGGTCGTCGCCCTCGGCGGCGTCGGCGCCGACGCCATCGGCAACTCGGCCACCTCCCGGTCGGGGATCGCCGGCTCGGCCACCAACACCGTCGCCGGCAACTCCTCGGGCGTGACGATGAGCACCCGCGGCGGCTCGACCATCGCCGACAGCGACGCCAGCGGCGGCGACGGCGGATCCATCGACGTCACCGTCAACCCGGTCGCCATCACCGGCAACTCGGGTTCGGCCGACGCCCGGTCGAGCGCCGACAACTCGGGCACCACCGGCTCCGCCGTCAGCTCGTCGTCCTCCAACCCGGTGGCCACCTCCGGCCGCTCCGGCAACTCGGGCCCGACCGGCTCCGCCAGCGGCACCACCACCGCCGTCAACGCCCCGCTGCTCGGCACCGCGGCCGCCCTCGGGGGCGGGGCCGCGTCGGGCAACTCGGGCGGCACCGGTGGCACCGGCACCGCCGACGCCATCGGCACCGCCCCGTCGGTGGCCAACACCGGCGCCCACGGCGACGCCAACGCCATCTCGGGCGACACCGGCGACGCCCGCAACGACACGACGATCCTCGGCGTCGGCGGGACGGCCGGCGTCGGCGGCGTCGCCTCCGCCAACTCGGCCGTCGGCACGGCCGGCGCCGCCACCGCCAACATCCTCGGCAACCTCGGCCCGGTCACCTCCTCAACCGTCGGCGGCTCGTCCGCCGCCATCGGCAACGGCGGCGGCGGCGACGGGGGCGACGTCACCACTTCGGTCAGCCCGGTGGCCGTGTCCGGCAACTCGGGCGACGTCATCGCCCAGGCCAGCGCCACCAACTCCGGTGACACCGGGCCCGCCTCCAGCACCGCCACGTCGAGCCCGGTCGCCACGTCCGGCGGCTCGGGCAACTCGGGCGCCACCGGCAACGCCACGGCCAACGTCACCGCCAGCAACACCGGCATCTTCGGCTCGGCCCTCGCCGCCGGCGGCTCGGCCGGCACCGGCAGCACGGGCAACACGGGGACCACCGGCGGGGCCAACGCCGACGGCCTCGCCGAGTCCACCGCCGTCACCGGCGCCACCGCCACCGCCGACGCCCTGTCGGGCAACACCGGCACGGCCGTCAACCGCACCAACGTCCTCGCCCTGCCGACGGCCGGCGGCACCGGCGGCCGCGGCGCCGCGGTGGCGGGCGACGGCGGCGCCGCCGGTAGCCACGGCGTCGGTGTCGGCTCCGCCTCCGTCACCACCGCCGACGGCAGCATCGTGTCCCAGGGCGACGGCAACGGCGGCGACGGCGGCGACGTCACCGCCACCGCCAACCCGGAGGCCCGCACCGGCAACTCCGGCTCGGCCACGGCCCAGGTGAGCGCCACCAACACCGGCACCACCGGCGCCGCCACCAGCTCCTCGTCCGCCAACCCGGTCGCCCGCTCCGGCGCCTCGGGGGCTTCGGGCAACTCGGGTACGGCCACCGGCAACGTCACCGCCACCAACACCGCCCTGGGCGGCACCGCCGCTGCCGTCATCCCGGCCCCCGTCATCCCGGGCGGTGGCCTCCCGGGCGCCGGCGGGGGCGGGGGCGTCTCCGGCGGCAGCTCGGGCAGCACCGGCGCCACCGGCACGGCCACCGGCGAGGCCGACGTGGCCTCGGTGGCCAACACCGGCGCCCACGCCGGCTCCGACGCCAGCACGGGCAACACCGGAAACGCAGTCAACGAGATCAACCTGGTCGCCACCGGCGGGCCGGGCGGCGACGCCGGCACCGGCACCGCCACCACGGGCGCCGGCGGGGCCTCCTCCGACCTCGTCGCCGGCACTGGCCTGGTCTTCACCGCCACCCGGGGCGGCTCGAGCGTGGCCAACATCGACGTCAGCGGCGGCGACGGCGGCGACGCCTCGGTCAGCGCCAGCCCCACGGCCATCACCGGCAACTCCGGCTCGTCCGTCGCCCAGGCCAGCGCCACCAACTCGGGCGACACCGGCGACGCCCGCAGCGCGGCATCCGCCCAGCCCACCGCGACCTCGGGCGACTCGGGCGCCACCGGGGCCGGCGGCAGCGCCACCGGCAGCCTCACCGCCCGCAACAGCGGCATCCTCGGGACGGCCACCGTTATCGGCGCCGGCTCGGCGGGCGGCCCAGGTGGCTCGGGTGGCTCGGGCAACTCGGGCGACTCGGGCAACTCGGGCGCCTCCGGCGGCAGCATCGGCGACGCCGAGGTCGGTTCCGACGCCAACACCGGCGCCGTGGCCGACGCCGGCGCCAGCTCGTCCTCCGGCCACACCGGATCGGCCCGCAACGTGATCGGGCTCACCGCCGTCGGCGGGCCGGGCGGCGACGGCGGCACCAACGCCCGGTCCACCGCGGCCGACGGCGGCGACGCCACCACCGCGGTCGTGGGCGCCACCGGCCTGGTCGACGTCACCACCACCGGCGGCAGCTCGGTGGCGACCGTGTCGGCGGCCGGCGGCGACGGCGGCGACGCGTCCGTCTCGGCCAGCCCGGTCGCCCGCACCGGCAACTCCGGCCCGGCCGCGGCCCAGACCAGCGCCACCAACTCGGGCACCACCGGAAACGCCGCCAGCTCGGCCGGTTCCACCCCGCAGGCCCTCTCCGGCAACTCGGGCACCACCTCCGGCAAGGTCGGCGCCTCGGGTGCCACGGGCGACGTCCTCGTCACCGGCACCACCCGCTCGGTGGCCAACACCGGCGCCCACTCCGCGGCCGACGCCGAGTCGGGCGACACCGGCCAGGCGTCCAACGTCATCGGCCTGGTCGCCGTGGGCGGCCCGGGGGGCGCTGGGGGCGACAACGCCACCGCCACCGCCGGTCCCGGCGGCGACGCCGGCTTCGGCCTGGCGGGCGGCAGCGGCCTGGTCATCGGTTCCACCACCGGCGGCTCGTCGGTGGCCACCGTCAGCGCCGACGGCGGCGACGGCGGCGACGTCTCCGTCACGGCCGGCCCGCAGGCCACCACCGGCTCCACCGGCGCCACGGTCGCCCAGTCGAGCGCCTCCAACAGCGGTCGCACGGGCGACGCCAACAGTGCCGCCGCCTCGTCGCCCTCGGGCGTAAGCGGCAACTCCGGCAACACCGGCAGCAGCGGTGCCAGCACTTCCAACTCCTCCGCCACCAACAACGGCCCCCTGGGCCTGGCCGGCGTCCTCGGCTCCTCCGGTACCAACGCCACCGCCACCAACGCCACCGCCACCAACACCGCCGTCCTGGGGACGGCGATCGTGGCTCCCGGCCCGGCCGGCACCACCGTGTCCTCCGACTCGGGGAACACCGGGAGCACCGGCCGCACGGGCGACGTCGTCGTCGACGGCGAGGCCGAGTCCATCTCCAACACGGGCGGCGGCTCGCACGCCGACGCCAACTCGGGCCGGAGCGGACCTGCCACCAACACCATCGGCGTCGTCGGTGTCGGCGGGGCCGGGGCCAACGGCGGCGACGGCGCCTCCGCCACCGCCGGAGCGGGCGGGGCGGCGCTCACCGCGGTGATCGGCGGCGCCGGCAACGTGATCACCTCCACCCAGGGCGGATCCAGCGTGGCCACCACGTCGGCCGACGGTGGCGACGCGGGCGACACGTCCATCACCCTCGCCCCGGTGGCCACGTCCGGGGCCACGGGGCCGGCCAAGGCCCAGTCGAGCGCCTCCAACACCGGCGACACCGGCGGCGCCGCCGGCTGGGCGACCTCCTCGCCCACCGGGCGCTCCGGAAACTCGGGCACCAGCGGCCACACCGGCCCGGTCGACGTCACCCGCACCGCCACCAACACCGCCGTGCTGGGCGTGGCCCTGGTGGGCCCGGGTTCCCCGGCGATCGTGGCCTCGGGCCAGTCGGGCGACTCCGGCCCGACCGGCAACGTCGAGGTCGATGGCGAGGCCGAGTCCATCGCCAACAGCGGCGCCGAGTCCCACGCCGAGGCCGACTCGGGCGCCAGCGGCGCCGCGTCCAACACCATCGGCGTCGTCTCCATCGGCTCCAACGGCGGTGCCGGCGGCAACGGCGCATCGGCCGTCTCCGCCGCCGGCGGCCCGGCGGCCTCCGCCGTCACGGCCGGCACCGGGACGGTTGTCGTCGAGACCACCGGCGGCGCCAGCCTGGCCACCTCCTCGGCCGACGGCGGCGACGGCGGCGACCTGGCCGTCACCGCCAGCCCGATCGCCACCTCGGGCCCGACCGGGGCGGCGGTGGCCCAGACGAGCGCCACCAACGACGGGAACACGGGTGGCGCAGCGAGCACCGCCACCTCCAACCCCGCCGGCCTCTCCGGCACCTCGGGCAACACCGGATCCACGGGGGCGGTGTCCGCCACCCAGAGCGCCTCCAACAGCAGCATCCTCGGCGCCGCCATCGTGGGCGGCGGGCCGGCCGGGATCACCTCGGGTGACTCCGGCAACACCGGCGCCACGGGACCGGTCGACGTCGAGGGCGAAGCCGAGTCGGTCGGCAACTCGGGTGGGGCCGCCACCGGCGAGGCGGAGTCGGGCGACAGCGGGCCGGCCTCCAACACCATCGTCGTGCTGGGCGTGAACGTGGCCGCCGGCGGTCCCGGAGGCTCCTCCAGCGCCGTGTCCGGCCCCGGCGCACCGGCGGTCGCCGGGGTTGTCGCCGGCGCGGGCGACGCGGTCGTCCTCACCACCGCCGGTTCCTCGGTGGCAACCACCGACGCCAGCGGCGGCGCCGGGGGTGCCGCAACGGTCAACGCCGCCCCCTCGGCCACCTCGGGGCCGACCGGTCCCGCCACCGCCCAGACCAGTGCCACCAACACCGGCGTCACCGGCCCCGCGTCCAGCAGCGCCGGCTCGGCGCCCTCGGCCGCCTCGGGCGGGTCCGGAAACAGCGGGGCGACCGGCTCCAACACCTCCACCGTCTCCGCGTCCAACACCGCTCCGGTGTTGGGCAGCGCCCTCGCCAGCCTCACGTCCAACAGCGCGTCGGGGAGCTCGGGCGGAACCGGCGGGACGGGCGCCGCCTCGGCCGAGGGGATCGCCGAGTCCGCCGGCAACAGCGGGGCCCACGGCGACGCCGACGCCGCCTCGGGCGACAGCGGCCCCGCCTCCAACGACCTCACCCTCCTCGCCACCGGCGGCCCGGGTGGGCCCGGCGGTGCCGGTGCCACCCGGTCCGGCCCCGGCGGGGCGGCCGTGAGTGGCGTCGTCGCTGGCGCGGGCGACCTGGCCGTCCTCACCACCGCCGGCTCGAGCGTGGCCACGCTCGACGCCACCGGGGGCCCCGGCGGGGCCGGCACCGTCAACGCCGGCCCGTCCGCCATCTCGGGGGCCTCGGGCGCTGCCACCGGACAGTCGAGCGCCACCAACACCGGCGCCACCGGCGCTGCGACGAGCACTTCTTCCACTTCACCGCAGGCGCTGTCCGGCGGTTCCGGTGCGTCGGGCGGATCCGGCCCGGTCACCCTCGCCGTGCGCGCCAATAACAACGCCATCGCCGGATCGGCCCTGGCCGGCGGCGGATCGGCCCTTTCGGGCAACTCGGGGGGCACCGGGGGCACGGGCGGCGCCACCGCCGGCAGCGAAGGCGAGTCGGCCGCCAACAGCGGGGCCTACGCCAGCGCCGACGCCGATTCGGGCGCCTCCGGGCCCGCCTCCAACGACCTCACCCTCCTCGCCGCGGGCGGACCCGGCGCCACCGGCGGCACCGGCGCGGCGGCGGCGGGACCCGCCGGCGGCGCCATCAGCGTGGTCACCGCCGGCGCCGGCCCGACCGCGGTGGTCACCCGGGCCGGTTCGTCCATCGCCACCGGCGACGCCGCCGGGGGACAGGGCGGGGCCGCCACCGTCACCGCCGCCCCGACGTCGACTTCCGGCGGATCGGGCGCCACCACCGCCCAGTCCAGCGCTTCCAACAGCGGCGCAACCGGCTCCGCCGTGAGCTCGGCCGTCGCCGCCCCGGTGGCCGTCTCGGGCAAATCGGGCGCCAGCGGGGCGACGGGCAGCTCCAACGTCGCCGCCACCGCCTCCAACACCGCCATCCTCGGTGCCGCCGCCGTCCTGGCCGGCGGCTCGGCGAGCGGCGATTCCGGGTCCACGGGCGGCACCGGCTCGGCCCGCAGCGCCGGCGACGCCGACTCCATCGCCTCCAGCGGTGCCGCGGCCGAGTCCGACGCCCACTCGGGCGCCACCGGCCCAGCCACCAACGGTATAGCCACCAACGGAACCGACGCCCTCGCCGTGGGCGGTGGCGGGGGGCCGGGCGGCGCGGTGCTCGCCACCAGCGGCATCGCCGGCAACGCCCTCTCTGCGGTCGTCGCAGCCGGCAGGGCTGCGGTCGTCACCCTCGCCGGGTCCTCGATGGCAACCTCCGCCGCCGGCGGGGGCGACGGTGGTGCGGCCTCCAACACCCTGAGCCCGAAGGCCACCTCGGGCCGGTCGGGCGACGCCGTCTCCCAGTCGAGCGCGACCAACTCGGGCGCCACCGGCTCCGCCACCTCGGGCGCCGCCTCGGCCCCGGCGTCCCGCTCCGGCAACTCGGGGGCGAGCGGCGCCACCGGCACCGCCACCCTCACCGCCACCGCCTCCAACACCGGTCTGGCCGGCCTGGCGGCCGTCGCCGCCGGCGGGCCGTCGGTCGCCGCATCCGGCGACTCGGGCACCACCGGCTCCACCGGGTCCGCCGCGTCCGACGGGGGAGCGGGCTCCGCGGCCAACTCCGGGGCCCACGGATCGTCCGGTGCCCGGTCGGGCACCACCGGCCCCGCCCGCAACCTCACCCTGGCCGTCGCCACCGGCGGCGCCGCCAGCCCCGTCCCCGGCACCGCCGCCGCCGTCTCCGGCGCGGCCGGGGCCGCCGTCGTGGCCGGGGCCCTGCCCGCCGGCGCCGAGATCGTCACCCTCGCCGGCTCCGCGCTGGCCACCGCCTCCGGCGCCGCCGGCAACGGGGGCGACACCACCGTCGCCGCCACCCCGGCCGCCACCAGCGGGGGCTCCGGCCTCTCCGCGGCCCGGGTGAGCGCCACCAACTCCGGTAGCACCGGCGCCGCCGCCTCGGCCGCCACCGCCGCCCCCTCCTCCACCTCGGGCGGCAGCGGCTCGAGCGGGCCCACCGGATCGGCCACCGCCACCCCGGCCGCCACCAACCCCGCCGCCTTCGGGAACGCCACGGTCGGCGCCGGCGCTCCGGCGCCGTTCCTGGCGGCCACCGCCGGCGACGAGGCGGAGTCCTTCTCGGCCGCAGACGTCTTCGCCATCCTGGCCGGCGGGTCGCCCGGCTCCCGCTCGGCGGCGGACGTCGCCGGGGTTGGTGCGGCCGCAGGCGTTCCCAGTGGAGATGTTCTCGGGAGGGTGGCCGGCGGGACGGCCGGCCCCATTGCAGCGCACGACGTGATCGCGAGCCTGGCCGGCGGGACGGCCGGCTCGGGTTCGGGCACCGCCGGCTCCGGAACCGCGGGCGGCACCGGGGGGTCCGGTGCCGGGTCCGGTGCCGGCGGTGGCTCGAATCAGCAGCTCAGCGGGACTCCGGAGGGATCCGGCGGCGGCTCGGGTGCGGGCCGCGGCGGCGGTTCCCACACCGAGGGCCCCCGGGCGGGTGCCTCCGACGCCGACGGCTCCCCGGCCGGCGGCGCCCACGGCCTCGTCTCGGGCGGGGCCTCGGGCGGGGCGATCGCCGACGAGTCATCGGTCGCTTCGGGTTGTGCCACCGCCACCGACCACTCGGTGGCCTCCGGCTGCTCCCTGGCCCACGACCACTCGGTCGCCTCCGGCCGGTCGCTCGCCGTCGACGCCTCGGTGGCCTCCGGCTGCTCCACCGCAGCCGACGGCTCCACCGCCTCGGGCGGGGACTGCCCGCCCCCCCACTCGCCCGCCTCCCACCCGCCCGCCTCCCCGGCCACGACGGTGCCCACCGCCCCCGCCGGGACCGGCTCGCCGGCCGCCTCCGCCTCCCTGGCCCGCACCGGACCCGCGGCGGCGGCGCTGCTGCGCCTGGCGGCCTTCCTCCTGCTCCTCGGCGCACTGCTGCTCGCCTTCGGGCGCCGCCGCCGTCCCGCCGCCGGCTCCAACACCCTCCAACACACGAACCGCACGGATGTACCCCGTGTGACACAAGCTGAAACCACAGACGAAGGGGTGCCTCCGTGCGCCGCCTCTGTCAGCATCGTCGCAGGTCAGAAGGGTTCCCAGCCCCATTTCACCCAGGGCTGGGTCGTAGTTCCCGGGGACGACGGGGCGCTTGTCGGCCCGTCGCACCAGGTGCTTGAAGCATCGAGACAGGAAGTGTTAGGAATCGCCGCCTGCCCTGCGCAGGAGCTTTCCGTGCACCTGCGCACGTTGGATCCGCCTGAATTGGTCGTCGAGGACCAAAACCGAAAAGGGATGAGCATGAGAATCGGCAACGCTGGTACGGCCCGAGTCACGTCTGCGAGCGCCCTCATCGGCGCCGGCATCGCCACCGTCCTGGTCTTCATCGGGGCCGGCCCCGCTGTCGGCCAGACCACGACGGTCCCGCCCACGACGGTCGCGCCCACGACCACCATCGCCACCGGCGAGACGGGCGAGGCCACTTCGGTCGGGCGCGCCAGCAGCCAGTCCAACTCGGGCGCCCTGGCGACGGCCAACTCCTCGTCCGGGGAGACGGGTTCGGCGGTCAACGAGACCGACATCCTGGCCGCGGGCGGCGCCGGCGGCACCGGCGGGGGGGCTGCGGGCGTGGTCGTCGTCGGCGGTGGCGGCAGCGCGGTGTCCACCAGCGGAAACAGCGGCGGCGCCGGTGGATCGTCCACGGTCAACGCCAACCCCAGCGCCACCAGCGGCGACAGCGGCGTGTCCAGCTCGCAGTCCAGCGCCACCAACACCGGCGACACCGGAGCAGCCACCTCGACGGCTATCTCCAACCCCACGTCCACCTCCGGCACCTCAGGCACGCCGGGCACGGGCGGCTCCTCCACCAGCAACCCGTTCGCCATCAACACGGGCATCCTCGGCATCGCCAACATCTTCGGTGGCGGCCAGTCCGCCGGCGGCACCGTGATCCCGGTGGGCGGCACCAGCATCTTCATCCCGGCCAACGGTGCGGCACCGCCGCCCTCCACCTCCGGCAACTCCGGCAGCTCGGGCGCCTCCGGTGCCACCACGGCCGTCGGCGTCGCCGCCAGCCAGGCCAACTCCGGGGCCCAGACCTCCTCCGTGTCCGACTCCGGCAACAGCGGTGCGGCGCTCAACACCACAAACATCCTCGCCATCGGCGGCCTCGGCGGCAACGCCGTGGTGGGCGCCCCCCCGGTCGTCGTTCCCGGCCTTCCCGGCCTCGGCGGCGGCAACAGCGTCTCCGTCGGCGACGCCAACGGCGGCACCGGCGCCACCGCGTCCATCACGTCCAACCCCATCGCCACCTCGGGCGACACGGGCGCGGCCACGGCCCAGTCCAGCTCCACCAACACCGGCGACACGGGCGACGCCATCTCCAGCGCCGTCGCCTCCCCGCGGGCCACCAGCGGCGACACCGGCGACACCGGCGACACCGGCGACGCGACCTCCAACCCCACGGCCACCAACAGCGGCCTGCTCGGCGTGGCCATCGCCCTCGGCGGCGGGGCCGTCTCGGGTAACTCGGGCAACTCGGGCAACTCCGGTTCCGCCACGGCCGTCGGCGTTGCCGACAGCTTCGCCAACACGGGCGCCCACTCCGACGCCGACGCCGACTCCGGCAACTCCGGCGATGCCACCAACGTCAGCACCCTGCTCGTGGTCGCCGGTAGCGGCGGCGCGGGCGGCGTGGCCGCCCCGACCGCCGGCCCCGGCGGCAGCGTGCTCGTCGTCCCCGGCCTCCCCGGCCTCGGCTTCGGCGCCACCGGCGGCAACAGTGTCGCCATCGGGTCCGCCACGGGCGGCGCCGGCGGCGCCGGCACCTTGGGCTCCAACCCCACCGCCACCTCGGGCGACTCGGGCGCCGCCACCGCCCAGTCCAGCTCCACCAACTACGGCGACACCGGCGACGCCGTCTCCACCGCCACCGCCAGCCCCGTCGCCCGCTCCGGCGACACCGGCGATACGGGCGACACGGGCGACGCCTCGTCCAACCCCACCGCCACCAACACCGCCGCCCTCGGCACCGCGCTCGCCATCGGCGGCTCGGCCCGGTCCGGGAACTCGGGCGCCACCGGCGCCTCGGGTGCCGTCACGTCCGTCGGCGGCGCCAGCTCGGCGGCCAACTCCGGCGCCGAGTCCGCGTCCGACTCCGATTCCGGCAACACCGGCAATGCTCTCAACACCTCGATCGGCGCGGTCATCGCCGGAGCCGGCGGGGCCGGCGGTGTGGCCGCTCCCACCTCGGGCCCCGGCGGCAACGCGGTCGTCGTCGGCCTTCTGCCCGGCCTCGGCTTCGGCGGAGCGGTCGGTGGCAGCAGCGTCGCCGTGGCCAACGCCGACGGAGGCACCGGTGCGGCCGGCAGCCTGACCTCGACCCCCACTGCCACCTCGGGCGCCTCGGGCGCCTCCACCGCCCAGTCCAGCTCCACCAACTACGGCGACACGGGCGATGCCCTGTCGTCCGCCACGTCCAGCCCGTCGGGCACCTCGGGCGACACGGGCGACAGCGGCGACACCGGCGCGGCCAACTCCGTCACCACCGCCGTCAACGGCCCGGCCGCCCTCCTCGGCATCGCCGTGGCCGTCTCCGGCCCGGCCAACTCCGGCATCTCCGGCAACACGGGCGCCTCCGGCTCCGTCCTCTCCGCGGGCAGCGCCGAGAGCTTCGCCAACTCGGGCGCCAACGCCGACGCCGACTCCGACTCGGGCAACACCGGCTCGGCCACCAACTCGGTCAACGCCCTGGTCGTCGCCGGCGCGGGTGGGGCCGGCGGCGTGGCCGTGGCCACGTCCGGTCCCGGCGGCAACGCCATCAACCTGGTCCTCGGCCTCAACGGCACCACCGGCGCCACCGGCGCGGCGGGAGCCGGAGGGGCGGGGGCAGGCGGCGCAGGCGGCGCAGCGGGAGCGGGGGCTGCGGGCCCGGGCGGCGCTCCGGGCCTGCCCGGTGTCGGCGCCGGAGTCGGCATCGGCGGCGCGGGCGGCGCCGGCGGTGCCGGTGGTCCCGGCTTCGGCGGCCTGGGCGGAGCGGGCGGAACGGGGGGAGCGGGCGTCGGCGGTGCCGGCGGAGCCGGTTCGGCCGGCGGCGCCGCCACCGGGAGCCCGCGGGCAGTCGGCGGGGCCAGCGTGGCCACGGCCGACGCCGACGGCGGCGACGGCGGGGCGGCCACCATCAAGACCAGCCCCAACGCCACGTCCGGCGCGTCCGGCGCGGCCACGGCGCAGACCAGCGCGACCAACACCGGCGACACGGGCAAGGCCTCGTCGCAGGCGACGTCCAGCCCCACGGGCACCTCGGGTGACTCGGGCGACACGGGCCGGACGAGCTCGGCCGACTCCGGCACGGCCTCGGCCACCAACACGGCCCTGATCGGCACCGCCATCTCCACCGGCGGGACGGCCACCAACAGCGGCATCGGTGGCCTGGCGGCCGCCCTCGGCAGCGGCGACAGCTCCACCGGCGCCACCGGCAACTCCGGGGCAACCGGCGAAGTGCTCTCGAGCGGAGCGTCGGACAGCTTCGCCAACTCGGGCGCCAACGTCGACGGTGAGGCGACCTCGGGCACGACCGGTGCGGCTCTCAACGCCGTCACCGGCGCCGCAGCCGGCGGCGCAGGCGGCGCCGGCGGCGTGGCCGTTCCCGTGGCCGGACCCGGCGGCAGCGCCGCCAACCTTCTGCTCGGCGGCACCGGCGGTGCCGGAGGCACGGGCGGCACGGGCACCGGCGGCGCCGGCGGCACCGGCGGCACGGGCGGCAACGGCACCGGCGGCACGGGCGGCGGAGGCGGGGCAGGAGGCGGAGGCCTGGGCGCCGCCGCCGCGCCCGGCGCGTTCGCAGTGGCCGTCGGCCTCGGCATCGGCGGTGCCGGCGGAGCCGGCGGCGCCGGCGGAGCAGGCTTCGGCGGCTTCGGCGGCACGGGTGGCACGGGCGGTGCCGGCACGGGCGGCGCCGGCGGCGCAGGCGGGGCC
The DNA here is from genome assembly GCA_963773275.1 of uncultured Acidimicrobiia bacterium. GTDB lineage: Bacteria > Actinomycetota > Acidimicrobiia > Acidimicrobiales > AC-14 > JAXDMK01. Next base: position 20,441 of record CAVZAH010000014.1, on the reverse strand, counting down.
GGCGGTTCGGCCTCCGGCAGCCCGACGGGCGTCGGCGGGGCCAGCGTGGCCGTCGGCAGCGCCAACGGCGGCAACGGCGGTGCCTCCAGCATCACCACCGGCAGCCCCAACGCCACCTCCGGTGGCTCGGGTGCAGCCAAGACCCAGGGCAGCGCCACCAACACCGGCGACACCGGCGACGCCGCCTCGGCGGCCACCTCCAGCGGGTCGGCCGACTCGGGCGACTCGGGCAACACCGGTCGGTCCGGCCGGTCCGGCGCCACCGGTTCCGCCACCTCGACGGGCAACGCCGAGAGCCAGGCGAGCTCCGGCGCCCTCGTCGACGGTGACGCCACGTCCGGCAACACCGGTCTGGCCGCCAACGTGGTCAACGCCGTGTCCGTCGCCGGAAGCGGGGGCGCGGGCGGCGTCGTGGTCCCGGTCTCCGGAGCGGGCGGCAGCGTCCTGAACGCGATCGTCGGCGGCGCCGGCGGAACGGGCGGAACGGGCGGCGCCGCCACGGGCGGCGCCGGCGGCGGCGGCGGGGCCGGCGGGGCCGGCTTCGGCGGCTTCGGCGGAACGGGCGGCGCGGGCGGCGACGGCCTCGGCCTCGCCGCCGCCACGGGCGACTTCGGCGTCGCGACCGCCGCCGGTCTCGGCGGCGCAGGCGGGGCCGGCGGAGCGGGCGGGGCTGGCTTCGGCGGCTTCGGCGGGGCCGGCGGCACGGGTGGAGCGAGCACGGGTGGCGCCGGCGGAGCGGGCGGGGCCGGCGGTTCGGCCTCCGGCAGCCCGACGGGTGTCGGCGGGGCCAGCGTGGCCGTCGGCAGCGCCAACGGCGGCAGCGGAGCAGCAGCCACGATCGCCACCAGCCCCGACGCCAAGTCGGGTGCCTCCGGTGCGGCCACCGTCCAGGGCAGCGCCACCAACACGGGCGACACCGGCAGCGCCGCATCCAGCGCCACGGCCAACCCCACGGCCAGCTCGGGCGACTCCGGTACCACCGGCCGCAGGGCCGACTCGGGCGCCACCGGCGCGGCGACGGCCGTCGGCAGCGCGAACAGCGCAGCCAACTCGGGTGCCGAGGTCAGCGGCGAGGCCGACTCGGGCATCTCGGGCGACGCCGTGAACGGCGTCAACGCCAACACGATCGCTGGCGCGGGCGGGGCGGGCGGCGTCTCCGTGCCCGTCTCCGGGCCCGGTGGCTCGGTCGTGAACCTCGTCGTCGCCGGTGCGGGAGCCACGGGTGGCACGGGCGGCGCCAGCACGGGCGGCGCCGGCGGTGCCGGCGGCTCGGGTGGCGCCGGCTTCGGCGGCTTCGGCGGTCCCGGCGGTGCGGGCGGAGGCGGCGTCGGAGTGGCGGCGGCAACCGGGGTGTTCGGTACGGCCAACGCGCTGGGCATCGGCGGTGCCGGCGGTGCCGGCGGTGCCGGTGGACCCGGCTTCGGCGGCTTCGGCGGCACTGGTGGCACGGGTGGCGCGAGCACGGGCGGAGCAGGAGCGACGGGCGGGGCCGGCGGTTCGGCCTCCGGAAGCCCGACGGGCGTCGGCGGGGCCAGCGTGGCGGTCGGCTCGGCCGACGGCGGCGACGGTGGGGCGGCGAGCGTCACCACGAGCCCCAACGCCACCTCCGGCAACACCGGTGCGGCCACCGTCCAGGGCAGCGCGACCAACACCGGCGCCACCGGCGCCGCGGCATCGAGCGCCACGTCGAGCCCCTCGGCTTCGTCCGGCGACTCGGGCGACACCGGCAGCTCCGGCGGCGACGACAGCGTCACCGTCGCCGTCAACACCGCACCCCTCGGCACCGCCATCTCCATCGGTTCGGGCACCGCGATCAACACCGCCATCGGTGGCCTGGCCCTTTCCGCCACGGTGGGCGGCACCGGCGCCGGCACCGGAGTGTCCGGCGCGTCCGGCGCCACCGGCCCGGCGACGGCAGGCGGCACCGCATCGAGCGCGGCCAACTCCGGCGCCAGCGTCGAGGGCGACGCCGACTCCGGCAACACCGGCCTGGCCGCCAACGGCGTCTTCGCCACCTCCATCGGCGGCCCCGGCGGTCCCGGCGGCGTGACCGTCCCGGGCTCGGGAGCAGGGGGCAGCGTGGTCAACGCGGTTCTCGGCGCCACCGGCGGCACCGGCGGCACGGGCGGGGCGAGCACCGGCGGTGCCGGCGCTGCGGGCGGTGTGGGCGGTCCCGGATTCGGGGGCTTCGGCGGGCCCGGCGGTCTGGGCGGTCCCGGCGCAGGAGCTGCGGCCGCAACGGGCGACTTCGGCGTCGCCCTCGCCGGCGGTTTCGGCGGTGCCGGCGGTGCGGGCGGTCCGGGGGCGGCCGGCTTCGGCGGCTTCGGCGGTGCGGGCGGCACGGGCGGCGCGAGCACCGGCGGGGCCGGGGGCACGGGCGGTGCCGGCGGGTCCTCCACCGGCAGCCCGGTGGGCATCGGCGGCGCCTCGGTGGCGACCGGGTCCGCCAACGGCGGCAGCGGCGGTGCGTCCGGCATCACCACCGGCAGCCCCAACGCCACCTCGGGTGGCTCGGGCGAGGCCAAGGCCCAGGGCAGCGCGACCAACACCGGCGCCACCGGCAACGCCGCCTCCTCGGCGACGTCCAGCGGCACGGCCGACTCGGGCGACTCGGGCGACACCGGCGACACGGGCGACGCCAGCGCCAACGCCAACGCCACCAACACGCCCATCGCCCTCGGCAACGCCGTCGCCGTCAACGGCACGGCCACCACCGGGAACACGGGCGCCTCGGGTGCCACGGGGGCGGCGACGGCCGGCGGTTCGGCCGGCAGCTTCGCCAACTCGGGCGCCCACGTCGACTCCGACGCCGACTCGGGTGACACGGGCCTCGCGGCCAACGCGGTCAACGCGATCGTGATCGCCGGCAGCGGCGGTGCGGGCGGCGTGTCCGCCCCCGTCGCCGGTCCCGGCGGCAACGTGGTCAACCTGGTGGTCGCCGGTTCCGGCGCCACCGGAGGTACGGGCGGCGCCAGCACGGGCGGCGCGGGCGGCGCAGGCGGCGCAGGCGGAGCCGGCTTCGGCGGCTTCGGCGGCATCGGCGGTGCGGGTGGTGCGGGTGGTGCCGGCGCCGCCGCCACCGGGGTGTTTGCCACGGCCAACGCTCTCGGCCTCGGCGGCGCGGGCGGCGCAGGCGGCGCAGGCGGAGCAGGCTTCGGCGGCTTCGGCGGCACCGGCGGCACGGGCGGAGCGAGCACGGGCGGCGCCGGTGGTGCCGGCGGAGCAGGCGGGGCGGCCTCCGGCAGCCCCGTGGCGGCGGGCGGTGCCAGCGTGGCCGTGAGCTCGGCCAACGGCGGCGACGGCGGTCGGGCCAGCCTCACCACCAGCCCCAACGCCAAGTCCGGCACCTCGGGCGACGCAACCACCCAGTCCAGCGCCACCAACACCGGCGACACGGGCGCCGCCTACTCCACCGCCACCTCCAGCCCGAAGGCCACGTCCGGCGACTCGGGCGACACGGGCGACAGCGGCGAGGCGGAGGCCGACGCCACCGCCGTCAACTCGGCAATCATCGGCTTGGCCGCGGCCACGACCTCCAGCGCCACGTCGGGCAACACGGGCGCATCGGGGGCCACCGGGCCGGCGACGTCGGCCGGGGTGGCATCGAGCCAGGCCAACTCCGGCGCCAACGTCGAGGGTGACGCCGACTCGGGCGCCACGAACGCCGCGGTCAACGGACTCACGGCCATCGTCGCGGGCGGCCCGGGCGGTGCCGGCGGTGTGTCCCTCAGCACCTCCTCGCCCGGCGGCAGCGTCATCAACGCCGTTCTCGGCGGCACGGGCGGCACGGGCGGCACGGGCGGCACCAGCACCGGGGGCGCAGGCGCCACCGGCGGGGCCGGCGGGGCCGGCTTCGGCGGCTTCGGCGGTGGCGGAGGCGCCGGCGGACCCGGCACGGGCGTCGCCGCCGCACCCGTTCCCTTCATCACCGTGGCCGGCGTCGGAATCGGCGGCGCGGGCGGCGCCGGCGGCGCGGGCGGAGCCGGATTCGGCGGCTTCGGCGGGGCAGGCGGAACGGGCGGAGCCAGCACGGGCGGCGCCGGAGGCACCGGCGGCGCAGGCGGTGCCGCGGCCGGCAGCCCGGTGGGCACCGGCGGGGCGTCCGTGGCAACCTCGGCGGCCGACGGCGGCGACGCCGGCTCGGCCACCGTCACCGTGGGCAGCCCCAACGCAACGTCCGGCGGATCGGGTGCGGCCAAGACCCAGGGCAGCGCCACCAACGAGGGCGACACGGGCGACGCCACCTCGGTCGCCATCGCCAGCGGCACGGCCGACTCGGGCGACAGCGGCGACACCGGCGACACGGGCGACGCCACGGCGAACGCCACCGCCACCAACACGCCGATCGCCCTCGGGAACGCCCTTGCGGTCGCCGGCTCGGCCACGACCGGCAACACCGGCGCCTCGGGCGCCACCGGAGCGGCCGGTGCCGTGGGCGTCGCCGCCAGCGCGGCCAACTCGGGCGCGAAGGTCGTCGGCTCGGCCCAGTCGGGTGTCACCGGGCCGGTCACCAACACGCTCAACATTGCCGTGCTCGCCGGCAACGGCGGGGCGGGCGGCGTCGCCACCAGCACGTCCGGGCCGGGGGGCAACGCCCTCAACCTGATCGTGGCGGGCGCCGGCGGAGCGGGCGGCGCCGGTGGTGCCGCAGTAGGAGGCGCAGGCGGAGCAGGCGGAGCGGGTGCCGGCGGTTTCGGCGGCTTGGGCGCTGCCGGCGGCGCCGGCGGTCCGGGCGTCGGAGTGGGCGTCCCCGGCATCGGTATCCCGGGAGCCCCCGGAGCCCCCGGAGCCCTCGGTGTGGGTATCGCCGGTCCGGCCGGTCCCGCCGGTGCGGCCGGCGCGGCTGCAGCCGGAGCCGGTGGCGCGGCAGGGGTTCCCGGCGGCGGCGGCCCCGGCACCAGCCGGGCCACGGGTGGCGCCAGTGTGGCCACCTCCTCGGCCGACGGCGGCGACGCCGGAGCGGCCAGCCTCAAGGCCAGCCCCACGTCCACCTCGGGCGACAGCGGCGACGCAACCTCGCAGTCCAGCGCGACCAACACCGGCGACACCGGCGACGCCAGCTCGACGGCCACCGCCGCGCCGGCGGCCTCGTCCGGCGACTCCGGTGACACGGGCGACTCCGGCGACGCCGAAGCCAGCTCGGTTGCCTCCAACTCCGCCATCGGCGGCAGCGCCCTGGCGTCCACCCTCCCGGGCGGCGGCGCCACTTCGGGCAACACGGGTGCCTCCGGCACCACCGGCCCCGCCGGTTCCGCGGGCGTGGCGTCCAGCGAAGCCAACTCCGGCGCCCAGGCCACGTCCGTCGGCGCCAGCGGCGCCACCGGCTCGGCCAGCTTCCTCCCCGGCCTCGTCCCCATCACGGTGATCGGCGGTGCCGGCGGCGCCGGCGGCGTCGGTGGGGCCGCCTCGGGTCCCGGCGGCGACGCGTTCAACCTGATCCTGCCCGGCGTCGGCGCCATCTCCGCCACCGCCACGGGCGGTCCCAGTGTCGCCACGGCCGACGCCAACGGCGGTGACGCCGGCGCCGGTTCCCTCACCCTCACGCCCAGCTCCACCAGCGGCGACTCGGGCGCAGCGGTGGCCCAGTCCAGCGCCACCAACACCGGCAACACCGGCGACGCATCGTCGGCCGCGCTGTCCAACGGGCGCAGTGACTCGGGCGACTCGGGCGACACCGGTGACACCGGCGACGCCTTCGCCGACCCGTCCGCCGTCAACACGGCGCTGCTCGGCACCGTCGTCGCCACCGGTGGCAACGCCACCACGGGTTCCTCGGGCGCATCCGGCGGCACCGGGGCGGCCACGGCCGTCGGCGGCGCCGCCAGCACGGCCTCCTCGGGCGCGGAATCCGTCGCCGGCGCCGTCTCCGGCAACACGGGCGACGTCGCCAACCTCGTCAACGTCCTGGTGGCCGGCGGTGCGGGCGGCAACGGCGGTGCCGTCATCGTCACCTCCGCAGACGGGGGCGACGCCCTCAACCTGGTCGTCGGCGCCGGCGGTCCGGTCAACGCGGCGGCGACCGGCGGGCCGAGCGTCGGCGTGGGCAACGCGGCCGGCGGGGCGGCCGGCGGGGCGAGCGTGGGCATCGCGCCCACCGCCACCTCGGGCAACTCCGGGGCGTCCACCGCCCAGTCCAGCTCCACCAACACCGGCGACACGGGCCACGCCACGTCGTCCGCGGCCAACACGGCCAGCGCCAAGTCGGGCGACTCGGGCGACACCGGTTCCACCGGCGACGCCGACGCCAGCCCCAGCGCCGTCAACTCCAACCTCCTGGGCAACGCCCTCGCCGTCGGGGGCTCGGCCACGTCCGGCAACTCCGGCAACTCGGGCAACACGGGCGACGCGCTGATCGTCGGCGGCGGCTCGGTCGCCACCGGCGACTCGGGCAACACCGGTGACACCGGCGACGCCTTCGCCGAGCCGGCAGCCGTCAACACCGCCCCGCTCGGCACCGCCGCCGTCGTGGCCGGGCCGGCCCGGTCGGGCAACTCCGGCAACTCCGGCACCACGGGCAGCGCCATCGCCACCGGCGGAAGCGCTGTCAGCGCCGCCAACACCGGCGCCTCGGCCACTTCGCAGTCCGAGTCGGGCGACACCGGCACCGCATCCAACGCCCTGCTGCTGGCCCTCACCGGCGGTGCCGGCGCATCCGACACCGGCACGTCGGTCGTGACGGCCGGCAACGGCGGCGACGCCGCCAACGTCATCGTGGGCCCGGTCGGGCCCATCACGGCCACCGCCACCGGCGGGGCCAGCGTCGCCGTCGGCGGCGTCGCCACCTCCGGCGACGGTGGTGACGCAGTCAACCTGGTCGTCGGCGCCGCCGTCGCCAGCGTCGGCGCCACGGGCGGAAGCACCGTCGCCGTGGGCAACGGCAGCGCCGCGGCCGGTGGTGCCATCACCGTGAACGCCAACCCGGTCGCCACCAGCGGCAACTCGGGCGCTTCCACGGCTCAGTCGAGCGCCACCAACTCCGGCAACACCGGCGACGCCAAGTCCGCCGCCTACGACTCCGGCTCGGCCACCTCGGGCGACTCCGGCACCACCGGCGACACCGGTGACGCCGACTCGAGCCCCAGCGCGGTCAACTCGGCCATCGCCGGGCAGGCGGCGGCGATCGGCGGCCCCGCCACCAGCGGCAACTCGGGCAACTCCGGAGCCACCGGCTCCGCAGTCGCCGCGGCCAACTCCCGGGCAACCGCCAACTCCGGCGCCGAGGCCTCCTCGGATTCGGACTCGGGTGACACCGGCATCGCCTCCAACGTTGCGTCGGCCGTTGCGGCCGGCGGCGCGGGTGGCGGGGCGGGCGTCGGAGCCGCCGCCACGGGTGACGGCGGCACGGCCCTCAACGTCGTGATCGGCAGCGCCGGTCCCGGCAACCTCACCGCCATCGGCGGCAACGAAGTCGCCACCGCGGAAGCCGACGGCGGCGCCGGCGGAAGCGCCACCGTGACGGTTTCGCCGTCGGCCACCAGCGGCAACAGCGGCACCTCCGACTCCCGCACCAGCGCCACCAACACGGGCGACACCGGCGACGCCAGCGCCACGGCCACCGCCGCACCGACCGCCCGCTCGGGTGACTCGGGAAGCACCGGCACCACCGGCGACGCCACCTCCAACCCGTCGGCGCTCAACTCGGCGCTCACCCTCGGTGCGGCGCTCACGGTGGGCGGCAGCGCCACCTCGGGCAACTCCGGCAACTCGGGCGCAACCGGCGCGGCGGCAGCCGGCGGCGGGCTCGACGAGGACGGCAACCTCCTCCCGGCCGACGCCACGGCGCGGGCCAACACCGGGGCGTCCGCCCAGGGCACCTCGGACTCGGGCGAGACCGGCAACGCCTTCAACCTCGCCATCGGCATCGCCGGCGGCGGCGCGGGCGGCACCGGTGGCGTGGCGGCAGCGGCCAACCTCAACGCCGCCGCTCTCGACCTGTCGGGAGCGGCCGCCAACATCGTCGTCGGCTCGGCCCTCCAGGGATCTCTCCTGGCCCGGGGCGGCTCGACGGTGGCGACGGCGGAGGCCGACGGCGGCGCCGGCGGAGCCGGCTCGGTCACGGCCAGCCCCTCCGCCACGTCCGGCGGCAGCGGCGCCGCCACCTCGCAGTCCAGCGCCACCAACACGGGCGACACGGGAGACGCCACCGCCATCGCGGTGTCCACCCCGGTCGCCGTCAGCGGCAACTCGGGCAGCACCGGCGCCAGCGGCAAGGTCGAGTCCGACCCGAGTGCCGTCAACAGCTCCATCGGCGGCACGGCGCTCGCCGTCGGCGGCAACGCCACCTCGGGCGGCTCGGGGAACTCGGGCGGCACCGGCGGCGCCACCGCCCTGGGCCGGGCCACCGCCAACGCCAACAGCGGCTCCGCCTCCGTGAGCGACTCCTCCTCGGGCGAGACCGGCGACGCCGACAACGCGGTGGTCGCCATCGGCAACGGCGGCACGGGCGGTTCCGGCGGTGCGGCCGTCGCCGTCAACGCCGACGTCGCCCTGATCGGCGCCTCGGGTGCCGCCGTGAACGCGGTCGTCGGCAGCATTGTCATCGGCAATGTCACCGCCCTCGGCGGCAACACGGTGGGCACGGCCCAGGCCAACGGCGGTGCCGGCGGCGCCGGTTCGGTGACCACCGGACCGAAGGCCACCTCCGGCGCCAGCGGTGCCGCCACGTCGCAGTCCAGCTCCACCAACACCGGCGCCACGGGCCACGCCACGGCCAGTGCCACCTCCAGCCCGGTGGCCCACAGCGGCAACTCCGGACGCTCGGGCAACACCGGGGCGGCCGGGTCCGACACCGTTGCCACCAACACGGCTCCCATCGGCACGGCGCTCTCCATCGGCGGGGCGGCCCGCACGGGTGAGTCCGGCAACACGGGCAACACGGGCGGCGCCCGGTCCGAGTCCGACGTCCTCGCAGCGGCGAACTCCGGTGCCGCCTCCGACGCCGAAGCCGACTCCGGCGACACCGGCATCGCGGCCAACCAGGTCGTCGCCGTCGGCACCGGGGGAGCGGGCGGTACCGGCGGGGTGGCCCTCGCGGGCAGCCTCGACGTCGCCGGCCTCGACCTCTCCGGCGCAGCCGCCAACCTCGTCGTCGGCTCGGTCGTCATCGGCTCGCTGAGCGCGGCCGGCGGCAGTGACGTGGCCACCGCGGCCGCCAACGGCGGCGCCGGTGGCGCCGGCAAGGCCGCCACCACCAGCCCCACCGCCACATCCGGGGCCAGCGGTGCCGCCACCTCCCAGTCCAGCGCCACCAACACCGGCGACACGGGCGACGCCCGCAGCACCGCCGTCTCCCGGCCCGTCGCCATCTCGGGCGACTCGGGGGCATCGGGCGTGACCGGCCCGGCCTCGTCCAACGCCACGGCCGCCAACTCCGCCATCCTGGGCGTGTCGTTGGCCGTCGGCGGCGGCGCCCGCTCGGGCGACAGCGGCAACACGGGCGGCACCGGCTCCGCCAGTGCCGACGCCGACGCCGACTCCACCGCCAACTCCGGCGCCACCTCCACCTCCGAGTCCGACTCCGGTGACTCCGGCACCGCCGGCAACATCGTCACGGTCACCGGTGTCGGTGGGGCGGGCGGCGCAGGAGGCCTCGCAGTCGGGGCCAACGTCGACATCGCCGGTGTCGACGCTTCCGGACTCGCCCTCAACGCGGTGATCGGCAGCGTCGTCATCGGCTCGGCCACGGCCGCCGGTGGCCACTCGGTCGCCTTGTCCCAGTCCAACGGCGCCGCCGGCGGTTCCGGCTCGGCGTCGGCCAGCCCCACCGCCACCTCGGGGGCGAGTGGTGCGGCCACGGCGCAGTCCAGCTCCACCAACGACGGCGACACCGGCGACGCAACGTCGGCCGCCGACGCCAGCCCGGTCGCCCGCAGCGGCAACTCCGGGGCCACCGGCGCAACCGGGGCCGCCACCGCCAACACCACGGCCACCAACACCCCTGTGGCGTTGGGCCTCTCCGTGGCCATCGGCGGCTCGGCCCTCTCGGGCAACAGCGGCCAGCTCGACACGGTCGGGGCCGAAGGCTCCGGTACCACCGGCAACGTCCGGGTCGCCGCCGACGCCGACAGCCGGGCCAACTCGGGCGCCGACTCGGCGGCCGACGCCGACTCCGGCAACACGGGGGCGGCCACCAACCTGGTCGTCGCCATCGGCGCCGGGGGCAGCGGGGGCAGCGGCGGCGTCGGCCTCTCGGCCAACACCAACATCGCCGCAGCGACGGTCTCGGGGGCGGCGGCCAACGTGGTCGTCGGCTCCGTCGTCATCGGCCCGATCGTGGCGGTCGGCGGCAGCACGGTCGCCGCATCCGAGGCCGACGGGGGAACCGGCGGTGCCAGCGACACGACAGTGACGCCCACCGCCACCAGCGGTGGCTCCGGCTCCGCCACGTCGCAGTCGAGCTCCACCAACACCGGCGACACCGGAGCGGCCTCGTCGGCCGCCCGGGCCAACCCGGTCGCCTACTCCGGCAACTCCGGCGCCACCGGGGTCACCGGACCGGCAACGGCCAACTCCACCGCCGCCAACTCGGCCATCGTCGGCTCCGCCCTGTCGGTTTCCGGCGGGGCCCGGAGCGGCAACTCGGGCAACTCGGGCAACTCGGGCAACGCCGACGGCGACGCCGAGGCCACCAGCACGGCCAACTCGGGCGCCATGTCCACCACCGACGCCGATTCGGGCGTGACCGGTGAGGCCACCAACCTCCTCGTCGCCACCGGGTTCGGCGGCGCCGGGGGTGCGGGCGGAGCGTCCATCGCAGCCAACGTCGACGTCGCCCCCCTCGACCTCTCCGGCGCAGCCGCCAACGTGGTTCTCGGCAGCCTCGTCGTCGGACCGGTCGCCGCCGTGGGCGGCGCCACGGTCGCCACCTCGGAGGCGAACGGCGCCACCGGCGGGGCGGCGACCACGAAGGTGACACCCACCGCCACTTCCGGCAGCTCGGGCGACGTCAGCTCGCAGTCCAGCGCCACCAACACCGGCGACACCGGGGCGGCCTCGTCCTCGGCGGAGGCCAGCCCGGTGCTCGGCACCGGGTCCTCCGGCGGCACGGGCAACACCGGCGCAGCCACGTCGAAGGGAGCCGCCACCAACCCGGCCCTCCTCGGGACGGCGGTCGGTATCGCGGGCAACGCCACCTCCGGCAACTCCGGCAACTCCGGCAACACCGGCAACGCCGACGTGACCGCCGACGCCGACAGCACCGCCAACTCCGGTGCCCTGTCCGACGCCGACGGCGAGTCCGGCGGCACCGGCCTGGCCCGCAACCAGTCGCTGGTGGCATCCATCGCCGGTCCCGGTGGTGGCGGCGGCCTGGGTGTCGCCGTCGGCGGACCGGGCGGGCCTGCGCTCAACCTGGTCGCCGGAGCCGTCACCGGGCCCCAGTCGGCCACCGGTGGCCCCTCGGTGGCCACTGCGGCCGCCAACGGTGGCAAGGGTGGGGCAGCCAGCGCCACCGTGACGCCGACGGCCAAGAGCGGCTCCTCGGGCGACGTCGACGCCAAGTCCAGCTCCACCAACACCGGCGACACCGGAGCGGCGTCCTCCAAGGCCTCGGCCTCCCCGGTCGCCACGTCCGGCCCGTCCGGCGCCACCGGCAACACCGGCAACGCCACCTCGGGCCAGACTGTGGCCAACAGCGGCCTCGGCGGCCTCGGCGTCACCCTTACGGTCGGCGGCAACTCCACCACCGGCAACTCCGGCTCCACCGGCAACACCGGTGCGGCCAGCGCCGATGCGGAAGCCGACAGCATCGCCAACTCCGGCGCCCAGGGTCAGGCCGAGGCTCTCTCGGGTGTGACCGGCAGGGCCGACAACGTCTCGCTCGTCGTGGTCCTGGCCGGACTCGGGGGTGTTCCGGTGACGCCGCTCGGCGGCGCCATCGCCATCGCCGGCGCCGGTGGTCCGGCGATCAACATCAACGGGCTCGGCGTCGCCACCGGCGGCGCCAGCGTGGGCTCGGCGGTGGCCAACGGTGGAAGCGGCGGTGGCGGCCTCGTCAACACCACCCCCACGGCCACCTCGGGCGGCACCGGCCACTCGGTCGGCCAGTCCAGCGCCTCCAACTCGGGCAAGACCGGCCCCACCACCTCGGCCGCCGAGACCAACCCGGTCTCGGGTTCCGGATCGTCGACGGCATCGGGTGCCACGGGTGGCGCATCGGGCACGGGCACGGAGGCGAGCACCGCCTTGGTGCCCTCCACCAGCCAGTCGCAGGGCTCCGGCTCCGGCAGCTCCGCCGGCGGCGGCGGAGGCGGCACGGCGGCCAAGTCCGAGGAGTCCGCGTCGGGCGCGGGCCACAGCGCCAAGGCTGACCACGACGGCGACGACCACGAGCGCGACGGCCACAGGGACGGCAGGGGGCGCCACAAGGGCGACCACGCCGAGTTGCGGCCGATTTCGTTCACCGCATCCGGCGGTGCGGTGGCGGACGACACGTCGGTCGCATCGGGCGGCGCCCACGCCACCAACGACTCGGTGGCCTCGGGCAAGGCCCTGGCCGACAAGCACTCCACCGCCTCCGGGCGGGCCGTCGCCAGTGACGGTTCGGTGGCGTCCGGGTGCGCCGTCGCCACGGACGACTCCACCGCCTCCGGCGACGAGTGCGCACCGGGCAAGGACAAGCATGGAAAGTCCGACGACAAGGGAAAGCACACTGGTGCGGGTGGCCCGACTACGCTGGCCCGCACTGGTCTCGACGCCGGGACCATGGTGGCGGCAGCGGGTGCGAGCAGTGGCCTCGGTGGGCTCCTGCTGGCTCTGGGGCGCATCGGCCGGCGTCGGGCCGAGAACGAAGGTTCCTGACCACTGCAGTCAGTCCGACTGCCCGATAGCAATAGTTCCCAGACCGGAAGAGGAGAAGATGACCACGAAGAGACGAGCGACGAGGTCGCTGCTGGCGATTGCGGCCGGCCTGGTCGGCATGGTTGCCTTCCTGGCGGGCCCGGCTGCAGCCGACCCCGGTACCGACGGATTGGCCTCCGGTGGGGCCTACGCGGCCAACGGGTCGGTGGCCTCCGGCACGGCGACCGCCATCAACGACTCGACAGCATCCGGTGACGCAGTCGCCATCGACGGTTCGGTGGCCTCGGGTTGCTCCACCGCAGTCGACGACTCGACGGCGTCGGGCAGCCACTGCAAGCCGCACCACGACGACGACGGCCACAAGCGGCACCACCACGACGCGGCACCGGCCAAGGCCACCGGCGCAAGCCTGGCCCTCACCGGCTCCTCCAGTGCGTCGATGGTGCAGATGGCGCTGGTCGCCTTCTTCGCCGGGCTCGCCCTGGTGTCGTTCACCAACATCTTCCGCCGCCAAACCGTCTAGCGGCCCATCGGGCGACGAACTCTGGCTCGCCGGCGGGAACGCCGCCGGCGAGCCGTTTCGCGCCATCCGCACGGTCAACCCACGCCTCGCCGGCCAGGCGGACCGGGTGTTCAACCTCGCTCGACCGCGCTACGGTCGACCAGGCGGCGGGTCGCGTACTCTCGGAGGTGTTGCCTGTGGCGCTCGAAGAGGTGGTCAACGAGCATTTCTTGACCCGGTACCGGGTCCTGCTCGATGCCGAGGACTCGGCGTTCGACGAGCTGGAACATGCCTACGAGGACGGCGATCGGGAGCATTTCCTCGCCGACCTGGCCACCTGGGCCCACTCGATCGAGCGCCGCTTGGCGTTCCTGGTCCGGGCCGGCGTGCCCGTCGGGGACTCCGTCGGCGAACCCGTGGCCCGAGGCGCCGACGCCCTCGCGTAAACGGCTGCGGGCCGGTCGTCCCGGCCCCCCGACCGGAGGAGCGCCAGGCTCGACCGTCGCTGCCCCGACCGTGCCAGGCCCGACCGTGCCAGCCCCGACCGTGCCAGGCCCGACGCTGCCAGGCCCGACGGTGCCAGGCCCGACGGTGCCTCGCACGAGGGTGCGTGGGTCGAGCATGGTCGTCCATGTCGTTGTCGGCCTCGTCGTCGTCGCACTCGTCGTCGCCGGACTGATCTTCGCCGGCGGCTGGCCGACCGGGCGCACCGCACCGGCGTCGGTGGTGGTCGGACGAGGTTCGGTCGACCCTCCCGTCACCACCCCCGTCGATCCGCTCCCGGGACAGCCGGGATCGGCCGCCGCCGGGCCGGCCGTCCCGGGGCTGGTCGCGCTGCCGCCCACCGAGCCCCTGGCGCTGCCCCTGCCCGGCTGCCCGGTGCCGCCCCGGCCGCCGGGCGACGCCACCGGGGCGCCCGCCTGGCGGCCGCCGGTGCTGGTGCCCGAGGACGAGTTGCCCGAGCCGGTGCCGGCGCCCGATTCCCTCATGGCCGACCTCGCTCCGATGGAGGGCAAGGGCATGTGGGTGTGGCGGATCGGCCAGACCGAGGGCGGCGACACCGACGCCATCGTGCAGCGGGCCCGCGCCGCCGGACTGCGCCAGCTCTGGGTGCGCGTCGGCGACTCCCGCAGCGGCTTCTACGGGGCCGACGTGCTCTCCGCCCTCGTCCCCAAGGCCCATCAGGCGGGCCTGGCCGTCGTCGGCTGGGGCTTCCCCTTCCTCCACGACCCGGTCGACGATGCCCGGTGGAGCGCCGAGGCCATGGCGTGGCGGGGCCCCGGCGGGGTCGCCCTCGACGGTTTCAGCCCCGACATCGAACTGGCCACCGAGGGCGTCGTCCTGACCGAGCGGCGGGCCCGTGTCTACCTCGGCCTGGTGCGGGAGGCGGCCGGCCGCGGCCTGGTGGTGGCCACCGTCTACCGTCCGACGGACCGGCTGTGGACGGGCACCTACCCGTACACCGCGATCGCCTCCTACGTCGACGCCTTCGCCCCCATGGTCTACTGGGGCTGCGCCGAGCCGGGGGCGGCCACCACCCAGGCCCTCGACCGGCTGTCGCAGCTGCGGCCCGTCCATGTCATCGGCCAGGGCTACGACGCCGGCGCCGACGGCGGCCGGCCCGGCGCCCCGTCCCCCGAGGAGACGGTACGGTTCCTCGACGTGGCCACACGGGGCGGTGCCATCGGCGCCTCCTTCTGGGTGTGGCAGTCCATCGACGACGATCAGTGGGAGGCCATGTCCTCGTTCCCGTGGTACCCCAATGGCTGACGTCACGTTCTCGGGCGGACTGCCGGAGACCGTCCTGCCCGCCGAGGAGCCGGCGGCCCTGTCCGCCCTCGCCGCAGCCCTGGAGCAGCCGGCCGACGAGCGCCGGGCGGCGGTGGCGGCGGTTGTCGCCCGCTGGCCCCGTTTCCTCGATGGTTGGGCCCGCCTGGGGCAGCTGGGACGCGACGAGATCGAGTCCTACGCCTCGTTCCGGGTGGGATACCACCGGGGCCTCGACCGCCTGCGCCAGTCCGGGTGGCGGGGCTCGGGGTACGTGCGCTGGCGGCACGAGTCCAACCGGGGCTTCCTGCGGGCGCTGGAAGGCCTCCGCCGCATGGCCACCGCCATCGGGGAGACGGACGAGGCCGAGCGGTGCCAGCAGTTCATCAGCCAGCTCGACCCCGGCTGGGACGGCAGCGACGCCTGAGCGCCCACCGGCGGACGTTGTCGTCGCCCGGCGGGTGGTGGCGGACGGCCTGGTCCAGGGGGTGTTCTTCCGCGACACGTGCCGGCGGATGGCGGCCGCCGTCGGGGTCGGCGGATGGGTGCGCAACCGGCCCGACGGCCGGGTGGAGGCGTGGTTCGAGGGCGACCGGGCCGGCGTGGAGCGAATGGTGGCCTGGTTCCGGCAGGGCCCCCCGGACGCCCGGGTGACCGAGGTCGAGGTGGCGGCCGAGGCGCCGGCCGGGGAGACCCGGTTCCGCATCCGCTGACCGGGTGCCCGAGTCCGCCTCCGGGCTCGCCGCACTGCTAGAAACAGGGGCGGTGGCGGAAACGGCCCGTGTCCCCCTGATGCCGGTGGGAACAGTGGTGTGGCTGGCGTCCGAGGTCATGTTCTTCAGTGGCCTGTTCGGCGCCTACTTCGCCCTGCGGGCCGCCACCCCCGGCTCCTGGCCGCCTCCCGACGTCGAGCTCGACCGCGTCGTCAGCGGGCTGTTCACCGCGGTGCTGGTGGTTTCCAGTGCCACGATGCATCTGGGGGTGCGGGCGCTGGCCGCCGGTCGCCGGTCGGCGTTCCGGAGATGGCTGCTGGTGACGGTCGTCCTGGCGGCCGCCTTCCTGGCCAACCAGGCCCACGAGTGGCTCACGCTCGACTTCTCGGTCACCTCCCATGCCTTCGGGTCGGCCTTCTTCGTCATGACCGGCTTCCACGGGATCCACGTGGCGGGCGGTGTCCTGGCCATGCTCGTGCTCGTGGCCCGGGCGGCGTCGCCCCGCTTCGGCCCGGCGGAGACGCCGGCGGTGGAGACCGTCTCCTACTACTGGCATTTCGTCGACGTCGTCTGGGTGGGACTGTGGGCCACCCTGTTCCTGCTCGGATGAGCCGCGCCCCCACCCTGGTGGCGGTGGCCGTGGCGGCGACGATGACCCTGGCGACGGCCGCCGGCGTGGCCACCGCCCAGACGCCCGCCCCCTCGACACACGTCCCCGTCCCGACGACGTCCCCGACGACGACGACGTCCACCACCCGGCCGCCCACGGCACCGGCGCCCACCCGGGACGAGATCGAGGCCGGGCGGTCCCGGTTCGAGGTGGCGTGCACGACCTGCCACGGCGCCGAGGGGCAGGGCACCGGCCAGGGCCCGTCGCTCGTCGGGGTGGGGGCGGCGTCGGCCGACTTCTATCTCAGCACCGGGCGGATGCCCCTGGACCGGCCCCGGGCCCAGGCCGAGCGCAAGCGGCCGGCGTACTCGGAGTCCGAGATCGCCCTGCTCACGGCGTACGTGGCGTCCCTCGGCCCGGGCCCCGCCATCCCCGCGGTGGACCCGGACGGGGGCGACCTGGCCGAGGGCTACGAGCTCTACGCCGACAACTGCGCGTCGTGTCACAGCTCGGCGGGGGCGGGGGGCGCGCTGGGCCACGCCGTCTACGCCCCGCCCCTCAACCGGGCGTCGGCCCGGGAGGTGGCCGAGGCGATCCGCATCGGTCCGGGGGCCATGCCCCTCTTCGGTCCGGAGACGTTCGACGACCACGAGGTGGACTCGATCGTGCGCTACGTCCTCTACCTGCAGGACCCCCAGGACGAGGGTGGCATCGACCTGGGCCATCTCGGGCCCCTGAGCGAGGGCCTGGTGGCCTGGGCCGTCGGGCTCCTGGGCGTGCTCCTGGCCGCCCGGTGGATAGGGACGAGGGACTGACGCCGTGCCCGCCCACCCCCCCGGCCCCGACCCCTCCGGCCCCGCCCCCTCCGGCCCCGCCCCCTCCGGCCCCGCCCCCTCCGGCCCCGCCCACCCCGTGCCCGCCCACCCGGGGCCCGGCCACCCGGGGCCCGCCCACCCGGGGCCCGGCCACCCGGGGCCCGGCCACCCGGGGCCCGCCCACCCGGGCGGCCACGGCAGCCGGTCGCCGCATGACGACAGCCGGCCACCCGTCCTGCCGCCGGCCACCTCGGAGCGTCGGGTCGGGGTCGCCTTCCTGGCCAGCACCGCCGCCGCCCTGGGGCTGGCCGCCGTCTACGTGGGGGGCGGGCACCCGCAGGCCGAGGGAGCCCTGCTGTTCGTGGCCCTGGGGGGGCTCGGCGTGGGTGCGGTGCAGTGGGCCCGCCTCGTCGACGACGGTCCCGTCACCGACGACCGGGGCGACCTGGCCGGGTCCGATGCCGACCTCGATGCGGTGGAGGACGTGGTGGGCGACGAGGTCGAGGACATCGGCCGCCGCAAGGTGCTGGTCCGCCTCCTCGGGGCGGCGGTGGGGGCGCTCGGGCTGGCCGCCCTGTTCCCCATCCGCTCCCTCGGGCCCAGCCCGGGCGACTCCCTGGAGCGCACCTCGTGGCGCCCCGGGCGCCGCCTGGTCGACAGCGAGGGCCGCCTGATACGGCCCGACACGCTGGTGGTGGGCGGCACCATCACCGTGTTCCCCGAGGGGGCGCTGCAGGCCGGCGACGCCCAGGCCGTGCTCGTTCGGGTCGGCCCGGGCCTCAACCGCCCCCGCCGGGGCCGGGAGACGTGGGCCCCCGAGGGCAACCTCGCCTACTCCAAGATCTGCACCCACGTGGGATGCCCGGTGGGCCTCTACCAGCAGGACACCGAGGAGCTGGTCTGTCCGTGCCACCAGTCCACCTTCGACGTCCTCGACGGCGCCCGGCCCCGATTCGGCCCCGCCACCCGCCCCCTGCCCCAGCTGCCGCTGGCGGTCGACGGTGAGGGCTTCCTGGTGGCCCAGAGCGACTTCACCGAGCCTGTCGGTCCCGGCTTCTGGAATCGCTCATGAGCCCGAATCCGCCGAGCCCGAGTCCGCCGGGCCCGAATCCGCCGGGCCCGAATCCGCCGGGCCCGAATCCGCCAGGCCCGAATCCGCCAGGCCCGAATGCGAAGGGCCCGAACCGCGTCGCCCGGATCTACCGCTTCGCCGACGACCGCCTGGGCGTCTCCCACTTCACCCGCAAGGCCCTGGGCAAGGTCTTCCCCGACCACTGGTCCTTCATGATCGGCGAGATCGCCATGTACTGCCTGGTGATCCTCATCGTGACCGGGGTGTACCTCACCTTCTTCTTCGTCCCCGCCGCCGAGGAGGTGGTCTACGACGGCGCCTACGCCCCCCTGCGGGGGGTGGAGATGACGCAGGCCTATGCGTCCACGCTCGACATCAGCTTCGAGGTGCGGTCCGGGCTGGTCATGCGCCAGATGCACCACTGGGCCGCCCTGGTCTTCGTGGCCGCGATCGTGGTGCACCTGTGCCGGGTCTTCTTCACCGGTGCCTTCCGCCGGCCCCGCGAGCTGAACTGGATCATCGGCGTCACCCTGCTGGTGCTAGCCATCGGCAACGGCTTCTTCGGCTACTCCCTCCTCGACGATCTCCTCTCGGGAACGGGCGTGCGGGTGGCCTACTCGATCGCCCTCTCCCTGCCGGTGGCCGGCACGTGGGTGGCGTTCCTCTTCTTCGGCGGGGAGTTCCCCAACACCGAGTTCATCAGCCGCTTCTACATCCTCCACGTGCTCATCCTTCCCGCCCTGATCGTCGGCCTGCTCACGGCCCACCTGGCCATGGTGTGGCGCCAGAAGCACACCCAGTTCAAGGGACCCGGCCGCACCGAGGGAAATATCGTCGGCTCCCGCCTGTGGCCGCAGTACGCGGCCAAGTCGGCCGGGCTGTTCCTGCTGGTGGCGGCGGTGCTGGCCCTTCTCGGCGGGCTGGTCCAGATCAACCCGGTGTGGCTCTACGGGCCCTACAAGGCCACCCAGGCGGCGGCCGCCACGTCCGGTTCGCAGCCCGACTGGTACATGGGCTGGGTCGACGGTGCCCTGCGCATCATGCCCCCGTGGGAGATCCGCGCCTTCGGCCACACCGTCGCCAACCCGTTCTTCCCCGGCGTGCTCATGCCCGGCCTCACCTTCGGGGTCCTCTACCTGTGGCCGTTCCTCGAGCGCCGGTTCACCGGCGACCGGGAGGCCCACAACCTGCTCGACCGGCCCCGCGACGCCCCCCTCCGCACCGCCCTGGGGGCCGCCACCCTGGCCTTCTACGGCATCCTGCTGCTGGCCGGGGGCAACGACGTCCTGGCCGGCATCTTCCGCATCGCCCCCGAGGACATCACCTACGCCTTCCGGGTGCTGATCTTCGTCGTGCCCCTAGCCGTGTTCTTCGTCACCCGCAACGTGTGCCGGGGCCTCGCCCGCGACGACCTCCATCCCACCGAGCCGCCGCCGGGCGGGCGCATCGTGCGCACCGCCACCGGCGGGTTCGAGACCCTGGGCGAGCACGACGACGGCGACGGCCAGCCGCCGGGCCGTTCATGGGAGGCATGGAAGCCCCCGCCAGGCGAACCCGAGCCGGAGCCCCCGCCGGGCGAACCGGAGTCCGAGCCCGAGCCCCCGCCGGGCGAGTCCGAGCCCGAAACCGAGTCCGGGTCCGAACCCCCGCCGGGCGAGTCCGAGCCCGAGACCGAAACCGAAGCCGAGTCCGGGTCCGAACCCCCGCCGGGCGAGCCCGAGCCCGAGCCCGAAACCGAAACCAAGTCCGAGTCCGAGCCCCCGCCGGGCGAGCCCGAGTCCGGGTCCGAGTCCGGGTCCGGGTCCGAGTCCGAGTCCGAACCCGAGTCCGAACCCGAGTCCGAACCCGAGATCACGTAGCGCCCGAGGCCGGGTGGTCGAGTGTGCGGGCAGGTCGGCATATCCGACCCAACTGCACGCTCGCCGACGAGCCCCGCCAGGGACGATCAGGGCTTGGCGTTGGCCTCGGCCGCGTAGCCGGCGACGCCGGCCGCCAGCACGAGCACGCCCAGGCTGCCGACCCCGAGGCCGAAGACGAGCCCGAAGCCGAGCACCACCGAGCCGGTGGCGGCGACGAACGGCCACACGCTGCTCGACGGGTAGTACTCGGCGTCGCCGGACCCGTAGAGGGCGGCTTCGTCGCCGGGGTCGGCGTCGGGCCGGTC
>CAVZAH010000013.1:0-284338 GCA_963773275.1 uncultured Acidimicrobiia bacterium | reverse complement strand
AGCCCCGCGTTCGGGCCTTCGTCGTCGCGTACCGAGGCACCAAAGGCCAATGGATCGTCAAGCGCGAGGACCTCGTCGCCTTCCTTCACCGGCGCTCGGCACCCGCGGTTCGGGTCGGCTACGACCTCACCCTGACGACCGAAAAGTCGCTCGGGGTGCTCGCTCTGCTTGGCACCGAAACGACTCGCTCCGCGGTGCTCGGCGCCATTCAGGCTGGCAACGACGCCGGTCTCGCCCATTTCGAGTACCACGCCGTGGCACGAAGGCAGGGGAGGCCGGTGCTCGTGCGAGGCCGACAGTGGCCTCGTTCCGCCACATGACCAGCCGCGCCCTCGACCCGTTCCCTCACCACCACAACGTCGTAGCCAACACCGTGGTCGACGAGCACGGCACCCGCCGCGCCCTCGACGCCCGCGCCCTGTACTGGCGAGCCCAAGAAGCCTCGGCACTGGCGACCGCTGAGATGCGCTTCCACCTCGCCAGCAAGCTCGGCGTCCGATGGCGGCCCGGGCGCTCAGGTGGATGGGAGATTGATGGCATCTCGGACGATGTCGTTCGGGAGTTCTCCCGAAGGCGGACCGAGATCGAGGACGCTCTGGCCGAGTTGGAGGAGGCCATCGGACGACGAAGCACGCTCGACGAACTCCAGACGATCGTCACCTCGACTCGCCCAGCCAAGGAGGAGGTCGACCCCAACCGCCTTGTCGCAGGGTGGTGGGAGCGCGCCCAGCGCCTCGGACTCGACCCTGATGCCCTCGCCCGCTGCACGGACCACGCTCGGTTGGTTGGAGCGTCGGACCTCGATCACGAAGTGATGTTCACAGACCTGACCTCGCCTGACTCCGGTTCTCTGCGCTGGCTCGTCGATCTTCACCCGATCCGACGCGCTCTCCGCCCTGGCCAACCTGGCGATCACGTCAGCTGACGGGACGGTTCAACCAATCCTGGTCCCGGCCGCCGAGCTGGAACGCCTAGCGGACGAGTTCCTGGCGAGCGACCGCGTCATCGAACTACTCGCCCACAAGCTGCCGGCATCGAGCCGACTCGCCAGGGAGCCCATCTTCACGACGCCGGAGATCCTCGGGATACAGCAATGCATCCTCGACCGCTACCGGGACGGCGTCGGCTCTGGTGGTGCCGCCGTGTCGACCGAGTGTGTTGATGCGGTCCTGGCAGAGGCACCCGGGATGGCGGAGGAGCGACGGAGACCTTGTTCGGCGGTTCTGCACAAGCGGCAGTCGGGTCCAATGCGCCATAGGACGAGCCGGAGCCGGCAAGACGACCACGATGCGAGAGGCGGCGGGGCGTGGAACGCCGAGGGGTTCCGGGTTGTGGGGACCGCCGTCAAGGGAGAAGCCGCCCGACACCTCGCCGTGGGCGCCGCCATCCCGACCGAGACCGTCGCCTGGTTCCTCGCCCGCCGTGATGCCCGTCTCGCTCCGCTGGACGATCGCACGGTCCTCATCGTCGATGAAGCCTCCACGCTGTCGGACCGCGACCTTGATGCCCTCCTGTCGCTCGCGGAGCGGACCGGCGCCACCGTCCGACTGATTGGCGATCCCGCCCAGCACGGCGCCGTGTCCGCCGGTGGCATGTTCCGCTATCTCTGTGAGGCCCACCCCGAGCACACGCCGGAACTGAGAACTACACACAGGATGACCGACCCTCGGGACCGGGCGTCTGCGGAAGCGCTCCGAGACGGCCGGATCGTCGAGGCCTTGGATCATCTGTCCGAGGCCGGGCACCTCCATGTGGTCGACGACGACATCAGCCTCTACGTCGGGATGCTGCGCCGCTGGTGGACCCGCGCCGAAGGCGATCCCCACCCGATGGTGGACCGCCGACACCAGACCGCGTCATCAGCTCAACCGACTGGCTCGGCGCCTCCTGGCCGTCGATGGTCAGCTCGGAGCGGACGAGATCGAGGCGAGCGGCGGGCGAGCCTTCGCCACTGGCGACGAGGTCGTCGCTCGCATGGTGGGCCGCCATATCCACCCGCCCGGCCAGCCCGAGGCCTACGTCCGAAACGGCGCCATCGGCACCGTCGCTGCCGTCATTCACGCCCGAACCAAGGCCGACGACGGCCTGCGGATCGCGTTCGACGGCGTCGGCACGGTGGATGTCCCTCGCGACTTCTTCGACGAGCACCTCGGACCCGGCGGCCGTCGCGACGTCGGGATCGATCATGCCTACGCCGTCACCAGCTACTCCATACAGGGAGCGACCTACGAAAGCTCCACCAGCCGCATCGACGAAGGTGCGAGCCGGTCCGAGGCCTACGTCGACATCACCCACGGCCGAGGATCGAACCACCTCTTCCTTACCCGCGCTGCCGATCCGTTCGATGGCGAGAACCCTCCCCAAGGCTCCGCCTCCACCGTTGACCGAGACGGTCGCCACTCGACTCCAGGGATCGGGGCCGGAGCGCACCGCCCTCGAAGTTGACCCCTTCGCGGCGATGCCTGGAGCGAGCCGACTAGCCGAGGAGACCCGCCGGGCGGCAGCACGACTCGGCCGCGCCCAAATCGCCGAGTCCATCCTCGATCGACTCCCACCCCGTCCTTCCTCCCCCCATCTGGCTCGGCGCTGGGACGACACGGTCGGGGCCATCGCTGGCTACCGAGCCCGGTGGTGCCCGCCAAAAGGCACCGGCCGTTGGGATTGGGCCGTCGGGCGGCCAACGAGCGATCCGCGGGCGGACCGCAGAACGCGACCATCTCATCGACAGGGTGCTGGCGGTCCTTGTCGATGACGCACAAGCCCAACTTCGGGCCACCGACTCGGATGATCTGCCTGCCTGGGCGCTCCGCCACCTCGAGGAACGAGCCGCCCGAGGCGAATCCCGGATCGACCCTGCCCGAACATCGGACCTCTACGCGCGGATCCGTCGGTATCGCGGACGCGTGGCCTCGATGACGAGGTCGGCGCCGGTTCCGAACTGCTAGCAGAAGCCGTGCTCGGTCCGGTCCCCGACGATGCGGCAGGGCGTGCGAGATACCGGGCGCTCGCGGCCGAGGTCGCCCCCTCCCCTCTACCCGCATCCCCGCTGGGCGGCAGTTCGCATGAGTGGTGAAGCACCGGACCGACCGACACCAGCTGACGAGACAGCAGACCCCAACATGAAGGAGGAAGCCGTGGACATGCACGAGGACGAGTGGATCGTCGACTGGGAGGACGGCTCGTACTGGGTCCTTTCGTGGGTGCAGGACGCTGGTGCGTTCTTCGCCCAGCGGTGGTTCCCTGACGAGGACTACGACCTTCCCTACCTCGACTGCCCCGGCCCCGATCTTGGCCTGTTCGAGTCGATCGAGACTCTCGAGGCGGCCATGGGCCGGGCCATTCCCGCCGACGTCAGGGGGAGGCTGTTGGGCTACAGCGAGGCCTACCCGATCTCCCAAGAGTCGTTGGATAGCTGGGGTATCAGCGTGGCGTTCGAGATCGAACGGATCGCTCCGGACGGAGGGATTATCGGAACCTTTGCACCTCCTGGCAGCGAGAACCCGTTCGATCCCTGCTGGCTGCCGGAGTGGATGTGAGATGGCAGACACCGCGCCCGCCGTTGACCTCGACAAGATCGTCACGAGGACTACGATCACTGTCGAGGAGGCCGCCGCCCTGCTGGGGATCGGCCGCACAGCCGCCTACGAGGCGGCACGTCGCGGGCAGTTGCCCACCCGGCGCTTGGGACGGCGCCTCGTTGTACCCGTCCCCGCTTTCCTCGACTGGCTTGGGTCGGCCCCGCCACCGAACACAGGCAGTCGACGTCGCTGACCGCGTCCGGTCGGTCCTAAGCGCTCCAGACACTCGAGGACGAGCGATGCGAGGTCATATCCACAAGCGGCAATGGAAGGGACGAGGCGGCAAGGTCCAGGTGCTCTGGTACGTCGTCGTCGACATCGGGCAACGTGACGACGGTCGCCGTCAACAGAAGTGGCACGGCGGCTTCAAGACCCGTCGTGACGCCGAACGCGCTCTCGCCGAACTTGTCCAGTCCCTGGAAAAGCAGACCTACGTTACCCCACAGCACGTCAGCCTGGCCGAGTTCGCCCGCGACGAGTGGCTTCCGACGATGCGGACCCAGGTGAAGCACAGCACGTGGGACTCATACCGCCGCAACCTCGAACTCCACGTCTTCCCAGTGCTCGGTGGTACCCAACTCCAACAGGTCACCGCCGGTCATCTCAACGGCCTCTACCGAAGCCTCCTTGGAAGTGGCCATCGCAACGGAACTAGCGGTTCCGCCCCAAAGACCGTGCGGAACATCCACATCGCCGTCAGCAAGCTATTGGCCGACGCCGTCGATCGTGGCCTGGTCAGCCGAAATATTGCGACGAGCGCCAAGGCTCCGAAACCGCGCAAGACCGGATTGACGGAGATCCGCTTCTGGACGCCCGAGGAGCTGTCCGCATTTCTCCAGTCAATGAAGGACGATCGGCTCTATCCGCTCTGGCACCTGGCGGCCATGACTGGCATGCGCCGCGGCGAGCTACTCGGGCTCCGGTGGGACGACATTGACTTTGGCGCCAAGCGAGTGGCCGTCAGGCAGGCGGTGATCTCCGTTGCCTACGAAGTGCTGGTCACGACACCGAAGTCCCATAGCGCCCGGGTCATAGACCTTGATCCCCGCTCGGTCGATGTACTTCGCCAACACCGGCGGGCGCAGGACGCGGAACAGGTCGCTGCGGGCGACCACTACGTCGAGAACGACCGGGTGTTCCGCAAACCGGACGGCACGGCGATCCACCCGGACGTTGTGCGCACAATGTTCGAGCTTCGGGTCACACGGTCGGGCCTGAAGCGCATTCGTTTCCACGACCTAAGACATACTCACACGACGATCGGCCTCCGCGCCGGCGTGCCGGTAAAGGTCATGAGCGAGCGACTCGGCCACACGACGCCGGCTTTCACTCTCCAGCAGTACGCCCACGTGATCCCCGGCATGCAGGCCGAGGCCGCCGAGGCCATTGCCGACCTCGTCGCCGACGCACCCGGCAAACCGGCCGAGACGGCGGACGCGGACGACGATGAGGGCGATAGCGGAGACACCGACACCTGATCCTCATGAGGAGCGCTCAATCGTCCGTCGCCTCAGACGCCTGGTTCGCCAGTCGCTACTGGCTTGCCGGCGAGCCCCGCTTGCTCACGCCACTGTCCGCACCGCGAGGACCTACGAGGGTGAGCGCTGGCGCGCCACCTGGGAGCCAGCACTGGTGAGCTTCCATGCGTTCAGCCGTCCGGCCCGCGTCCGCTCTGCGAAACCCAGGTCGCGGAGTCTGCGCCCGGCACGGCTCAATTGCCACTGGTCCGTTCCCAGCCTCTCGGCAAGATCCACGTTGGCCCCACGTACGCCGCTGTCGATCTCGAGCAGTAGCCGTTCGGGCAAGGATCCGGGCTCGATCGTAGCGGTCTGCGGCGCGAGCCCGCCACCAGCAATCGAGCGCCCGGAGACGGCAGCCAGTACCGTGAGGACCCCATCAAGCTGCCCTCGCTCGTAGGAACCTGGCTCGGTCACCATCGCGAGCCTTGTCAGCTCGGTCTCAAGGCACCGTAGCTCCGAGCGGTCGCCCGACCCGTCCGAGGACCGGGCGGACAACAGCCCGCCCGCGTGGGCAAGAAGCGAGCCAGTCCGATCGCCACTGGCAGCCCCGTCACGGATCACGCCTTTCACCGTACGTATGTGTCAATCTTCTGTCAAATGTCTGGGGTGGCGAATGTTTCTGACGAGTCTTCCGGCGCGGAACGGAACGGCATCGACAAGGTTCTGCCACTCCGACAGATGAGCGTGCCGGGGCTCCCGGTCATCGCCCCAAGCCAGCTGGATCTACCCCGCTAGGAACCCAAATCACTCGGCCGTCGCGAAGCCAGAAGTGGCACCGACGTCCCGGCGAGTCGTAGTCGATCGAAGGGTCCAGGCTGGGTCCCCGGTGGGTCTGGGTAAGGTCCCACATCGTCGCGTCGCCATGATGGCGGATCCGGACCTTGAGCCGGTGTCCGGTGCCGCACGGGCATTCCATAACGGCCCAGGCCGCAGGGTCGCCGGCGACCGCGATGACGCGACGTGGGAGCTGTTCGGGAAGTGACGCAGCGGACTTGTAGATGCGGACCTTGTGGATCTTCGCCGTTCCCCGGTGATGTCGACGCCACCAGTCGATGAGGTGGTTGGTGGTGCTGATCATGAGGTCCACATGGTCCCGAGAAAGGGCGTCGAGTCTCCGGTTCCGATGTTCGTCGGGTCCGTGCACCAGTGGCCAGTTTGGCCGGCGCGCGTGTTGCGGTGAATGTCGCGGCGATGGAAACGCGTGACCAGCTCGGTTGAAGGTGGCTCGACGTCGAGGCTGAAGACCCGGGCGAGAAACTCTGCGACGGCCTGCGCAGCCACGCCAGTGGTGTACGCGATGACGGCGGGGTCACGGTCGGCGAGGCCCACGGCGTAACCCTCGGCCTCGCGGTTCGCCCGCTCCTTGGGCTCAAGGACCTCGGCTTGCAACGCTTGTGGATTGATTCGTCCGCGGCACTGCAAGCAGCCGGTGTCGGGCCCGATGACGGTAACGCGACCCTCAATACCGGTGAGTACTCCGTCGGTCGACGTGAGCTTCACGCCCATGTCGATCACGGGGATCAGGTACCAGACGGCGAGCCGGGACAGAGTCATTCGTCCGCGGTTGTCATCCGTGCAGCCGAATACGACGTCGCAGTCCGTGAGCAGCCGGGCGGTTCCTTCGTCATTGATCGTTCCCTGGACTGGCCTGACCTTCGTTCCCAACCCGATCTGCTCGGCGCTGCGGGCGACGATCTCGACCTTCGGCATGCCGATGTCCTTCATCGTCGAGCCGTAGACGCGGGTGACATTGGAGCCGTCGTCGTTGATGACGTCCGGGTCGATTACGAGCAACTCACCGACGCCGAGGCGGACGAGTTGCTCGCTAACAGCTGATCCGGTGCCTCCAGCCCCGACGATACCGACCCGGAGCCGCGTGAGGAGGCGTTGGCCGTCATGCCCGAACGCACGGATCTGCCGGTCGAAGGCCGTGGCAGCGGCGTCGCCTCCATCGCGCGAAAGGAGGAGGCGCAAGCGGTGGTCGAGCACCCGAACGGCACCGAGCGGGACAGGTTCGGTCCCATTGCACGGCAAGGTCCCGGCGACGACCGAGCCGGAGATCTCGAGACGCCCTGGGCCGACGGGCACGACGATCTCACCCTGCTCGGCATCATCACCGAGGCGCTGCGCGAGCAGCAGCACACCGCGGTCGCCGGCAACCGGCCGAGCGACCACGGCTTCGTGGGCGGCGAGGCGCGCTGCATCGAACAGCGGTGCCGGGAACACGATCGTATTGCGCCCAGTCACGCGGCAGCCTTGTTGATGCAGCCGCGGATGTAGGCGATATAGCTGCGGAGGTCGTCGGTCCCCGGCCGCCACTGCCCTGCGATGTGCCGGGACCACCGCTGCCAGGCGCGCCCAAGGTGGGGTTCGGTGACCTGGGTAGCCGGGATGGCGGTGCCGTCAGAGCGGGTGACGGACTCAGCAAACCAGAACATGTCGGGTGCGACATCCGGGAATCCCGACGGAAGGCGAACCAAGAGCTCGTCGACCGCTGGCGTGAGGCCAGCGGCCAACGGGTACCCCTTGATGGTCACGCAGACCATGCCGCCCTCGACGGCTGCTTCCCAGACGAAGTGCTCGTCGAGATACGCCTTGTCGACGGGGCGGAGCATGGTGGAGGTGACAACCGGCATGCCGATCAACCCGGGTTGATCTCGCGGCTGGCGCTGTAGAAGCCCATGCCATCGGCAAGCTTGATGCGCTCGTGGTCACCGACGAGGTTGTCCTCGCCGCCGGGGATCTCCTGCCAGAGGTCAAAGTCGGAGCCGACGTTGGGATCGGCGAGCCGGCGGAGTTGCGCTCCGGTCATCACCCGGGCCGGGGCCCGGTACTTCTTGCTGTCGATGACGATGGTGAGCTTCTCGCCATGGCGAAGCTCATCACCGTCCTCATGACTCTGAGGACGGATGTCCTCGGGGGACTTCACCATGGCGACGCTTCCTGACTGGGCCGACCGTCGGCCCTCGCCAGGTACACACGTCGGAACGTGCGCGTTCACCTACCGCATTCTCCAGCTAGGCGACCACCTGTTCGGTCCCCAGGTACTCAAGGCGCACTCTCTCAGACTTGTTCGATTCGAGGGTGATAGCCAGCTCCTCCTGGAATGTCGTCACGAAGATCTGCTTGACCAGCCCGTCTCGCCCGAACATCGCGAGGGTTCGCGCCACGAGCAGCTTCGACCTGTCGTCCAGGTGTTCGAGGGGCTCGTCGATCCAGCAGAACGGCACGTTCGTCGTCGTGATCAGCGTCGCCAGCCGGAACAGGAGCCTGGCCACCGTCTTCTCCCCGTTGCTGAACGATTCGTAGCGGAGCTTCTCGCCGTTCACGACGCGGCTGAGGTTGCCATCCATGTCGACGACCAGACCAGGCCGGTTCGGAAAGACTCCAGTCCAGCGGTTGCTAACCTCGGCTCCGACCGGCCCGATCTGGGCAGCCAGGACGGTGGACACCGTCGCCTCCAGCGCCGACTTCGCCGCCGTCAGGTGCGCGTGATATCTGAACAGCGCAGCGGCAGCGTCCGACCCGTCTGCCTCGGCGAGGAGTCGATCGCGGTTCTCCCTGACCGCCGTTACGTGCGTCTGAAGGCTCCCGAGTTCAAGGAGGAGTGCTTCGAGCTCGTCCTGGGATTCGGTAGCAAGTCTTTGGAATTCATCAACATCAATGTCGTCGTCGGGAACATCGGGCGGACGGTCGCCTAGGCGTTCGGCACGGAACAGGAGGTCACCTAGGGCGGTCACCAGCATCGTGGGTTGGTCGACGTTGACCTCAGCGAGCTGCCCTTCGGTCAACTCTCGGTCGTGATCGTGAACCCGGCGAGCGTGCACGCGGCTGTCACCATCGAGAGGTCTGCGGCACACGGGGCACTCGCTCTCGGCTCCGTCGAGCGAGCGCAAGGCGTTCTCTAGAGAGGTGATGCGCTCGATCAAGCGCACTCTCTCGGCTCGTGCCTCCTCGGCTTGCCGTTCGGCTGCGTGTCGCGCAGCGCGCAACGCTGCTCGAATGTCGGCGCCGTGCGCGATCGGGCCAGCGAGCGGTTGAGCCTGCTCGATTATCGCTGCTGCGTCGAGATCCCACTTCTTCTTACTTGCTCGCTCGTTGGCACGCGTCGTCGCTGCCTGTAGAGCCTCGGCGGCCGCTCGGACCTTGTCTCGGAGCACCGTCTCCTGCGCTCGCGCTGAACGGAGTGCCTCGGTCTGCGTTGTTACATGCTCCTCGGCCTCCTCCAGATCCCGCTTCGCGACCTTGATCGACTGATGGGCGGCACTCGCGAGACTCAGCGCCTCCCGAATCGCCGGTTCGAGGCGGTGGGCTTCCGCCTCGAGGTGATCAAGTTCAAACGCCTGGCACAAGTGGCCGCGGAGGTCTGGTTCGTCGTTGTGCTGGATGAGCCGATCATCGAGGAACGCGATGCGCGAAACGAACTCGTTGTCAGCACCCCACATGGAAGCGAGCCGGTCGAAGAAATCCCCCTCCGGAACTTCGCCCTCCCCGATCCACGTCTTCACGTCGGCCTTTGGCGTCCTCAGAGGCGTCTTCCCTGTGCCCAGGGTGAGCTGACGCTTGATGCGCATCGGAGTCGAACCAGCCAACAGATGCACCTCAACCTCGGCGGTCCGCTCTCCCTTTAGGATCCGTTCGGGGTCCTGCTTCGGGCTGCGGGTGAAGACCCATTGGACTGCCTCCAGTAGCGATGACTTCCCGACCCCGTTCATCGCGACGAGGAATGTCGTACCGGACTCCATCTGCAACTCGACATTCCGGTACGCCCGCCAGTTCGAGAGCCGGACGAGTGTGATCATCCCTGTTCGCCTCGCTCGGACAGATCCCTGATGGCCTGCAGGTCGAGTTGCCCGGAGAACGCCCCCCGAACAATCTCGGTCAGAGCGCTCGCATCTGCTACGGACCGGTACCCTTCCTTCTTCGAAGGGATCGACGCTGACTCACCGGCAGCAACCTGCTCGGACAGTGCCTCGGCCACCTTGGATGCGAGGATCTCCTTCGGATCGACGAGGTGCTTCGTCTCCGCAGCGCGTACCTCCGCATCCGGGATATCGGTCAGGTGGTCGAGATAGCGGGTGACGACTTCGACCATCTGCCCAGTGAGGAGCGGGGCAGTCATGAGATCACCACTGTCGACGTTTCGCTCCCCGACAAGGTAGGACCGCGGGTAGACGTCTGTTCGGGCAGGGTCAGCGCCCGCCATGATCGCTACAGCAGACCCCTGGAACACGTCGCAGAGCGATGCCGCCAGGCTTCGATCGGCATCCTCGAGTCCGTTGGTCGCGTCGATGATCAGCACTGCGCGGCCGAACTTGTGCACTCGCGCGATCCCACGCCAGGACGTCGGAACTGCATCGCCCTGGTCGAGCGTGAGCTGCTCAGCCTTCGCCGGCTGGCCGTAGAGGCCACGGACGAGCTCCTCGAAGATCTCGTCGTCGCTCCGATGCGTGGAGTCGTTCGCGTCCCCACCGTCGTGAGCATCATCAGGTTCGTGGGGGTCAAGGACTACCAGGCGATCAGAGAGGTACTGCCGCAGTTCCACACGAGGATCCGTCGCGCCCTGAAGGCCAGAACCCCGGGTGACGCCAAGGTCGCCTGCTGCGATGCTCCATAGGTCGATCCCGGTGCGGACGGGGACGACACGGGCTGCTAGCGCGCTCAGCGGCAGGCTGATTGTCATGCGCTCGTAGATGGCGATCGGGGTACGCAGTGGGGACGCGGTTCTCATCAAGGACGAGCGCACCGCTGTCAGCCACCTCGACATCCAAGATGACGGGCACGACCACGACGCCCCAGTCTTGCTCCCGCACTGACCGGATCAGCACGATCGCAGTGTCCTCACCCATCGTGGTCCACAGATCGCCGCGAGCGGCCTCGGACCCATCCAGCCGCTCGGAACGAATCGGAGTGAAGGTCGGAAGCGCAATGTCCTGAACGTCTGTGAGTTCGACCGGTGGAACGTTGGTGAGGCGCTGACGCTTGATTCGGCACAGGACGCAGCCGGCGAGATGCTCCTCGATTGAACGCGACTCGGCTTCGCCAAGTGCTCCTTCGACGAAGTCGAGGAGGTCGCTGCCCAAGGGGTGGGTTGATGCGTGGTTGGACATCAGCGGTTCACTACGTCGGATCATCGTCGGTCATCCACGATTCCAGCCAGGACCTTGCGAGGTCGAAGACCGTGTTCGCTACCAGCTCTCCGCCGTCTTCGCCGGTGAGTTCGTCGCTCATAATTGCGATCGCTCGGTTCTTGATCTTGTTCGCCATGGACGGACTGACTCCGAGGATGGCTCCGAGTTCGACTGACGAGGCCTTCGGGGCTCCAAGAGTAACGAGGTGCCTTTCATCGAGTCGGCTGAGCACCTTCGCGACACGGTCCGCAAGGAAGGCGTCGACATGGACGGCGTCCTGCACCTCTTCGAGAGGCTGCGGGGGCTGACTGAACGCCGTCGCGTCTAGCGACAGTGGGAGGTCGCGGATCCCGAGCCGCACAGCGGCCACATCAGCAAGTACGGCTGGAGTCAGTGGCCCGCCCGCAGCGGTGATCATCGCGTCAGCAATACGAACGACCGACGGTGCATCGAGGTCCGGGCTCTTTCGGTCACCGGTCGCGTAGGCAGTTGGTACGACGACCTCAATGTCACTGATCGCGACGATCAGCGCCTCCCGGTTGACCTCGCCGGGAAGCGAAGGGTCACCGGTGCGGCCCCAGCGGGGACCCCGTCGGTCGAAGCCGTCAGTTCGTCCGAGAACCTCGTTGAACCGAAGAACCAGTCGGCCGACCGTCGTCTTGCGGCCCTTGTCGGCGAGGAAGTTCCTGACCGTGCGATGGAGCTTGGCCTTAAGCGCCTGTTCGTCAGCACAGGTCGAGAGGTCCTTCAAGCGCCGTTCGGTCTGTGCTGACGCGAAGAAGTCGGCAATACAGCTCATGACCGCAGGACCGTCCCAACGGTTGCTGTCTTCGGGCGGCGGAAAGCCGTCGCCGTGTCCAACCGCGCGGATCACCCGTCGAAGGAGCGCCAGGAAGTCTGGTCCCGGCTCGCCGGCCAACAGCTCGTCGAGTGCGCTCACGGCAGGAAATCCTTAAGCAGATAGGAGTACGTCTCTTCGTCCAGCAAAAGGTCGATCGACTCGGCGTTGTTCGGAGTCCAAAGATCGCGCGACACCCATCGGAGCCGCGAGAACCAGCCATCCTTGTTCAAGCCAGCGCCTCGATTCCGCGGATGGAATACGCCGACCTTCTCTGTCGTCGATCGTGTAGCGACCGCCAGATCCTCGCCCGGAACGGGCTCGAGGAGTACGACCCCTGGCCGCTGAGGTTCAGGATCATCGACCTCACGCAAGCCGTCCTTGAGCCAGTAGAGGCGCCGTACTGTCGGCAGAAAGGGCTGGTCGGACGCCTCGAGGCCGTCGGGGATCTTGATCAACACGCCCCACAAGCCGGCGCGACGCCGGGGCCGAACGATGACCCAAGGTCTGCGAGCGACACCAAGGCGAGCGTGGGCGTGACCATCGCGACGACCCGTACGTCGGAACAGCAGCAAACGTCTACACATCCCCCCGACGACCCTGTTGACCCAATCGGTCGCGATCAACCCACTCATGCAACCGACGCATGGTTGGCATCGCGGCATGATGTTCGCTCCTTGGCGAGCTGATCCGCCGAACACGCCAGCACGAACACCGGGACGCAGGACGTGATCCGAGCCAAACAGCACCGTGCCACGACCTTGTCAAACTTCTGTCTAATGACTGTTTGACGAATGTTTGACGAGCTACCTGGAAAACAGAAGGGCCGGTGCTCTCGCACCGGCCCTGACCTGCTCTTTTGTTGGTGGCGGGGGTAGGATTTGAACCTACGACCTTCGGGTTATGAGCCCGACGAGCTACCAGACTGCTCCACCCCGCGGCGTGAACACCAGGGTAGCACTCAGGCGGTGGCCATGGTCGTCGTGGTGGCGGCGGGGGGGGTGGTGGGGGCGGGCTTGGGCACGGCGTCGGATGCCTGCTTGACCAGGCCCTTGGCCGTCTCCAACTCCTTCTGGTAGGTGGCCAGATCGCCCCGGCGCAGGGCCTCGTCGGCGGCGGTGAACCGGGCGTTGGCCTGCTCGAGGAGGCTGGCGACGGTGGCGTCGACCGTCGGGGGGGTGGTGGGCGTCGGCGTCCCGTCGGGTCCGGGAGGGGGCGCGGGGCCGTCGGGGGCGCCCACGCCTTGGCGCTCGAGCGTGGGGGGGGACGACTGGAACAGCTCGGTGAGCGACTCCCGCAGCGAGTCCCGCATGATCACCCGGTCCCCCGAGACCACGATCACCTTCTTGAGCTGGGGCAGGGGCGTGCCCTGGGCCTGCACGTACAGCGGCTGGATGTAGATCAGCGACTGGTTGACGGGGATGACGAGCAGGTTCCCGAGCTTGATGTTCGACCCGCCGGTGCCGAGCAGGGTGATCTCCCGGGAGATGTTGGGTTCCTGGTTGATGCGGGCGTTCACCAGGGCGGGGCCGTCGGGGGGCCGGGCCCGGGGCATCACGAACGCCTCCAGCCGGCCGTACTCCGACGGGTCGCTCTTGGCGACCATGAACGCGGTGAGGGTCTTGAGGCTGTCGTCCCGGGAGAACGGGACGAAGGGCTGCAGGATGAGGAAGTCCTCCCGTTCCTCGTCGGGCAGGCGCATGAGCAGGTGGTAGGGCTCCATCCGCTCCTCCCGGGCGATCGCCGGCGCCCCGCCGGGGACGGTGGCACCCAGGCCGGCGGGGGCCGCGGGGCCGACCACGCCCGGCTTCTGGGCGATCTCCCAGCGGTCGGTGCGGTTGTAGAAGTCGCTCGGCTCGGTGATGTGGTAGAGCCCGAACATGTTGGTCTGGACCCGGAAGATGTCCTCCGGGTACCGGAAGTGGGCCCGCAGCTCGGGGTCGACCAGGGCGCCGTCGACGAACATCCCGGGGAACGCCCGGCTGTAGGCCTTGATGATCGGGTCCTCGCCGTCGGTGACGTAGAAGGTCATCTTGCCGTCGTAGGCGTCGATGACGACCTTCACCGAGTTGCGCACGTAGTTGAAGTTGGCGCCCGCGAGGTCGCTCCGGGCCGGCAGCCGCCCCGTCTCCGCTCGCTGCGAGTAC
Source organism: uncultured Acidimicrobiia bacterium (assembly GCA_963773275.1). GTDB lineage: Bacteria > Actinomycetota > Acidimicrobiia > Acidimicrobiales > AC-14 > JAXDMK01. Next base: position 270,124 of record CAVZAH010000013.1, on the reverse strand, counting down.
GGGTACCGGCTGGTGGAGGTGTAGGCGTCGTAGATCCAGACGATCCGGCCCTCGACGATGACCGGGTAGGGGTCGGAGTCGAAGCGCAGGAAGGGGGCCGCCTTGCGCACCCGCTCGTCGATGTTGCGGACGTAGATCGCCCTCGACTCCGGCTTCACCAGGCTGGAGATCAGCGGGTTCAGGTCGCCGAAGCGCAGGGCCAGGGCCGCCCGGCGGATGAACGAGTTCATCCGCACCCCGCCGTCGCCCTCGTAGACGGTGGTGTGGTTGGTGCCGTCGGCGCCGGTGTAGTCGATCTCCTTGGCTTCGGTCTTGACGATCGCGTAGCCGTCGACGCCCTGCCCGTAGTAGATCGCCGGCTGCCGCAGCTCGGGCGCCCCCTCGGGGGGCAGGCCGCTCAGCCGGAAGTCGGGGTTGCCGTCGGGCGCCACGCCGGTGCTCGGGGTGAGGACGGCCCCGTAGCCGTGGGTGTACACGAGGTGCTGGTTGACCCAGGACGGCGAAGGGATGCCGTTGACGTTGAGCTCCCGCACCGAGACCAGCATCTGGGTGTCGACGCCGTCGACCTGGTACCGGTCCACGTCGACGTCGTTGATCTGGTAGAAGTTCCGGATCTCCTGCAGCCGCTTGTAGTTGTCACGGACGACGAGCGGGTCCCAGAGCCGGATGTTGCGGATGGTGGCCTCGTTCAGCTCGAGGTCGGCCGGGGTGAGGCCGGAGGAGGCCTCGAAATCTCGTAACTCGGTGTTGGCCAGGTTGAACGCCGTCCGGGTGGCGGCGATGTTCCGCCGGATGTAGGGCAGCTCCTTGGTGGACTCGGTGGGCTGGACCCGGAACTTCTGCACCGTCGCCGGGTAGGCGGCGCCGATCACCACCGAGATCAGGGCCCACACGCCGACCGCGATCACGGGCAGCACCCATCCCCGGCGCAGGATGTTGACGAGGAACAGGGCGAAGGCGAACAGGCTGATCAGCACCAGCAGGTTGAGGGCCGGGAGCTGGGCCTTGACGTCGGTGTAGCCGGCACCGTCGACCACGCCCCGGCTGGAGTACACCAGCTCGTAGCGCTGGAGGAAGTAGCCGGCCGCCTTCAACAGGGCCAGCACGCCCAGCAGCACCGACAGGTGGGCCTTCACCTGCGGCGTCACCTTCTGCATCGGGGTCTGGAAGCGGATCCCGCCGTTGAGGTAGTGGGCCACCGCGGTGATGATGAGGGCGATGACGACCGCCGCGAACAGCCAGTCGGCCACGAACTTCACGAAGGGCAGCTCGAAGACGTAGAAGCCGATGTCGCGCTTGAACAGGGCGTCGGTGGCCCCGAACGAGCCCTGGTTGCGGAAGAGCAGCCACGCCTGCCACTGGCCGGCCGCACCGGGTCCGGCGACCAGGGCGAACAGGGCGGCCACCCCGAGGCGCACCAGGCCGGCCCGAGCCCCGACCACCTCGTGGTAGCGCTCGATGAACTGCTCCTCCGGACCCATGGGGCGGAAGGTGGGGGCGAGGAGGTCGGCGATGGCCAGGTTGGCCCACACGACGGCGAAGAAGACGAGGGTGAACACCACCGCCAGCCCCACCTTGGCGCCCAGAACGCCCTTCCACACGCCGGTGAGCCCCACCTCGTCGAACCACAGGTAGTCGGTGTAGAAGGCGGCGATCCCCCGGAGCGAAACGATGAGGAAGAAGACGGCGAGCCCGGCGATGACGAGCAGGATGCGCCGGGAGGCGGACCCGGTCCTCCTGCGTCGGGGGAGATCGGTGGGGGCGCGCATCGCGCCGTCAGCCTACGTGGCGGCGGGGACGAGCAAGCAGCGGCAGCCGAGGTGCGCCGGAGGGTGGTTCTGCCCGGTGGGGTACGGCTCGCCCCGGCGGGTGGGTCCGGCCAGGGCGTTGTCGTGGCAGTCGGGGCAGGGGCCCTCGTCGTCGACCACCCAGCGCAGCATGGTGGCGCCGGAAGTGGCCGCGAACGCGCCGAGGGCATGGGCGGCGGCGGTGTGATGGCGGACGAGCTGCTCGATCTCCTGGAGCTTGGCGTGGCGGTAGGCGGCCCGGACCGCCTCGGCCAGCTCCTCCACGTCGTCGCCGGCCGCGGCCACGACCCGCTGGAGGCGCTCCTTGAGGGGCGTGACGAGGTCGTCGGCCAGCCTGGCGCCGAGGGCTGATGCCGCCGGGTCGGTGTCGGCGCCACCGCCGGCCCGGTAGGCGGCGGACAGCGCGGGCGCGGCGGCGGCGGTGAAGCCCGACGTGCGGTGGTCGAGCGCGGCCACGAGGGTCGCGACGCCCGCCCGGCCGCCCTGCCGGAGGCGCTCGAGCACGTCGTTCTGCTCGTCCTGGAGGATCCGCTTGAGGCTGCGGGTGAGGTCGGCGTCGAGCGGGTCGAGTTGCTGGTCGCGCCGGGAGAGGGCGGCCTCGTCGACGATGTTGTCGGACGGGGAGGGGCCTGCCGCAGCGGTGGGTGCAGCTCGGGACCCGTCGGCCTCGGCAACGGGGACCTGGTGGCGGAGGCGGGCGAAGAGCTCGTCGACCGGTGCCGGATCGTCGTGGCGGGCGACGGTCGGCATCTCCGAAGTGGCCAGCTCGGGCGGCAGGTCGGGCCGGGCCGGGGGCACCTCGAGGGGGAGGTCGGGGGGGATCGGCCGCAGCGCCACGCTCGTGGCCGACCGCCCGGTGGACAGGGGACCTGGCACGGCCCGGGTGGGGAACGGACGGCTGTCGACGACCGTCTGGGGTCGCAACGGTGGCCGGCTGGACGTCGGGGGCCGCAACGGGCTGACCTCGCCCGGGCCGGAGGCGCCGTGGCGGGCGGCGGAGGAATGTCCGCCGGCCGACGCCGAGGGCGAGTGGGCCGAACCCGTGACCGGGGGGGGCGGGGTGCCGCCGGCGGCGGCGAGCCACGCCAAGGCACCCGGGGTGAGGGGGGCCGGCGGCGAGGGGGGAGTCGCGCGTGGGCCGGAGGCGGGGTCGGACGGCGCGCCGGACGGCCGGTCGGAGTCACCCGGGCGCCCGTGGCCTGCGAGTTGGCCCTCGGCTCCGGAAGCCGTGCCCGACGGCGGTTGCCCGGACGGCTGAGCGGCCGACGTTCGGCCCGGAGGGGATTCGGGGGTGGGTGCTCCGGACAGCCGTGCCCCGGCCGACGGGTCGGGCGACCGGCCGGGGTCGGAACCTGACGATCGTGGGCCGGAGGAAGGGCCGGTGGCGGGCCCGCCCTCATCGTCCGGGGGTTCGGGGGCGCCGGCGTCGCGGGGCGGGCCGAAACCGGCGCCGGCCCACGTGCCGGGGTCGGAGGGGTCGGGCTCGGCGGCCTGCCTCTCGGCCAGCACACCGCCCGCCCCGATACCGGCCGCGGGGACGAGCAGGGGCGCGGCAACGGAGGGGGGCATGGGCGGCGGGGACGTGCGCCCGGGGGTCGCGGCACCGCTGCCGCCCGCCCGCTCGATCCACCCGGCAGGGACCGCTGGCGGTTCCGGCGCGCCACGCTCGGCCGGGGTCGGCGCCGGCAACGAGGACGGACCGGCGTCGTCCGGACCCGAGCGGCCCGCACCGGACCGCCCCTCGGTCTCGTGGCCCAGGCGCACCTTGACCCGGACCGGGACCGGGACCCGGAACGGGACCGGAGGGCAGGCGCGAGGGGGCGAAGGCGGCCATCGTGGGACGACCGGGCCCGTCGGCCGCCCGGGGGGGGGCCTCGGGCCGGCGGGGGACGGGCGCCGCCCCGGAGTACGCCCCGGGACCGGGGTCGGGGATCCGCGGAGGCGACGGATCGGACTCCGCCATGCGCCGCCCCACCGCCTCGGCCGCCAGCCGGGCCTCGGGTTCGGCCGCGGCCAGCTCGGCGGTGACCTCCTCCAGGGTGCGCCGCACGACCTCGTAGGCCTCCACCAGCCGTCCCCGGGCCACCCGCAGCTGCTCCAGCTGCACCTCGGCCACCCGCCGCCGGCGGGCGAGGTCGCCCAGCATCCGCTCGCGGACGGCCCGGGCCTCGGCCACCATCTCCTTGCCGTGCGACCGGGCGGCCTGGATGGCGGCCTCGGCCTCGGCCTGGGCCTGGTCGCGGATCGAGCGGGCGTCGGCCTCGGCCGACTGCCGGAGGCTGGCCGACACGCCGTCGGCTTCGTCGACCCGGCGGGCCATGAGGGTGTCGGCCTCCTGGCGGATGCGGGCGATGCGGAACTCGGCGTCGCGCAGGGTGGCCGCCGCGGTGCGCTCGGCCTCGGCGGTGATGGCGGCGGCCGTCTCCCGGGCGCTGGCGATCAGCCGTCCCGCGTGTTCGCCCAGGCCGCTGGTGAGCACCGACTCGTCGAGCTCGGGGTGGGCGGCGCGGGCGAGGGCGTCGTGCAGCTCCCGCCGCAGCTCGGCCTCCCGGGCGACGGCGGCCGCCATCTCGTCGGCCACCCGGTTGAGGAACTGCCGCACCTCGGCCGGCTGGTATCCCCGCATGGAGGTGGTGAAACCCTTGCCGGCCACCGCCTCGGGCGCGATCGCGGCGCTGGAGGAGATGACGATTCGCTCGTCGTCCATCGCCGCAAAAGCCTACGCCTTCCCGGTCCGAAAATCGGGGATCGGCCCTTACCGCACGGGACGCCGGATGGTGGGACCGGCGTCAGCCTCCGCCGAGGGCCCCCAGCAGGCCGCTCAGGGTCTCGACCAGGGCGTTGATGGTGTTGTCGAGCAGCGGGATCCCCGTGTTCAACGGCGCCGGGTTGGGGGGCGCCGTCGCGGGGATCGTGGTCGAGACGGGAACGGTGGGGGAGGAACCCCCGGGAAGGGTGCCCGAGCTCCCGCCCGATCCCGAGCCGCCCGAGCCGCCCGAGCCGCCCGAGCCGCCCGAGCCGCCCGAGCCGCCGGAGCCTCCGGACCCGCCGCCGCCGGGTGTGCCGGGGAGGGCGACCTCGCCCGACGTCCCGGGCAGCGGGACCGGAACGAAGGTCCGCGGACCCCGGCCGATGGCGGCATCCACCCTCTCCAGCAGCGGCACCCGGCTCACGCCCTGGTCGAGGGCGACGAGTCCCCACTGGGCGCCGTCGCCGCGGAAGCCGAAGACGCCGGCCCACCGCTCGCCGAATGTGCCGCGGGTGCCCTCCAGCACGATGGCGGCGCCCACCAGCGACTCGCCCGGCGGACGGAGGGCGTCGAACACGCTGGCACCGAACTCGGGCTGGCCGGCGAGCTCGGGAAGCAGGCGGACGAGGAACTCCACGGTGTGGCCCTCGGTCGGTGCCAGCTGGGCGCTGAAGCCCTTGCTCCGGGCCTCCAGCTCGTTGCCCAGCTCGATGGCGTCGCTGAGGAAGCGCCGGTCCCACGGGTCGTCCGGGTCGTAGGTGAGGGGCGTCGGACCGGCCGGCAACGATCCCCCGCCGGCGACCGTCACCTCCCGCAGGGCGGGGACGGTGGCCGACTGGTCCCCCGATCGCAGCTGGACGGCGCCGTCGTAGGACGACACGATCAGCACCGGGCCCCGGGAGATCTGGGCCCCCCCGCCCACGACGACGTCGGTGCCCTCGGTGGAGACGGTGAGGCGGGCTCCCGGCGGCGCCTGCACCAGCAGGTCGCGTTCGAGGAGGACGGGTTGGGTGGACCGGTCCTCGCCGCCCTCGACCTCCTGCAGCACCACGTTGGTGCCGGTCCGCAGTTCGAGCACCCCGCCACCGCTCAGGCGCAGGACCGCGGTGCCGTCCAGGACCTTGACCCGCTGGCCGTAGTCCACCGACCGGCTGCCCCGCTCCTCGTCGGCGTCCCCGCCGGGCGACGCCACCTCGGCCCGGCCGTCGACGGTGAGCCGTCCCGCCTCGTCGCCGTCGCCTCCGGAGCAGGCCGCCCCCACGACCAGCAGGAAGAAGGCGGCAAGCACGAGCCGACCTCGCATGACCGGCGCGGGCACTGCCTCTCGACTCACCGAAGGGCTCACGGCCGCCGCCTGTGGCGGGACCGCGCGGGGGCGATCGGTAGCACCATCGAGAACCTCGATCCTTTTCCGGGCACGGTCTTGCACACCAGTTCGCCCTGGTGGGCTTCGACGATGCGACGCACGAGGGCCAGGCCGAGGCCCAGGCCGCCGAACATGCGGGTGGGTGAGCTGTCGCCTTGGGAGAAGTCCTCGAAGATGCCCTCCATGCGGTCGGCGGGGATGCCGATGCCGTGGTCGCGCACGGAGATGTCGACGGACGGACCGCCGGCCCCCTCGGACGTCCCGTTCTCGCGCAGGCGGGCCGTGACGTTCACCGGGCCGCCGTCGGGGGAGAACTTCACCGCGTTGTCGACCAGCTCGTCGAGGCAGCGTTCGAGCAGGGCCCGGTCGCCCATCAGGTCGGGGATGCTCCGGGCCACCCGGCTGGTGATGGGATGACGGTCGTCGACCCGGCCTTTCCACCGATCGACCACCGACTCGAGCATGGGTCCTACCTGTACACGGTCGCGGCGCACATCGCTGGGCGCGGCCTCCTGGGCGGCCACGTCGAGGAGGCGCTGGACGACGGTCTCCAACCGGTTGGCCGCCTCCACGATCTCCTCCAGCGACTCCCGGGCCTTGTCCGGCGGGACGTCGCGGCGCAGCAGCAGCTCGGCGTAACCCTTGATCGGGACCAGGGGCGTCCGCAGCTCGTGGCTGATGTTGGACAGCAGCTCGCTCTTGGCCCGCTCCGCCTCCCGCTCCCGTCGCATGTCGCGCAGGACGTAGACGCCGCCGACGACCTCGTCGCCCGACCCCCGCAGTCCGCCGGCGGAGAGGGCGACCGGCACCAGCAGGCCGTCGGGACGGATGACGACCGCGCTGGCGTTCCACCCGCCCTCCGGGGGGGCGGCCAGGCGGGGCGACATGTCGGTGCCGTCCTCGGCCGTAACCGTGGCCACCTCGCCCACGTGGCGGCCCACGGCCTGCACCGCAGGGACGCCGAACAGCTCCTCGGCGGCGCCGTTGAAGGCGGCGATACGACCGTCGCCGTCGACCGCGAGGAGGGCTTCGCCCATGCCGGCCACGACGGCTTCCAGCCGGTTGCGGATCTGCGCCTCCTCGTCGGCGCTCTGGCGCAGCTCGCCGGCCAACGTCTCGATCGATCCGGCCATGGAGTCGAACGTCTGGCCCAGGACGCCGACCTCGTCCCGGCTCGAGACCGCGGCCCGCACCGAGAGGTCTCCGCCCTGGATCTCCTGGGCGGCGCGGGTGAGTCGGCGGATTCCCGTGCCGATGCGCTCCCCGACGATGACGGCGATCACGAAGGCGGTGAGGGCGGTGGCCAGCGCCACCAGGAACAAGGTCTTGAAGAGGTCGGTGCGGGTGTCGTCGACGATGGTGCTGGGCAGGGCGGCCACCACCGCCACCCGCCTGGTGGCGTTGGGCGACACGTCGGCGGGGACGGCCCGGGCCACGACGAACGAGCCCGCGATCTCGGCGCTGGCCGTGCCCGTGTCGTTGCCGAGCGCCTCCTGGGCCAGGCGGACCACGACCTCGCTCGGCAGGCCGGGTCCCACCAACGGCCCCGCCCGGTCGCGGCCGGCGATGGCGAGGGTGACGTCGGGGTCGTTCTGGCTGCGGCTGTTGAGGTAGTCGACGTTCAACGACTCGGTGGCCACGACGACCCCCACGACACCGCTGTTGAGGGAGGTCACCCGATGGGCGCCAACCGCCAACGCCCCCTTGGTGGGAAGGACCTCCACCGACTTGGCCGAGACCGGCCGGGCCTGGCCATCGACCGGCGGGTCGAGCACCCGGCGGACGGCCAGCGACCCGATCAGGGCGGTGGCCTCGTTGGTCTCGTCCTCCGTGAACCCGATCCCGACGATGAGCCGCCCCTTGTCGGTGGCGTAGAGCAGGGGACCCTTGACCGCCAGCAGCCCCTGGGCGCTGAGGTTGTTGAGGTCGGTCTGGATGCGGTCGCGGGCCGCCTCGAAGCGGACCCTGCCCTCGGGGGTGTCGGCCGGCTCGGCGGCGACGGTCAGGATCTGCTCGAGGCGGGTGCCCTGGATGGTCAGGGCGGCCAGCTTGGCGCTGACCTCGGCGTCGTTCAGGGTGGACCCCAGGACCTCCTGCACCTCGGCCTGGGCCCGGGCGTCGATGCGCTTGAACGCCTCGTCCTCGACGGTGCGGGCGATCACGGTGGACAGGGCGACCGACACGGCCAGCACCACGACCAGCAGGATGGCGCCCACGCTGACCGTGATGCGGGCGCTGATCGACCTCCGGGCCGACATCAGCAGCACGACGCCCATGAACAGGGCGCCCCCGCCCCGCACCCAGTCGGACGCGGTGGCCTCCTGCATCAGGGTGAGGTACTCGGCGGCGGCCATCAGCACCAGGGACAGCCACAACAGGCGGCGGGGACCCCGGTCGGTGCCCCAACCGAGGGTTCCGAGACCCAGCAGGCCGATCCCCACGCACCGGAAGACCACGACGGGGGTCTCCCGGGCGTCGGTGAGGAGGGAGCCGTGGAGGAAGGCGGCCACGGCCACCGCGATGAAGCCGGGGACGAGCACGCTCCGGGACCGCCGCCCGGCTCCCACCAGGTCGGGGCGGGTCATCACGATGGCCGCGCCGGCCACGGCGACCAGGAAGGTGGCGAACTCGACCGCGAACCGGAGCTGGGCGGCGGCGGTGGACATCTAGCGGGAGAGGGCCGGGGTGCCCTCCCGGCCTCCCGCCGACGCCATCGGGACCCTCACCGGCGGCGTCGCGTCCATCGACCGTCGACGCCTCGATCCGGGCCCCCCGCCCGCTCGAAACAGGCGTCCGGCCCGCTCGCAACAGGCAGGCGGCGGGCAGGTCATCGTCGTCAATCGTACCGCTCCGACCCCCACCGAGCGTGGTGCCGGTCCTACGTACCGCCTCTTTGGTTCTGGCCTGCCCCGGGCTGGCCCAGGGCGAGGGCGTTGCTCCCGTCCAGCCCCCCGAGCACCCGCAGGGCGTCGTCGAACGAGTCCACGGGCAGGATCTGCAACCCGCCTCCCGCACGCGAGAGGGCCTCGTCGAGGTTGGCCCGGGGAACCAGGAACACCTTGGCCCCGGCCCGGCGGACGGTGACCGTCTTCTGGGCCACGCCCCCGATGGGACCGACCGTGCCGTCGGACTGGAGGTCGCCGGTGGCCGCCACCGCCACGCCGCCGGTGAGCTCGCCCGGCGTGAGGACGTCGACCAGCTCGAGGGCGTAGGCCAGCCCGGCCGACGGCCCGACGACCTGGCCCGAGTCGATGGTGATCTCGAACGGCAGTTTGATCCGGGTGGTGAGGCGGACGCCGAGGAGGGGCCGGCCGTCGTCACCCCGGCCGAGGGTGGCGTCCACCTCGACCACCTTCCCCGCCCGGTCGATGCGGAGGTGCACCACGTCGCCCGCCTGGTGGGCCTGGATGCCGGCGATGACGTCGGCGCTGCTCGAGACGGGACGGTCGTCGATCCCGACGATGACGTCGTCCGCCTCGAGCAGGGATCCGGCGGGGAGCGTCGGGTCGACGTCGACGATCTCGGCCCCGTCTCCCAGGTCGGTGAAGCCGAGATGACGGAGGGCGAGGAGCTGGGCGGTGGTCTTGGAGTCGGCCATGGCCTCGACGTTCATCCGCTTGAAGTCGTCGGGGGCGATGTCACCCCGCACCTTCTCCTCGGGGATGACGTCGGTGTCGGGATCGAGCCAGCCCGCCACCGCCTCGTAGGGATTCACCCGCTCCCGGACGGCGACGGTGGTGTAAAGAAGCTGGCCGCGGGGAGGGTAAGAGGGATGTCCCGTCACCGTCACCACCCCGTTGACGGCCCGAGCGGTTCCCGGGCCGAGGGAGTCGTACGGCAGGCTCACGAAGCGGGCCGACACGGCCACCACCGAGATGATCAGGCTCAGGCCGATCATCACCGCCATCCAGGGGCGCAGGGGCTTCGGGCGGGGCGGCGCGGGCAACGACCAGTCGGTGCGGTAACCCCTCGATGAGATCGGATCAGACGTGACGACGCTCCTCGGCCCGGCCGTGGTGCTGGTGGCGACGATCGCGGTCCTGCGGATCGCTCTCAGCCAGCACGACCAGACTGCCACGGCCCCAACTCGAACCCGCCGCGCCCCGGACCCCGGACCCGGACCCGAGCCGGCGGTTGCGCAGCAGGCGCCCACCCGGCCGGCGCCCGCGCAGCCGGCGCCGGATCGGGCCGATCGCCGGGGTCGCAGCCCGGCCCCGGTGGTGATGACGGGCGCTCCCGCCGGCTTCAACTGGACCGACGCCACGCCCATCCCCCGGATCCGCTCCGGGTTCGCCCTGATCGTCATCCTGGCCGTGATCGGCGCCCTCCTGGCCATGGCCGTCGCCGGCCTCGTCGCCGGCGCCACCGTCGTGTTCAAGGGAATCTGAGTTTCGCCCTCGGAAGCGGAGCTTCCTCGGCGAGTTTCGCCCTCGGAAGCGGAGCTTCCTCGGCGAGTTTGCACGGACCGGAGGGCGGGCGGCGCAGCCGCCCGCCCTCCGTCGTTCTTCCTTTGCCGGCTTCGCCGGCGGGGCCGCCAGCCATTTGAGGCCGCCTTCGGCGGCGGGGCGTGGCCGGCGGCGTCCCCAAGACTCTCTTGCGTTGGTTTTGAGGCCGCCTGCGGCGGGGCGTGGCCGGCGGCGTCCCCAAGACTCTCTCGTGTTGGTCAGGCCGACGACAGGGCGAGTTTGACTACGTATCTCTGGTCCGCGCTGCCGGGGGGGTGGCAGGAGTAGAGGGTGCCGGTGGACTCGGACGTCTGGGTGGCGATCCAGGTGGCGGTGGGGTCGACGACCATCGACTGGGTGACCCGGTAGACGGAGCGGTTGCCGGCGACGGTGAAGATCACCTCGTCGCCCTCGACCAGGTCGTCGAGGTTGCGAAAGGGCCGGGAGTTGGTGATGCGGTGGCCGGCGAACACGGTGTTCCCGGGGCTGCCGGGCTCGGCGGTGCCGGGCCAGTGGCTGGGGCCGTTGTCGATGTTGTGGAGGGTGACCCCCTCGTAGATCGGGTGCGACAGGCCGAGGGCGGGGATCTCCATGGTGCCGATCTCCCTCACCGGCTCGGGGGCGTAGGAGTCGCGGGGGATGCGAACCGGGACCGGCAGGACGGGGCCGGCGGGCGCGGTGACGGTGGGAAACGCGGAGGTGGTGGGCGGCGCGAGAATCGGGTTGTCCAGCCCCCGGCCCATGGTGGACGGCGGGATGGCCTGGCGGGCCGTACCGTCGCCCCGGCTGCAGGCGCCGCCGGCCGCCAGCAGCATCGTCACCGAGACGAGGGAGACCAGAACCCGATGGCGAGAGGTGGCCCGGAACCTCATTCCCCCGAGGATCGCACACCCCTGCGGGCTGGCGGACGTCGGGGGGCGGCCGTGGCCGGGCACACGGGCGACGAGGTCGGCGCCCGCGAGCTGCTGGCCGATCCGCGGCCGGGCGTGCGGGCCACCGCCCTGGCCGCCCTGGCCCGGATGGGCGCCGCCACCGACGCCGACGTGGCCGCCGCGCTCCAAGATCCCGTGGGCCAGGTGCGCCGGCGGGCGTGCGAGGTGGCGGTTGCCCATCCGGCGGTCGACCTCCGGCCCCTGCTGGCCGACGTCGACCCCGTGGTGGTGGAGGCCGCCTGCTGGGCCCTCGGCGAGCAGGCGCCCGACTCGACACAGGTCGATCCGGACGACACCCGGCGGCACGATCCGGTGGACGGCCTGGTGGCCGTGGCCGGCGGTCACGCCGACCCGCTCTGCCGGGAGGCGGCGGTGGCCGCCCTGGGCGCCATCGGCGACGCCCGGGGCCTGCCCGCCATCCTGGCTGCCGCCTCCGACAAGCCCGCGGTGCGGCGCCGGGCGGTCATCGCCCTGGCCCCGTTCGACGGCCCCGAGGTCGACGCCGCCCTGGCCCGGGCCCGCGACGACCGCGACTGGCAGGTCCGCCAGGCCGCCGAGGACCTCTCCGACTGACGCGCCCGTACAAGGTCGGGGCGCACCGGTGTGTTCGGCGCGAGTAGACTCGGATCAGTCGGAGGGCCCGCACCCTGGCCCATTTCTGACGACGCAGTCCGTTGCCCGAGACCCCGGCAGCGTCCCCCGTGGACGATGCGACCGGAGGTCGGGATGACAGACGTCATGCGGGTCCCCGGATCGCACGTCCCGAGCCGCCCGGGCACGACGACCGTGATGTGGTGCCAGGTCTTCGATTGGGACAGAGAGGGCTGGCGTGAACTGGCGGCGTGCCGGCAGGCCGATGCGAGGCTCTTCTTCCCGGTCGGAACCACCGGCGCCTCCATCGACACGTTGCAAGCGGCCAAGGCCGTCTGCGGGCGCTGCCCGGTACGGGACGCCTGCCTGCAGTTCGCGCTCGAGACCAAGCAGGAGGACGGGGTCTGGGGCGGCACGGACGAGGACGAGCGCCGGCGCCTGCGCCGGGCCTGGCGGGCGGGCCGGGCGCGCCTGCCGAGAAGGGCCAGCGCGTGAACCCCGAAGTCGACGCTCCCCGTTCGTTCCCATCCCGGGGGGTAGATGTGCGTCCGGCGCCGGCCCCCGTGAACAGGAAACGCGATTGAGCCGTCTCGAACCGATCTCCGACACCGTGGTCGTCGACCAGGAGCTTCTGACCACCCGGCGTCAGGAGCTCGTCGCCGTTCGGGCGTCGTCCGCGGAACGGGTCCAGCAGATGCACAGCGCCGCCGTGCAGCTGGTCGACGATGGCGGTGTCCACGACACGGTGGACGAAGAAGGCTTCGGCGAAGGGGCCACCCTGGAGAACGAGCGGGGCCGGGTCCTCGCTCTCGCCTTGAACGCGGCCAACCGGATCGAGCAGGTCGACGCGGCCCTCCGCCGGATCGACTCGGGCTCCTACGGCCTGTGTGAGCAGTGTCGCCAGCCAATCGCACCCGCTCGCCTCGAGGCCCTGCCGGAGGCCACCCGATGCGTCGGGTGTGCGAGCCGCCCCGCGATCCGGTTGGTGTGACGGGGCGGTAGGCCGACCCACGCCGGTCCCATGCCGGTCCCCCGAGCGCTCGCTACGGGCAGAAGGCGCCGGGGACCGCTCCTTCGAAGATTGACCCGTCGTCGTAGACGTGGATGATGTAGCGCAGGTCGCAGTTCCCGGGCTTGACGAAGTAGGTCCACCGGTAGGTGACCGCGGCCGACTCGTACAGGCCATCCACGAACGGCAGGCCGAACCGCCCGCACTCGTAACCCGCCGCCGCGTAGTGGGCGTGCGTCTCCGAGGCGAGCTGGATGTAGGACTGGCCCCTACCGTTCCAGGTGATGAACTGGAGGGGGACGTCGTAGGGGGCGAACACCGAGCTGTAGTTGGCGCCCACCCCCGGGGTGCCCAGCCAGGCCCCGTTGTAGGGCATCTCCCCGTAGCACCGGGTTGCGGTCCACACGCCGTTGCCGGCACTGGCCGGTGCCATTCCCCCCGCCGTCAGGGCCAGCAGCGTCAGCACGAGCGTGGACACGAAGGTCACGACTCGTCGCTTCATTGCTCTCCTCTGCCCTCCGGCGCGGTCTCGGCCGGAAATGTCCGATCAGTTACCGATCGGCACCCATGAACAGAACCTTGAGGGATTCGAATGCCTCCAGGCACTTTCCGGCCCCCAGGACGACGCATTCGAGGGGAGCGTCCACCAGGTGGACGGGGAGGGCCGTCTCCTCCGAGAGCCGCTGGTCGAAGCCGCGCAGCATGCCCCCGCCGCCGACCAGGTGGATGCCCTGGCTGATGAGGTCCTGGGCCAGCTCGGGGGGGGCGAAGCCGAGGCAGCGGACGACGGAGTCGACGATCGCCCGCACCTGTTCGCTGATCGCCTCCCGGATCTCCTCGGGGGCCAGGATCGCCGTCTTGGGCAGGCCGCTCATCAGGTCGCGGCCCCGCACCTCGGCCTTGAGCTCGTCGGCCGTGGGATAGGCCGACCCGATGGCGAGCTTGATCTCCTCGGCCGTGCGCTCGCCGATGGCCATCCCGTACTCCCGGCGCACGTAGGACTGGATGGAGGCGTCGATGTCGAACGAACCCACCCGGATGGCCTCGAGGGCGACGATGCCGCCGAGGGAGATCATCGCCGTCTCCGACGTGCCGCCGCCGATGTCGACGACCATGTTGCCCAGGGGCTCGTGGATCGGCAGCCCGGCGCCGATGGCAGCGGCCATGGGCTGGGCCACCAGCTGGGCGTCGGTGGCGCCGGCCTGGCGGGCCGCCTCCTTCACCGCCCGCCGCTCGACCTCGGTGATGGCGGACGGGACGCACAGCAGCACCCGGGGCCGCTGGAACCGGGACAGCCCGGCCCGCTGCAGCAGGAGCCGGATCATGCGCTGGGTGATCTCGAAGTCGGTGATGGCGCCCTGGCGGAGGGGACGGACGGCGCGGATGTAGCCCGGCGTGCGGCCGATCATCTGCCACGCCTGGTGCCCCATGGCGAGGACGTCGCGGGTCTGCTCGTTGAGGGCGATCACCGTCGGCTCGTTGAGGACGATGCCCCTGCCCTTGGCGTAGACCAGGGTGTTGGCGGTGCCCAAGTCGATGGCGAGGTCTCTAGCCAGGGCGGCGGCCTCTCCTGGGAGGAGCCTTCCAGGGCGCCGCCGGACGCGGCGGGGAGGTGACGGGCCGGGTGGACTCGGGCGAGAGGGCCTCGAGCTCCTTGGCGAAGGCCCGGATGTGGGCGTCGACCGACCGCGGCGGGCGGTTGCGGATCCAGAGGACGAAGAAGCCGACCAGGCTGAGCACCAAGGCGATCCCGAGGAACAGGAGTGCACTCACCGCGCCACCTCCATGGCGGGGGACCCGACCTCGGACACGGGCGAGTGGCAGGCCGACCAGTCGTCGCCGCCGTCCCACGCCTCCCGCTTCCAGATGGGGACGGTGGCCTTCAGGGTGTCGATGCAGTACCGGGCGGCTTCGAAGGCGGTGTCGCGGTGGGGCGACGACGCCACCACGACCACCGAGGACTCCCCCACGCCCAGGTCGCCGACCCGGTGGAGCAGCACCAGGCGGGCCACGTCCGGCCACCGGGTGCGGGCGGCGGCGGCGATCGCACCCAGGCGGGGCTCGACCTCCTCCTCGTAGGCCTCGTAGGTGAGGCGGTGCACGCCGGGTCGCCCGGGGGAGGAATCGCGGACGTTGCCGGTGAACAGGACCGCGGCTCCACAACTCGGCAGCCCGGCCCACCTCAGGGCATCGTCGAGGGGAAGTGGGTCGGCGGTGAGGCCTACCCAGTCGTTACGAGCGCACGGAGGCGCGAGGCCCACGGCCCCATGGTACCGGGCGGGGCGTCGGGAGCCCCGGAACCGGCTGGTGGGCCCCCGCGACCCCGCCGGAGATCCCCCCCGGTAAGCTGCGGGTGATGGAGTTCGTCGAGCCGGAGGACGAACCCGGCCGCTTCCGGAACCCTCTTCCGCCCGAGGACCGCCTCTGGCGGCACCCCTCGGAGATGGGCGCCGGCGACCTCGCCGCGCTGGCCGGCGGGCTGCCCGGCGGGGCCGTCGGACCACTGGGCGGACCACTGGGCGGACCGGTGGGCGGGTTGCCCGGTGGCCCGGGGGGACCGGGGGTGGCGACGACTCCCGACCGTCATTGTGGCTGGTGGCGGCCGTCTCGGCCGTCAGCGCGGGCCTGATCGCAACCGGCCTGGCCATGGTGGTCGTCGGCCTGATGGGCGGCAACGAGCAGATCAGTCCCGTCGTCGAGCGCCTGATGGAGCCCCGCCCGGTCGAGGTGCCCGCCACCGGCGATGTCGCGGCGGTGGCCGACAGGGCGCGGGCCGCCGTCGCCCAGATCCGCCTCGACGGCCGGCCGACGGCCGCCGGCTCGGGCGTGATCTTCCGCAGCGACGGCCACCTGCTCACCACCGCCTCGGTGGTCGGCCGCGCCACCACGCTCCGGGTGCGGCTCGACAGCGGCCGGGAGGTCACCGGTCGGGTCGTGGGCACCGATCCCGAGACCGACGTCGCCGTCGTCAAGCTCGACGGGAACGGCCCCTACCCCACGGCCGTGCTGGGCACGTCCACCGACCTCCGCGTCGGCCAGCAGACCATCGCCATCGGCTGCCCGATCGATCTGGCCGGAGTCGAGCTGGTGGGTGGCCCGTCCGTCACCGTCGGCATGATCAGCGCCCTGCACCGCTCCGTCCGGCTCGGCCCCGACGGCGGCACCCTCTTCGACATGGTCCAGACCGACGCCCGCGTCCCCACCGGGTGGCCGGGCGGCGCCCTGCTCGACTCGTCCGGCAGCGTCGTCGGGATCACCACGTCGGTCGGCACCCACCCGTCCGGTACTTCATCCGGTAATTCATCTGGCGGGGGCTTCGGCTTCGCCATCCCCATCGACCTGGCCCGCTCGGTGGCCGACCAGCTCATCACCGACGGCCGGGTCACCGGGGTGTGGTTGGGCGTCCAGGGCGGTGGTACGGGGGTCTTCGGGGGGGTCGTGGTCGCCGGGGTCATGGCCGGGAGCCCGGCGGCCCGGGCCGGCCTGTCGGCCGACGACGAGATCGTCGGGGTCGAGGGAGTGCCGCTGTCCGCGATGGACGAGCTGGTGGTGGCCCTGCGCCGTTACCGGCCGGGCGACAGCGTCAGCGTCGACGTCATACGCGACCAGCAGCCGATGTCGATGGTGGTCGTGCTCGTCGAACGTCCCGTCCCGGCTTAAGGTCGGGCCATGAGCAACAACCCCGGCGGGGACAACCCGTTCGAGGGCCTGCCGATGTTCCGCGACCTGGCCCGGCTCTTCGCCGGCCAGGGGCCCGTCAACTGGGACATCGCCCGCCAGATCGCGGTCTGGACCGCGACCGAGGGCGAGACCGAGCCCAACATCGACCCCATCGAGCGCATCCGCTTCGAGGAGCTGGCCCGGGTGGCCGACCTCCACGTGAGCGACGCCACCGGCCTGTCCACCACCCTCGGCGGCGGGCTGCGCACCGTCACGCCCGTCACCCGGGCCGATTGGGCCCTCAAGACCCTCGACGCCTGGCGCCCGTTCCTCGAGCGGCTGGCCCGGGCGGTGGCGGCCGCCGGGGATTCCGAGGGCACCGGCCCCGACCCCGCCACCCAGCTGCTGGGCGACCTGGGGCGGGTCGTCGGACCGGTGCTGCTGGGGATGCAGTCCGGCTACATGGTCGGCCACCTGGGCCGGCGGGCCCTGGGCCAGTACGACGTCCCGGTACCGAGGGGCACGTCCGACGAGCTGCTGGTGGTGCCGGCCAACCTCAACGCCTTCGCCGGCGAGTGGTCGATCCCCGACGACGACCTGCGCCTGTGGGTCCTCCTGCAGGAGATCACCCACCACGCGGTGCTCGGCCGGCCCCACGTTCGGGCCCGGCTGGAGGCGCTGGTCGACGACTACGTCGGGCTGTTCGAGGTCGACACCGGCGCCCTGGAGGGGAGCTTCGCCGACATCGACCCCACCGACCCGTCGTCGTTCGCCAAGGCCCTCAGCCCCGAGACGCTCCTCGGCATCATCCAGACCCCGGCCCAGCGGGAGGTGGCGGGTCGTATCGAGACCCTGCTGGCGGCCGTCGCCGGTTACGTCGACTACATCCTCGACTCCGTCGGCCACGGGCTGGTGGGCTCCAACGCCCGGATCGCCGAGGCCCTGCGCCGCCGGCGGGTGGAGTCCTCCGAGGGCACCCGCTTCGTGGAGCGACTCCTCGGCCTGCACGTGGGGCCGGCCCAGTACGACAAGGGCCACGCCTTCGTGCACGGCGTGGTGGAGCGGGCCGGCGTCGAGGGCCTGGCCCGCCTGTGGATCTCCGAGCGGGAGCTGCCCACCCCCGCCGAGCTCGACGCCCCCGGCCTCTGGCTGGCCCGAATCGACATCGCGGAGGAGAGCTAGCGGGAGAGTCCCTCCGGGACGCACGCCGCCCCACCGGTTACGGGTTGTCGTGGCCTTCCCGGAACGTGGACGTGAAGTGCTCCCCCCGGTGCCTCGCGGAGACGATGCCGCCGAGGTAGGAGAAGAAGGCCAGGCCGCAGGCGAGGGCAATGATGTCGATGCCGAGGCCGGTGGAGATGGTGAGCACCACGGGGACGAAGGCGCCCACCACCCAGACCAGCTGGAAACGGGTCTCGAAGCGGGCGAAGGTGCGGCCCCGGACGGCGTCGGGGGCGTCGCGCTGGACGATGCTGTCGAACGCGAGCTTGCCCGCGGCGGCGGCCACCCCGGTGGCGCCGGCGACGAGACAGAAGGCCACCAGCCCGTCCAGGCGTCCGGCGACGGCGCCCAGCACCGCCACCAGCAGCAGGGCGCCCAGCAGGATCCGCTCCTCCACCAGGACTCGCCGCAGCGGCGGGGCGGCCAGGTTGCCCACCAGCGTGCCCAGCAGGCTGGCGGCCAGCACCACCCCGAACCACCACGAGGGCCGCCCCTGGCCCCGGAAGGCGAACGCCACGAAGAAGGTGAGGAACCCGACGGCCCCCCGCAGGACGGCCATGGCGGTGGCCGCCATGCGGACGGTGATGGCGTGGAGCTCCTCGTCGGCCCGGCCGGCGGCCACCGGGCCCTCGGCGCGGGGCGCCCGGGGGATCCGGATGGCGAGGATGGCGGCCACCGCGAACGCGACCGCCGCCAGGCGGACGACCCACGGGCCGCCGAGGAAGCCGACCTTGAGGACGATCACCCCCGGTATCGCGGCCACGAACCCGGCCAGCACCGACAGCACCGCCAGCCGGGAGTTGGCCGTCACCAGCTCGCCCTCGTCGGCCACCGTCGTGGGTACCAACGCGCTCTTGGTGACCATGTGGGCCTTGGAGAGCACGAGCACCCCGAACGCCTCGGGGAAGAGCCAGAGGCTCTGGAGGTGCCCCGCCATCGAGAGGCAGATCAGCACCCGGCTGCCGGAGGCGGCGATGAGCATCAGCCGGCGCCCGGCGGGGGTGCGGTCGAGGACGGGGCCGAGGAAAGGCGCCACCACCGCGAAGGGCGCCATGGTGAGCAGGAGGTAGAGCGCCACCCGGCCCCGGGCCGCCTGGGGGGAGATGGAGAAGAACAGGGAGCCGGCCAGGGCCATGGTGACCAGGGTGTCGCCCGCCACCGCCGCCACGTGGGCGACCGCCAGCCGGGAGAACGGCGACGTTCCCAAACCCGACCTGCCCGGCCCCCCTCGACCGGGCTTGCCCAAGGGCTTCCAACCCGTGTTCGTATCGGGCGCCACCACCCGTCATGGTAGGTGGCGGCCGCCGGGATACCGACGGCGACCCGACGGTTGGCGCCCGCGTCAGCCGGTGGAGGACGCTCCCCGTCCGACGGCCACGCCGGTGCCGACGCTGGTCTCCCGGGCCGGCGTCGGAGGCAGGACGGGGGCGCTGGCGCCGGGGAGGCGGAGGGTGAACGTCGTCCCCAGTCCCTCCTCCGAATCGACCTGCACCGAGCCCTCGTGGTTGCCGACGACGTGGCGGACGATGCTCAGTCCCAGGCCGGTGCCGCCGGCCGTGGCGCTCCTGGTGGACTCGACCCGGTAGAACCGCTCGAAGATGCGCTCGTGGTCGCGCTCGGGGATGCCGATGCCCTCGTCGCGCACCGTGATCTCCACCTCGCCGGTGGACTCGCCCGATTCCTCGTTGCGGGCGGGACGGCCCCGGACCTCGATGAGCGACCCCGCCGGCGAGTACTTCACCGCGTTCTCCAGCAGGTTGTAGACGGCCGACACCAGCTGCCGGCGGTCGCCGAGCACCCACAGGCGCTGGGGAGGCTCGCCGAAGTTGATCGTCATCTCCTTGTCCTGGGCCTGGTTGCGCACCCGCTCGGCGGCCTGGGCCACGATGAGGTGGACGGCGACCGGCTCCCGCACCGGGTCCTCCTCGGTCTGCAGCCGGGTGAGGTCGATGAGGTCGTCGACCACCCGCTCCACCCGCTTGGCCTCCACCTGCACCCGGCGGGCCAGGCGGTTCACCACCACCAGGTCGTGCTCGGTGGACAGCGTCTCGGCCAGCAGCGCCAGGGCCCCGACCGGGGTCTTGAGCTCGTGGCTGATGTTGGACACGAAGTCGCGCCGAATCCCCTCCTGGCGCTGCTGGTCGGACTGGTCGCCCAGCACCAGCACCCCGCCCACCGTGCGCCACTTGTCGTCGAGGGGGCCGGCGCTGACCGTCAGGCTGAGCGCCGGCGGGCCGGGGATCTCGAGCATGCGCTCCTGGGAACGGCCCTCGGTGGCCGACAGCAGCAGATCCTGCACCTTGGTGCTCACCGTCTCGTCGGGCTCCACGCCCAGCAGCTGGGTGGCCCGGGCGTTCTGGAGGACGATCCGGCCCTGCTCGTCGCAGACGACGACGCCGAGGTCGAGGTGGTCGAGCGCCCGCTCCAGCCGGGTGCTGGCCACGTCGGTGTCGCCGGTGGTGGTCATCTTGGCGTCGACCAGCTTCTCGAGCTGGGTGAGCACCTCGTCCATCCCCCGGGACTCGAGCTTGAGCTCCTCGTCGCCGAGGCGGGCGTTGAGGGCCGACACCCGGCGCACGGGTCCCCGGCGGGAGAGATGCAGCACGAACCCGCCCAGCATGACGATCCCGACGGCGACCGCGATGGGAACGAGGTCAGACGTCATCGCGATCCACCCTAGATTCCGAGCCCGCCGAATCGGGGGCAATCGCCACTGCCCCGGTTGCCTCGGCGGTCAGCCCGACCCGGACTCGTCGTCCTCCGGCACGCCCAGGTCCCAGTCGAGGATGATCAGCTCGCGCTCGGCGTCGCGCACCACCCGCTCCCGGTTGCGGCGGAACTGGGGGTCGTGGGGCGGGAGCAGCAGCAGCCGGGCCAGTGCCCGCAGCCGGAACTCCTCGATGAGGTTGCGGTCGCCGAAGACGGTGACGACCTCCCAGTGGGGAGCCACCGGTCCCATGTAGACGATCCGGACGTGGCCGCGCGGCGGCTGCGGCTCCTCGGAGGATTCCTCCGTCACCTGGGACATTTCCGTGAGCTTACAAGCACCCCGGGTGCCGGCCGCCCAAACGCCCGGCCCCGGCCTAGGCTCTCCTCCGGGCCGTCTCCGCGGGCCTCCGGCCCCATCTTTCCGGCCGAGGACCCCATCTGCACAGAACTTTCATGAAACTTCGGGAGATCCATACTCGTCTGCATCTCCGTAGAAGCCGATAAGGGGAACCACTGGCGCACCGAACGCGTTGTAGTAGTGGGCCCAACCGAGGAGGGCAAATGGACACCAAGTGGATGGCGACGGGGAACTGCCGCACCGAGCCGCCCTCGCTGTTCTTCCCGAGTGACGGTGTCGGCGTCGAGGTGGCCCGTCGGATCTGCGCCACGTGCCCGGCCAAGGAACCGTGCCTGGAGTACGCCCTCGCCAACGGCATCGACCACGGCGTCTGGGGTGGGGCGTCGGAGCGGGAGCGGCGCCGCATCGCCCGCCGCCGGCGCATGGAGGCCGCCGCCGCAGCCGCCGCCAGCCGCTGACCAGCCACTGACGATTGGCCGAACCGCACCAGCCCGGTGCGGCCAGGGGCGGTCAGGCCAGGGGTTGGATCATCGACCGGGCCAGGCTGCGTAGGCGTTCGAGCGCCGACGGCTTCCTGGTCTTCGGCACCGGGAGGTCACGGGCCGCCGCGAGCACCTGGTCGAGGGGTGCGTCGCTGACCACCGTGTAGACCGTCCCCCCCGCCTGCCACAGCACGACCTGTCCCCCCGGCCAGGTGTAGCGCCATCCGGCGGCCTTGCCCACCGGCACCTTGGCTCCGGAGCCGCCCAGGTCACGCCGGTCGAGGTCTCCCTGCCGCCCGAACACCGACAGGTCGTAGATGCCGTCGCTGTACAGCACCTGCACCACGCCGTCCCGCTCGTACACCCCCAGCCGGGCGTAGCCGTCGGCCAGCTCGGCCGGGGCCAGGCCGGGCGACGGGAGGCTGGCCACGAGCACCGGCTCGGGCGCCAGGTTGGCCGACTTGGCCGGAGTCGACGGCGCGCTCGTGGCCGGGTCGATGTCGAGCTCGGTGAAGCCGACGACCCGGGTGGTGCGCCGGCGCTCGTCGAACTGCCGGCGCTGGAGGAGCAGGTCGGTCTCCCGGTCGAGCACCACCTGCTCCCGCAGGATGGCCTCCTGCCCGACGTCCTGGCGGCCGACGGTCTTCTGGCGGATGTCGATGGCGGTGGTCGGCCGGCCGGCAACTTCCGGTCCGTCGTGCTCGGTTGTCTCGTACTTCAGGCCCGGGTCGGGACGGTCGGCCCGGTCGAGGGCGGGCGGCCACAGGAGGTCCCATCCGCCGTCCTCGTGCTGGACCAGCCGCTCCGACGTCGAGGACGCCATCACCTGGTTCCCGCCCTTCACCAGCAGCGAACCGCCGGCCGACTGCACCGCCAGCTCCTCGTGGCGCTCGGCCTTCCCGTCGAACCAGCGGACCTCGACCGTGCCGGTGAACGACACCCGTCGGGCTGCGGCCCGGGCCCGCTCGAACGGGTCCTCCACCCCGATCGTCGGCGCCGTCGGGTCCCCCACCGCCGACGCGACCGGTGACGCGGCCACGGCCGAGATCAGCAGGCCCGACACCAACCCCGCGGTCAGCCCTCGCATCGGCAGCCGGTTCACCGTCGCGCCCGGGGGCCCGTCACCGGGTGATCGAAACGGGGACGCCGGCGGGGGCCAGGTTGGTGAGGGGATCGCCGTCGACCGAGGCCGACGTGGCGTGGGCCTCGATCAGGGTGGCCACCGACGGGCTCACCGGCTCCTGCCGGGCGGGGGCCACGCTCACGAACGCCGCCGCCACCGCCGCGGCGGCGCCGAGGAAGGCCATGGCCACCCGACGGCGCCCGGGCCGGTAGGGCTGGAGCATGCGCTCGTAGAGGCCGAAGGGCGGTTCCACCGGAGGGAGGGCCCGCATCCACAGGCGGGCCGTCCGCACCGTCTCCATCTCGTGGCGGCAGAGCATGCAGGCCACCAGGTGGGCCTGCACGTCGACCTCCTCCTCGGGCGACAGCTCGCCGTCGAGGAGGGCGCTGAGGGCGCCTCCCGGGTGCTCGCCGGACTGGGCGGCGGGCTGGGTGGCAGGTACGTCGGTGGGCGTCACGCCAGGACCTCGCGGAGCATGGCCCGGCCCCGGTGGATGCGGCTGCGGACGGTGCCCACCGGCACGTCGAGGGCGGACGCGATCTCCTGGTAGGGCAGGCCCACGACGTCGCAGAGCACCACCGCCGAGCGGTAGTCGGGGGGCAGGCGGCGCAGGGCGGACTGCACGTCGTCGGGAAGGGCGTCGCCGGCCAGGGCCTCGTCGGCGCCCATCGTGGGCGGGAGCACCCAGTCGGGGTCGTCGGGAAATGGGTCGACCGGACGGCGGCGCCGCCTGCGGACCTCGTCGAGGAACGTGTTGGTGGTGATGCGGCTCAGCCAACCTTCCAGGGATCCCGGGCGGTAGGTCTCCAGGCCCTTGCGGACCCGGAGGAGCACCTCCTGCACGAGATCCTGCGCGTCGTCGTCGTTACCGGTCAGACGGAACGCCACCGTGTAGAGGAAGCGACCGTGGTCGCGTGCGACTTCCTCCCACGACGGAACGTTGCCATCTGTCATGGTGAACGACGGCCGCGGCCGCCGGGTTCCCTAGGTGAGGGGAGGAGATTCCCTGCGGGCCTGCGCCTCGCGCTCCGAGAGGAGGGCATCGAGCTCCGCCTGGGTCATGGTGACCTTGTCGGTCGGCTTCGGGCCCTTGTCGGACGCCTTGACATCGTCCTTGCCGCCCTCGCTCACGCCCTTCTTGAACTCCTGGGACGCCTCGCCGATGGAGCGGGCCAGTTTGGGCAGCTTGGTGGATCCGAACAGCAGCAGGACCACGACCAGGACGATGATGAGCTCCAACGGACCTATGTTCGGCATAGGCATCAGAGCCTACAGGCCACCGCCAGCATTTCGAGATCGTCGCCGTCCGGGACCGAGAACGGGAGGGGCCGGGGGCTGACCACCACCGTCGACACGCCGAGGGCGGTCCACGCGTGCAGTTGGGCCCGCACCTCGTCGACGGTCCCCACCAGCCGGCCCCGGCGCCACTCGGGGAGGCCGGCCCCGCCCAGGCCGCCCGGCGTGGCCGCCCGCAGGTGCTCGAACCGCAGGGCCAGATCGGCCTCGTCCTCCCCCACCAGGGAGTACAGGCCCACCGAGAGGGCGAGGTGGGCGGGGTCGCGCCCGGCCCGATCGCAGGCGGAGTGGAGCACCCGGAGCCGCTCCCGGTAGGCCTCGGGGGTCCAGATCCAGACCGTGTTCCATCCGTCCGCCACCCGGGCGACCAGGTCGAGCAGGCGGTCGCCCTTGCCCCCGACCCAGATGGGCGGACCGGGCTGCTGCACCGGTCGGGGCAGGCACCTGGCCTCGACCGCCCGCTCGTACGTGCCGTCGAACGTGAACGGGCCGCCGCCGAACATCCCCCGCAGCACGTGGACCGACTCCTCCAGGTGGCGCAGCCGCTCCCCGGGCCGGCCGAAGGCGACGCCGGCGACGAGGAACTCGTCCTCGTTCCAGCCCGCGCCCAGGCCGACGACGAGGCGTCCCCCGGACAGGACGTCGACGGTGGCCAGCTGCTTGGCGGTGACGGTCGCCGGCCGGAGGGGGGCGCAGAGGGTGAGGGTGCCGAGGAGCGCCCGGTCGGTCACCCGGGCCAGGGCGCCGAGGGCGGGCAGGGGGTCGATGCCGGGACACCGGCCGGCGGGGCCGCCGTAGCGCCGCCGGTCGAGGAAGAGGTGGTCGGACAACCAGAGGGAGTGGAAGCCGAGCTGCTCGGCCCGCCGGGCGGTGGCCTCCACCGCCGCCCAGGCGAGGCGGCCGGGCTCCGCCTCGGGCGAGAAGAAGTCGTACTGCGGCAGGGCCAGCCCGATCTGCACCGCCCCACTCTCCATGGACCCACTCTCCATGGGCACAGTCTCGCGGCCGGTCGCGGGCCCGGCGGTCAGGGTCACCGCCGTGGGCGATCAGGGCCGCGAGCCGGGTTTTCCCCGATGCCGACGGCGACCGTGCGGTGGTCTCCTCAGTTCCTGCCCGAGCTCGACCGAGCTGCGGCCAACGGACAACTGCGAGGAGTCGTCATGAACACACCCAACCTGCCCGACCTGCCGGTCACCATCGACCTGGCGACGGTGAAATGCGGGCTGAACGGCGAGACCCGATTCGCCGAGCCGTACCTTCTCACCGTCTTCTTCAAGATCGACGGCGAGACGATGAAGCTCGTCGAGCGGGACGACGGAAAGCTGGTGCTCGAAGGCAACCCGGTCGTCAAGCGGACCGCCAGCCGGCACGGCAACCTGCCCGAGATCCGCGACCACGAGACGGTCAACGTGCCCGACAGCGTCGGCAAGGCCACCTTCGGCCTTTCTCCCATCCAGCTTCCCGGCGCCCTCGGCGACCTGGTGGTGGGCGGTGCTCCCGGCGTCGCCGGGGTGCTCTACGTCCTCGGGGAGGAGGACCAGGTCAGTGACGCAGCCATCGAGGCCGGGTACGCGGCCCTGGCCTCCCAGTTCACCGCCGAGCTCAAGAAGCTCACCAGCGAGATCGTCGTCGACCCGAACGTCCCCGGTGGCAGCCCGTTCACGATCAGCGCGGCGGTGAAGAAGGCGATCACCGAGCGGATCACGACGAGGGTCAAGGAGGCGATCCTCAAGAACTCCAACCTCGTCCAGAAGCTGGGCCTGCTCGTCGACAAGGACGACATCCTGGGAAGCGACGTCCTGATCTTCTCCGAGGCCGAGCTCCTGGCCGACACCTCGCAACAGTTCGACAGGCTCTTCGACGCCGGCATCCGCGGCACCTGGCGGATCAGGGGAACGGCGACCGCCGCCATCCCGCGCGGCTTCAGCGTGGCCCGCCGGGTCACCCTCGACCTGGGCAAGCTGACGTGCGTCACCGGCAACGAGGGTCTCCTCGGCGACAAGCCGTACCTGTGGAACGTGTTCTTCACGATCGACGGCTCGTCCGTGTCGCTCGGCCTGAACCTCAGGCTCGACGGTCAGGCGGTGGTCGCGACGACTCCCGGGAGCCAGGGCAACCTCGGCGTGGCGGGCGTGAACCCGGGCCAGGTGATCCAGATCCCGGACGCGGTCGGCCGATCGACGCAGCGACTGGACCTGATCCCGTTCCCGGCGATCGTGGCCGACTCGCTGCTCGGCGGGATCTCCGGGGTGTTCGGGTGCGTATCGGTCCTGCTGGAGCAGGACCTGGTGGCCGCGGAGGCCTCCGAGGCCGGACACCAGGCCTTCAACACCGAGATCAAGCGGGTGCTGGACGACCTCATCCCGACCCTCGGCGTGGGCAACGCCACGCCCGGGCCGGACGACCTGGAGGCGATGAGCAGCCAGATCGGCGACAGGGTGCGGGCGGCCATCGTCGAGGAGGGCAACATCCTGCAGAACCTCTTCGCCGCCATCGACCCCGACGACATCGTCGGGTTCAAGGTCTTCCTGTTCAGCCACAAGGAGCTGCTGGCCGCGCCGCACCAGGCCGTCACGGCCACGTTCGGCGACGCCGGCCGCTACGACCTGATCGGGGCCATCGACGCCGTTCCCGCCCTGGGCTGAGCGGGATCGGGGCGCTGCCGCATCTCGCTGTGCGAGCGTGGGACGGTGCTCGAGTGCGTGGTGAACGTGAGCGAGGGCCGGGATCGGTTGGTGATCTCGGCCCTCGCCCGCGCCGGCGGGCGGTGCCTGCTCGACGTGCACTCCGATCCCCATCACCACCGGTCGGTGCTGACCCTCGCCGGCGACGGGGTGCAGGATGCGGCCCGGGCGGTGGCGGCCGAGGCCGTAGCCCGGCTCGACCTGCGGGCCCACCGGGGCGCCCATCCCCGCCTGGGGGTGGTGGACGTGGTGCCCTTCGTCCCCCTGGACGGCTCGACGATCGCCGACGCCATCGCCGCCCGCGACGGTTTCCTCCGGTGGGCCGCCGCCGAGCTGGCCCTGCCCGGGTTCGCCTACGGGCCCGAGCGGTCGCTGCCCGAGGTCCGGCGGGGCGCGTTCCGGACCCTGGCCCCGTCGACCGGCCCGGCCGAGCCGCATCCGACTGCGGGGGCGGTGTGCGTGGGAGCCCGGCCCGTGCTGGTGGCCTTCAACGTGTGGCTGGCCGGGGGCCTCGGCGTGGACGACGCCCGCCGGGTGGCGACCGCGGTGCGCCGGCCGGGCGCGGTGCGGGCCCTGGGGCTCGACGTCGGCGGCCGGGCCCAGGTGTCGATGAACCTGGTCGACCCGCTTATCGTGGGGCCGGCGTCGGCGTTCGACGCGGTGCGGGCGCTGGTGGCGGTCGACGGGGCGGAGCTGGTGGGGCTGGTGCCGGCCGCCGCCCTCGAGGATGTCCCGCCGGAGCGTTGGGTCGAGCTCGACCTGGGCGTGGCCCGGACCATCGAGCGCCGTCTCGCCGATCGGCGAGCGGGGGGGTGATCCGGACCTGGCGTC
Source organism: uncultured Acidimicrobiia bacterium (assembly GCA_963773275.1). GTDB lineage: Bacteria > Actinomycetota > Acidimicrobiia > Acidimicrobiales > AC-14 > JAXDMK01. The sequence continues at coordinate 242,860 of CAVZAH010000013.1, read as the reverse complement.
GACGGTGACGCCAGGTCCGGCGCACGCCGGATCGGGCAGCGCCGGGCAGGTCGTGGATGCCCGGCGCCACCTGAACCCGGAATCAGGCCGTGGCGGCCCCCGACCGGCTGGCGATGGTGCGCTCGCGGCGGATGCGGCGGCGTTCGCGCTCGCTCAGCCCGCCCCAGATCCCGAACTTCTCGCCGTTGATCAGGGCGTACTCGAGGCACTCCATACGCACCACGCAGCCCCGGCACACGGCCTTGGCCTCCCTGGTCGACGCCCCCCGCTCGGGGAAGAAGAGGTCGGGGTCGACACCCAGACAGTTGGCCTGCCACTGCCAGGTGCGATCACCGAAATCGAACCTGTGCCCTCGTCGCTGCTCCACCGGCCACTCCCCTCACGTCCGAAGGCACCCGACCTTTGACGTGCTTGTAATTACACCGATGTCATCTTGCTCCAAACTTCGCGGGTGGCGCAAGTGGGAGCGGGGACAATCCGCGCATGCACATCGAAGGAGTGCTAGGAGACATCACCGCGCAGCCGGTGGACGCCATCGTCAACGCCGCCAACTCGTCGCTGCTCGGCGGCGGGGGGGTCGACGGGGCCATCCACCGGGCCGCGGGACCCGACCTGCTGGCCGCCTGCCGGCTCCTCGGCGGGTGCCCCACGGGCGAGGCCAAGGCCACGCCCGGGTTCCGCCTCCCGGCCCGGTGGGTCATCCACACCGTCGGGCCCGTCTGGCGGGGCGGCGATGACGGCGAGGCCGGCCTCCTGGCCTCGTGTTACCGGAGGTCGCTCGAGGTGGCCGCCGATCTCGGCGCCCGCTCGGTGGCCTTCCCCGCCATCTCCACCGGCGTGTACGGGTACCCGTCCGCCGAAGCCGCCACCATCGCCGTCGCCACCCTCCGGGCGGCCGCCTCCGCGTCCGCCCGGGTCAAGCTCGTCAGGCTGGTCGCCTTCGACCAGGCCACCCTCGACCTCTACGAGGAGCGCCTCTCCCCGAACTGGTGACACTTGAACCGGTGAGGGCCGGGCGACGTGTCACCAGTTCGACCAGCAGAGGTCGACCTCTACGACGAACTGGTCTCGGCCGGCTGGGGCGCGACCTCGTGTTCGACGGCGTCCTGTCGCCGGAGGACCAGTCGTTCGGGATGACGTCGGTTCTCCTCGATCCGTTCGACGAGCGCTCGATTGGCCAGGAACCGCGCCTCCAACTCGGTCATCACTATCGCAGGGGTGAGGACGATCGTGCCGTCTGAGTGCTCGATCGCGAGATAGCGCCGGTGCTCCGGGCGACCGAGCTTGCCAAGGCTCGCCCGGCGCCGGTCGTCGAGCTCGATCAGAACGTCTTCCATTGCCCCATACTAGGAACCCCATCCCACCGAGCCAAACGACGTCGTCGTGCAATACCTGGGGCCGGCGTCGTTCGCCTGATCAGGCGGTGCGGCCTCGGCCCGAGCGGTGGCCGCGCCGCGTCCGCTTCTGTTCGAGGAAGTCGACGAGGACGTAGCTGCCGAGGTTCTCGGGGGTGGTGAAGAAGACCCGGCCGCGGTTCATCCTGGCCATGCGCTCGACGAACGCCTGGAGGTCGGGGGTGGCGTCGAGCATGAAGGTGTTGATGCGGACGTCCTCGGCGGTGCAGCGGGCGACCTCGGCCAGCGTCGCCCGCAGGGTCGCCGGCGACGGCGGGTAGGAGAAGAACGGCTGCCCGTCGGGCAGGAGGTGGGCGGTGGGCTCGCCGTCGGTGATCAGCATCACCTGGCGGGAGCCGGACCGGCGGCACAGCATCTTGCGGGCCAGCAGCAGGGCGTGCTGGATGTTCGTCCCGAAGTTGAAGTCCCAGGACACCCTCGGGAGCTCGGCCGGGCTGAGGGTGCGGGCCACCTCGCCGAAGACCACCAGGCCGAGGAAATCGCGGGGGTACTGCGTCGAGATCAACGAGTGGAGGGCGACGGCGACCTTCTTGGCGGCCAGGAAGTTGTCCTTCATGGGCATCGACATCGACAGGTCGAGGAGCAGGACGGTGCTCGACCGGGTCAGGGTCTCGGTGCGCTCGACCTCGAAGTCGTCCGGCTGCAGGCGGACGGGTGTGCCCCCGCCGCCCCGCGTGACCGCGTTGCGCAGGGTGCGCTGGATGTCGAGGTTGAAGGGGTCGCCCCACTCGTAGGGCTTGGTGGCGTAGCTCCGCTCGTGGCCCGGTCCCTCCCGCTCCACCTGGTGCCGGCCCATCTGGTCCTTCTCCAGGCCTTTGAACAGGTCGCCCAGGGCGTTGCGGCCGATGGCCCGCAGCCCCCGGGGCGTCAGCTCCAGCCGGCCCTCCCGGTTCTCGATGAGGCCGGCGTCGGCCATGGTGCGGGCCAGCTCGGCCAGCCTCTCCAGGCTGCGGGCCCCGTCGTCGCCCAGCAGCTCGCGGGCGACGTCGAAGTCGACCTCGGCCAGGGCGCCCGGCGAGGGAGCCGACGACAGGAGGTGCTCGAGCTGGTCGAGGGCGCCCAGGCGGTCGACCAGGTCGACGGCCTCCGCCATGCCCAGCGGGTCGCCCGGGCCCTGCGCGGAACCGCGACCGCGGCCGCCGGACTCGAATCGGCGGTCCCAGCCCTCGGCGGGAAAGGCTCCCCGGAGGTGCTGGGTGAGCTGCTCGACCTGCCAGCGCAGGTCCATGTCGTCGAGGAGCTGGGCCGACAGCGCCTGGAGCTGGGCCCGCTGCTCCGGCGTGAGCGAGTTGAGGAAGGCCTGCATCGCCGCCATCCGGCGGGCCATGGTCTCGAGCAGCTCGTCGAGCGTCCGGGGGTTCTCGGGGAAGAGGTCGCCGTACTCCTCCATGAAGCCGGCGAAGTCGGGCTCCTCGCCGGCCGCCCGCGCGTCGAGCATGGCGTTGAGGGCGGCCAGCATGTCCTTGAAGCGGGCCATCTCCTCGGGGGTGACGCTCCCCATCGACCCGGCCATCTGCCGGAAGCGGCTGTCGAGGACCTGTTGGCGGAGGTCGTCCATCAGCTCCTGGAAGCGCTGGGCGGCGGCCGGGGACACGAAGTCGTAGGCCTCCAGGGCCTTCACCCGGCCGGCCAGGTCGGGGGGGAGCAGGTCGAGGGCCATGCGTCGGTCGGCCATGGCCTGGCCGGTGACGTCCTGGCGGCGGGCGTCGCCCGACTCCTGCGCCTGGCGGTCGAGTTCGTCGACCGCGGCCCGCTCGGTCTCGACCACCTCCCGCAGGGCCTTGGCGATGTCGTCGTAGACCCCGCCCAGGTTGTGCTGCGCCAGCTCCTCCCGGCGCCGCCGGCGCAGGCGCTCGATCAGCTCCCGCAGGCCGGCCAGGCGGTTGCCGTCCTTGTCGAGCAACCCGTCCTGGAGCAGGCGGCGGAGGGCGGCGTCGAGCTCGCCGTGGTAGAGGAGGTCGTCGGTGAGCTCGGACAGCAGGTCGTCGGCGTCGACCTCGAATCCCTTCTGGGTGCCGTCCCAGCGGGAGTAGCGGAACGAGCCGGGCACCGGTCGCTACCTCCCCCGGTAGCTGGCCCGGCTGCCGGCCACGTCCTTGTTGAGACGGCGCGACAGGTGGAGGCCCTCGAGGACCAGCTCCACCGCGCTCGCCATGGCCCCCGGCGACTCGCTGCCGGCCAGGGGCAGGGCCGCCGCCCGCAGCGCCGGCAGGTGGGCCAGCGCCTCCACGTAGGCCGTCGAAGCGACGTCGTCGCCCGTGTCGAAGGCGCGGCCGCCGTCGAACTCGGCGAGCAGGTCGCGGTGGCGTTCCATCGGGACACGGGACTTGAACACCGAGAGCACCGCGGTCTTGACCAGCCGGTCGAGGACCTCGCCGTCGCCCCCCTCGTCGAGGGTCTCCACCTCGACCTTGCCGGCGGTGGACGCGGCCACCGCCTCCAGGTCGCTCACCCGGGGCACCGCCTCGGACTCGCCCAGGCGCAGGGCCCGCCGGGTGGCGTTGGCCACGACCGTCTCGTAGTTGGCGATCGACAGCCGCACCGAGACGCCCGAACGCTGGTTGACGTGGGGGCTGCGGCGGGCTTCGTGGCTGATGGCGGCCACGATCTCGGCCATGTGGCCCGGCACCTCCACCCGGATGCCGTCGACGTCCAGCGGGCGGGCCTCCTGGGCCACGACGGCCAGCTCGGTGACGGTGTCGAGCGGGTAGTGGGTGCGGATCTGCGACCCGAAGCGGTCCTTGAGGGGGGTGATGATCCGGCCCCGGTTGGTGTAGTCCTCGGGGTTGGCCGACGCGACCAGGAGGATGTCGAGGGGCAGGCGGATGCGGTAGCCCCGCACCTGCACGTCACGCTCCTCGAGGACGTTGAGCAGGCCGACCTGGATGCGCTCGGCCAGGTCGGGGAGCTCGTTGATGGCGAAGATGCCCCGGTTGGTGCGGGGGACGAGTCCGTAGTGGAGGGTGAGCTCGTCGGACAGGTAACGGCCCTCGGCGACCTTGATGGGGTCGACCTCGCCGATGAGATCCGCGATCGACGTGTCGGGGGTGGCCAGCTTCTCCCCGAAGCGGTCGTCCCGGTGGACCCAGTCGACGGGCGTGTCGTCGCCCTTGTCCCGCACGAGGTCGCGGGCATACCGCGACACGGGGCCGTAGGGGTCGTCGTTGATCTCCGAGCCGGCCACGATCGGCATCCACTCGTCGAGCAGGCCGGTGAGGGAGCGGATGATGCGGGTCTTGGCCTGCCCCCGCTCCCCGAGCAGGACGATGTCGTGCCCCGCCAGCAGGGCGTTCTCGAGTTGGGGGAGGACCGTGTCGTCGAAGCCGAGGACGCCCCCGACGAGGGGCTGGCCGGCCGCGATCCGCCGGGCGGTGTTGTCGCGGACCTCGTCCTTGACGGTGCGGGAGCGCCAGCCCGACTGGCGGAGTTGGCCGAGGGTGGCCGGCCGGGTGGACATGGCCGGTTCAACCTAACCTTCCGCCCGTGCGACGGGGATTCATCTACGCGCTGACGCTGGTCACGGGGGCGGCCCTGGCCGTGTCGGCCGCCCGGTTCGTGGCCACGAGGGGCGACGGCGAGGCGCCGGTCGACACCCGGGTGCCCGTCACCCGCGTCGTCCCGGCCCCCGGGCAGTCGTTCGTCACCGGGGAGATCGACTTCCTGTCCGCCGACGGCACCCAGGCCGCGGCCGTCCCGTCCCCCTTCACCCTCACCGCCCTGGATCAGGGCACGGGCAAGGGCACCATCGAGAACGCGCTCATCGACGGCCGGCGAACCACCATCTTCTGGGGCGGGGGCACGCCCCTGCCCATCAACGGCGACGGCGGCGGGGTCGAGGTGACCGGGGCGGTCGTCGAAGTCGGCCCGTCGGGCATCGTCTGGACGATTTCCGGTGGGCGCCGGCTCCTGCCCGGCAGCTACCGGGCGGGAGCACCGGTGGCGGTGGGCGTGGCCGGGCTGGCCGTCTCCCGGGACTCGGTGTCGTTCGTCGCCGACGAGCGCACCGTGCTCAACACGACCGCCGGGGTGGTCGTCGAGCTCGACCGCCAGCGGCTGGAGGTCACCGGGCCGGGACGGGTCTCGGCTCGGGGCAAGCTCACCGTCACCGACTCGGCCGGGAGCCACGCAGCCACCTCGATCGACTTCGCCACCGGCCCCTACCAGGTCATCGTCCTCCCCCAGGGCTCCAAGCTCGTCCTCGACGCCACGCTCCAAGGCGCCCTCACCGCCACCTGACCGTCGGGCGTCAGCGACGACGGGTATGCTGGCATACCCATGCGCCGCACGACCGTCAAGCTGCCCGATGATCTCGACGCCCGCCTCCGTCACGAGGCCGAGCGCCGGGGTACGACCGTGTCCCAACTCACCCGTGAGGCGATAGAGGCCCACCTCGGCGGCGCCCGGCGATCGTTTCTCGCCGCCGGCGCCGGTGCCAGCGGCCATTCCGACATCTCCGAGCGCATCCAGGAGATCCTCGCCGCGGAGATGCCCGAATCGCGCTGATCGTCGACGCCGGTCCGCTGTACGCCTATGTCGACCGCGACGACGCTCGTCACGTCGACTGCCTGGAGCTTCTCGAGACCCACCCGGGACCTCTCATCGTCCCGGAGTTGGTCATCACCGAGGTCGTCTACCTCCTTGCCACACGGCTCGGCGTCGATGCCGAGGTCCGGTTCCTCGGCGACCTCGCTTCCGGAAACCTCATCCCGGAGCCGGTGGCGCCTGCCGACTGGCTTCGAATCGCGGAGCTCGTCAGCGCCTACCGCGATCTGCCGCTCGGGACGGTGGACGCCTCGGTCGTCGCAGCGGCCGAGCGTCTCGGGATCACCGACGTGGCCACGCTCGACCGCCGCCATTTCTCGATCGTCCGACCGGCCGGTCGATCCTTCGACCTCCTGCCCTAGCGGGCTTCCTGGCGCCCCGCCCCAGGTGGGAGGATCGGGGCGTGGAGGTCCACCGGCACAGCTTCGACGCGGTCATCGTGGGCGCCGGGGGGGCGGGGCTGCGGGCGGCCATCGAGACGGCGGGCAAGTGCCGCACGGCGGTGCTCACCAAGCTCTACCCCACCCGTTCCCACACCGGCGCGGCCCAGGGCGGGATGTGCGCCGCCCTGGCCAACGTGGAGGAGGACTCCTGGGAGTGGCACGCCTTCGACACGGTCAAGGGCGGCGACTACCTGGTCGACCAGCCGGCGGCCGAGATCATGTGCCGGGAGGCGGTCGACGCCGTCATCGAGCTCGAGCACTTCGGGCTGCCGTTCAACCGCACCGAGAAGGGCCTGATCGACCAGCGCCGGTTCGGCGGCCACACCCGCAACCACGGCGAGGCCCCCGTGCGGCGGGCCTGCTACGCCGCCGACCGCACCGGCCACATGATCCTCCAGACCCTCTACCAGCAGTGCGTCGCCCGGGGCGTGGTCTTCTTCAACGAGTTCCAGGTGCTCGACGTGGCCTTCGTGGGCGACGACCCCCGGCGGGGGGTGTCCGGCGTGGTCGCCTACGAGCAGGCCACCGGCGACCTCCACGTGTTCTCCTGCCGGGCGGCCCTGTTCGCCACCGGCGGCTTCGGGCGGATGTTCAAGGTGTCGTCGAACGCCCACACCCTCACCGGCGACGGTCCCGGGCTCCTTCTCCGGCGGGGCGTGCCCCTGGAGGACATGGAGTTCTTCCAGTTCCACCCCACGGGCATCTACAAGCTCGGCATCCTCCTGTCGGAGGCGGCCCGGGGCGAGGGCGGATTGCTGCGCAACGCGGCGGGTGAGCGGTTCATGGAGCGCTATGCCCCCACGGTGAAGGACCTGGCGCCGAGGGACATGGTGAGCCGGGCCATGCTCACCGAGATCCGCCAGGGCCGGGGCGCCGGCCCGGCCCAGGACTTCCTCCACCTCGACCTCACCCACCTCCCGCCCGAGCAGATCGACGAGAAGCTGCCCGACATCGCCGAGTTCGTCCGCACCTACCTGGGCATCGAACCCAAGACGGCCCTCATCCCCATCCAACCCACCGCCCACTACGCCATGGGCGGGATCCCGACCAACGTGAAGGCCGAGGTCGTGCTCGACGCCGCGGGCACCGTCGCCCCCGGGCTCTACGCCGCCGGCGAGTGCGCGTGCGTGTCGGTCCACGGGGCCAACCGGCTGGGCACCAACTCCCTGCTCGACATCGTGGTGTTCGGACGGCGGGGCGGGGCGACCATGGCCGCGTTCGTGAAGGCCGAGGGGGCGGCCGAGGTGCCGGTGGCGCCGAAGGGGGCGGAGGACGTGACGGTCGCGTCCATCGAAGGCCTGAAGTCGTCGAAGGGCACCGAGAACGTGGCCGACATCCGCTCCGAGCTGCAGGCGGAGATGACCGACAAGGCATCGGTCTTCCGCACCGACGGACTGCTGCGCCAGGCGGGAGCCACCATCGGTGGGCTACGGGAACGGTACAAATCCGCCCGCATCGACGACAAGGGCCGGGTGTTCAACTTCGACCTCACCGAGGCCCTCGAGCTCGGCTACCTGCTCGACCTGGCCGACGCCCTGGTGGTGGCCGCCCTGGCCCGCACCGAGAGCCGGGGCGCCCACTTCCGGGACGACTTCCCCACCCGGGACGACGCCAACTGGATGCGCCACAGCCTGGCCTACCGGGAGCCCGACGGCAGCCTGCGCTTCGACTCCAAGCCCGTCGTCGGCGGCAACTACCAGCCCATGGAGAGGAAGTACTGACGGTGGAGGTCTCGCTCAGGATCAAACGGTTCAACCCGGAGGTCGACCGCAGGCCCCACTGGGAGACCTACGCGGTCGACGTGGACGAGTCGGATCGCGTCCTCGACGCCCTCCACCAGGTCAAATGGCACGTCGACGGCACGCTGAGCTTCCGCCGGTCGTGCGCCCACGGCGTGTGCGGCTCCGATGCCATGGTGATCAACGGCGAGAACCGGCTGGCGTGCGTGCTGTTGGTGCGCGATGTCGGGTCGGAGATCACGATCGAGCCCATCCGGGGCCTGCCGGTGGTGAAGGATCTGGTCGTCGACATGGAGCCCTTCTTCGAGGGCTACAGGTCGGTGTTGCCCGTGCTCGTCGCCCACGACGACCCGGGCCCCCGGGAGCGGTTGCAGTCGGCGGAGCAGCGGGCCCGCTTCGACGACACCACCAAGTGCATCCTGTGCGCCGCGTGCACCACGTCGTGCCCCGTCTTCTGGGCCAACGACGCCTACGTGGGGCCGGCCGCGATCGTCAACGCCCACCGCTTCATCTTCGACTCCCGGGACGACGCCGCCGCCGAGCGCCTCGACATCCTCGACCGGCGGACGGGGGTTTGGGGGTGCCGGACGGCGTTCAACTGCACCGACGCGTGTCCCCGGGGCATTAAGGTGACCCAGGCGATCCAGGAGGTCAAGCGGGCGGCGGTGGGCGCCGGAGCGCCGCCCGAAACCGCCGCCGGCGACGGCTAGAACGGTCGTCCCTACCCCTGCGGGAAGTTCTCAAACCAAATTTCTTCAGGAAATCTGAAGGAACTGGGCTTCGATCGGCGAAACTGATTCGGGAGGGGGACACGGGCTGGGCCGGCTGACCACGATTCGCGTGGCACCGCGGGCCGACCAACAGGCCCGGAGACGCGATGCTGATCACGACTGCGCCACCCGCTGCACCCCCGACCCCCACCGGCCCCGTCCGAGACCGCCGCCCGTCCCCCGCCCCGCAGCGGTCCGGCCCGGGCCATCCCGGCGAGGCCCATCCCGGTTGGGGACGGCCCAGCGTCGAGTCCGTCCGGCAGGTCCGGGCCCTTCGCACCGGGCGCACCCGCAAGGTCAACCTCTGCACCGCGGTGGTGCTGGTCGCCCTGGGCCTGGCCGGAGCCGACGTCCACCTGGGCTCCGAGCGGGCGGCCGGGCTCCGGGGGGAGGGTTTCTCCGTCGGACGCATCGCCCCCCCGACCGCCCTCGTCGGCCGGGCCACCGAGCTGGCCACGACCGAGACGGCCGGCACCGCGGCCACCCCGGCGGTGGCAGCCAAGGCCATGCCCACGGGCAAGGGAATGTGGATCTACGAGTTCCCCCGCAGCGAGGGCGGGAGGATGGACGCCATCGTGGCCAAGGCCAAGGCCACCGGCATCACCCACGTGTACCCCCGGATGGGGTCGCACTGGGACGGCTTCAACGCCCGGAGGCACCTCGACGCCTTCCTGCCCAAGGCCCACGCTGCCGGCCTGCTCGTCTTCGGCTGGGACTTCCCCCGCCTGGGCGACACGCTGCCCTCCGACATCGAGCGGGCCCGGGTGATGATCAACTACACCAGCCCGAGCGGCGACCGCCTCGACGGCTTCTCGGCCGACATCGAGACGATCAACGAGGGCAGCCACGTGTCCCCCGAGATTGCCCTGGCCTACGGCCACGCGCTCCGGGAGATCGCCGGGCCCGACTTCACCCTGATCGCCACCGTGCCCCGGCCGTCGCCCCGGCACCGCCCGACGTACCCCTACGCCGAGATCGTGGAGAGCTTCGACGCCATCGCCCCCATGGTCTACTGGCTCAACCGCCAGCCCGACACCGACGTGATCGGCGCCATGGACGAGCTGGCCAAGTTCGGCAAGCCGGTGTTCCCGGTGGGCCAGGCCTACGACGGCAAGCCGGAGGGGGGCCGGGCCGGCGTGCCGTCGCCCGAGGAGCTGCAGCGGTTCATGCGCTCCGCGCTGGCCAAGGGAGCCCCCGGGGTGTCGTTCTGGTCGTGGCAGGCGGCCGACGCCGACGCCTGGGCCGCCATCCGCGACGCCTTCGAGTACCGCGGCCCCGACCAGCCTCCCGCCGGCTGACGCACCAGGCTGCTCAGGGCCCGGACAGCAACTCCACCCAGCCGACCGCCCCCCGCCCGTCGGACGACTCGTAGCGGCAGAGCGCCCGGTCGAGGCGGCTGATGCGCCCCCCCGGACCGGGGACGGCCACCGGGGCGTGGGCGAGGGGCGAGGCCGACAGGCCGAGGCCGGCGAGGGTGGCGGCCCGGATCAACCCGCCGTCGGCCACGGCCTCCGCGTCGGTGGTGGCGAAGTGGCGGCCGTCGTCGAAGTGCCCGCCGGCCCAGGTCTCCACCGCCCCGCCCGCCCACGGCTCCGCCGCCCCGCCGGCCCGGGTCTCGGCCGCCCCGCCGGCCCGGGTCTCGGCCGCCCCGCCGGCCCAGGTCTCGGCCGCCCCGCCGGCCGGGGTCTCGGCCGCCCCGCCGGCCCGGGTCTCGGCCGCCCCGCCGGCCCACCAGTCCCGGTCGCCCCACCGGTGGGTCCGCCAGCCGACGCCGTCCAGCTCGAGGCGCTCGGAGCCCACGAGCACCTCTCCGTGCACCGTGCACGGCTGCTCGTAGTCCGACCCGAGGTTGGCACCGGCGGCACCTCCCGGGCGGGCGACATCGAGGGCCTCCCACTCCAGGTCGAACCCGAGCGGGCACAGGTCGCCCCGCTCGCCGCCGAAGGCCTCCGCGGGGTCGTCGAGGGCCACGCCGAACGCCTCCACGCCGATCGTCCAGTGCTCGAGCGGCGTCTCGCACGTGTGGTCGGCCCACAGCCCCGACGTCCGCACCTCGAGCGTCCGGCCCCGCGGGAGGGGCACGTCGTGATCACGGACGAGCACCAGCGGCGGATGGGGGCCCCGCCCCCCGGAGACGAAGGCGGCCCAGTACCAGCCCACCCCCTCTCCGGGCCGCAGGCCGAGGCGCACGTAGCCGCCCAGCGCGCCGTCCCGGGCGGCGAAGTCGAACGAGTACGACTCCTCCCAGTTCCGACCCGATCCCGGCTGGTGACGGCCTTCGTCGGCCCGTTCGGTCATGCACCATGATGGGTCGGATGGCACGCTTCCTGAGCGAGGAGTGGTTCGCCCTGGTCCAGTCCGCGGTCGCCGGCCGGGACGGGCTGCCGCCGGACGCCGGCGCCCGGGCTCGGGCCACGGTCACCGTCCGCCACCGGGTGACGGGTGGTCCCGAGGGGGACGTCGACTACGTGGTGCGAGCCGGATCCGGTGCCTTCTCGGTCGAGGCGGGTGCCGGCGGACCGGTCGACATCGAGATCGTCGAGAACTACGAGAGCGCGGCCGCCATCAGCCAGGGCCGGCGCACTCCGGCGGCCGCCTTCGCCGCCGGGGAGCTCAAGATGGCGGGCGACGTCGCCCTGCTGGCCGCCCGCCAGGACGACTTCACCGCCCTGGGCGAGATCCTGGCGCCGGTGCGGGAGTCCACCACCTACTGACCGTGGCCGCCACCCACTACGAGCTGCTGGGCCTGCCGGCCGACGCTTCCCAGGACGAGATCCGGGCCGCCTACCGGGTGCTGGCCCGCCGCTACCACCCCGACACCCAGCACGACGCCGACCCGGCGACCGCCGACCGGTCCCGGCACACGATGGCGTCGCTCAACGCGGCGTGGGCCGTCCTGGGCGACCCCGTCCGCCGCCGGGCCTACGACGCCGAGCTCGGCCACCCCCGCCCCGCCCGGCCGGCGGGCAACGGGAACCGGCCGGCATCGGACTGGAAGCCCTTCTACGAGGGATTCGACCCCGACGTGGAGGATCCCGACGACCTCGACGACGAGCCTTACGGAGACCCCCGGCCCCGCCGCCCGTCCGACTCCATGGTGATGACACCGGTCCTGCTGGTCGTGTTCGCGGTGGGCCTGTTCTTCTTCTCCACCATGATGCAGTCGCCCGGTCTGCGTAGCGTCGCCATCCTCCTGCTGCCGGTGGCGGGGGTCGGCTTCATCGCCGCCCCCCTGTTCGTCATGGTCCGGGGCCGGTCCCGAGAGCAGTAACACAAGGGTCAGCGGCGGCGGCGGCGCCCCTCCTGCTGATCTAATGGGGGTCCACCGCCTAACGGAGTCGATCCGGAAGGCTGTGGCCGAGCCGCTGGCAGGTCAGCACTCTGTAGAACAGAGCGTGGAGCTCTAGGCCTAGACCGTGCGCCTGCCAGTTGGTGAGGTAGACCTCCGACGGCTGGTGGGATGACGTGCTTCGAGCACTGAACCATTAGTGAGCTGCTGGTCGCCTCGGGCTCGACATCCGACGACCAGGGAGGTTGCGGTGGGACAGGTCTTCGTGGGTCATGACTGGGCCGAGGCCCATCACGACATCCACGTGGAGGACAGCGACGGCAAGCGTCTGGCGAAGGCGAGGCTGCCGGAGGGCATCGAGGGCGTAGCCCGCTTCCACGAGCTGGTGGGTTCCTTCACCGCCGAGCCGGGGGAGGTGACCATCGCCACCGAGACCGACCGGGGTCTGTTCGTGGGGGCGCTGGTGGCATCGGGCTATCGGGTGCTGGCGGTGAACCCGATGTCGACGTCTCGCTATCGGGAGCGCCACTCGACGTCAGGTGCCAAGTCCGATCCGGGGGATGCTTTCGTGCTGGCCGAGCTGGCCCGCACCGACGGCCACAACCACCGCCCCGTGGCCGGCGACAGCGATGGCGCAGAGGCCATCAAGGTGCTGGCCCGGGCTCATCAGTCGATGATCTGGACCCGCCAGCGCCAGACCAACCAGCTCCGATCGACCCTGCGGGAGTTCTACCCGGGTGCCCTGAGCTGCTTCGATGACCTCGACGGCAACGACGCGGTGGCCGTATTGGCGATCGCGCCCACGCCGGCGCTGGGTCGGGGCCTTGCCTGCACCATGATCGAGTCGGCCCTGCGCCGAGGGGGACGGAAGCGCCGGATCGAGGAACGGGCAGCGCAGATCCAGGACGCACTCCGCTCGCCTCAGCTGGCGGCCCCCCACGCGGTGGCCAACGCCATGGGAGCGAGCGTGGCCGCCGTGGTGGCGGTCATCTCCGCTCTCAACACCCAGATCGCCCGGCTCGAAGAGACCCTGGCCGAGGGTTTTGAACAGCACCCGGACGCCAAGGTCATCCGCTCCCTGCCAGGACTGGGGATGGTCCTCGGCGCCCGGGTGCTCGGCGAGTTCGGGGATGACCCGAACCGCTACGCCGACGCCAAGTCTCGCAAGAACTACGCCGGCTCGTCGCCCATCACCAAGGCGTCGGGCACCCGCAAGGTCGTGCTCGCCCGCTACGCCCGCAACAAGCACCTGGCCGACGCCTGCCACCAGTGGGCGTTCTCCTCCCTCACCGCCAGCCCCGGGGCACGGGCCTTCTACGACGAGCGCCGGGCCGCCGGCGACACCCACCACCGAGCGCTGCGAGCCCTCGCCAATCGCCTCGTCGGCATCCTCCACGGGTGCCTCCGCCACGGGGCCCTCTACGACGAGGACACCGCCTGGGCGCATCGCGCCAAACAAGCTGCTTGACAGTTACGGCCGTGGGATGTCTAGGCCTAGACCGTGCGCCTGCCAGTTGGTGAGGTAGACCTCCGACGGCTGGTGGGATGACGTGCTTCGAGCACTGAACCATTAGTGAGCTGCTGGTCGCCTCGGGCTCGACATCCGACGACCAGGGAGGTTGCGGTGGGACAGGTCTTCGTGGGTCATGACTGGGCCGAGGCCCATCACGACATCCACGTGGAGGACAGCGACGGCAAGCGTCTGGCGAAGGCGAGGCTGCCGGAGGGCATCGAGGGCGTAGCCCGCTTCCACGAGCTGGTGGGTTCCTTCACCGCCGAGCCGGGGGAGGTGACCATCGCCACCGAGACCGACCGGGGTCTGTTCGTGGGGGCGCTGGTGGCATCGGGCTATCGGGTGCTGGCGGTGAACCCGATGTCGACGTCTCGCTATCGGGAGCGCCACTCGACGTCAGGTGCCAAGTCCGATCCGGGGGATGCTTTCGTGCTGGCCGAGCTGGCCCGCACCGACGGCCACAACCACCGCCCCGTGGCCGGCGACAGCGATGGCGCAGAGGCCATCAAGGTGCTGGCCCGGGCTCATCAGTCGATGATCTGGACCCGCCAGCGCCAGACCAACCAGCTCCGATCGACCCTGCGGGAGTTCTACCCGGGTGCCCTGAGCTGCTTCGATGACCTCGACGGCAACGACGCGGTGGCCGTATTGGCGATCGCGCCCACGCCGGCGCTGGGTCGGGGCCTTGCCTGCACCATGATCGAGTCGGCCCTGCGCCGAGGGGGACGGAAGCGCCGGATCGAGGAACGGGCAGCGCAGATCCAGGACGCACTCCGCTCGCCTCAGCTGGCGGCCCCCCACGCGGTGGCCAACGCCATGGGAGCGAGCGTGGCCGCCGTGGTGGCGGTCATCTCCGCTCTCAACACCCAGATCGCCCGGCTCGAAGAGACCCTGGCCGAGGGTTTTGAACAGCACCCGGACGCCAAGGTCATCCGCTCCCTGCCAGGACTGGGGATGGTCCTCGGCGCCCGGGTGCTCGGCGAGTTCGGGGATGACCCGAACCGCTACGCCGACGCCAAGTCTCGCAAGAACTACGCCGGCTCGTCGCCCATCACCAAGGCGTCGGGCACCCGCAAGGTCGTGCTCGCCCGCTACGCCCGCAACAAGCACCTGGCCGACGCCTGCCACCAGTGGGCGTTCTCCTCCCTCACCGCCAGCCCCGGGGCACGGGCCTTCTACGACGAGCGCCGGGCCGCCGGCGACACCCACCACCGAGCGCTGCGAGCCCTCGCCAATCGCCTCGTCGGCATCCTCCACGGGTGCCTCCGCCACGGGGCCCTCTACGACGAGGACACCGCCTGGGCGCATCGCGCCAAACAAGCTGCTTGACAGTTACGGCCGTGGGATGTCTAGGTCGGGCCGGGGCGGGCCAGGGCCAGGGCGTCCGCCTGGCGGGACCGGACCGCCTCGGCCGCCGTGTGCAGGGCGACCCGCTCGCCCTCGGTGAGCGCGACCTCGACCACCTCGCGGACGCCCTCCCGCCCCAGCCGGGCGGGCACGCCGAGGTAGACCCCGGAGATCCCGAACTGCCCGTCGAGCCAGGCCGCCACCGGCATGACGTCGCCGGTGTCGCCCGCCACCGCCCGCACCATGGCCTCGGCCGCCGCCGCCGGGGCGTAGTAGGCCGAGCCGGTGACCAGCAGGCCCACGATCTCGGCCCCGCCGTCCCTGGTCCGACGCACCAGTTCGTCGACGGTGGCGTCATCGACCAGCTCGGCCAGCGGCCGTCCGTCCACCGTGACGAGCGAAGGTACCGGCACCATGGTGTCGCCGTGGGAACCGAGGGTGATCGCCTCCACCGACGACGGCGACACGCCCAGGTGCTCGGCGACGAAGTGCTTGAACCGGGCGGTGTCGAGCATCCCCGCCTGGCCCATCACCCGGTGCCGGGGCAGGCCGGTGACGTCGGCCGCCAGCGCCGTCATCTCGTCGAGGGGGTTGGAGACGACGATCAGCACCGTGTCGGGCGAGGTCTCGACCAGGCGGAGGGCGACCTCGCCGACGATGGCGGCGTTGGTCTCCAGCAGGTCCATCCTGCTCATTCCCGGCTTGCGGGGCAGCCCCGCGGTGATGACGCACACGTCGGACCCGGCCGTCTCCTCGTAGCGGTTGGTGCCCACGATCCGCGTCTCGAAGCCGGCGAGGGACCGGCTCTGCATCATGTCCAGGGCGAGGCCCTGGGGCTTGCCCTCCACGATGTCGGTCATCACGACCTCGTCGGCGTAGCCGCCCTCCGCCACCCGCAGGGCCAGCGTCGAGCCGTAGAACCCCGCCCCCACGACCGTGACCTTCACCGGCGGCCGCCTTCTTGGCCGCGAAAACGACCTCCCCGGTCGCTTTCCCCCCACAAAACGTCCGCGATCACAGGCGCTCCACGATGGCGGCCGCGAACTCCGACGTCTTGACCTCGGTGGCCCCCTCGGTGAGGCGGGCGAAGTCGTAGGTGACGATGCGGTCGGCGATGGTGGCTTCGAGGGCCCGCACCACGTCGTCGGCCGCCTCCTGCCACCCGAGGTGCTCGAGCATGAGGACGCCCGAGAGCAGGAGCGACCCGGGGTTGACCTTGTCCTGGCCGGCGTACTTGGGGGCGGTGCCGTGGGTGGCCTCGAACAGGCCGTGGCCGGTGACGTAGTTGATGTTGCCGCCGGGGGCGATGCCGATCCCGCCCACCTGGGCGGCCAGGGCATCGGACGCGTAGTCGCCGTTGAGGTTGGTGGTGGCGATCACGTCGAACTCGTCGGGGCGGGTGAGGATCTGCTGCAGGAAGATGTCGGCGATGGTGTCCTTCACCAGGATCTTGTCGCCGGGGCGGCCGCCGCAGTCGTCCCAACTCACGGCCACGTCGGCGAACTCCTCCCGCACCAGGTCGTAGCCCCAACTGCGGAACGCGCCCTCGGTGAACTTCTGGATGTTGCCCTTGTGGACCAGGGTCACCGACGTACGCCCCTTGGCCACCGCGTAGTTGAGGGCGGCCCGGATCAGGCGCTTCGATCCCGTCACCGACACCGGCTTGATCCCGATGCCGGAGTCGGGACGGATGCTCCAGCCGAACTCCTCCTCGCAGTAGGCGATGAGGCGGGCGACCTCCGGAGTGCCCTCCTGCAGCTCCATCCCGGCGTAGACGTCCTCCGTGTTCTCCCGGAAGATGACCATGTCGACCCGCTCGGGGTGCTTCACCGGTGATGGCACGCCCGTGAACCACCGCACCGGCCGCAGGCACACGTAGAGGTCGAGGATCTGGCGGAGGGCGACGTTGAGGCTGCGGATGCCGCCCCCGATCGGCGTCGTCAGGGGACCCTTGATCCCCACGATGTGCTCGGCGAAGGCGGTGACCGTGGCGTCGGGCAGCCAGGAGCCGGTCTCGTCGAAGGCGGTCTGCCCGGCCAGGACCTCCACCCACTCGATGCGCCGCCCGCCGCCCCGCCGGGCGACGGCGGCGTCGATCACCGACTGGGCCGCGGGCCAGATGTCGACCCCGATGCCGTCGCCCCGGATGAAGGGGATGATGGGTTCGTCGGGCACCCGGAGGCTGCCGTCGGCTGCGACTGTGATGCGTTCGGGCATAGGAGCGCGAGCCTAGACATCCCCGCCCGCCCGCCGATCCGGCGGCGGTACGCTCCCGGCCATGCCCGAGATCACCAGCTACGAGCCGGGTACGCCCTCGTGGGTCGACCTCGGCAGCCCCGACGTCGAGGCCTCCAAGGCGTTCTACGGACCGCTCTTCGACTGGGAGGTCCACACCTCGCCCGACCCGGCGGCCGGCGGCTACACGATGTTCGTCCGCGACGGCCACACGGTGGCCGGCCTGGGGCCGTTGTTCACCGAGGGTGACCCCCCGTCGTGGACCATGTACGTGGCGGTGGCCGACGCCGACGCCACCGCCGCCAGCGTGGCCGACGCCGGCGGGACGGTCTTCATACCGCCCATGGACGTGCTCGACGCCGGCCGCATGGCGGTGTGCGCCGACGACCAGGGCGCCCGCTTCTCGATCTGGCAGGCGGGCACGCATTGCGGCGCCACCCTGGCCAACGAGCCGGGCACGATGTGCTGGACCGAGCTGGCCGTCCCCGACGCGCCCCGGGCCATCGCGTTCTACGGCGGGCTGTTCGGCTGGGAGGACGACGACACCGGCGGGTACGTGGTGTGGCGGCTGGGTGCCGATCGCATGGTCGGCGGACTCGTCCAGATGGGCGACCACTGGCCGGCCGGAACCCCGGGGGTCTGGTCGGTCTGCTTCCTGGTCGCCGACTGCGACGCCTCGGTGCAGAAGGCGGCCGACCTGGGCGGCACCGTGGCGATGGGGCCCCTCGACAGCCCCTACGGACGGTACGCGGTGTGCAGTGACCCCCACGGAGCCGCCTTCTCGATGATCCAGATGGGACCCCCGCCGACGCACGACTGATCGCGGTGGCGGGCGACGGACCGAGCCGCGGCCTCTGAGGTGTGAATCTCCCTGGCGGGTGCCGCGGCGGGACCAAGGCAAGCGCCACCGACAGTTGGAGGCGGTAGAAGGCCGGGCGCCGGCTCCACGGCTGGAGGCGGACCTCGACCAGCAGCGACACCCTGAGCTGGGCCAGTCCGGCCAGCTCCTCGGCCGTGGTCCCCTCGTATCCAACGATGTAGGTACGGCACGTGGGGCGGAGCACCCCAGGCCGAGAATCCCACGGTGCCGAGGCACCTTTTCTCGCCCGGATCCCGGCATTCGTGTATCAGGCGGCCGCGCCCGGCGCTCCATGCGACGAAAGCGAACCGTCCACATCCGTGGGCGGTGGTTCGAGTATTGGACGGAGACGCCGTCCCGGCGGAATGGAGAAGTGATGAACATGCAATTCGGTCCCATTAGATTGGCGCCGCGCGCCGGGCCTCGCCGGACGACCTCGAGGACGCTCGCAGCGGCAGCGGTCGTGGTCGCGACGGCCACACTTGCGCCGGTACCGGCCCAAGCGGCGCCCATTCCCTCGATCTACGTCTGCAAGAACGCGGCCGGTCCCGGCGTCACCGGGACGTACACGTTCCATGTGACCCCGCCCAACGTCAGCGTCGCGGTGCCCGTCGGCGGGTGCACCCGCGTGACCGTCAACGCCGTCAACCCGCAGGGCATCAAGGTCACCGAGACCGCGGTGAACAACGTCGCCGTCACCAACATCGCAGTTGCGTCCGGCACCGTCCTCGCGTCGAGCCTGCCCAACCGCACTGTCACCGTCGCCGACGACGCCTACGTCTTCGTCCCCTTCCAGCAGACGGCCGTCTCGGGCGCTCCCGGCACGGTCACGTTCAGCAACAAGAAGTTCCCGGCACCGCCCTGCACGCCGCCTCCGAACGGCATGACGGCCTGGTACCCGTTCGACGAGACTTACGGCTTGAACGCGACGAACCTTCGGCCGCCCTCGCCGTCGGCGGCCTTGGTCAACGGGCCGGTGCACGCCCCGGCCAAGGTCGGGTACGGGCTGCAGTTCGACGGGGTCGACGACTACGCCCGCTCGACCACGGGCGACCCGAACGTGGGCGCCGCCCCGTTCTCCGTCGACTTCTGGATTCAGACCACGTCGCAGGGGGGACCGATCACGATTCTCGACAAGAGGACAGGCCAGCCCTACAACAACAACAACAACCTTGTCGGCTGGTCTGTCGTCGTGCACAACGGCAAGATCCTCCTGCAGCTGGCGAACGGCAGCTCCAGCGGAGGCGGGTTCACCAACTACCTGTCCAACGTCGTCGTCAACGACGGCGAGTGGCACTTCGTGGCCATCACGATCGAGCGGGGAAGCTCGACGGGCATCACGTTCTACGACAACGGGTTTCCGGTGCTCCCGAACGCCAACCCCATCGGTCGCCAGGGGAACCTCTCCAACGCCGCCCCCCTCACCATCGGGAACGACACGATCGCCTTCACGGGTACGTACTTCAAGGGCATTCTCGACGAGGTCGAGATCTTCACCGACGTGGTACTCACCCCGACCCAGGTGCGGCTGCTGTGGCAGGCGGGGTCGTCCGGGAAGTGCAAGCCGATCCACATGCCAAAGTCGGCCTGACGCCGCCAGATGGCAGGAGGGGAGGCGGTCGGCTGCGACCGCCTCTCCCTTCGCCTCGATCCACCGATTTCGAGTTGCAACCGGCTGATCAGGGTCCCTCCGCGAAAGGTGCCCTGCGACGACGAGCTGCGGGGTCCGATCGCCATAGGCCTGCGACGTCTGCCCGACCGGCACCGGCGATTCTCATACGCCGAGGGCGGCCCCACCAGGGGCCATGGTGGCAACTAGTCCCGCGCCATCCCCCGCCGGCGCTCGGCGGCGTCGACCGCGTTGCGCAGCAGCATGGCGACGGTGGTGGGCCCGACGCCGCCCAGGCGGGGCGTCACCCAGCCGGCCACCTCGGCCACCGACTCGTCGACATCGCTCACCAGGCGCTTTCCCTCCCACGAGATCCCCCCGCCGACGACGGCGGCACCTGGCCGCACCGCGTCGGGGCCGATCATGTTGGGCACGCCGGCCGCGCCGATCACGATGTCGGCCCGGCGGGTGTAGTCGGCCCAATCGGGCACGCCGGTGTGGACGACCGTGACCGCCGCGTTGGCCCCCGGCCGCTTGAGCGACAGCAGCATGGCCAGCGGCCGGCCGAGCGTCGGCCCACGGCCGACTATCACCACGTGGCGGCCCTCCACCGGCACCCCGTAGTGGGCCAGGAGGGCCTGGATGCCGGCCGGCGTGCACGGCACCGGCCCGTCCACGCCCAGGGCCAGGCGGCCGAGGTTGGAGGGGTGGAGGCCGTCGGCGTCCTTGTCGGGGTCCATGGCGGCCAGGGCGGCGTTGAAGTCGAGACCCCGGGGGACGGGGTTCTGGACGAGGAAGGCGTCGATCGCGACGTCGGCGTTGAACGCCTCCACCGCCGCCAGCAGCTCGTCCTGGGTGGCGGTCGCCGGGAGCTGGATGTGGGCCGAGTGGATGCCCGTGGCCTCGCTGGCCTCGTGCTTCTTGCGGATGTACCCGGCGCTGGCCGGGTCGTCGCCCACCAGGATCGTGCCCAGGCCGACGGTGACGCTCTCCGCCGCCAGGGCCTCCACCCGGCGCCTCACGTCCGCCGTCACCGCTTCCACCACCGGCGCCCCGGCCATGATCACTGCGGTCATGGGCGTCCAGTCATAGCGACTCAGTGCCGGAACTGACGCTCGCCGGTGATCACCATGGCCATGCCGTGGGCGTCGGCGGCGGCCACCGCGTCGGCGTCGCGGATGCTGCCTCCCGGCTGGACCACGACGGCCACCCCCGACGACGCCGCCACCTCCACGCCGTCGGGGAAGGGGTAGAAGCCGTCGGTGGCGCTGGCCCCGCCCTTGGCCCGGTCGCCGGCCTTGCGGGCGGCCACCTCGGCCGCGTCGACCCGGCTCTGCTGGCCGGCGCCGATGCCCACCGCCTGCCCCCCCGCCACCAGCACCACGGCGTTGGACTTGGTGTGGCCGCACAGCCTCCAGGCCAGCTCGGCGTCGCGCCACTGCTCTTCGGTGGGGACGGCCCGGCTGACGACCCTCCACGTGGACCGGTCGGCCACGAACCGGTTCGGCTGCTGCACCAGGAACCCGCCGGCGAAGGCCCGCAGGTGGAGGGGGTCGGAGGTCGGGGCGGGGGCCGACAGGAGGCGGGTGTTCTTGCGCTTCCTGGCCAGCCGCTCGAGCGTGCCCGCGCCGTATCCGGGGGCGATGACCACGTCGGCCTGGGCCGCCTGCTCCATGGCCGCCACCGTGTCGTCGTCGACCGGGCGGTTGAGGGCGACGATCCCCCCGAACGCCGACGTCGGGTCGCCCTCGAAGGCCAGCCGGTAGGCGGAGGCCAGGTCGTCGGCCACCGCCGCCCCGCAGGGGTTGGCGTGCTTGATGATCGCCACCGCCGGCCGGTCGCCCATGTCGTGCACGAGCAGCCAGGCCGCCTCCGCGTCGCACAGGTTGAGGTACGACAGGGCCATCCCGCCGTGCTGCTCCACCCCGTCCCACCAGCCCGAACCCCCGATCGGCCGGTAGCGGGCCCCCTTCTGGTGGGGGTTCTCGCCGTAGCGCAGATCCTCGGCCTTCTCCAGGGCCAGGTGGAGGGTGGGCGGGAGCACCTCGCCCTCGCCCGCACCACCGGAGTCGAGCCAGGCGGTGATGGCCGCGTCGTAGGCGGCGGTGGCGGCGAAGGCGGCCCGGGCCAGGCGGCGGCGGGTGACGTCGGACAGCGACCCCGCCGCCCGCAGCTCCTCGAGCACGCCGTCGTAATCCGACGGGTCGACCACCACGCCGACCGAATCGTGGTTCTTGGCCGCGGCCCGGACCATGGTGGGTCCGCCGACGTCGATCATCTCGACGGAAGGTTGCAGCCGGAAGGGATAGAGGTTGCAGACCACCAGGTCGATGAGGGCGATCCCGCGGGCCTCGACGTCGGCCAGGTGGTCGGGCTTCGTCCGGTCGGCGAGGATGCCGCCGGCGATGGCCGGGTGGAGCGTCTTGACCCTTCCCCCGAGCATCTCGGGGGCACCGGTGACGTCGGCCACCTCGGTGCACGCGATGCCGGCGCCGGACAGGGCCTTGGCCGTCCCCCCGCTGGAGACGAGCTCCCACCCCAGGTCGTGGAGCCCCCGCGCCAGTTCGACCAGGCCGGTCTTGTCGTAGACGGAGAGAAGCGCCCTCATCCGTTGCGCGCCCGTCCGGACCTCACGCGGGCACCGTACCAAACCCTTTCCATCAGCTGAACGGCGTGCTCTACTACGGGCACAACGGGCGAGGGGAGCCGAATGGACTTCAAGAAGTTGAGCCAGGGCGAGCGGATCGTGCTCATCGCAGGGGTGCTGCTGATCCTGGATCTGCTGATCTTCCCGTGGCACAACATCGACCTCGCGGGGCTGATCAGCGTGAAGCGCACCGGGGTCCAGTCGCCCAACGCGTTCTACGGGGTCCTCGCGCTCATCGTCACGCTGGTGATGGTCGGCCAGATCGTCGCCGCCAAGCTGGCCAACGTCACGCTCCCCGACCTGCCCGTCCCGTGGTCGCAGGTCCACCTGATCGCCGGCATCGTGGTGTTCGCCCTGCTCCTGCTCAAGCTGATCGTGGAGACCGACTTCCTCGGCTTCGGCGCCTACCTCGGCGTCGTCCTGGGAGCGGCCGTCGCCTTCGGGGGATTCACCATCCGCAAGGAGGCCGGCGCCACCGGCGGCCTGGGCGGCCTCGGCCGCTAGTTTCCCGCACGTCCGGCTCGGCGGCCTCGGGCTCGGCGCGCTCAGGAGGACGTGCGTCAGGCTCGGCCCAGCACTTCGGCGGTGCGGCGACCCAGTTCGGTGGGGTCGCGCACCACGGACGCCCCGGCTGCCTCGAGGGCGGCGATCTTGGCCGCCGCCCCGCCGGACGAGCCCGACACGATGGCGCCGGCGTGGCCCATCTTGCGGCCCGGGGGGGCCGTCACGCCGGCGACGTAGGCGATCACGGGGGTCGACATCTCCGACCCGATGAAGGCCGCCGCTGCCTCCTCGTCGGACCCGCCGATCTCGCCGATCAGGATCACCGCCCCCGTGTCGGGGTCGTCCTCGAACATCCGCAGGCAGTCGATGAACCCGGTGCCGGGGACGGGGTCGCCGCCGATGCCGATGCACGTGGTCTGGCCGATCCCCTGGCGGGTGAGCTCGTAGAGGGCCTGGTAGGTGAGCGTGCCCGACCGCGAGACCACGCCCACCGGGCCGCCGCCCAGCCCGATCTCGGGGGGGATGATCCCGATGTTGCAGCGTCCGGGGGTGATGACGCCGGGGCAGTTGGGCCCGAGCAGCCGGGTGCCGGGAGCGTGGTGGCGAAGGTGGCTGACCACCCGGGCCTCGTCGTGGAGCGGGATGCCCTCGGTGATGCACACGACCAGGGCGATGCCGGCGTCGGCCGACTCGATCACCGCCGCCGCCGCGAACCGGGCCGGCACCAGCACCAGGCTGGTGTCGGCCCCGGTGGCGGCACGGGCCTCGGCCACGCTGTCGAACACCGGGATTCCGTCGACGTCGGACCCGCCCTTGCCGGGGGTGACGCCCGCCACCACCTGGGTGCCGTACGCCCGGTTGCGCAGCCCGTGGAACCGGCCCTGGCTCCCCGTGAGCCCCTGCACCACCACCCGGGTCCTCTCGTCGACCAGCACGCTCACGTCGCCGAGCCCCCTCGCACGACGAGTGTGCAAGAACCACGGATATTGCTTGGTTCTTGCACACTCGACGCCTGCCGGGCCGGCATCACGGCGTGCCACCGTCGGCGAGGGCGACGGCCAGGCGGGCGGCGTCGAGCATGGTGGGTTGCGAGCGCAGGCGGTCGGACAGGTGCTCGGACAGGATCGCCCGTCCCTCGGTGGCGTTGGTGCCGTCGAGGCGGACGACGATCGGGCAGGAGATGCCGGTCTCGGACACCGCCTGGAGGATCCCGTTGGCCACCTCGTCGCCCCGGGTGATCCCCCCGAAGATGTTCACCAGGATGGCGCCCACCTTCTCGTCGCTCGCCACCACCTCGAGGGCGGCGGACATGACAGCCGCGCTGGCCCCGCCTCCCACGTCGAGGAAGTTGGCGGCCGAGCCCCCCACCTGGCTGACCACGTCGAGGGTGGCCATGACCAGTCCCGCGCCGTTGCCGATGATGCCGACGGTGCCGTCGAGGCCGACGTAGTTGAGCCCCTTCTCCCGGGCCCGCCGCTCCCGGGGGTCGAGGTCCTCCGACGCCCGCCACTCGGCCCACTCGGGATGACGGAAGGCGGCGTTGTCGTCGAGGGTGACCTTGGCGTCGAGGGCCACCACGTCGCCCGCGCCGGTGACGACCAGGGGATTGATCTCCACCAGGTCGGCGTCGGCGGCCACGTAGGCGGCGTAGAGGCCCGTGAGCAGGGCGGACACGCCCTCCGCCACCGCGGCCGGCAGCCCGGCCCGGGCGACGAGGTCGCGCGCCGCGTCGTCGCTCAGGCCGTCGATGGGGTCGACGTGCACCCGGGCGACCGCCTCGGGGTCTCGCGCCGCCACCTGCTCGATGTCGACCCCGCCCTGGGCCGACAGCAGGCCCAGGTGCAGGCGGGCGGCCCGGTCGAAGGTGAAGCTGGCGTAGTACTCGGCGGCGATGTCGCACGCCGGCTCCACCAGGACGAGGTCGACGGTGTGGCCCCGGATGTCCATGCCCAGGATGGCGTCCGCCGCGGCCGCCGCCGCGGCCGGGTCGGCCACCACCTTTATCCCGCCCGCCTTGCCCCGTCCCCCGATGCGGACCTGGGCCTTCACCACCGCCGGGTAGCCGTGGGCGTCGGCGGCGGCCACCACCTCCTCGACCGTCGTGGCCACGGTTCCGCTGGTGACCCGCACGCCGGCGGCGGCCAGGAGCTGCTTGCCCTGGTGCTCCAGGAGATCCATCAGCCGGTGCGGCGTTCGAGGCAGACCATCGGACGCATACTAGGAGCGTGGTTCCCCGTCCCGGTCAGAGGACGCCGAGGAGCACGACCGTGGTGCTCACCGCCATCGCCGGAGTTCTCGGCGGGATCCTCGTCTTCGCCATCGTGGCCAACGTGGTCGGCACCAGCGCCGACAAGCCCGACTCGGCCGCCGCCACC
This sequence comes from uncultured Acidimicrobiia bacterium, assembly GCA_963773275.1. Classification (GTDB taxonomy): domain Bacteria; phylum Actinomycetota; class Acidimicrobiia; order Acidimicrobiales; family AC-14; genus JAXDMK01. The sequence continues at coordinate 217,573 of CAVZAH010000013.1, read as the reverse complement.
TTCGACGTGGGACCGGCCGAGGACCGGGCCCGGACGGTGGCGGGCGGCGGTCCCATCCTGTTCCAGGACCTGCTCGACGGCTCGCGCGACATCTACGTCCAGCACCTGGGCGGCGACGACTGGCGGGCCTTCGAGGCCCACGGCCCGGGCGCCCCCCGCCGGTGCTTCCTCGAATGGCGCCCGTCCACCAGGGAGTTCGTGGACCCGTGCGACGGCCGCGCCTTCCCCGCCGACGGTACCGGCCTGGCGGGCTACCCCGCCCGGGTCGACGAGCGCCGGCACGTGGTGATCGATCTCCGCCGACCGGCGCCGGCCGCCACGTCGACGTCGTTGCCGACGACCACCTCCACCGCCGCGCCGACGTCGACCACCGCGCCCACCTCGACAACCGTTGTAGACGAGCCGCCACCGGATCCCCCCGGCGCGGCGGAGGCCACCGAACCCCCGCCCTGACCGGCCTCGAGAGAGGAATGTGCCGTCGCGGGCGCGCAACCGTCACGACCCATCCCTGCCTCACCACGCCGGGGGTACCCTCAGCCGGACGTGCTGGGTCGATCAGCAGCGTGGGGTTCCCGCTCGCCGGCGCTCCCGCATACATTTGTTCTCGCAGTGAGGTTCCGACTGGAGGCGACGTGAGCCGACGGCTCCGAGGCGCGGGATGACAGATCTGCCGACCGACGGTGGGGCGCCCCTCACGTCGGCAACCCCGCTCGAGCAGGCGATCGACGACTACCTCAGGGCGCCCGAGACCCGCAGGAGCGGCCGCCACCTCGCCTACGACGAGGCCGACCTGCGGCTGATCGCCCAGCGGCTGCCGGGCCTCGCCGACGGCTGGGCCGCAGTAGCGACGGTGCAGGACCTCACCGATGCCAGCCTGCGCGCCGCGTTCGGAAGGTACCTGGTCGACTCGACCGAGGAGGACGTCGAGCGGGCGGCGCGGACGTGGCGAGCCTTCGTCCCGTACCTCGTCCGCCAGAAGCTCGTCGACGCCAGCGTGATGAGCGGCGTGCCGCCGCCCCCGCCGACCCGGTCCCGGCTGCAGTCGGTCGTACTCGCGCCCAGCCGGGGTCTCATCCTCACCTTGGTCGTTCCCATCCTGCTGGTCATGGCCCAGGGGTACATCGGCTCGGTGGGCGAGCAGGCGGCGATCGAGCGCACCGTTCGAAGCGACCGCCTGCGTGAGGTGCAGGTAGGGACGATCGCGGCCACGACGAAGCTGTTCGAAGACCTCTCGGCCCTCACCGCGGCGGTCCTGTCGGCCGACCTGGACAGCCCAGACCTTCGGGAGCCCATGCGGGCAGTGCGAATGGAGCTCGGGAAAACTGTGAGCACCGCGGAAGGCGTCATCGTCAGCCTCCCGACCCAATTCCGCGATCTCGATCGCTCGGTCGTCGACGACGTGGCGACGGTCTACAACGTCTACGTCGCCACCATCGACGGTGTCGCCACCTACCTCGAACCCCCGGAGACCGACAGGGCCCATCGAGAGGCGCTGGTCGGCGCGCTGGTCGTCATCGAAGGCAACGTCCGCTATCTGTCCAGCCGGGTTGTCGTCGAGGTGCTGCACTGTCTCCTCGACCTCGGGGACGGTGGCGCCAAGCGGGCGTGCGGCCTGCCCCGGGCGGAAGCCGAGGTGCGGATACACGACCTGACGGACGAGCTCGGCGCCGAAGTCAGGGCGATTCGGCTGCACGAGGACACCGTGCTGCCCGTCCTGCCATCGATCACGACCCCCCAGGCGCAGGCGTTCAGAGCCATCGACCGGGACTTTTCGATCTGGCTGGCCGAGCATCCGGACGCGTCGTCCCGCGAGTTTCCCGGACACGAGGAGTTGCAGCGCTCGTACTACGCCATCGACCGCGACGATCGACTTCGAGCCAGCAATCTCTCGTTCTACACCGAAGCGTTCATCTTCGACCTGGCCGAGTACTTCGACTTCAAGGATCGGACCGAGCTCCGCTCCCCGGCGCTCGAGTGCGACGACAGGTACCCGAACCTCCAGCCCTGCGTCCCGCCTGGCTGACGGCCGACCGCGCCGCCCGACTCCGCGGCCGCAACCGGCGTGGGACCTGCTCGTCCACCGCGTCGCCAGACGACGGCGCATCACCGAGTTTCGAGGAGGCAGCCTTGAGGTTCAACCCAACGAGCACGACGACCCCGGCCGGGCCCTGAGACCGTGAGCACCCGAGCCAACCTCCTGCTGGCTCACCTGGACCTGGAGGGGGTGCTAGCACCACTTTCCCGGCGCAGCCCCGGCCGGAACCTTGCACCGGCGGGCGGGTGGTGGTTTGCTCCCCTCCGTGGCATTCACGCGCCGACTGAAGGCGGCGCTCGTCGTCCTCGCCCTGGTGGCGGTCGGTTGTGGCTCCTCAGGGTCGCCGACGCCGACCACGCTGCGGGTCCTCATGACCGACGACTGGGTCACCGCCCCCTTCCTCGACGCGGTCCGCGACTTCGAACGCCTCCACGACGACGTCCGGGTGGTCGTCGACAAGGGCCCCATCCGCCTCCAGACCGATGCTGTGCGGGCCGGGATGAGCGCCGGCACACCGCCCGACGTGGTCCAGGGCCACGCCTTCGCCGCCGGCAGCCAGGGCCTGGCCCAGCCTCTCGACGACCTCTGGGAGGAGAAGCTGGACGAGGACGAGTTCTTCCCCGGCGCCATCGAGGACGTCAGATGGAACGGCAGGTGGTACGGCGTCCCCCTCGACACCAACGCCATGGTCCTGATGTACAACGTCGACCACTTCCGCGAGGCGGGTCTGCCCGACCCCACTCCGTCGATGTCGATGGAGGAGTTCGCCCGCATCGCCCACGCCCTCACCCTCCCCGACGGGTCCCGGCGGGCGCTGGCCATCCCCACCAGCGGGTGGTGGACCTACGGGTGGATCAGGGCCCACGGCGGCGAGGTCGTCGATGTCGGCCCCGACGGCCAGGCCGCCCTCACCCTCGACGCGCCGCCCGTGGTGGGGGCGCTCGGCTTCCTGGCCGGCCTCATCAACGCCAAGGACGCCTTCCCGCCCCGGGGGACCGACTCCCACTCCGAGGACGCCTTCGCCCTCTTCGCATCGGGCGTGGCCTCGATGCACACCAGCGGCTCGTGGGACCTGGCCGGCATCAAGAAGAACGCCGCTCCCATCAACGTCCGCACCACCCTCATGCCGGCGGTGCTCGGCGGCGGCTCGTCGATGGGCGGCAGCAGCACGTGGGTGCCGGAAGGGTCGAAGCACCGGGAGCTGGCGTTCGATTTCATGGTCCACCTGGCGTCGGACCGGTACGCGCTCCGCTTCGCCACGGCGGAAGGACGGCTGCCGGTGCGGGACCGGGTGTTCGAAGACCCGTTCTTCCAGAACCCCGACCTCCAGGTCTTCCTCGAGCAGCTCAAGACCGCCCGACCCCCGAAGCTGGGCGCCTTCGCCGATGCGTCGACCGACTACGCCAACGCCATCGACAGCATCCTGCGGGTGGGTGGCAAGGACCCCGCCACCGCCCTGCGCGAGGCCCAGGCGCACGCCGAAGCCGGCCTGGCGGACAAGCCCCAGCCGGCGCTGGCCATACCGACCCCGTGAGCCCGACCCCGTGGGCGACTCGGGCACCGTGAGCCCGACCCCGTGAGCGACCCGGGCACCGGGGCGGCGGCGCCCGTGCCTCCTGCGGCCACCCCTCCCCGGGCCGCTTCCGGCCCACCCCGGCCGGCCCACCCCCGGCCGGCCCACCCCCGGCCGGCCCACCCCCGGCCGGCACGCCTGCTCCTGGTCGGTCCACGTCGCTACGGACCCACACGTCGATCCTCTACAAGGTCGTCGGCGTCCTGGTCGTCACCCTGGTCGTGTCGAGCGTCGTCACCGCCTTCGTCGCCTCCGAGCTCACCAGCAACGCCCTGTCCGAGCAGGCCGGGCGCATCGCCACCAGCCAGCTGTCGGTCCTCCAGCAGGCCTTCGCCGAGCGGGAGCGCAACCTCGTCGCCAGCATGCGGAACCTGGCCGAGACGGTCAGCGCCGGTGGCCTGGCCGATCCCGCCCGCCGCACCGAGCTGCTCCAGGAACTGGGCCGGGCGTCGGGAAACTTCGACCTCGACGTCATCCGGATGCTCGACCCGGCCGGCCGCGAGCTCCCGGTGGCCACCGGGGTCGGCACCAAGCTCAGCGCCCCGTCGATCTTCATCGGCGCCACACGGGGCGTCCAGCCCGAGCCCGGCAGCCGGCTGCTGGCCACGACCGACGGCAAGTACGTCCAGGCGGTGGCGGTGCGGGTCGGCGGCAGTGCCGACCGGCCGGTGCTGGTCGGCGGCTACCTGTTCGACGACGCCTTCGCCTACCGCCTCCGCCGCCAGATCGGCAACCTCGACAACGTCCTGCTGGTGGCCTCGGGGCGGGTGGCGGGCAGCACCCTGCCCCTGCCCCCCTCCATGCCGCCGGGCAGGGCCGACGGCGCAGGGGCCGACGGCGCAGGGGCCGAGGGCGACGGCGAGGGGGCGGGCGGGGCCGGAGGCGCCGAGGCGGTGGGGGTCGAGGAGGGCGAGCTGCCCGACGAGCCCAAAGTCGTCCTCCTCGACGGCCAGCCCAGCCTGGTGGCCTACGTGCCGGTGGGTCGCAACACCGACGACCCCCTCGGCGGGGCCCTGGGGGTGGCCCTCACCAACCCCATCTCACCCCTCCAGCGGTCGCTGGCCGACACCCGGCTGCTGGCCAGCGTGCTCCTCACCCTGGTCGCCCTCGGGCTCGGGTGGGTCCTCTTCCGGGCCCTGATCAAACCGCTGGTGATGCTGGCCAGCACCGCCGGCCTGGTCGCGGGAGGCGACGCCGACGCCACCTTCGTGCGCCGGGGCAACGACGAGATCGGGATGCTGGCCCGCTCGTTGGAGCACATGCGCCTCGAGCTCCGAGCCCGGCTGGACCTGATCGGCCGCCAGGCGGCCGATCTCCAGGAGAGCTCGCTGCGGATCGTGACCGCCCAGGACGAGGAGCGCCAGCGGCTGTCCCGCGACCTGCACGACGGGATCCAGCAGCAGCTCGTCGTCCTCCGCATGCAGGTGGGGATGCTGCAGGACGGGCTCGGACCCGATGGCAACGACCCCGTGCGGGCCTACGACTCCCTCGGCGCCGAGCTCGACCGGGTCATCGAGCAGCTGCGGGAAGTCACCCACAACCTCTATCCGTCGATCCTGGTCGACCGGGGACTCACCGCCGCCCTCCACAGCTACGCCGGTCGGCTTCCCCTGTCGACCGTCCTCACCTGCGACCCGGAGGACTTCCCCCGCCTGGCGCCGGAGATCGAGAGCGGGGCCTACTTCCTCCTGGGCGAGGCCGTCACCAACGCCCTCAAGCACGCCCGCGCCACCCGGATCGAGATCGGCCTGCGCCTGGCCGACGGCTGGCTGGAGGTGTGCGTGGCCGACGACGGGGTGGGCTTCGACGTCGAGGAGGGACGGCCCCGGGGCGGCCTGCTGCACATGGAGGACCGGGTCCGCTCGTTCGGCGGGCGGCTCACCATCGAGTCCGCCCCCGGCACCGGCACCAGGGTCGTCGCCCGGTTCCCGGAACGGGTGGGTGCCGTCGAGGCCGCCACTCCCGGCTGACCTGGTCTGGTCTGGCCTGGTCTGGCCTGGTCTGGTCTGCCGGTAGGCTGGGACGATGGCCCGGATCGTGAACATCAGCGAGGCGAAGGCCCAGCTCTCCCGGCTCGTCGACGAGGTGCAGAAAGGGGGGCCGGGTCGTGATCGGCAATGCCGGGCGTCCGGTGGCGGTGCTGGTGGCGTACACCGCCGACCCTGATCCCCGGCCGCTCGGCGGGTGGAAGGAAGGCGACGTGTGGATCGCCGACGACTTCGACGACCCTCTCCCCGACGACCTGCAGGCGGCGTTCGAAAGTCGGGACTGAGCGCGTGCGCCTCCTGCTCGACACCCACGTGTTGCTGTGGGCGCTCACCGACGACCGCCGGCTGGCACCGGAGATCCGGGCCGCGATCGTCGACGGCAAGACCGAGGTGCTCGTCAGTGCGGCCAGCGCCTGGGAGATCACCGTCAAGCGGGCCCTGGGCAAGCTCCGCGCCCCCGACGACCTCCCCGGCCAAGTGGCCGCGGCCCGCTTCGAGAGCCTCGACATCTCAGTCGAGCACGCGCTCGCCGTCGGCGAGCTACCCGACCATCACCGTGACCCCTTCGACCGGATGCTCGTCGCCCAAGCCCGGGTCGAGGGCCTGACCGTCGTGACCAACGATCCCTGGATCAGGCGCTACGACGTCGCCGTGCTCGCCCCGTAGCCCGAACGCCTGACCTCCCGACCGTCACGCGCCGATGAGGCAGACGTCGGCCGGGTCCGGCTGGTGGGCCGCCGGCGGCTGCTGGTTCCAGGAGACGACGTCCCCGCACCAGCAGCGCAGGACGACGGCGCGCTCCCCGCCGGACCAGGCGAAGCGGACGATGCGGTCGGTGCCGAGCAGCACCTGATGGCCACAGGTCGGGCAGTGGGGGGAGAACATGGTGCGGGCACCTCCTCGAGTACGGATCGGCGGGTCCCTTCATCATGGCGATCGGCGCTTGCCCCGTCACCGGCCAATAGGCCATGATTGGCCTGTGGAACAGCAGGCCACTCGCCAGACCAATGTGGTGCAGGCGGAACAGCTCGGCTCGCTGCTGGCCGGCTGGGCCGAGGCCAGCCACGGGACACTGGCCCAACAGCTCGCCCACGCCCTGCGGGGGGCGGTCCTCTCCGGCGTGCTGGCCGACGGTTCGCGGCTGCCGGCGGAGCGGGTGATCGCCGCCGCCCTGGCCGTGAGCCGCTCCACCGTCACCTCGGCCCTCGACGAGTTGCGGACGGACGGCACCGTCGAGTCCCGCCAGGGCAGCGGCACCGTCGTACGCAACACCACCGCCCGCACCATCACCGGAACGAGGATCGCCGAGCACTTCTTCTCCGTGCCCGGCATCGACCTCGCCGCCGGCAACCCGCCCGACGCCTCCCACCTGCCTCCGATCCACGTCGACGTGGCCGCCTTGCTGGCCCGAGGGGGGGACCCGGGGTGCAGCCCCTGGGCCTCCCCACCCTGCGGGCGACGCTGGCCGACCGCCACACCCGGTTCGGTCGGCTCACCGACCCCGGCCAGATCCACGTGACGGCCGGCGCCCACCAGGCGGTCTCCCTCGCCATCGGCGCCCTTGCCGGCCGGGCGACGCCGGTCGGCGTGGAGGACCTCAGCTACCCGGGGATCTTCGACATCATCGACGCCATCGGCGCTCGCGCCGTCCCCATCCGGGCCGACGCCGCCGGCCTCGTCCCCGAGGACCTCGACCGGGCGCTCCGCGAGGACCGGCCACCGGTGCTGTACCTGCAGACCGGGCCCCACAACCCCACCGGGCGGGTGCCGTCACCGGGCCGGCTGCAGGTGCTGGCCGAGATCTTCGACCGCTACGACACCACCGTGGTCGAGGACTGCGCCCTCGCCGACCTGGCCTTCGCCGGACGGGTCCGGCCCGAGGTGGCCGATCTCTGCCGCCGGGCGGTGGTGGTGAGCGTCGGGTCGTTCAGCAAGGTGGCCTGGGGCGGGCTGCGCATCGGCTGGCTCCGGGCCCCGGCCCCGTTCGTCGAGCGCACGATGTACCTGCGCCTGGCCAACGACCTCGGCCCGTCGGTCCCGGCCCAGCTCCTCGCCCTCCAGCTGGTCCCCCACCTCGACGACCTGGCCGCCCGCCGGCGAGCCACCCTTTCGGCGACCGTCGAGCGGGCCGTGGGTCGCCTGCGGGCCGACCTTCCCGAATGGGACCTCGGCGAGCCGGCCGGGGGCTCCGTCCTGTGGGCCGGGCTCCCCATCGCCGACAGCGGCGCCTACGTCCTGCTCGCCGGCCGCCATGGGGTCCACGTGGCGCCGGGCAGCATCGCCACCCCCACCCGCGCCCCCAACCGGCACGTGCGCATCTGCGTCGACCGCCCGTGGGCGACCGTCGAGGAGGGCATCCAGCGCCTCTGCCTCGCCTGGCGCGAGCTCGACAGCACGCCTCGGGCCGTCCTGGGCTGAGCCGGCCCCCCAGGTGCGGGCCCGACCTACGCCTTCTCGCGGTCGTACCGCTCCCGGGTGGCGAAGAGCTCGCCCATGTTGTCCTCGGCCCAGGTGCGGATGGCGTTGATCGGCCCGATGAGGCTGCGGCCCAGCTCGGTGAGGGTGTACTCGACCCGGGGGGGGACCTCGGCGTAGACCTTGCGGGACACCAGGCCGTCGCGCTCCATGGCCCGCAGCGTCTGCGTCAGCACCTTGGGCGTGATGCCACCGACCTCGTCGCGCAACTCGGAGAACCGCCGGGTGCCGTCCTCCAGGATCCCGACCACGAGCACGGTCCAGCGGTCGCCGATGCGGTCGAGCACCAGGCGTCCGGGGCAGCCGGGGTCGTAGATGCTCCGGTGGTCTCCGGCTCCGGCTCCGGCCCCGTCGCAGGCGTGAGTATCCATCCGGGAAGTATGGCACGTTGAAGTCATCAGTATCCGTTGGATACTTTGACGTCCGGCACTCCGGCCCCAGCCGACCACACCAGGAGGATGCACCCCATGACCGTCATCACCCAGCCCCTCGAAGGCACCTTCACCACCGATCCGATCCATTCGTCGTTCCAGTTCGAGATCGCCCACATGGAGGTCGGGACCTTCCGGGCCGGGTTCGACGAGGTGCAGGCCACGGTCGTCGCCGACGAGGGGGGTGTCCGCCTCGAGGGCTCGCTGCGCGTCGCGTCGGTGTCCATCCGCCAGCCGGAGGAGTTCCGGGAGCACGTGGTCAACGGCCCCGACTTCTTCGACGGCGCCACCCATCCCGAGATCACCTTCCGGTGCGACGACGTGAGCCTCGCCGACGACGGCTCGCTCACCGGCCAGGGCGAGATGACCATCAGGGGTGTCACCCGGCCGGTCGCCGCCGCCGGGCACTACCAGCGGGTGGTGGAGGACCCGTTCGGGTCCCTCCGCACCGCCATCGAGCTCACCGCCGTCGTGGACCGGCGGGACTGGGGCATGGACTGGCAGATGCCCATGCCCGACGGGGGCGACATGCTGGGCTACGAGGTCCGGCTCAGCGCCCAGATGGAGCTGGTGCAGCAGAACTGAGCCCTCGCCCGCCGGGCGCTGACCGCCTGACTGCTTCTAGTCGACGCTGCGCTGCAGGAAGAACAGGACGGCGGCCACCCGGTGGTTGATGTCGAGCTCCTCGCTCAGGCCCAGCTTCCGGAAGATCGCGTTTATGTGCTTCTCGACGGCCCGCTCCGAGAGGAAGAGCCCGGAGGCGATGGCGGCGTTGGTGCGGCCGCTGGCCATCTGGGTCAGCACCTCGTGCTCCCTTTCGGTCAGGCCGTGCAGCCGTGACCTCGACCGCCGGCGCTGGGCCTCCATCAGGGCGTCGACCACTTTCGGGTCGAGGATCGACCCACCGTTGGCCACCTCCCGGATGGCCTCGGCCAGCTGCGCCGGCCGTCCGAGGCGTTCCTTGAGGAGATAGGCCAGGCTGTTCGACCCGTGGCGCAGCAGCTCGAGGGCGTACTCGGGGTCGGCGTACTGCGACAGGATCACCACCCCGATGTTGGGGTACTTCTCCCGCACGTGGTGGGCCGCCTCGATGCCCTCGGCCCGGTGGGTGGGAGGCATCTTGATGTCGAGGACTATCACGTCGGGCGTGGTCTCCTCGATGACCGTCATCAGCTCCTGGGGGTCGCCCGCCAGGCCCACCACCTCAATGCCGGGAACGGCCGAGAGGACGCTGCGGGCTCCCTCGCGCACGAGGTACTCGTCGTCCGCGATGACCACCCGGTAGGTCGTTTGCGCCGCCACCGGTCCAGTCTGGCACCTCCGCCCCGGGACAGCGCCGATGGGGGTGCTAGCACCCCTCGCCAAGAGACCGGCCATCACCATTTCGCCGCCATGCCCGGGTGTGGCGGAATATGACCCATGCCGGACCAGGCCCAAGCGCTCGCCATCGTCGCCTCCCCCTCGACGTTGGCGGACCGGGCTGGTGCCGTGCCCGCCACGGACGCCGGCGCGCGGGTGATCCCCCTCGACACCCGCCGCCGTCGCCCGTCCCCCGATGCGGTGGCCGCCTCTCGGGCCGTCCACCCGGCCCAGCTGTGGGCCGAGCGCATGGCTCGCACCCCGCTGACCACGAAACCGCTGCTGGTGGCGGTGGCTACCCCTTCTTGAGCGGGGCCCAGGCCAGCAGCAGCCGCTTCTCGCCCACGCTGGGGAACCGCACCACGGCCTCCGCCTTGTCGTCGGACCCGATGATCTCCAGCACCACACCCTCGCCCCACTTGGCGTGGACGACGTCGTCGCCCACCCGGATGCCGAGGCGCTCGGCGCCCGACGTGCGGGCCGGCGTGGCCGCCGGCCGGCTGGCGGCGTCGACGATGCGGTCGCGTCCCGACCGGTAGCCGCCCCCGCCCCCGGAATCGCCGCCCCCCCGGCGGCGGCTGCCCTCGATCACGCTGGTGAGCTGCTGGGGGATCTCCTTCAGGAACCGGCTGGGCGGGTTGTACTGGGTGGACCCGAACAGCATCCGGCTCCACGCGTGCGACAGGTAGAGCCGCCGCCGGGCCCGGGTGATGCCGACGTAGCAGAGCCGGCGCTCCTCCTCCAGCTCGGCCGGCTCGCCCAGCGACCGCAGGTGGGGGAACACGCCGTCCTCCAGGCCGATCATGAAGACCCCGTCGAACTCCAGGCCCTTCGCCGTGTGCAGGGTCATGAGCACCACCGACGACCCGTCAGGGTCGAGTTGGTCGGAATCGGCCACCAGGCTCACCGTCTCGAGGAAGTCGGTGATGCCCGACGGCCGGCCCTCGGCCACCGCGTCCTCCTCGAACTCGCGGGCGTAGCCCACCAGCTCGGCCAGGTTCTCCAGCCGGCCCTCGGCCTCCACCGACCGTTCCGACTCCAGCTCGGCCCGATAGCCGGTGACCCGCAGCACGGTCTCCAGCGTCGCCGCCGGGCCCCGGTCGTCGGCCCGCATCTCGTCGAGCAGGCCCACCAGGTCGCGGATGCCGGAGAGGGCCCGTCCGCCGACCCCGGCCTCCTCGGCCTTGGCCAGGGCGTCGACCAGGGGCCGGCCCTGGGCTGCCGCCCACGCCTCCAGGCGGGCGATGCTCGTGTCGCCCACGCCCCGCTTGGGGACGTTGACGATACGCCGCAGCGACACCTCGTCGGTGGGGTTGGCCACCGCCCGCAGGTAGGCCAGGGCGTCCTTCACCTCGCGGCGCTCGTAGAAGCGGGTGCCGCCGACCACCTTGTAGGGGATGTTGAGCCGCACCAGGTGCTCCTCCAGCACCCGGCTCTGGGCGTTGGTGCGGTAGAAGACGGCCATGTCGGACCACCGCCACTGCTCCGATCCGTGGAGGCGCAGCATCTCCCGGCCCACCCAGGCCGCCTCGTCGGCCTCGTCCTCGGCGAAGTAGCGCTGGATCAGCTCGCCGCCGATCTGCTCCGTCCACAGCGACTTGGGCTTGCGCTCCAGGTTGTTGGCGATCACCGAGTTGGCCGCGTCGAGGATCGTCTGGGTCGACCGGTAGTTCTGCTCGAGCACGATCATGGTGGCGTCGGGGAACGAGTCCTCGAACTCCAGGATGTTGCGGATGTCGGCGCCCCGAAACTTGTAGACGCTGTTGTGGACGAGGACGCCGGCCGCCACGTAGGTGTGCGTCGCTTCGACCTGGAGGTCGTAGACGGGCCCGTCGTGGTGCTCGACGTCGACCGCATCGACCCGGGTCGGCGTCAGGACGCCGTCCCTCTCGACCAGCACGGTCATCCCGACCCGCACGTGCGACAGCGGGACGAAGTCGTACATCTCGTCACCGATCGCAGCCCGCCGGTGGATGCCGATACCCGCGGCGGACGCCGCCGCCCGGGCCAGGCCCAAGGCCTCGAGGTAGCTCTTGCGGCTGGTCTCGAACCGCACCGAGGCGGTCCTGGCGGGACGGATCTGGAACCCGGCGGCGGTGAGCCGGCCGGCCAGGTCGAGACGGTTGGTCGACCACTGGACGCGGTGGTACGGGAAGGGACCCCGGCGATCGGAGAACATCGTGAGGTTGAGGCACTGCCGGTTGCGCCCGTTCTGGGGACGGTGGTGGGGGAAGTCGGGATGCAGGTCGAGGTCGTCCATCAGCCGCTTGGCCCGGCTGGCGGTGTCGAGCTCGAGGTAGAGCCTTTCGAGCATCTCGTCGCTCATCACCAGCTCCCGGCCCAGGCCGTGGAAGCACGTGGTCGGCAGTCCGTACTCGGCGGCGTAGAAGGCCTCCCAGTAGGCCGCGTCGGCCCGCGAGTCACAGGTCCGCAGAATCCACGCCGCGTCGGCGTGTTCCTGGTTCACCCGCACCCGGAGACCGATGTCCTCCTCGCCCGCGCTCCGGGGCCGCATGCTCTTGGCCAGGCCCAGCCGGTGCCCACGATCGGCCCGGTACATCAGGTAGACGACGTAGCCGCCGGCCTCCCGTGATTGCCGGGCGAGCACGATGTGATGGGGCGTCCCCCGCAGGATCCCCTGACCAGCGGTGACACGGTACATCCGGCCCTCGTAATGGCCTCGCTTGACCGCCGTCACCACACCCGGCTGGGCGACGAGGTGTCCCCGGGTGCCGAGCACCTCGTCGCCCTCGACGATCTCCTCTATCGGCCGAGGGCCGGTCGGCGTGGCGACGAGCGTCCCCGGCGGCAGGCACTGGTCGCCGTCACCGACCACGCAGATGTTGCGGTGGCGGTTGGCCAGGAGCTTGACCAGCTCGTTCTGGGCCTTGTTGGTGTCCTGGTACTCGTCGACCAGGACGTACTTGAAGCGCTCTTGGTAGTGCTCGAGCACGTCGGGCGCGACCCGGAGGAGCTCGACGGCCTTGGTGAGCAGGTCGTCGAAGTCCATGGCGTTGGCGTCGACCAGGCGGCGTTGGTACACCCGGTAGACCTCGGCGATGCGCCGCTCGTAGATGCTGCGGGCCCGGTCGGCGTAGGCGTCGACCCCCACCAGCTCGTTCTTGGCCGCGCTGATCACGGCGTGGACGGTGCGGGGGGGGAACTTCTTGGGGTCGATGTTGAGGTCGCGCAGCACGTACGACGTGAGGCGCTCGGCGTCGGACTGGTCGTAGATGGTGAACGACGACGAGTACCCCAGCCGGGACGCGTCCCGTCGCAGGATGCGGACACAGGCGGAGTGGAAGGTGGACACCCACATCTTCTGCGCCACCGGCCCGACCAGGGCCGCCACCCGGTGCTTCATCTCGTCGGCGGCCTTGTTGGTGAACGTGATGGCCAGGATCTCGAAGGGCGAGACGCCCTGCTCCCGGATCAGCCACGCCACCCGCGAGGTGAGCACCCGGGTCTTGCCCGACCCGGCCCCGGCGATGATCAGCAGCGGCCCGCCGGGGTGGGTGACGGCCTCCCGCTGCACGGGATTGAGGTTGTCGAGGAGGGCGGGACGCTCCGGCATGGCCCGATCCAGGTTACCGGCCGGCACCGACAACCCCGGGTACCCGACGCCGCCCCCGGTCGCCCCGCTGCCGCAGCCGCGCCGCCCGATCCGCCCCGCCCCGCCGCCGACCAATCCGCGCAATTACACGCGTGAGGGGGCAGCCGCGCGAACTGCTCGGGCCGCCCCCCGCCCCGCCGCCGACCAGTCCGCGCAATTACCCGCATGAGGGGGCCAGCGCGCGAACTGCTCGGATGGCGGGGACCCGTTCGGCGGGCATCCGTCGGCGGGTAGGTTGCCGGCCATGCGAGCGGTGGTGTGGCACGGGAAGAACGACGTGCGGGTGGACGAGGTCGACGATCCGGTTATCGAGGAACCCACCGACGCCATCATCCGGGTCACGTCGAGCGCCATCTGCGGGTCCGACCTGCACCTCTACTCCAAGCTCTGGCCGGTGATGGAGGAGGGCGACATCCTCGGCCACGAGGCCATGGGCGTGGTGACGGAGGTCGGATCCGGCGTCCCCGACCTCCGGGCCGGCGATCGGGTCGTCGTCCCCTTCAACGTCTCCTGCGGGTGGTGCATGCAGTGCCAGGACCGCAGGTACTCACAGTGCGAGACCACCCAGAACACGCTGGTCGGCAAGGCGGGCAGCCTGCTTGGCTACACCAAGCTCTACGGACACGTCCCCGGGGCCCAGGCCGAGTACCTCCGGGTGCCGCAGGCCCAGTTCGGCCCCATCAAGGTGCCGGAGGGGGCGCCCGACCTCCGCTACGTCCTGCTCTCCGACGTGCTCCCCACCGCCTGGCAGGCCGTCGAGTACGCGGGCGTGAAAGCAGGCGACACGGTGTCGGTGCACGGGCTCGGGCCGGTGGGCCAGATGGCGGCCCGCATCGCCCTGTTCCGGGGCGCGGAGCGGGTGATCGGCGTCGACAAGGTGCCCGAGCGCCTCCAGATGGCCGCCCGCCACGGCGTCGAGCCCCTCGACTTCGGCGACGTGAAGGACGCCGCCGAGGCCATCGCCGACCTCACCCGGGGCGCCCTGTGCCACGCCGCCATCGACGCGGTGGGGATGGAGGCGTCGGGATCGCTCATCGACTCGGTCCTCCAGGCCACCAAGGTCCAGCCCGACAAGCTGGCGGCTCTGCACAGCGCCCTGGGGGCGGTCCGCCGGGGCGGCACCCTCTCCATCGCCGGGGTCTACGGGGGACCGTTCCCGATGTTCCCCCTGGGCGACCTGTTCGACAAGCAGATCACCGTCCGCATGGGCCAGGCCAACGTGAAGCGGTGGATCGACGACATCGTCCCCCTCATCGCGGGCGACGACGATCCCCTCGGCGTCGACGACCTCGTCACCCACCGGATGCCGATCGACCAGGCCCCCTACGCCTACGAGATCTTCCAGAAGAAGATGGACGGCTGCGTCAAGGTGATCCTGGAACCGGAATCCAGCTAGGCAGCTACTCCCATTCAATCGTGCCGGGAGGCTTGGACGTGATGTCGAGCGCCACCCGGTTGACGCCCGGGACTTCGGCGATGATGCGGCTCGACAGCCGTTCGAGCAGGTCGGGGGGTAGGCGGGCCCAGTCGGCGGTCATGGCGTCGTCGCTGGTGACGGCCCGGATCACGATCGGGTAGGCGTAGGTGCGCTCGTCGCCCATCACGCCGACGGTGCGCACCGCGAGGAGGACCGCGAAGCTCTGCCACAGGTCGCCGTAGAGCCCGGCCCGCTTCACCTCCTCGACCACGATGGCGTCGGCCCGGCGCAGGATCTCCAGCCGCTCGGGGGTGACCGTGCCCACGATCCGCACCGCCAGGCCCGGTCCGGGGAACGGTTGGCGCCACACGATCTCCTCGGGCAGGCCCAGCTCCTCGCCCAGTGCCCGCACCTCGTCCTTGAACAGGTTGCGGAGGGGCTCGACCAGCTCGAAGTTCATGTCGTCGGGCAGACCGCCCACGTTGTGGTGGGACTTGATCCGGGCCGCGTCCTTGCCGCCGCTCTCGATCACGTCCGGGTAGAGGGTGCCCTGCACCAGGAAGCGGGCGTCCTCGTAATCGGTGGCCACCTCCTCGAACACCCGGATGAACGTCTCCCCGATGGCCTTGCGCTTGGCCTCGGGGTCGATCACGTCGTCGAGCGCCTCCAGGAAGCGGTCGGACGCCTTCACGTGCACCAGGTCGATCTTGAACTGGCGGCGGAAGGTGTCCTCCACCTGCTCCGACTCGCCCGAGCGCATGAGGCCGGTGTCGACGAACACGCACGTGAGCTGGTCGCCGATGGCCTTGTGGACGAGGGCCGCGGCCACCGCCGAGTCGACCCCGCCCGACAGCCCGCACAGCACCCGCTCGTCGCCCACCTGGGCCCGGATCTTGTCCACCTGGGTCTCGATGATCGAGGTCATGGTCCAGCGGGGCGCGCACCCGCAGACGTCGTAGAGGAAGTGCTTGAGCACCTCCTGGCCCCGTGGCGTGTGGGCCACCTCGGGGTGGAACTGCACCCCGTAGATCCGCCGCTCGGCGTCCTCCAGGGCGGCGACGGGCACGACCTCGGTGCGGGCCGTCACCCGGAACCCGGGCGGGGCCTGCACGATCGAGTCGCCGTGGCTCATCCAGACGTCCTGGGTGACGGGCAGCTCGTTGAAGAGGGCGGAGTGGCCGACGACCTCCAGGCCGGTGCGGCCGTACTCGGCGATGCCGGTGCGGGCCACGACCCCCCCGAGCTGCTGGGCCAGGAGCTGGGCTCCATAGCAGATGCCCAGGACCGGGACGCCCGAGTCGTAGACCGCCGGATCGTACGACGGGGCGCCCTCGACGTGCACCGACGCGGGGCCGCCGCTGAAGATGATGCCGGCCGGCCGCCGGGCCAGCAGGTCGGCCAGCGGGATGTCGCGGGAGACGATCTCGCTGTAGACGTGGGCCTCGCGCACCCGCCGGGCGATGAGCTGGGCGTACTGGGCCCCGAAGTCGACGACCAGAATTGTCTCGTCCAAGGCTCCATGGTACCCGGCCCGCCGATGGTGGGGACCGCCGCGGAAACCACCCCCGCCGCCCCCCTCGACCTTGCACATCCTCGTCCACGGCGCGATATTGAGCGAGTGCTCAATGAGTTCGTCGTCCTCGACGCCCGGGCGCTGATCCGGTCGGTCGTGCTGGCGGGGACGGTCGTCCTCCTTCTCACGTTCGGCGGCGCGATCGTCGCCAGCCCCGTCCTGCTGCCTCTCCTGGCCTGGACGGCACGGACGTCGCCGTCGGGCCGCGTGGGCGCGGTGGCGGCCGCCCTGGCCGCGCTCACGGGCGCCGAGGTGGCGTGGGCCGCGGTCTACCTCACGATCGGCGAAGGACAACCGTGGATCGTGGCCCTCCCGGTCGTCGCCGGCGCCCTCGTGATCGTCGCCTTCCGCCGATGGGTGCGCCGATGAGGCGCCCGTCGGTGCTGGGGCTGGTGGCCGCCGGTATCGCCGTCGTGGTGGACGCGGGCTACGTGGCGATCCTCGTCGCCGAGGGCGAGGGCGACGCCCTCTGGCTCGCCTGCCTCATCGGCATCGGCGCGCTGGCCGCGCTCGGCGGATCGCTCGCCGCCCGGGCCGACGTTCGTATCGGCCTGCTCGCCGTGGCCGCCCTGGTCCTGGTCGGCGTCGGGATCCTGGGCCTCTTCAGCATCGGACTCCCCCTGCTCGTGGCCGCCGCGCTGGCCGCCGCCGGCTGCGCGTCCACCGTGGGCGGCCGCCCCCCGCCGCGCTCCGGTTAAGCGCCCATCCCGATGCCCTGGGAGCGCTGCAGGCTCTTGCCCTCGGTCTTGAGGGCCGGCGCCACCATCACCTCGGCCTTCTGGAACTCCTTGACCGTCTCGTAGCCGCACGTGGCCATCGAGGCCCGCAGGCCGCCCATGAGGTTCAGCTTGCCGTCGTTCTCGTGGGCCGGCCCGATCAGGATCTCCTCCAGCGTGCCCCGGATCCCGACCTTGACCCGTGCCCCCCGGGGCAGCGTGGGGTGGAAGGTGGCCATGCCCCAGTGGCAGCCCCGGCCGGGCGCCTCGATGGCGGCGGCCAGGGGTGAGCCGATCATCACCGCGTCGGCGCCGCAGGCGATGGCCTTGGCCACGTCGCCACCGGTGCTCATCCCGCCGTCGGCGATGACGTGCACGTAGACGCTCGTCTCGTCGAGGTGGCGCATGCGGGCCCCGGCCGCGTCGGCGATGGCCGTGGCCTGGGGGACGCCCAACCCGAGGACGGCCCGGGTGGTGCAGGCCTGGCCCGGACCGACGCCCACCAGGATGCCGACCGCGCCCGTGCGCATGAGGTGCAGGGCGGCCTGGTACGACGCGCACCCGCCCACGATCACCGGGATCTCGAGCTCGCGGATGAAGCGCTTGAGGTTGAGGGGCTCGACCGTCTTGGACACGTGCTCGGCCGACACGACCGTGCCCTGGATCACCAGGAGGTCGAGCTCGGCGGCCAGGATGGCGGGGGCCAGCTGGGTGGTGCGTTGGGGCGTGACCGACGCCGCCGACACCACCCCCGCCTCCTTGATCTGCTGGATGCGAGCCCCGATGAGCTCGGGCTTGATCGGCTCGGCGTAGATCTCCTGCATGCGGGCGGTGGCCTTGTCGGCGGCCAGCGACGAGATCTCCTCGAGGTACGGCTCGGGGTCCTCGTAGCGGGTCCACAGGCCCTCGAGGTTGAGGACGCCGACGCCGCCCAGGCGGCCGATCTCGATGGCGCTGGCGGGGCTGACCACCCCGTCCATGGCCGCCGCCATGAGCGGCAGGCCCAGGCTGTAGGCGTCGATCTGCCAGGAGATGTCGACGTCCTCGGGGTCGCGCGTGCGCCGGCTGGGCACGATGGCGATGTCGTCGAACCCGTAGGCCCGGCGTCCCGATTTCCCGATACCGATTTCGACCTCAGCCACGCTGGATCACCCCCGGGGACAAAGATACCGTCGGCGAACGGGTCACCCGGGCACCGCGGAGCCCGTCGCGGGCCCTGTCAGCACCGTGGCCGGCCGGTGCCGAGGGTCAGTAGCTCTCGAGCTCGACGGCCAACCGGGCGTGCTCGGCGGCCGCCTCCAGCAGCTCCTTCATGCCCCCGAGCTTCAGGTTGCTCATCACCCGGCCGGGCGGGGTCTCGCCCTTCTCCCATTCCATCCAGGAGGACAGGAGCTTGACCGGGTCGGGAGGCAGGCGATCTTCCACCCTTCGAGCGTACCGCAGCCCCCGACGCCGCCGGCCCGGGCCCCCGGACGCGAAAGAGCCGGTGGGACCCCTGAAGGGACCACCGGCTCCGTCGTTTTCGAGCGGTACGACTACATCTGGAGCAGGCCACCGCCGTGGCTGGCACCGTGCCCGTCGCCGTGGAGGCCGGGGGGCAGCCTCGGCTCCCCCATGGGGGTGTCGCTGATGAGCACCTCGGTGGTGAGCACCATGGCTGCGACCGACGCCGCGTTCTCCAGTGCGGAACGGGTGACCATTGCCGGGTCGATGATGCCGGCCTTGATCAGGTCCTCGATCTCGCCGGTGGCGGCGTTGAGGCCGATGGGTCCGACCTCGCGCTCCACCTGCTGGATGATGATGTTGCCCTCGATGCCGGCGTTGCTGGCGATCCAGAACAACGGCGCGGGCAGCGCCTTGTAGACGATGTCGGCACCCGTGCGCTCGTCACCCTCGAGGGAATCCCGGAGGGCCTTGACCGCCTCGCGGGCCCGCAGCAGGGCGGTGCCGCCACCGGCGACCACACCCTCCTCGATGGCGGCCTTGGTGGCCGACACCGCGTCCTCGATGCGGTGCTTCTTCTCCTTCATCTCGACCTCGGTGGCGGCCCCGACCTTGATCAGGGACACCCCGCCCGTGAGCCGGGCCAGGCGCTCCAGGAGCTTGTCGCGCTCCCAGTCGGAGTCGGACAGCTCGCGCTCGACCCTGAGCTGGTCGACCCGCGTCTTGAGGTCCTCCTCCGTGCCGTAGCCGTCGATGACCAGGGTGTTGCTCTTGGTCATCGTCACCTTGCGGGCCCGACCGAGGAGGTCGAGGGTGAGGTTCTCGAGCTTGTAGCCGAGTTCGGCCGACACCAGCTCGCCGCCGGTGAGCACGGCCAGGTCCTCCATCTGCGCCTTGCGGCGGTCGCCGAAGCTGGGTGCCTTCATGGCCGCCGAGTTGAACGTGCCCCGGATCTTGTTGACGACCAGGGTGGCCAGGGCCTCTCCCTCGATGTCGTCGGCGACGATGAACAGCGGCTTGCCGGCCGCCATCACCTTCTCGAGGATCGGGAGGAGGTCGCTGACGGCGCTGATCTTCTGGTGCGCGATCAGGATGTAAGGCTCGTCGAGCACCACCTCCTGGCGCTCCTGGTCGGTGACGAAGTGGGGGGAGAGAAAGCCACGCTCGATCTGCATGCCCTCGGCGAACTCCACCTCGACTCCGAAGGTGTTGCCTTCCTCGACGGTGACGACGCCGTCCTTGCCGACCCGGTGGAGGGCGTCGGCGATGATCTCCCCGACCTCGGGGTCGTTGTTGGCCGAGATGGTGGCGACCTGGGCGATCTCCGACCGGTTCTCCACGTCCTTGGCCTGACCCTTGATGTGCTCGACGGCGGCCTTGACCGCCTTCTCGATGCCCCGCTTGAGGGCGAGGGGTTCGGCGCCGGCGGTGACGTTGCGCATGCCGGCCTTGATGAGGGCCTGGGCCAGCACCGCGGCCGTGGTCGTGCCGTCGCCAGCGACGTCCTGCGTGCGGATCGCGACTTCCTTGACCAACTGGGCCCCGATGTTCTCGAAGGTGTCCTCGAGCGGGGAGAAGTCACGGGCGATGCTGACGCCGTCGTTGGTGACGATGGGGACGCCGTACTTGGGCTCCAGCACCACGTTGCGGCCACGGGGGCCGAGGGTGACCTTGACCGCGTCGGCCATCTTGTTGGTGCCGATCTCGAGCGCCCTACGGGCGGACTCGTTGAACTTCAGCAGCTTGGCCATGCGGGGACCTACTTTCCGACGACGGCGAGGACGTCGCGGCTGGTGAGGATCAGGACGTCCTGAAGCTCGCTGGTGATCTCCACGCCGCCGTACTTGCTGTAGACGACGATGTCGCCGACGGACACGGCCATCGGGATCAGCTCGCCCGAGATCTCGGAGCGGCGGCCGGGGCCGACGGCCAGGACCTCGCCCTGCTGGGGCTTCTCCTTGGCGGTGTCGGGAATGACGATGCCGCTGATGGTGGTTTGCTCGGCCTCGCTCGGCAGGACGACGATACGGTCGTCAAGGGGCTTGAGGTTCATTGCTGGGTCGACCTCCGGTTAGCACTCTCTAGTGTCGAGTGCTAAGGCTACCGGGGTCTGGCCCGGTTCTCAAACACGGACCGGACAGACCGGTCGGGGGGCGCTGCCCCCCGACTGCCCCCCGAGTCAAAGGCATCGACCGCCTTCGGCGGGCGGACCTCCCGTTCCGACAGGCAACGTCCCTTCGGGACGGCCTGTCGGCGGGACGCTGGCGCGTCCCGGCGGCTCTAACCGATGCCGCTGACCAGCTCATAGACGACGAGGGTGAAGAAGCCGACGAGGACCACCAGTCCCACGATGACCGTCGCGATCTCGAGCTTCCTCCGCAGGTCCACCGAATCGGACTATGCGAGGCGGAGGGTGGGATTCACGCCGGTGTCGAGGGGGGAGGGGCCGTCGGCCCGGTAGCGCCACCAGGCGGCGGCGGCGACCATGGCGGCGTTGTCGGTGCACATCTCGCGGCTGGGGAGGAAGGCCTGGAGGCCGTCCTGCTCGCAGGCGTCGAGGATCTTCTCCCGCAGGAGCGAGTTGGCGGCCACGCCCCCGCCGATGCACAGGGTGGTGGCGCCGATCTCGCGGGCCGCCCGGCGGGACTTGTCGACCAGCATGTCGACCACCGCCCGTTGGAACGAGGCGGCGACGTCGGCGGTGGCCACCTCGGGGTGGCTCCTCACGTAGCGGATGACCGCCGTCTTCAGGCCGCTGAGCGAGAAGTCGAAGCCCTCGGGCATGGGACGGGGGAGGGGGACGGCGTCGGGGTCACCCACCGCCGCCAGACGGTCGATGGCGGGGCCCCCCGGGTAGCCCAGCCCGAGATACCGGGCCACCTTGTCGAACGCCTCACCGACCGCGTCGTCGACGGTGGTGCCGACCAGGCGGTACTTCCCGTGGTCGTCCATCGACACCAGCATCGTGTGGCCACCCGACACCAGCAGCACCAGTAGCGGGGGCTGGAGGGTGGGGTCCTCCAGGAAGCAGGCGTAGAGGTGGGCCTCCATGTGGTTGACGGCCACGAAGGGGATGCCCCACACGAGCGAGAACGCCTTGGCCGTGCTCACGCCCACCAGCAGGGCGCCGGCCAGGCCCGGCCCCACGGTGGCGGCCACCGCGTCGAGCTGGTGGCCTTCGAGGCCCGACTCGACCAGCACCCGGGCCACCACCGGCGTCAGCAGCTCGACGTGGGCCCGGCTGGCGATCTCGGGTACCACCCCGCCGAAGCGGGCGTGGAGGTCGACCTGGCTGGAGACGACCGACGACACCACGTCGGTGCCGTCGACGACGATCGCCGCCGCCGTCTCGTCGCACGACGTCTCGATCCCGAGGATCCGGAAACCCTTGGCGGTCTCCGTGACGGCGCTCACGCCCGCTCCGGATCGCGGTCCGGCCGTGGGGCTTCCGGTCGTGGAGCGCCGGGTCGGTTGGGCTCGCCGCCGGGGCCGTCGTCGAACGACCGGCCGTCGTGGAGCAGGGTGATCCCCGGGATGCCGGCGTCGATGCGGTCGAGCCGACGCAGGTACTCGGGGCCGTCGACGTCGTGGGCCCACATCACCAGTGCATCCTCGTTCGATTCGATGTAGTAGTTCTTCCGGATCCCGGCGGGGGCGAAGCCGAACTGCCGGTAGAGCTCCTGGGCGGCGGCGTTGCCCACCCGCACCTCCAGGGTGAGGCTGGCCACGCCCCGGGCCACCGCCTCCCGCACCAGGGCGAGCAGCACCCGGGTGGCGAGCTTGCGCCGGTGCCAGGCGGGATCGACGGCGAGGGTGGTGATGTGGCCGTCGTCGCCGCTCACCATGAGCCCGCCGTAGCCGACTACCACGCCGTCGATGCGGGCGACGTAGTACGCCCGGCTGTTGCGCAGGGCCAGCTCGCTCATGAACAGCCCCAGCGACCATGGACGGGGATACACCTGGGCCTCGATCCGCAGCACCGAGCGCAGGTGGCGCCGGCGCATCGGCACCAGGTGCACCACCAGGTCGGCCAGGTCGGGCGGATCGCCATCACGGCGACGGGCCTGCACCATCTCTAGACGACCGCCCAACCGGTCAGGGCCGGTCCGGTCATGACCGCTCGGCCCAGGACTTCTCCGACCACGAGATCTCGGCGTCGCTGCGCCGGAGGTAGAAGGGCTTGAGGTCGGTGGCGGGAACGAACTCCTCCCGGATGGCGCGGGGGTGCGCCAGCTCCACCAGGGACGCGGCCGACGGGTAGGCGTTGACGATGTCGGACGCGTCGAAGCGGGCGACCTCCCGCAGCACGTCCTGGTAACGGACGGCACCGTCGCCCACCAGGAGGCACTCCTCGCCCCGGGCCAGCAGCTCCGACGCCAGCTCCTCGGCCGTGCCCAGCGAGTAGGGCGACAGCCGCTGGGCCCCGCCCGGCACCTGGCGGTAGAAGGCGTAGAACACCTCGCCCCGCCGGGCGTCGATCACGGGCACGATCAGGCGGCTGCTGTAGCGGAGGGGGAAGGCCAGCAGGTCGAGGCTCGTCACCCCCAACGTGGGCACCCGCAGGGCCTGGGCCATGGCCTTGGCCGTGGCCACGCCCACCCGCAGGCCGCTGAACAGCCCGGGGCCGATGTCGACGGCGACGGCCGATATCTCGGACAGCTCGACCCGGGCCTGGCGGCAGACGAAGTCGATGGCGGGGGCGAGGGTCTCCACGTGGCGCCGACCCCGGGTCGAGTGGAACTCGGCCAGCACGCCCTCGTGGCCGCCCACCGCGCACCCCACCTGCGGGGTGGCGGTCTCGATCCCGAGGACGATCACGCCTGGCCCTTCTCGAGGGGGACGGCCCAGGCGGCGACCGCCTGGCGCAGGGCCGTGGCCCGGGCCGGCCAGCGCGACCCCACCCACCGGAACGACAGGAGGCGCTGGTCGTCGTCGTCGCCCGGGGTGATCCGCACCTCCAGGAAATCGGGGGGGAGGGCGGAGGCGACCACGTCGCCCCACTCGATCACCGTCACCCCGCCGTCGTCGAGGAGCTCGCTGATGCCCAGGTCCTGCAGCTCCTGGAGGTGCTCGAGGCGGTAGACGTCGAGGTGCAGGAGGGGGATCCGGCCCTCGTAGGGACGGACCAGCACGTAGGCCGGGCTGGTGACCGCCTCCGCCACCCCGAGGCCCCGGGCGAAGCCCTGCACGAACGCGGTCTTGCCCGCTCCCAGGTCGCCCGACAGCAGGACGAGGTCGCCCGGCCGGGCCAGCGGCGCCACCTCGGCCGCCAGCGACCGGGTGTCGGCGACGGAGGACGTGCGGGCCGTGATCACGCGACCACCTGGGGCAATTTTGGCACCTGGGGGACTCGAGGCGCCTGGGGCGCCTCGGGCACCGGGCGGAGGTGGCGCTTGGCCCGCACCAGGTCGGCCCGCATCTGGGCCGCCGTCTCCCCCCCGCTGCGCAGGACGGCCGCCGGATGGAAGGTGGGGATCAGCACGCCCCGCCGGAACGGGTAGGCCCTGCCCCGCAGCCGGGTGATGCCCTCGGTCGTGCGCAACAGCAGCTTGGTGGCGAAGTTGCCGAGGGTGACCACCACCGACGGGTCGACGAGGTCGAGCTGCTGGTCGAGCCACGGGCTGCAGGCGGCGATCTCGTCCGGCAGGGGGTCGCGGTTGCCGGGCGGGCGGCACTTGACCGTGTTGGCGATGTAGAAGTCGGCCCGGGTGAGGCCCATCTCGTCGAGGACGAGGCGGTCGAGGTACTGCCCCGAGCGGCCCACGAAGGGCTCGCCCTGGAGGTCCTCCTGCTGGCCGGGACCCTCCCCCACGAACATCAGTCCGGCCGTGGGACTGCCGACGCCGAACACGACCTGGGTCCGGCCGGCGGCCAGCGGGCAGCGGACGCATGCCAGCGCCTGCTCCCTGACCTCGGCCAGCGTGGACATCCGCGGAATCCTACCGCCGCACCCCCGGCGCCGAGGGCGTCAGCGGTAGACGCGGGGCACGCGGCCGCCCACCCCGGTGAGCACCTCGTAGGCGATGGTGCCCAGCCGGTCGGCCCACTCCCAGGCGCCGATGGCGTCGTCGCCCTGGCGGCCGATGAGGACCACCTCGTCGCCCACCGCCACCGACCGGTCGTCGCCACAGTCGACCATGAGCTGGTCCATGGTGACGGCGCCCGCCAGGGGACGGCGTCGTCCACCGATGAGCACCTCGCCGCCCGCCCCCGGGAGCCTCCAGGGAACGCCGTCGGCGTAGCCGATCGGCACCGTGGCGACCACGGTGGGACCGTCTCCGGTGGGACCGTTTCCGGCGGCCCGGAAACGCCGCCCGTAGGAGACGCCCTCGCCGGGCGCCACCTCCTTCACCAATGAGATCCGGGCCTTGAGGGAGAGCGCAGGCCGGAGGCCGGGCGCGAGGCCGTCGAGGGCGGGACGGGGCGCCACGCCGTACAGCGCGATCCCGCACCGCACGAGGTCGTGGTGGGCCGCGGGATGGGTGAGCACGCCCGCTGAGTTGCACGCGTGGGCGAGGGGCGGGCGCACGCCGAGCCCGGCCAACTCGTCGAGGACGGCGGCGAAGCGCGCCGCCTGCACGCCGGTGAAGGGGTCGTCGGGATCGTCGGCCACCGCGAAGTGGGTCCACAGTCCCTGGAGGGCGAGCTCGGGCCGTTCCTCGGCGGTGAGGGCGAGCTTCAGGGCGCCCGCCGCGGGAGCGCCCACCCGATGCATCCCGGTGTCGACCTTGACGTGCACCGCCAGGGGTCCTCCACCGATGGCGGCGGCCGCCGCGGCCGCGGCCATCCCCTCGCCGGTGTAGAGGGTGGGCGTCAGTCGCAGCCCGACGACATCGGCCATGGCGTCGCCCGGCGGCTCGGAGAGCAGCAGCACCGGCGCGTCGATGCCGGCGTCGCGGAGCTGCGCCCCCTCTTCCACCAGGGCCACCGCCAGCCACGTCGCCCCGCCCTCCAGGGCGGCCCGGGCCACCTCCACCGGGCCGTGCCCGTAGCCCCCCGCCTTGACCACGGCGCACATCCGGGCGGGGGCGGACAGGCCGGCCAGCACACCGACGTTGTGGCGGACGGCGGCCAGATCGACCTCGGCCCACGCCGGCCGGTGGGTCACCCGGTCAGCTACCGGGAACGGGGCCGGGATCGCTGACGATGGCCCGGACGAGATCACCGCGCGAGACGATGCCCACCAGGCGCCCCCCGGACACCACCGGCAGCCGGGAGAGGTCGTGCTCGTGCATGACCGTGGCCACCTGCTCGAGGGTGTCGTCGGGACCGCACGTGGGGGGGTCGGCGTCCATGACGTCGCCCACCGTCGCCCCCACCGCCTTGCGCAGGTCGGCCTCGAAGTGGGCCACCGAAGACGGCAGCTCGATGTAGGCGCCCAGCACCGAGATGACAGTGGGCAGGTGGAGGCGGCTCTCCTGGACGATGAGATCGTCGTCCTCCAACAGGCCGACCACGCGGCCGTCGTCGTCGACGACCGGGGCTCCGCCGATGTTTCGGGACGACAGGGCCCGGGCCGCGTCGTCGATGGGGTCGCCGGGGCGGAAGCTGAGGACGTCGGTGGTCATCACCTGGCGGACGAGAAACGAGCGGGGCATCAAACCTCCGAGGTCAGCGGCGGTCCAGGACGGCCGGCAGGAGGTCGAGCAGGTCGCCGGCCACCAGGCCGTGGCGCCAGCCTAGGTGCCCGGCCCGGCCGTGCACGAAGGCGGCCGCGCCGGCCGCCCGCAGGCCGTCGAGCCCCTGGGCCAGGTAGGCCCCGACCACGCCTGCGAGAACGTCGCCGGTGCCGGCGGTGGCCAGTCGCTCGTCACCCTCGCAGGCGAGAAGGACCCGGCCCGACGGGTCGGCGACGACGGTTGTCGGCCCTTTGAGCAGCACCGTCGCCCCGGTGCGGGCGGCCAGGTCGCGGGCGGCCGCGATCCGGTCGGCACCCGGAGCGTGACCGGCCAGGCGCTCGAACTCCCCGTCGTGCGGCGTGAGCACGGTGACCCTGGCGCGGTCCCGGCCCACCAGGATGGGGGCGGCCTCGTCCGCCGTCCCCAGGGCGTACAGGCCGTCGGCGTCGACCACCAGGGGCGCGGTCACGTGCCCCACCAGCCGGCGCACGCCGTCCCGGGTGGCGTCGGACCGCCCGAGCCCGGGCCCGACCACCACCGCCTTCGCCCGCCGGAGGTCGGCGACGACCTCGGCGTCCCAAGCCTCGCCGGGAATCGGCACGCCCACGATCTCGAGGAAGGCGGGGGCCGGCGGCACGCCGGGGATGCCGAGGCGGACGGTGCCCGCGCCCGCCCGCATGGCAGCCCGAGCGGTCAGGTGGGCCGCGCCGGCCATCCCCGGCGACCCGGCCACGACCCACACCGCCGTCCTCCACTTGTGGCTGTCGGGGGGGCGGTGGGGGATCCACCGGTCGACGTCGTCCCACTCCACCCGGTGGGCGGTGGCCCCCGACACGTCGAGGCCGATGTCGACCACGTCGACCTCGCCCGCGAGCTCCCGGCCCGGGGGGAAGAGGAGGCCGGGCTTGAGGGCGGCGAAGGTGACGGTGCGGTCGGCCCGGACCGCTCCCGGCCCGGCCGCACCGGTGAGGCCGTCGACGCCGGAGGGGATGTCGACGGCGAGGACCGGGACCCCCCGGGGGTCGGGTGCCCGGTAGTCGCCCCGGAACCCGGTGCCGTACGCGGCGTCGATCACGAGGTCGAGACGCCCGGGGTCGAGATGCCCGGGGTCGAGATGCCGGGGGTCGAGATGCCGGGGGTCGAGATGCCGCGAGATGCCCGGGGTCGAGATGCCGGGGGTCGAGATGCCGGGGGTCGAGATGCCGGGGGTCGAGATGCCCGGGGTCGAGCTGCCCGGGGTCGAGCCCGGCGGCCACCCGGTTGGGCGGCCCGCCGGCGTCGACCACCCTCACCCGTACGCCCCGGCGCGCGAGGCGGCCGGCGGCGTACCGGCCGTCGGCGCCGTTGTTGCCCTTGCCCGCCACCACCAGCACCCGCCGGCCGTAGGTGCCGCCCATCATGTCCACCGCCGCCCGGGCGACCGCCTCCCCCGCCCGGGCCACCAGCACTTCCACGCCGACCGGTGCGTCCCGGTCGACCGCGGCCATCTCCCGAGGGGTGACGACGGGGATCACGTCAGAGGGCGGCGGCGACGGCCTGGGCGCTCCGCCGGCCGACGACGCCCTGCCCCTCGGCCAGGCCCAGCGCCGCCCGCACCGGCCCGGCCCCGGCCCCGCTCATCCGCCGAAAGCCCGGCTGACCGCCTGGCAGAGGATCTCGCACGCCTCCTCGGTGGCCTCGGGGGTCTCCGCCTCCACCATGACCCGGATGACCGGTTCCGTGCCGCTGGGCCGGATGAGCACCCGGCCGGCGTCCCCCAGCCCGGCTTCGACGGCGGCGATGGCCGCCGACAGGCCAGCCTCGTCGGCCAACGGCCGGCGGGAGGCCACGGCCACGTTGCGCAGCACCTGGGGCCGCCGCACGACCACCGACGCCAGCTCGGCCAGCGGCCGCCCACGGCGGACGACGACGTCGAGCGCCTGCAGCCCGGTGAGGATGCCGTCGCCGGTGGTGGCCAGATCGCGGAAGATGACATGGCCGGACTGCTCGCCGCCCAACGCCCAGCCCCCCTTCTCCATCGCCTCCAGCACGTGCCGGTCGCCGACGTCGGTCTCCACCAGGACGATCCCCGCCGCCCGCATGGCCTGGCGGAACCCGAGGTTGGCCATCACCGTCACCACCACCGTGCTCCCGGGCAGGCGACCCCCCGCCTGCCGGTCGAGGGCGAGCAGGGCGATGAGCTGGTCACCGTCGACCAGGCTCCCGGCGGCGTCGACCGCCAGCACCCGGTCGGCGTCACCGTCGAAGGCGAGGCCCACGTCGGCCGTGCGGGCCACCACCTCGGCCTGGAGCGATGCGGGGTGGGTCGACCCCGAGTCTTCGTTGATGTTGCGCCCGTCGGGCCGGTCGTGGAGGACGTGCACCGTCGCGCCCAGGCGACGGAAGACCTCCGGCGCCACGTCGGACGCGGCCCCGTTGGCGCAGTCGAGCACCAGCGTGAGCCCGCCGAGGGCGCCGGGGGGGAGGACGCCCACCAGCCCGTCGACGTAGCGCCGGCGCCCGCCGTCGACCGTCACCGTGCCCACGCGGTCGCCCACGGGCGCGCTCTCGTTCGTCCCGCCCCCGAGCAGGCGGTCGAGCTCCTCCTCCAGCCGGGCCTCCACCTCGTCGCTCAGCTTGCGACCACCGGCGGCGAAGAACTTGACGCCGTTGTCGGGGAACGGGTTGTGGGAGGCGGAGATCACCGCCGCCGGGCAGCCGTCGGCGGCCGAGAGCCAGGCCAACCCGGGCGTCGGCAGGACGCCGGCGTCGGCCACGTGGCATCCCTCGGCCATCAGCCCGGCCGACAGGGCAGCCTGGATGAGGGGCCCCGAGACCCGGGTGTCGCGGCCGACCAGGAACCGGTCGGAGGCGAAGACACGGGCCGCGGCCCGCCCCAGGGCCAGGACGAGCTCCGGGGTGAGCTCGGCGTTGGCCAGGCCGCGGACTCCGTCGGTGCCGAACCGCAGGGACAGGGGACTACCTGCCCGCTAGCGCTTGGAGTACTGGGGAGCCTTCCGGGCCTTCTTCAGGCCGTACTTCTTGCTTTCCTTCTCGCGCGAGTCGCGGGTGAGGAACCCGGCCTTCTTGAGCACGCCCCGAAGGTCCTCGTCGAGAGTCACCAGGCCTCGGGAGATGCCCAGGCGCAGGGCGCCGGCCTGCCCCGTCGGCCCGCCGCCGTCGAGGGTGGCGTCGATGTCGTAGGTCTCGGTGAGCGTCGTGAGCCGCAGCGGCTCGGTGACGACCATGCGGTGCGTCTCGGAGGGGAAGTAGTTCTCGAGCGTGCGCTTGTTGACGGTGATGACGCCCGTGCCCGAGCGCAGGCGCACGCGGGCCACGGCCCGCTTGCGGCGGCCGGTCGACTGGACGAGGGGCTTGGGCAACGTGTCCTCCTGGAACCCCGTCAGCCCTGCTGGCGGCTGGCGGTGTGCGCCATCGTCCGGGGCTGCGGGAGCTGCGCGACGTGCGGGTGGTGGGGTCCGGCGTAGATCTTGAGCTTCTTGATCATCTGGCGACCGAGCGGGCCCTTGGGGAGCATCCCCTTGACCGCGGCCCGCACCGCCGCCTCGGGGTTGGTGGCCATGATCTCGGTGTAGCCCCGGGACTTCAGGCCTCCGGGATAGCCGGAGTGCCGGTAGGCGACCTTCTTGGCCTCCTTGCCGGCGGTGAGCACGACCTTGGCCGCGTTCACCACGATCACGTGGTCGCCGGTGTCGATGTGGGGGGCGAAGATCGGCTTGTGCTTGCCCCGCAGCAGGCGGGCGATCTCGGAGGACATGCGACCGAGCACCAGCCCGTCGGCGTCGACGACGTGCCAGGCCCGCGTCACGTCGGACGGCTTGGGAGAGAACGTGGGCATCCCCCGAGCGTAGCGTGCCTCGCCGCCGGACATTTCCCGGAGCCATGCGCCCGGAACCGGCGTCGAGTCGTGCAGTCGTGTCGCTCTATCCCATGCAACTGCACACTCGACCGGTCAGCCACCCGGCCGGGCGGAGTCGAAGCCGGGATAGGCCACCGACCACAGGCACAGGCCGTGGGGCGGCGCGATGTGGCCGGCCAGCGACCGGTCGCGGGCCCGGATGGTGCCCGCCATCTCCCCCGCCGCCCGACGGCCCCGGCCGACCTCCACCATGGTCCCCACCAGCGACCGCACCATCTGGTGACAGAAGGAGCTGGCCTCGATCTCGAAGCGCAGCAGATCGTCGCCCAGGTCGATCCACTGCCGCGTCGTCGACCCTCCGCACCAGGCTGGCCTGCGGATCCCGCCTCGGCACCCGGCAGAACGACGAGAAATCGTGCTCCCCGAAAAGCGGGTCGCAGGCGAGGCGCATGGCCCTGAGCGACAGCTCGTCGGGAACGTGCCACGTGGTGGCGGCCAGGAATGGGTCGGGCACCTCCCGGTTGAGGATCGTGAACCGGTACCGCCGCGACAACGCCGACCGCCGGGCACAGAACGCAGGCTCCACCACGTCCACCGCCCGCACCGCGATCGCCGGCCCCAACGACGAGTTGAGCGACCGCTGCAGCCCGACCGCGTCGAACCGCTCCGAGTCGGCGTCGAACGTCACCACCTGCCCCCACGCATGCACCCCCGTGTCCGTCCGCCCCGCCCCCACCAGGGACACGTCCGCCCGCAACGCCCGATCGATGGCGGCTTTCAGCGCCCCGGCAACCGTCGCCTGCCCGGGCTGTATGGCAAACCCGTGAAACGGAGCCCCGTCATAAGCGACCACCAACCGCACCCGAACCGTCACCCGTCCCCCTGCCCGGTTTGAAACGCCCGTAGAGCCGTGAATTCGGGAGAACGCACCGAATCACGGCCCCTACAGTGCACGAAACCGCGGATCCTCGCCTTTGAACTTCCCCGCCGGCCGCGAGCGCCGCCGAAGGCGGCCCCCCCGGCTGGCCCCCCGCCCGGCCCCAGGCCGGGCACGCCGTTCAGGGGGAGGTTAGGAGGGGGACGAAGTCCCCCTCCTAGACAAATTCGATGCGGGCCATGGGCGCGTTGTCGCCGTGGCGAGGCCCCAGCTTGAGGATGCGCAGGTAGCCGCCGGGGCGGTCCTCGTAGCGGGGACCGATCTCCTCGAACAGCTTGTGGGCCATGTCCTTGTCGCCGATGAAGGCCACCACCTGGCGGTGACGGTGCACACCACCCTTGCGGGCCTTGGTGATCATCTTCTCCGCGATCGGCCGCAGGGCCTTGGCCTTGGCTTCGGTGGTGACCAGGGCCTCGGCCGCGATGAGCGACGCCACCAGGTTGCCCATCATCAGGCGCTGGTGCGATGCGCTGCCGCCGAAGCGGCGGCCCTTCTTTGGAGTCGCCGGCATGGCGGGCTACGCCCCCTTGTTGCGTAGGGCCAGGCCCCGCTCGTCGAGCTTGGCCAGCACCTCGTCGAGCGACTTCTGGCCGAAGTTGGTGATCGCCAGCAGGTCGTCCTCGGTCTTGTTGACCAGCTCGCCGACCGAGTTGATCTGGGCCCGCTTGAGGCAGTTGCGGGGACGTTCCGACAGGTCGAGCTCCTCGATGGCCAGGTCGAGGTCGGGAGAGCCGCTGCCCAGCCCGCCCGTCTCCCCCAGCTCGAGGGCCTGGGGCGAGTCGCTCATCTGCGCCACCAGGCCGACCAGGGCCTGCAGCGTGGCGCCGGCCGACGCCAGTGCCTCGCGGGGCGAGATCGACCCGTCGGTCTCGATGTCGAGGGTGAGCCGGTCGTAGTTGGTGGCCTGCTCGACCCGGGTGGGCTCCACCTGGAACGCCACCCGGCGCACCGGGGAGAAGATGGAGTCGACCGGGATGACCCCGATCACCGACGACTTCTTGTTCTTGTCGGCCGACACGTAGCCCCGGCCCCGCTCGACGGTGATGTCGATGGCCAGGCGGGCCCGCTCCGACATGCTGGCGATGTGCATCTCGGGGTTGAGGATCTCGACGTCGGAGTTGGCCTGGAGGTCGCGTGCGGTGACCTCGCCCGCGCCCCGGGCGTCGAGGCGCAGGGTGACGGGCTCGTCGGACTCCACCGTGAGCACCAGGTCCTTGAGGTTCAGGATGATGTCGGTGACGTCCTCCTTCACCCCCGGGAGGGTGGCGAACTCGTGGAGGACGTCGTCGAAGCGGACCTGGGTGACGGCCGCGCCGGGGATCGACGACAGGAGCGTGCGG
This sequence comes from uncultured Acidimicrobiia bacterium, assembly GCA_963773275.1. Lineage (GTDB taxonomy): Bacteria > Actinomycetota > Acidimicrobiia > Acidimicrobiales > AC-14 > JAXDMK01. Next base: position 185,195 of record CAVZAH010000013.1, on the reverse strand, counting down.
CGCAGCGAGTTGCCGAGCGTGTGGCCGAAGCCGGGCTCGAGGGGCGAGATGGAGAACCGCTGCAGGTTCCCCTCGGGCTCGCTGAGAGCCTCGACGGTGGGGCGCTGGATGATGAGCATTCTTGAGCTCCTACTTGCTTACTTCGAGTACAGCTCGACGATGAGCGACTCGCGGACGGGCACGTCGATGTGCTCGCGCAGGGGGATGTCGCGGACGGTGACCGACATGCCTTCGTCGCCGGTCTCCAGCCAGGGCGGGACCAGGCGGTCGATGGTGTCGAGGTTGTGGCGCAGGACGATCATCGTGCGCGACTTGGGGCGGACGGTAATCACTTCGCCCTTGCGCACCTGGTAGCTGGGGATGGTGACCCGCTTGCCGTTGACGAGGACGTGGCCGTGGCGCACGAACTGGCGGGACTGGGAGCGGCTGGCGCCCCATCCGGCCCGGAAGGCGACGTTGTCGAGCCGCTGCTCGAGCATCTGGAGGAGGATCTCGCCGGTGATGCCGTCCTGGCGGTTGGCCTCCTCGTACATGTTGCGGAACTGCTTCTCGAGGACGCCGTAGATTCGGCGGGCCTTCTGCTTCTCCCGCAGCTGGAGCAGGTACTCGGACTCACGGATGCGACCGCGCCCGTGCTCGCCCGGCGGGTAGGGCCGGCGCTCGATCGGGCACTTCATCGAGTCGCACTTGGGACCCTTGAGGAACAGCTTCATCTTCTCCCGCCGGCACAGACGGCAGACAGGACCGGTGTAGCGCGCCATCGCTCAGACCCTCCGCCGCTTGGGCGGGCGGCAACCGTTGTGGGGGATGGGCGTGAGGTCCTTGATGCCCGAGACCTCGATGCCGGTGTTCTGCAGCGACCGGATGGCGGTGTCGCGGCCCGAACCGGGGCCCTTCACCAGCACGTCGACCTTGCGGATCCCGTGCTCCATGGCCCGCCGGCCGCAGGCCTCGGCCGCCATCTGGGCCGCGAAGGGCGTCGACTTGCGGGACCCCTTGAAGCCGACGTTGCCGGCCGACGCCCAGGCGAGGACGTTGCCCTCCATGTCGCTGATGGAGATGATCGTGTTGTTGAACGAGCTCTTGATGTGAGCAACCCCGTAGGTGACGTTCTTGCGCTCGCGCTTCTTCGGGCGCCGGCCACCTGGCTTGGGCTTGGGCACTACTTCCTCACCTTCTTCTTCCCGGCCACGGTCTTCTTGGGACCTTTCCGGGTGCGGGCGTTGGTGTGCGTGCGCTGGCCGCGGACGGGCAGGCCACGACGGTGGCGGATGCCCTGGTAGCAACCGATCTCGATCTTGCGCTTGATGTCCTGGGCCACGTCGCGGCGCAGGTCACCCTCGACCTTGAGGTTGGCGTCGATCCACATGCGGAGGCGGGTGACCTCCTCGTCGGTGAGGTCGCGGACCCGCGTCGACGGATCGGTGCCGGTCTCGGTGCACACCTGGGTGGCCCGGGTGCGGCCGATGCCGTAGATGTAGGTGAGGGAGATCTCCAGCCGCTTCTCGCGGGGGATGTCGACTCCGGCTATGCGGGCCATACGCCGCTAGCCCTGCCGCTGCTTATGACGCGGGTTGGTGCAGATCACCAACACCTTGCCGTGCCTGCGCACCACCTTGCAGTGGTCGCAGATCGGCTTCACACTCGGCTTGACCTTCATGACTCGCTTTCGTGCCTCTACTTGTAGCGGTACGTGATGCGCCCACGACTGATGTCGTAGGGCGTGAGCTCCACCTGGACCCTGTCGCCGGGCAGGATGCGGATGTAGTGCATGCGCATCTTCCCGGAGATGTGGGCCAGCACCTTGTGGCCGTTTTCCAGCTCCACGCGGAACATGGCGTTGGGCAGGGGCTCGACGACCTTGCCCTCCATCACGATCGCGTCTTCTTTGGGCTTGGGCAGGTGATCCTCCTGAAAACAAAACGGGCAGCCCGGACGCGCGCCGCAAACCAGCAAATCGCCCGGGGACAGTCGAAAAGCTTACCTTACGTAGCCGGGGACGGAAAACGGCACGGCCCACGGCCACGCAGCCGTTCCAACGCCGGAACCGGTCCCGGTGTTCCGGGTCCGCAGGGGCGGCTCACAGGACGGTGAGCACCTCCGGCCCGTCGTCGGTGATGGCGATCGAATGCTCGAAGTGGGCCGAGAGGAGGCCGTCGGCGGTGACCACGGTCCAGCCGTCCTCGAGGAGCTCCGTCTTGGGGCTGCCGACGTTGACCATGGGCTCCACCGCGAACACGTGGCCGCCGCGGAGCTTCATGTTCCGCGACCGGTCGAGGGGCCGGTAGTTGGGGATCTGGGGCTGCTCGTGCATGGCCCGGCCGATGCCGTGGCCCACGTACTCCCGCACCACCGAGTAGCCGGCCCCCTCGGCCACGTCCTGCACCGCCCCGCCGATGTCGAAGAGGCGGTTGCCGCTCTTCATCTGGTCGATGCCGGCCCACAGCGCCCGCTCGGTGGTCTCGATCAGCCGCTTGGCCTGGGGCGAGATCTGGCCCACGGGCACGGTGCGGGCGGCGTCGCCGTGCCAGCCCTCGATGATCGCCCCCGCGTCGATGGACACGATGTCGCCGTCCTCCAGCACGTACGGGCCGGGGATGCCGTGGACGATCACCTCGTTGGGGGACGTGCAGATCACCGCCGGGAAGCCGTGGTAGTTGAGGAAGTTCGACTTCGCCCCCCGCTTCTCGAGCACCTCCCGGGCCACCCGGTCGAGATCGAGGGTGGTGACGCCGGGCCTGGCCGCGGCCTGGCAGGCGTCGAGCATCTCCGCCACCACCCGCCCCGCCCGCCGCATGATCGCGATCTCGGGTGCCGTCTTGATCACTTCGCCGTCACTCCGCGGCGCACCGTTGCGAAGGTCCTCCTCATCCGAGGCGGGTTTCCAACGCTCGCAACAGGCGTTTGGTGACGGAGTCGGGGGTGCCCGTGCCGTCGACCGCGGCCAGGCGGTCGCTTGACAGGTACCAGGCCACGAGGGGGGCGGTCTGCTGCTCGTACACCTCCAGCCGGCGGCTGATCGCGGCCTCGGTGTCGTCCTCCCGCTGGACGACCTTGCCGCCGCACACGTCGCAGATGCTGTCGTCGGACGGTGGCTTCTCGGGGCCGTAGTTCGACCCGCAGACCTCGCAGGTGCGGCGGCCGGCCAGCCGGCGCAGCACCATCTCGGTGGGGACCTCCAGCGAGATCACCAGCTCGGGATCGGCGATGCGGTCGAGAGCCTCGGCCTGGGCCACCGACCTGGGGAAGCCGTCGAGGACGAATCCCCGCTTCTGGACGTCGTCCTGGGCCAGTCGCTCGGTGACCATCCCCACCACGACGTCGTCGGGCACCAGCTCCCCGGCGTCCATGTAGGCGGCCGCCTGCATGCCCCACCGGCTGCCGGCCCGCACCGCGCTGCGGAACATGTCGCCGGTGGAGATCCGGGGGGCCCCGAGCTGCTGGGCCAGACGCTCCGCCTGGGTGCCCTTGCCCGCGCCCTGCTTGCCCAGGATGACCAGCCTTGTTCCCGGGCCGGCGAAAGGCTCGACCTGGTCGGAGTCGGTCTGGTAGGGATCGACCATGTCTGCGGCGGCGCCGTCGGTGCTCACCGTGGGCGCCGGATCAGCCAGGAGTGCATGAGAGCGGCCTCAAGGCGATGACACCGGGGTACGGAAGCGGGGATCCCGTACCTCAGGCCAGGAACCCCTCGTAGTTGCGCATCATGAGCTGGCTGTCGATCTGTTTCATGGTCTCCAGGGCCACGCCCACCGCGATGAGGATGGTGGTGCCACCGAAGGGGAAGGCGTCGACGTCCCAGATCCTCAGGATGACATTCGGGACGAGCGCGATGGCGGCCAGGAACAGCGAGCCGGGAAGGGTGATGCGGTTCAGGATCTGGCCCAGGTAGCGCTCGGTGGGCGGCCCGGGACGGATGCCGGGGATGAAGCCACCCTGCTTGCGGATGATGTCGGCCTGCTGGGCCGGGTTGAACGTGATGGCGGTGTAGAAGTACGTGAAGAACACGATCAGGAGCCCGTAGATGGCGATGTAGATCAGGTTGTCGGGCTGGACCAGGTTCTGGTTGATGAAGTTGACGATCCAGTCGACCTGGACCACGTTCGACAGCAGCACGGGGAAATAGAGGACCGAGCTGGCAAAGATGATCGGGATCACCCCGGCCTGGTTGACCTTGAGCGGGATGTAGGTGCTCTGCCCGCCGTACATCCGCCGCCCGACCACCCGCTTGGCGAACTGGACCGGGATGCGCCGCTGACCCTGCTCCACGAACACGATGGCTGCGATCATCCCGATCACCGCGATCAGCAGCAGGCCGGCCACGTAGTTGCCCTTCTCCGCTCGGACGTTGCCGAACTGGGCCGGCATCCGGCTGACGACGTTGGCGAAGATGAGGATCGACATCCCGTTGCCGATGCCCCGCTGGGTGATCAGCTCGCCCATCCACATGACGACAGCCGTGCCGGCGGTGATCGTGAGCACGATCAGGGCCACGTGGGGAACGTCGAACTTGGTGACCAGGGGAACGGTGGTGGTGCCGTCGCCGAGCAGGCCGTTGTTGAACTGGTAGGTGATCCCGGTGGCCTGGAGCAGGGCGAGGCCGACTGTCATGTAACGGGTCCACTGGGTGATCTTCTTCTGGCCGACGGCCCCCTGCTTCTGCCACTGCTCGATCTTGGGGATCACCACCGCAAGGAGCTGCATGATGATCGAGCTGGTGATGTAGGGCATGATCCCGAGGGCGAAGACCGCCATCTGGGTGAGCGCCCCGCCCGAGAACAGGTTGAGGAAGCCCAGCACCCCACCCTCCTCGGCCTGGGCCTGGAGGTCCTGCACGGCACCGAAGTCGATCCCCGGCACGGTGACGTTGGACCCCAGCCGGTACAGGGCGATCATGAGCAGCGTGAAGAGGATCTTGTTCCGGAGGTCCGGGATCTTGAAGATGTTCTTCAAGCTCGAAAGCACGGGACTCCCTTACTGGTTGCTGATCGCCTCAGCGCTGGCACGGTGGCCTGCCTCACGGTAACTGGCTAACGGTTGGTGAGGGCGTTGCCCTTGGCGGGCGGACGGCCTTCGTACGGGGGCGGCAGGATCTCAACCGTACCCCCTGCGCCGGTGATCGCCTCTTCGGCCGACTTGGAGAAGGCGTGGGCGGTGACCTGCAGGGCGCGGCTGAGCTCGCCCCGTCCGAGCACCTTGACCAGGCCCCGCTTGTGGACCAGGCCCTTGGCCCGGAGGGTGTCGGGCGTGACCTCGGTGCCGTCGAAGGCCTCCAGGGCATCGAGGTTGACCACCGTGTACTCCACCCGGAACGGGTTCTTGAAGCCCTTCAGCTTCGGCACCCGGCGGCTGAGGGGCATCTGGCCACCCTCGAAGTAGGGCGGCACCGAGCCCCGGGCGTGCTGGCCCTTGGTGCCCCGGCCGGCGGTCTTGCCGCCCTTGCCGCCGATGCCGCGGCCGACGCGGCGGCGGTCGCGGGTCGACCCGGGGGCCGGCTTCAGGTCGTGGACCTTCATCCCGCCACCTCGTCATTCCCGATTGGCTCCACGGTGACCAGGTGCGGGACCCGGGCGATCATGCCCCGGATCTCGGGCCGGTCGGGCAGGTTGTTGCTCTTGCCGATGCGGCCCAGGCCGAGTGCCTTCAGGTTGGCCCGGTGGTTGGGCTTGGTGCCGATGGAGGAGCGCACCTGGGACACCCGGAGCCGCCCCTCACCCGAGGAATCCGTCCGATCGCTCGTCTGGTCGCTCTTCTGCTCGGTTGTCGGGTCGGCCATCACGCCACTTCCTTGGGCGTGTGGGTGCCGCGCTTGGACTCGTTGTAGGCCCGCAGCAGCCCGGGCGGGCAGACCTCTTCGACCGACTTGCCCCGGTTGCGGGCGATGATGTCGGGCCGCTTCAGGCCCTTCAGCCCGGCCACCGTGGCGTGGGCCACGTTGATGCCGTTGGACGACCCCAGCGACTTGGCCAGGATGTCGCGCACGCCGGCCGACTCGAGGATGGCCCGGGCGGCACCGCCGGCGATGACGCCGGTGCCGGGGGCGGCCGGCTTGAGCAGCACCCGTCCCGCGCCCCGCTCGCCCATGATGGCGTGGGTGATGGTGGAGCCGGCGAGAGGCACCTCGAACAGGTTCTTCTTGGCCTCCTCGATCCCCTTCTGGATGGCGGCCGGCACCTCTTTGGCCTTGCCGTAGCCGAGCCCGACCTTGCCCGCGCCGTCGCCCACGACGACCAGGGCGGTGAACGAGAACCGCCGACCGCCCTTGACCACCTTGGCCACGCGGTTGATCGTGATGACCCGCTCCTCGTAGTCCTTCTCTGCCATTACGTTGTCGACCTCACTCGCTCGCTTCGCTCGCTCCGGCCGGCTTCGGCGGCTTGGGTGGCCGGCATCAAAATTCCAACCCTGCTTCTCTTGCGGCGTCGGCGACCGCCGCCACCCGCCCGTGGTAGATGTTGCCGCCCCGGTCGAAGACGACCTTGGTGACGCCGGCGGCGGTGGCCCGTTCCGCGACCAGCTTCCCGACGGCTCCCGCGGCCTGCCGGTTGGCGGTGGGCCCGGACCTGAGGTCGGCCTCCACCGTGCTGGCGGCGGCCAGGGTGTGGCCGGCGACGTCGTCGATGACCTGGGCGGTGATGTGCCTGTTCGAGCGGAAGACGGCCAGGCGGGGCCGCTCGGCCGTCCCCCGGACGTGCTTGCGCACCCGGAAATGCCGCCGCTGGCGGGCGACCTGCTTCTTCTTGGCGGTGAACGTCATGGCTACTTCGCAGCCTTCCCGGCCTTGCGGCGGACGACCTCGCCCGCGTAACGGATCCCCTTGCCCTTGTAGGGCTCTGGCTTGCGGACGGCCCGGATGTCGGCGGCCACCTGGCCCACGACCTCCTTGTTGCTGCCCTTGACGCTGAGGCGGGTGGGCACCGGCACCTCGAAGGTGACGCCGGCCGGAGCCTCGATGATCACCGGGTGGCTGTAGCCGACGGCCAGCTCGAGGGTGGTCGGGCCCTTGGCGATGGCCCGGTAGCCGACGCCCACGATCTCGAGGTCCTTCTGGAAGCCCTGGGTGACGCCCACGACCATGTTGTTGACCAGCGACCGGGTGAGGCCGTGCAGGGCGCGGTGGGCCCGCTCGTCGTCGGGCCGCTCCACCAGGAGCTGGCCGGCGTCGGCCCGGACCGTGATGTCGCGGGGCAGGTCGCGCTCGAGTGTGCCCTTGGGACCCTTGACCATGACATGCAACGTGCCCTGGCCCTCGGTGATGGTCACGTCGACGCCAGCGGGGACGGGGATGGGTGCTCTTCCGATTCGTGACATCAGTCGCTCACCACACGAAGCAGAGGATCTCGCCGCCGACTCGGCGCTGGCGCGCCTCGCGGTCGGTCATGAGGCCCTGGCTGGTGGACAGGACGGCCACGCCCAGCCCCCCGAGGACGCGGGGCAGGCGATCGGCCTTGGTGTAGACCCGCAGCCCCGGCTTGGACACCCGCTTGATGCCGGAGATGGTCGGGGCCCGCTCGGGCGTGTACTTCATGGTGATCTCCAGCGTGCGCCCGGGCCGCTCGGTCTCGTCGCGGACGGTGAAGTCGGCGATGTAGCCCTCGCGCCGCAGGATGTGGGCGAGGGCCTCCTTGAGCTTGGAGGAGGGCATGCGGACGGTGTCCTGCATGGCCACGCCCCCGTTGCGGATGCGGGTGAGCATGTCGGCGATCGGGTCGGTCATCGTCATCGGCTGCCCCTCACCAACTGGCCTTGGTGACGCCGGGCACTTCGCCGGCGTGCACCATCTCGCGCAGGCAGATGCGGCACAGCCCGAACTGGCGGAACACGGCGCGCGGACGCCCGCAACGCCGGCACCGGGTGTAGGCCCGGACCTTGAACTTGGGCTTGCGCTGCTGCTTGATGACAAGTGCTTTCTTGGCCACGGTGGGGTCTAGCCTTCCCTACTCATTCGTGTCGCGGCGGAACGGGAAGCCGAAGGCGTCGAGCAGGGCCCGGCCCTCGGCGTTGTTGCGGGCGGTGGTGACGATCGTGATGTCCATGCCCCGGACGGCGTCGATCTTGTCGTAGTCGATCTCGGGGAAGATGAGCTGCTCGTCGAAGCCGAAGGTGTAGTTGCCCCGGCCGTCGAAGGCGTTGGGCGGCAGTCCCCGGAAGTCGCGGACGCGGGGGATGGCCAGGCTGACGAGCCGGTCGAAGAACTCCCACATCCGCGCGCCCCGCAGGGTGACCTTGGCCCCGATGGCGTTGCCCTCCCGCAGCTTGAACGCCGCGATCGAGCGCCGGGCCTTGGTGATCAGCGGCTTCTGGCCGGTGATGAGCCGGAGGTCGTTGACCGCACCGTCGAGGAGAGAGGCCTGCTGGGTGGCCTTGCCCACGCCCATGTTGACGACGATCTTCTCCAGCCGGGGGACCTCCATGATGTTGGAGAGCTCCAGCTCGCCCAGCAGACGGGGCCGGATCTCGGTCTCGTAGCGGACCTTGAGCCGGGGCGGAGGGGCGGCCACGACGGGCGCCTTGGCCGAGACCGTCTTGGTGGCCGCCGCCTTCGTGTCGGGCGCGGCCATCAGACGTCGCCCCCGCACTTGCGGCAGATCCGGATCTTCTTGCCCCGGTCGTCGAAGCGGTAGCCGACCCGCGTCGGGCCGCAGTTGGAGCACAGCAGGGCCACGTTGGCCACGGGGATGGGCATGTCGCGGTCGATGATCCCGGCCTGCATGGTGGCCCGCACCGCGCGTTGGTGCTTGCGGGCGGTGTTGACGCCGTCGACGATGACCTTGCCCTCCTTGGGCATGGCCCGCATGATCTCGCCCTCGTCGCCCCGGTCCTTGCCGGTGAGCACCCGCACCCGGTCGCCCTTCTTGAGCTTCATCTACAGCACCTCGGGGGCGAGCGAGACGATCCGCATGAACTTCTTGTCGCGCAGCTCCCGGCCCACGGGGCCGAAGATGCGGGTGCCGCGGGGCTGGAGGGCGTCGGTGATGAGGACGGCGGCGTTCTCGTCGAAGCGGATGTAGCTGCCGTCGGGACGCCGGTTCTCCTTCTTGGTGCGGACGACGACGCACTTGACCACGTCGCCCTTCTTCACCGAGCCGCCCGGGATGGCGTCCTTGACCGTGCCCACGATGATGTCGCCGATCGAGGCGTAGCGGCGCTTGGAGCCGCCCAGCACCTTGATGCAGAGCACCTCCTTGGCCCCCGAGTTGTCCGCGACCCGCAGCCGGGTCTCCTGCTGGATCACTTGGCACGCTCCAGTACTTCGACGATCCGCCAGCGCTTCAGCTTCGACAGCGGGCGCGTCTCCTGCACCCGCACGCGGTCGCCCACGTGGGCCTCGTTCTGCTCGTCGTGGGCGTGGAAGCGCTTGGTGGTCTGCACCGTCTTGGCGTAGCGCCGGTGGCGCACGCGCTCGACGACGGCGACGATGGCGGTCTTGTCCATGGCGGTCGACACCACCACGCCCTCCCGCACCTTGCGCTGGTTGGGCCTGGTCTCGGCCCCGTCGGCGCCTGCGGCGCCCGTCTGGTCACTCATCCTTGTGCGTCGCTTTCGTCATTGGCGTCGGAAGCCCTGGCCGCCCGGGCTGCGGCCCGGCGGCTGCCCAGCACCCGGGCCCGGCGGGCGTCGGCTGCGGCCGGGGATTCCTCGGCCTCGGGCGCCGGCTCCTGCGTCTCGCCGGCCTCGGCCGCCGCGATCTCGCGCTCTCGCAGCAGCGTGTTCACCCGGGCGATCTCCTTGCGGACCTGGCCCAGCCGGGAGTAGTTGTCGAGCTGGCCGGTGACGTGCTGGAAGCGGAGGTTGAAGAGCTCCTGGCGGGCCTCGATCAGACGGGTTTCGAGCTCGTCGTCGTCCATCTCGCGCAGCTCGGAAATGGCGGTGGCCATCAGACCTCCCCCTCCCGGGACACGATGCGGGCCCGGATGGGCAGCTTCTGGATGGCCCGGTCGAGGGCCTCCTTGGCCAGCGCCTCGGGCACGCCGCCCAGCTCGAACATGATCCGGCCCGGCTTGACGACCGCCACCCACCGCTCGGGGTTGCCCTTGCCCGAGCCCATGCGGGTCTCGGCCGGCTTCTCGGTGACCGGCTTGTGGGGGAAGATGTTGATCCAGACCTTGCCCCCACGCTTGACGTGGCGGGTCATGGCGATACGGGCCGCCTCGATCTGGCGGGCCGTGATCCATCCCGGCTCCATGGCCTGGATCCCGTAGTCGCCGAAGGACACCTCGGTGCCGCCGGTGGCCATCCCGGTGAGGCGGCCCCGGTGCTGCTTGCGGTGCTTGACCCGCTTGGGCATCAACATGGCTGCATCCGGTGGCCGCTCGCGCCGCCGAAGGCGGCCTCAACGGCTGCCGTCAGAAGGAAACGGCGGAGGGCGGACCGGCTCTGCCGGTCGCCCGCAGCTCCTTGGAGCTCGTCCGAACGGAGCGAAGCGAGTGAGGACGAAATCATCTACTCGTCCCCGGTGCGGAAGTGGGGGGTCTCGTGGTGCTGCCGGGTGCGGCGCTCGATCTCCTCTTCCTCGGCCAGGAGGCGCTCGGTCTCGGGATCGGCCTCCCGGATGACCGGCGCAGCCACCGCGTCGTCGGTGAGGACGTCGTCGTGGACGTCGCTCGTGACGGCGCCGTCGCCGACGTCGCCCAGGGCGCCGTCGGGCTGGACCACGAGCGTGCCTTCGGGCAGGCCGGTGTCGGCGCCCGGCTCGCCTTCGGGGGCGGCGGTGCCGGCGGTACCCAACTCCTCCTCGCCCGGACGGCGGCGGCCGCCACCGGCGGAGATGATGCGGCGGGGCTTGGCGTGGCCGGACGTCTCGCCCACGGCCATGGCCGCCTCGCGGGAGATCTTGTCCTCGGTGGAGGTCTTGTAGGGGAGGATGTCACCCTTGTAGATCCAGCACTTCACGCCGATGCGACCGAACGTGGTGCGGGCCTCGCGGAGGCCGTAGTCGATGTCGGAGCGGAGGGTGTGCAGGGGCACCCGTCCCTCGCGGTACCACTCGCTGCGGGCCATCTCGGAGCCGCCGAGGCGGCCCGAGCACTGGATCCGGATGCCGAGGGCGCCCGCCTTCTGGGCCGTCTGGACGGCCCGCTTCATGGCTCGGCGGAAGCTGACCCGGCCCGCCAGCTGGTCGGCCACGCCCTGGGCGATGAGGGCGGCGTCGAGCTCGGGCTGCTTGATCTCCTGGATGTTGAGCTGGACCTTGACGTTGCCCGTCATCTTGGCCAGGTCGGTGCGCAGGCGGTCGGCCTCGGCGCCGCGGCGGCCGATGACGATGCCCGGGCGGGCGGTGTGGACGTCGATGCGGAGGCGGTCACGCGTGCGCTCGACCTCGACCCGGCTGATGGCCGCATGGGGCAGCTGCTTCATCAGGTAGTCGCGGATCTTCCAGTCCTCGATGAGGTAGTCGGTGTACTCGCGATCGCTGAACCACCGGGACTTCCAATCGGTGGTGACGCCGAGGCGGAACCCGTAGGGGTTGACCTTCTGGCCCAACAGTTACTCCTTGTCGCTTTCGTCGTCGGCGCTGGTGTCGTCGGCGCTGGTGTCGTCGGCACTGGTGTCGTCGGCGCTGGTGTCGTCGGCGCTGGCGTCGTCGTCGGCGGGGGCGTCCGTCGTGCCCTCGCTGCCTGCGGCGGCGCCCTCGGTCCGGACCTCGGGGCGGCTCGGTGACGGTGTCGGGCTTCGGGGTGGGGTCTTGGGTCTCGGCCATGGTCGTGGGCACCTCCGGATCTCTGGGTTGCGCCTCCGGCTCCGACTCTGGGGTCTCGGGCGTGGTCGTGGAGAAGTTTCTGGTGTCGACTCCGGTGGCTGCGCCGGTCGACGCGTCGCGGCGGCGGCTGCGGCCGGTGCGCTCGGCCCGGTCGGGGGCCGAGGCGGCCGGGGTGCGGCGGGGTCCGCCCCGCCGGCCGGTGGTGGCCTGGGCCCGCTGGGCCCGCCGCTGACGCAGCTCCGACTCCGGCAGGCGGCTGACGATCACCGTGACGTGGGTGGTGCGCTTGCGGATGCGGGTGGCCCGGCCCCGGGCCCGGGGCCGCCACCGCTTCAGGGTGGGGCCCTCGTCGGCGAAGCAGGCCGACACGAACAGTTCGTCGGTGACCAGGGCGTGGTTGTGCTCGGCGTTGGCCATGGCCGACGCCAGCAGCTTGCCCACGACGATGGCGGCGTCGCGCTCGCACAGGCGCAGGATGTCGAGCGCCCGCTGGGTCTCGTGGCCCCGGATGAGGTCGAGGACCTGGCGCACCTTGTACGGCGAGACCCGCACGTGGCGGGCGACGGCCTTGGCCGAAAGGACGTCGGCCGTGACCGCCTGGGCCCGCGACTCGGGCCGGCGGCGGATGACCGGGGCCTCGTTGAGCTTCGGACCCGTCACAGTTATCGCCTCCCCGCCCGCTCCTGGCCGGCGTGGAACCGGAAGGTGCGGGTGAGGGCGAACTCGCCCAGCTTGTGCCCCACCATCGACTCGGTGATGTACACCGGGACGTGCTTGCGCCCGTCGTGGACGGCGATGGTGTGGCCGACCATGTCGGGGATCACCGTCGAGCGGCGCGACCAGGTCTTGATGACCCGCTTCTCGCCGCGCGAGTTGAGGTCGTCGACCTTCTTGAGCAGGTGCCCATCGATGAAGGGACCCTTCTTGAGGCTGCGTGCCATGGATTACCTCCGGGCCCCGCGCGTCCGGCGGCGGCGGATGATGAGCTTCTGGGAGGGCTTGTTGGTGTCGCGGGTGCGGCCCTCGGGGACGCCCCACGGCGACACCGGGTGCCGTCCACCGGACGACTTGCCCTCGCCACCGCCCAGGGGGTGGTCGACGGGGTTCATGGCCACGCCGCGGGACTGGGGGCGGACGCCCTTCCAGCGGTTGCGGCCGGCCTTGCCGATGGAGATCAGCTCGGCCTCGGCGTTGCCGACCTCACCGATGGTGGCCCGGCAGTCGATCGGCACCCGCCGCATCTCGGTGCTGGGCAGGCGGAGGGTGGCGAAGTCGCCTTCCTTGGCCACCAGCTGGATGCTGGACCCCGCGCCCCGGCCGAGCTTGCCGCCGGCGCCGGCCTTCAGCTCCACGTTGTGGACGGTGGTACCCACCGGGATGTAGCGCAGGGCGAGGGCGTTGCCGGGACGGATGTCGGAGCCCTGGCCGCTCTGGAGCGTGTCGCCGACCCGGATCTTGGCCGGGGCCAGGATGTAGCGCTTCTCCCCGTCGAGGTAGTGGAGCAGGGCGATGCGGGCGTTGCGGTTGGGGTCGTGCTCGATGCTCGCGACCTTGGCCGGGATGCCGTCCTTGTTGCGCTTGAAATCGATGATCCGGTACTGCTGCTTGTGGCCGCCACCGCGGTGGCGGGCCGTCTTGCGCCCGTAGCTGTTGCGCCCGCCGGTGCGGGGCTTGGGCGCGACGAGGGTCTTCTCGGGCGTCGACTTGGTGATCTCGGAGAAGTCGGAGACGGTCTGGAACCGCCGTCCGGCGCTGGTGGGCTTCCGCTTGCGAAGGGCCATGTGGACTCGCTCAGCTCTCGAAGAGGTCGATGCGACCACCCGGTGCCAGGGTGACGATCGCCCGCTTGGTGTCGGGTCGCTTGCCGAAGGTGGCCGACTTGCGGTTGCGCTTGCGCTTGCCCTTGCGGTTGAGGGTGTTCACGTTGGCCACCCGGACGTTGAAGATGGCCTCTACCGCGTCGCGGATCTCGATCTTGGACGCCCGGGGGTGCACGACGAACGTGTACACGTTCGTCTCGAGCAGCCCGTAGGACTTCTCGCTCACCACCGGGCGGAGGATGACGTCGCGGGGATCGTTCATGACTCGTCGCTCCCGTTTCCGGAACCGTCGGGGCTGGACTCGGCGGATTCGCTGCCGGACTTCGCCGCGGGGACGTTGGACCGGGTGAAGACGATCCAGTCGCAGCACAGGACGTCGTAGGCGTTGAGCTCGGAGGCCAGGATGGTGTGGACCTCCTGCAGGTTGCGGAACGACCGCTCCACCGTGTCCTGGTCGCGGTCGAGGACCACCAGGATCTTGCCGGTGAGCCCGAGCATGGCCAGCGCCTTGCGGGCGTCCCTGGTCTTGGGCTCGGGGAAGTCCCACGCCTCGACCACGCCGACCCGTCCCATGGCGGCCCGGTCGGACAGGGCCGAGCGCAGGGCGAGCTGCACCATCTTCTTGGGGGTGCGCTGGGCGTAGCTGCGGGGCTTGGGGCCGAGGGCGACGCCGCCGCCCCGCCAGTGGGGAGCCCGGATGGAGCCCTGGCGGGCCCGCCCCGATCCCTTCTGGCGCCACGGCTTGCGGCCACCGCCGCGGACCTCGGCCCGGGTGAGGGTGCTCTGGTCGCCCTGGCGGATGCCGGCCAGCTGCCCCACCACCACCTGGTGCATGACGGGGACGTTGGGGGTGATGCCGAAGATCGTCTCGTCGACCGAGACGTCGCCCACCTTGGTTCCGGAGGACGGGCTGAGGACGTCGACCCGCATCGCTAGCCCTTCCCGTTTCTGACCGTGTCGCGGATGAGGACGAGGCCCCCGCGGGGACCGGGGACGGCGCCCTTGAGCAGGACGATCTCCCGTTCCGGGTCGGCCTGCACGACCTCGAGGTTGAGGGTGGTGACCTGCTGGTTCCCGACCCGGCCGGCCATCTTGGTGCCCTTGAACACGCGGGCCGGCGTGGCGCAGGCCCCGATGGCGCCTGGCTTGCGGTGGGTCTTGTGGACGCCGTGGGACGCCCCCATGCCCTTGAAGTTGTGGCGCTTCATGACACCGGTGAAGCCCTTGCCCTTGCTGACCGCGGTGACGTCGACCCGCTCGCCCTTCTCCAGCACCGCGGCGGTGAGCTCCTGGCCCACCTCGTAGTCGCCGAGGTCGTCGAGGCGCAGCTCCACCAGCCGGTGGCCGGGATCGACCCCCACGCTGGCGAAGTGTCCGGCCTCGGGCTTGTTCAGCTTGGAGGGCCGGACGGAGCCGAAGGTGACCTGGAGCGCGCTGTAGCCGTCGTGCTCGGGGGTCTTGACCTGCACCACCCGGCACGGCGCCACGCGCACGAGCGTGACCGGAATGGCACGGTTCTGGTCGTCCCAGATCTGTGTCATGCCGACCTTCTCGCCGACGATCGCCCTCTTTGCCATCGAAGTGCTCTTTCTGCCTTCACGCGGACGCTCCGCACAGGCATGGAGTGCCCGGCGGAGCGAGTTGGGTTGTGCCTCGGAGTCCCGGTCAAACCGCGACCGACAGCCAAGGACGTCGAAATGGGTGGAGCCAAGATGAACGGCCCCCGAACGAAGGACAAGTATAGCCCCCCCGCAGCGCAGCCCCGAAACCGCCCCCCACCCAGAGCTCGTCAGCCCCACCCACCCCAAAGGCCCGATACGCCCGCCGGAACAGACAAGCGCGGCCCGAAAGGGCGTCAGGGCCTTTGCCTTCGGCCGATGCGCCAGCCGGAACAGGGAGGGCGCCGCGGGCGTCGGCGCCTTTCGGCGGGTTGTCGGGGGCCGGAGCCCCCCGCTCGGAGGGCGTCAGCCCGACGAGCCCGACCGGCAGGCCCGAAGGGCCGGTGCGCCGGTCGGAACAGAAGACAGCCCGCCGAAGGCGGTCAACGCCGTTGTCGTTGACTTCGGGGGGGACTCGGGGGCGGAGCCCCCGAGCAGGTCGTCTAGACCTGCTGGATCTTGATCTCGATGTCGACGCCGGCGGGCAGGTCGAGGCGCTGGAGCGAGTCGACGGTCTTGGGCGTGGGCTCCAGGATGTCGAGCAGCCGCTTGTGGATCCGCATCTCGAAGTGCTCGCGGGAGTCCTTGTCCTTGTGGGGGGACCGGATCACGGTGTAGCGGTGCTTCTCGGTGGGCAGCGGGACGGGCCCCCGGACCTTGGCGTTGGTACGGACCACCGTCTCCACGATCTTCTTGGTCGACTGGTCGACGATCTCATGGTCGTACGCCTTGAGCCGGATCCGGATCTTTTGGGCCATCTACTTGATGATCTTCACGACTCGGCCGGCGCCCACCGTGCGCCCACCCTCACGGATGGCGAAGCGCAGGCCCTCGTCCATGGCGATGGGGGTGATGAGCTCGACGGTGAGGGCGATGTTGTCGCCCGGCATGACCATCTCGGTGCCCTCGGGCAGGGTGATCTGGCCGGTGACGTCGGTGGTGCGGAAGTAGAACTGGGGCCGGTAGTTCTGGAAGAAGGGGCTGTGGCGCCCGCCCTCCTCCTTGGTCAGCACGTAGACCTGGGCCTCGAAGGTGGTGTGGGGGGTGATGGAACCGGGCTTGCACAGCACCTGGCCCCGCTGCACGTCCTCTTTGTTGATGCCCCGCAGCAGCACGCCGATGTTGTCGCCCGCCCGGCCCTCGTCGAGGAGCTTGCGGAACATCTCCACCCCGGTGCACACCGTCTGCTGGTTGTGGCCCAGGCCCACGATCTCGACCTTCTCGCCCACCTTGACGATGCCCTGCTCCACCCGGCCGGTCACCACCGTGCCCCGGCCGGTGATGGTGAAGACGTCCTCGATGGGCATGAGGAAGGGCTTGTCGACGTCACGGGGGGGCAGCGGGATGAAGTCGTCGACCGCGTCCATCAACTCGTTGATGGCGGGGACCCACTTCTCGTCGCCCTCCAGCGCCTTGAGGGCGCTGACGCGGACCACGGGGGTGTCGTCGCCCGGGTACTCGTACTCGTTGAGCAGGTCCCGCACCTCGAGGTCGACCAGGTCGAGCAGTTCCTCGTCGTCGACCGCGTCGGCCTTGTTGAGGGCGACCACGATGTAGGGCACGCCCACCTGGCGGGCCAGCAGCACGTGCTCGCGGGTCTGGGGCATGGGGCCGTCGGCGGCGGACACGACCAGGATGGCGCCGTCGATCTGGGCCGCCCCGGTGATCATGTTCTTGATGTAGTCGGCGTGTCCCGGCATGTCGACGTGGGCGTAGTGGCGCTTGGCGGTGGTGTACTCGACGTGGGCGATGGAGATGGTGATGCCCCGGGCCTTCTCCTCCGGCGCCTTGTCGATCTGGTCGAAGGCGGTGAAGGCGACCGTGGAGTCCGCGTCGTGCAGGACCTTGGTGATGGCGGCCGTCAGCGTGGTCTTGCCGTGGTCGATGTGGCCCATCGTGCCCACGTTGAGATGCGGCTTCGACCGCTCGAACTTCTGCTTCGCCATGTAATGACCCTCGTTATTCCTCGCGCCCTAGAAACAAAGACTTTGCGGTGGGACTTACTCGCCCCGGATCCGAGCGATGATCTCGCGGGAGATCGACTCGGGAACTTCCTGGTAGGAGTGGAACTGCATCGTGTACGTCGCGCGACCCTGGGTGCGCGAGCGCAGGTCAGTAGAGTAGCCGAACATCTCCGAGAGCGGCACCTGCGACTTGATGACGTGGCTCGACCCGCGCTGCTCCATGCCCTCGATGCGACCCCGCCGGCTGGACAGGTCGCCGATGACGTCGCCCATGTAGTCCTCGGGGGTGACCACCTCCACGCCCATGATGGGCTCGAGCAGCACCGGCGAGGCCTTGCGGGCCGCCTTCTTGACCGCCAGTGACCCGGCGATCTTGAACGCCATCTCCGAGGAGTCGACGTCGTGGTACGACCCGTGGACCAGGGTGGCCCGCACGTCGACCATCGGATAGCCGGCCAGGACACCGCCCGTGAGCGCCTCCTGGATGCCGGCGTCGATGGAGGCGATGTACTCCTTGGGGATGATGCCGCCGACGATCTTGTCGACGAACTCGTAGCCGCCGTCGGGACCGGTGGGCTCCAGGTTGATGACCACGTGGCCGTACTGGCCCCGACCGCCGGTCTGGCGGATGTAGCGCTCCTCGACCTTCTCGACCGAGTCGCGGATGGTCTCCCGGAAGGCGACCTGGGGCTTGCCCACGTGGGCGTCGACCTTGAACTCGCGCAGCATGCGGTCGACCAGCACCTCGAGGTGCAGCTCGCCCATGCCGGCGATGATCGTCTGGCCGGTGTCGATGTCGGTGTGCTTCTGGAAGGTGGGGTCCTCGTCGGACAGCTTCTGGATGGCATCGGCCAGCTTGTCCTGGTCGAACTTCGTCTTGGGCTCGATGGCGACGTGGATGACGGGCTCGGGGAAGTCGAGGGACTCGAGCACGATGGGCGAGTCGAGGTCGCAGAGGGTGTCGCCGGTGGTGGTCTGCTTCAGGCCGACGGCGGCCACGATGTCGCCGGCGAAGACTGCCATCTTGTCCTCGCGGTGGTTGGCGTGCATCTGCAGCAGGCGGCCGATGCGCTCCTTGCGGTCCTTGGTGGAGTTCAGCACCGCGGCGCCCTTCTTGAGGGTGCCCGAGTAGACCCGGAAGTAGGTGAGCTTGCCCACGTGGGGGTCGGTCATGATCTTGAAGGCGAGGGCCGCGAAGGGGGCCGAGTCGTCGACCGGGCGCTCGAGCTCCTCGATGCCCTTGAGGTCGAGGCCGGTGACGGGCGGCAGGTCGATGGGGCTCGGGAGGTAGTCGATGATGGCGTCGAGCAGGGGCTGCACGCCCTTGTTCTTGAACGCCGTCCCGCAGATGACCGGCACCACCTGGTTGTTGATGGTGGCCCGGCGCAGGCCCTTGCGCAGGTCGTCGGCGGTGATGTCCTCCTCGCCGACGTACTTCTCCATGACGTTGTCGTCGAACTGCGACAGCACGTCGACCAACTCGTGGCGCCAGTGCTCGGCATCGGCCTGGAGGTCGGCCGGGATGTCCTCGACCGACCACTGCTCGCCCATGCCGTCTTCCCAGACGAGCGCCTTCATGCCCAGCAGGTCGATCATGCCCTTGAAGTGGCCCTCGGCCCCGATGGGGATCTGCACCAGGGCCACCGACGCGTCGAGCCGGTCCTTGATCTGCTCGACGGCGCGGAAGTAGTCGGCGCCGATGCGGTCCATCTTGTTGATGAAGCAGATGCGGGGGACGCCGTACTTGTTGGCCTGGCGCCACACCGTCTCGGTCTGGGGCTCGACGCCGGCGACCGCGTCGAAGACGGCCACCGCTCCGTCGAGCACCCGCAGCGACCGTTCGACCTCGATGGTGAAGTCGACGTGGCCCGGGGTGTCGATGATGTTGATCCAGACGTCCTTCCACCGGCAGGTGGTGGCCGCCGACGTGATGGTGATGCCCCGCTCCTGCTCCTGGATCATCCAGTCCATGACCGCCGCACCCTCGTGGACCTCACCGATCTTGTACGTCTTGCCCGTGTAATAGAGGATCCGCTCCGTCGTCGTGGTCTTGCCCGCGTCGATGTGCGCCATGATCCCGATGTTCCGGGTCCTGGCCAGCGGAAACTCTCTGATGATCGGTGCCTCAGCCATACGGGTGACTTTCGCGTCGTGTGATGTAGCGGGGATGTCCTCCCCGTGAACTTGCGGGGCCCATCGGAGCCAGCCGCCGGGACGGCGTCAGCCGGCTCGGCCCGACAGGCAGGCCCGAAGGGCCGAACCGCCTGTCGGAACAGAAAATCAGTGCGCCGAAGGCGCCCCGAGCACTTGACTCGGGGGGATTCCGGGGGGCGGAGCCCCCCGGAGGGCTACCAACGGTAGTGGGCGAAGGCCTTGTTCGATTCGGCCATCTTGTGCATGTCGTCGCGCCGCTTCACAGCAGAACCAACACCGTTGGAGGCGTCGAGTATTTCATTGGCCAGGCGCAGGGCCATCGTCTTCTCCCGGCGCTGGCGGGCGTAGCCGACCAGCCAGCGGATGCCCAGGGTGGTGGCCCGGCGGGGACGCACCTCCACCGGCACCTGGTAGGTGGCACCGCCGACCCGCCGGCTCTTCACCTCGAGCTGGGGCTTGACGTTCTCCATGGCCCGCTTGAGGGAGGCGACGGGGTCGCCGCCGCTCTTCTCCCGCACCGTCTCGAGGGCGGAGTAGACGATGCGCTCCGCCAGCGACCGCTTGCCCCGGGACAGGACCTTGTTGACGAACTGCGTGACCAGCACCGACCGGTAGATGGGGTCGGGCATGAGATCGCGACGCGGCGGCGGGCCCTTGCGCGGCATCTACTTCTCCCTCTTGGCGCCGTAGCGGCTGCGGGCCTGCTTGCGGTCGCGGACGCCGGAGGCGTCGAGGACGCCCCGGATGATCTTGTAGCGGACGCCGGGCAGGTCCTTCACCCGGCCACCTCGCACCAGCACGATCGAGTGCTCCTGCAGGTTGTGGCCCACGCCGGGGATGTAGGCGGTGACCTCCTGGCCGGTGGTGAGCCGCACCCGGGCCACCTTGCGCAGGGCCGAGTTCGGCTTCTTCGGGGTGTGGGTGTACACGCGGGTGCACACGCCCCGGCGCTGGGGCGCTCCCTTGAGCGCGGGCGTCTTGGTCTTCTCAGACTTCGACTCGCGGCCCTTCCGGACCAACTGCGAGATGGTGGGCATGCAAACCTTTCGAAAACAACCGCCGAGGACGACTTCAAAGTGTATCCCGGTACGGATGGTGGCTCCCCACCGACCCGCGCCGGCCACGAACGCCGCCGAAGGCGGCCCGCGTGGCTGGCGCCGATCACCGACGGCGCCAGCCGGCGGTCCCGATGGGGGGAGTTAGAGGGGGGAAGGTCCCCTTCCCCCCTCTAGCAAGTATTCCTCCTCGTCGGCACTCGGGACGGAGTGGGCCGCCGCCTCGGCGCCGGCGGCGGTGCCGGAGCCCAGGTTGGCCAGCCAGGCGGCCAGGTCCTGGTCGGTGTCGGAGGAGTAGTACGACAGGGGCTCGTAGTCGGGCGCTTGGATGTCGAGGTTGCGGTACCGCAACATCCCGGTGCCGGCGGGGATGAGCTTGCCGATGATGATGTTCTCCTTGAGGCCCAGGAGCTGGTCGCGCTTGCCCTCGATGGCAGCCTCGGTGAGCACCCGGGTGGTCTCCTGGAACGACGCCGCCGACAGCCACGACTCGGTGGCCAGCGACGCCTTGGTGATTCCCATCAGCTCGGGACGGCCCTCGGCCGGGCGCTTGCCCTCCTGGACCAGCCCCCGGTTGATCTCGGCGTAGATCCGGGAGTCGACCCGCTCGCCGGGCAGGAACTCCGAGTCACCGGCCTCGGCCACTGACACCCGCCGCAGCATCTGGCGGACGATGAGCTCGATGTGCTTGTCGTGGATGGGCACGCCCTGGGGCCGGTAGACCTCCTGCACCTGGTCGACCAGGTACTGCTGGGTCTCCCGGATGCCCTTGATCTCGAGCAGCTCCTTGGGGTCCTTGGGCCCCTCGACGAGGGCGTCGCCCGCCTCCACCTCCTGGCCGTCGTGCACCAGCAGCCGCGACAGGTCGCGGGTGGAGATCGGGTAGGCCTCCTCGCTGCCGTCGTCGCCGACGATCGTGAGGACGCGGCCCTTGACCTCGTCGTCGACCATGCGGACCACGCCCGAGGTGCGGGCCAGGACGGCCTTGCCCTTGGGCGTACGGGCCTCGAACAGCTCGACCACCCGGGGCAGGCCGTGGGTGATGTCGATGCCGGCGATGCCACCGGTGTGGAACGTACGCATGGTGAGCTGGGTGCCGGGCTCGCCGATGGACTGGGCCGCGATGACCCCGACCGCCTCGCCGAGCTCGATCTCCTTGCCGGTGGCCAGGGAGCGGCCGTAGCAGTTGCCGCAGACCCCGTAGGACGCCTCGCACGTCAGCACCGACCGCACCCGCAGGCGGGAGATGGCCGGATCGTCGCGCAGGGCGATCATGTCGGGCTCTTCGATCTGGACGCCGTTGGGGATGACCCGGCCGTCGGAGAGCGTGACCGGCTCCACCAGGACCCGCCCGAACAGGCGCGTCTCGAGGTTGAACCGCTCCTTGGCGTCGTCCTTGCGGATGTTCTCCAGCCAGATCCCCCGGGTGGTGCCGCAGTCGACCTCCCGGATGATCAGCTCCTGGGCCACGTCGACCAGCCGCCGGGTGAGGTAGCCGGAGTCGGCGGTGCGCAGGGCGGTGTCGGCCAGGCCCTTCCGGGCCCCGTGGGTGGAGATGAAGTACTCGAGGACCGACAGGCCCTCCCGGAAGTTGGACTTGATGGGCCGGGGGATGATCTCGCCCCGCGGGTTGGCCACCAGGCCCCGCATGCCGGCGATCTGCTGCACCTGGATGACGTTGCCCCGGGCGCCGGACCCCACCATCATCTCGATGGGGTTGAACACCTGCTCGCGCAGGGTGACCTCCATCGCCTTGCGGACTTCCTGGGTGGCGTTGGTCCAGGTCTCGACTTCCTTCTGGCGCCGCTCGTCGTCGGTGATGATGCCCTTGCGGAACTGCGACTCGATCTTGTCGGCTTCCTTCTCGTACTTGTCGAGGATCTGCTCCTTCTCCGGGGGCGTCTTGACGTCGTCCATGGAGATGGTGAGGCCGGACTGGGTGGCGTAGCGGAAGCCGAGGTTCTTGATGGCGTCGAGGCTGTTGGCCACGACCGCCTTCGGATAGTTGTTGACCAGGTGCTCGACGATGTCGCTGATGTCGCGCTTCTTCACCGGCTTGTCGACGTAGCCGTACTTGCCGCAGTAGTCGACGGGAAGGGCGTTCTCGAACAGCAGGCGCCCCGGGGTGGTCGACCGGTAACTGGGCTTTCCGTCCTCGTTCTGGCCCTCGCGGATCTCGACCGAGCTGTGGATGGTGATGTCCCGGTTGTCGAGGGCCCGCTCGACCTCCCACAGGTGGGAGAACCGGCGACCCTCGCCGGGCGTGCCGGTGAGGCCCTCGGTGAGGTAGTAGATGCCGATGACCATGTCCTGGCTGGGCACGGTGAGGGGACGGCCGTGGGCCGGCGACAGGACGTTGTTGGCCGACAGCATCAGAACCCGGGCCTCGGCCTGGGCCTCGGCCGAAAGCGGCAGGTGGACGGCCATCTGGTCGCCGTCGAAGTCGGCGTTGAAGGCGGCGCACACCAGGGGGTGGATCTGGATGGCCTTGCCCTCGACCAGGAGCGGCTCGAAAGCCTGGATGCCGAGACGGTGAAGGGTCGGCGCCCGGTTGAGGAACACCGGGTGCTCCTTGATGACCTCCTCCAGGATGTCCCAGACGTGCGGGCGGCGGCGCTCGACCATGCGCTTGGCCGACTTGATGTTCTGGGCCAGCTCGGTGTCGACCAGCCGCTTCATGACGAAGGGCTTGAACAGCTCGAGGGCCATCAGCTTGGGCAGGCCGCACTGGTGCAGGCGCAGCGTGGGTCCGGCCACGATGACCGAACGGCCGGAGTAGTCGACGCGCTTGCCCAGCAGGTTCTGACGGAACCGGCCCTGCTTGCCCTTGAGCATGTCGGACAGGGACTTCAGGGGACGGTTGCCGGGCCCCGTGACGGGACGGCCGCGGCGGCCGTTGTCGAACAGGGCGTCGACCGCCTCCTGCAGCATGCGCTTCTCGTTGTTGACGATGATCTCGGGCGCGCCGAGGTCGAGAAGGCGCTTGAGCCGGTTGTTGCGGTTGATGACCCGGCGGTAGAGGTCGTTGAGGTCGGACGTGGCGAAGCGGCCACCGTCGAGCTGCACCATGGGGCGCAGGTCGGGCGGGATGACCGGGACGGCGTCGAGGATCATGGCCGAGGGCTCGTTGACCCGGCGGCCGGTGTCGGGGTCGCGCCGGTTGAACGCGGTGACGATCTTGAGCCGTTTGATGGCCTTCTGCTTGCGCTGGGCCGACAGCGGCCGGCGGCCGTCGGCTGCGTCGATGTTCTCCCGGAGCTTGATCTCCTCCGAGTCGAAGTCGACCTCGCCGATGAGCTGGGCGATGACGTCGGCGCCCATACCCCCCCGGAAGTAGTCGCCGTAGCGGTCGCGCAGCTGGCGCCAGACGCTCTCGTCCTCGATGATCTTGCGGGCGAAGAGGTCCTTGAGCTCGTCGAAGGCGCGGCGGGCGACATCGATCTCGGCCTGGGCCCGCTCCCGGATGGAGGTGAGCTCCTTGTCGGCGGCCCGCTGGCGGGCCTTGATCTCGGAGTCCTTGGCGCCGCCGCCCTCCAGCTCGGCCACCTCGGTCTCGAGGTCCTTGAACCGGCGGTCGACGTCGACGTCGCGCGACCGCTCGATCTCGGCCAGCTCCTCGAGCAGCTCGGACTCGAGCTCGGGGAGGTCGTTGTGGCGGCGCTCCTCGTCGACCCAGGTGACCAGGTTGGCGGCGAAGTAGATGACCTTCTCGAGCTGCTTGGCCTTCAGCTCCTCACGGGGCTCGGTGCCCATGAGCAGGTAGGCCAGCCACGACCGGGTGCCGCGGAGGTACCAGATGTGGACGACGGGAGCGGCCAGCTCGATGTGGCCCATGCGCTCGCGGCGGACCTTGGAGCGGGTGACCTCCACGCCGCAGCGCTCGCAGATGATGCCCTTGAAGCGGACGCGCTTGTACTTGCCGCAGTAGCACTCCCAGTCCTTCGTGGGACCGAAGATCTTCTCGCAGAAGAGCCCGTCCTTCTCCGGCTTCAGGGTGCGGTAGTTGATGGTCTCCGGCTTCTTGACCTCGCCGTTGGACCATGTGCGGATCGAGTCGGCCGTGGCCAAGGCGATCCGCAGCTGGTCGAAATTGTTGACGTCGAGCAACTTTCCTCCTTCGCCATCGGAAGCGGAGCTTCCTCGGCGAGTTCTGCGGAGCTACGGCCGTCCGGCAGAGCCGGACGACCTCCGCGATTTCCTCTTGGGCCGGCAGCCGGTGGGGGCCGCCTTCGGCGGCGTTCCCGGCCGCCGGAAAGACACTGCGTGAGCCACTAGAACCTCGAGCTGCGCTCGGCGGCCCGGCGGGCGTCCTCTTCGTCGGAACCACGCTCGGGCCGGGAAAGGTCGATGCCGAGCTCCTCGGCGGTGCGGAAGATGTCCTCGTCGAGCTCGCGCATCTCGATCTCCTCGCCCGTCGTCGAGAGGACCTCGACGTTGAGGCAGAGGCTCTGCATTTCCTTGATCAACACCTTGAACGACTCGGGAATGCCCGGCTCGGGGATGTTCTCGCCCTTGACGATGGCCTCGTAGACCTTCACCCGACCGAGCACGTCGTCGGACTTGATGGTGAGCAGCTCCTGCAGGGCGTAGGCGGCGCCGTAGGCCTCGAGGGCCCACACCTCCATCTCCCCGAACCGCTGACCGCCGAACTGGGCCTTCCCGCCCAGCGGCTGCTGGGTGATCATCGAGTACGGGCCGGTGGACCGGGCGTGGATCTTGTCGTCGACCAGGTGGAGCAGCTTCAGGATGTAGCTGTAGCCCACCGTGATCGGCCGGTCGTAGGGCTCGCCCGTGCGGCCGTTGTAGAGGATCTGCTTGCCGTCGGGCTGGATGAGGCGCTCGCCGTTGCGGCTCATCGAGTCGGAGTGGATGTTCTCCAGGAGGTGCCGGATCGTCGGGTGCTTCCCGGCGCCGGCCGCCCCCTCCTCGTCCCAGTGGGCCCCGTCGAACACGGGCGACGACACCCACACCGACGGCTGAGTGATGGGGCGGGTCTTGGTGGCGACGTTGGAGTGTGGCGCCTGGGCGTTGACGCCGTCACCGTCCCAACCCCAACGGGCGGCGTAGCCCAGGTGGGCCTCCAGGACCTGGCCCACGTTCATCCGGCTGGGCACGCCCAGGGGGTTCAGGATGATGTCGACCGGGGTGCCGTCGGCCATGTGGGGCATGTCCTCGACCGGGAGGATCTTGGAGATGACGCCCTTGTTGCCGTGGCGGCCGGCCAGCTTGTCGCCCTCGGAGATCTTGCGCCGCTGGGCGACGTAGACCCTGACCAACTGGTTCACGCCGGGGGCCAGCTCGTGCTGCTCCTCCCGGGAGAACACCTTGACGTCGATGACCTTGCCCGTCTCGCCGTGGGGCACCTTGAGGCTGGTGTCGCGGACCTCGCGGGCCTTCTCGCCGAAGATGGCCCGGAGGAGCCGCTCCTCGGGGGTGAGCTCGGTCTCGCCCTTGGGCGTGACCTTGCCCACCAGCACGTCGCCCGGGCCGACCTCGGCCCCGATACGGATGATGCCCCGCTCGTCGAGGTCCTTCAGGATCTCCTCGGACAGGTTGGGGATGTCCCGGGTGATCTCCTCCGCGCCCAGCTTGGTGTCGCGGGCGTCGACCTCGTGGGCCTCGATGTGGATCGAGGTGAGCACGTCGTCGCGCACCAGCCGCTCGGAGAGGATGATGGCGTCCTCGAAGTTGTAGCCCTCCCAGGGCATGAAGGCGACGAGGAGGTTCTTGCCCAGGGCCAGGTCGCCGTTGTGGGTGGACGGGCCGTCGGCCAGCACGTCGCCCTTCTTGACGGTCATGCCCAGGTCGACGAGGGGCTTCTGGTTGATGCAGGTGCCCTGGTTGGAGCGGCGGAACTTGGCCAGCCGGTAGAACTTGCGGCCGAGCGTGCGGCCCTCGCGGTCGGTCTGGCCGTCTGAGTACTGCACCCAGATGTGGTCGCCGGTGACCTCGGTGACCTCGCCGTCGCCCTCGGCCAGGACCACGTCACCGGCGTCGCGGGCGGCCCGCAACTCGATGCCGGTGCCGATGTAGGGAGCCTCGGCCCGCACCAGCGATACCGCCTGGCGCTGCATGTTGGCGCCCATGAGGGCCCGGTTGGCGTCGTCGTGCTCCAGGAACGGGATCATGGCCGTGGCCACGGAGACGATCTGCTTGGGCGAGACGTCCATGAGGTCGACCTCGGCCGGCGGCACGTAGTCGATCTCGCTGGTGGTGCCGTAGGACGTGCCGCCTGCGCCGATGCGCACGCCGGCGCCCTGCGGCCCGCGGCGGACGAGCACCCGCTCGCCGATGAAGGCCCCGTTCGCGTCGAGCGAGGCGTTGGCCTGGGCGATGACGTGCTCTTCCTCCTCATCGGCCGCGAGATACATGATCTCGTCGGTGATGTGGCCGTCGACGACCTTGCGGTAGGGCGTCTCGATGAAGCCGAAGTCGTTGACCCGGGCGTAGGTGGCGAGGGAGCCGATCAGGCCGATGTTGGGCCCTTCCGGCGTCTCGATCGGGCACATCCGGCCGTAGTGGCTGGTGTGCACGTCGCGCACCTCGAAGCCGGCCCGCTCCCGGGACAGACCGCCTGGTCCGAGCGCCGACAGGCGGCGCTTGTGGGTGAGGCCGTCGAGGGGGTTGGTCTGGCCCATGAACTGCGACAGCTGGCTGGTGCCGAAGAACTCCTTGATCGCCGCCACCACGGGGCGGATGTTGATCAGGGTCTGGGGAGTGATGGCCTCGACGTCCTGGGTGGTCATGCGCTCCCGGACGACCCGCTCCATGCGGGACAGCCCGATGCGGACCTGGTTCTGGATCAGCTCGCCCACCGACCGGATGCGGCGGTTGGCGAAGTGGTCCTGGTCGTCGAGGCGGTAGCCCGCCTCGCCCGCGGCCAGGTGCAGCAGGTAGGTGGTGGCGGCCAGGATCTCCGAGGGGCTGAGAACGAATTGTGTTTGGGTGGGGCGGACCAGGTCGATGGCGAACAGCTCGGCGATCTTCTCGATCTCGGGGCCGAGCTTGCGGTTGAGCTTGTAACGGCCGACCCGGGTGAGGTCGTAGCGCTTGGGGTTGAAGAAGGCGTTCTCGAAGTAGGCCCGGCCGGCCTCGACCGAGGGCGGCTCGCCGGGGCGGGCCCGCTTGTAGATCTCGACCAGCGCCTCTTCCCGGGTGGGGGCGAGCTCGCGCTCCTTCTCCCACTGGCCCTCGAGGAAGTCGAAGTGGTCGACGAAGCGCTCGAGGAAGCCGGGGGCGGCCTCCTGGTCGTAGCCCAGGGCCCGAAGGAGCACGAACAGGCTCAGGCGGCGCTTGCGGGCCACCCGGGTGCCGGCGGTGACGTCCTTGCCCGGCTTCTGCTCGATGTCGAACTCGATCCACTCACCCCGGTAGGGGTGGATGGTGGCGGTGGCGATGGTCTTGGCGTCGCGGCCGGGCTGGAAGATGACGCCCGGCGAGCGGACGAGCTGGGACACGACGACGCGCTCGGTGCCGTTGATGATGAACGTGCCCTTGTCGGTCATCATCGGGAAGTCGCCCATGAAGACCGTCTGCTCCTTGATCTCGCCGGTGCCCGCGTTCATGAAGCGGGCCCGCACGAAGATGGGGGCGGAGTAGGTCATGTCCTTCTCCTTGCACTCCTCCACCGAGAACTTCGGCGGGGGGCGCAAGTCGGGATCGTCGGCGTCGAACTCGAGCTCGAGCCGGAGCTGTCCCGTGAAGTCCTCGATCGGACTGATGTCACGGAACGTCTCCTGCAGGCCCTTGTCGAGGAACCATTTGAAGGAATCGCGCTGAACGGCGATCAGGTCCGGAAGTGCGAGGACCTCATCGAGGTTGGAGAACGAGAAACGTTCCCGAGTTGCGGGACGGGTGGGCAAGGAAGCAGCTCCTTCCCGGAGAGCAGAGTCGGTCAACTACGCCGCCGGGCGCGCAGAGTCAAGCCGGAGAGATGGGACGGCGACACGCGAGCGGGCACGGCGAAGGAAGTTTAGCCACAGCTCCGCGGAAAAGCAAGCGGTCCCGGGAACAGGCCCGGTTGGACGTTATTGGAACCAGGTCATCGGGTCAAGGGTTCTCCACAGATTCGTGTGGAAGCGTGCTCGTCTGGTGGACCATCGCGGGTGCCGGCGGGCCGGGGGGCGCGCTCGTCAGGCTTTCGTGCAGGCACCCGCGGGGTGCCTGCACGAGTTGCTGCAGGGACTACTTGACCTCGACGGTGGCGCCGGCCGCCTCGAGCTGGGCCTTGGCCTTGGCCGCGTCCTCCTTGGAGGCCTTCTCCAGGACCTTGGCCCCGGGGGCGCTGTCGACCAGGTCCTTGGCCTCCTTGAGGCCCAGGCTGGTGAGCGAGCGCACCTCCTTGATGACCTGGATCTTCTTCTCGCCGACGCCGGTGATGACGACGTCGAACTCGTCCTGCTCCTCCTCGACCGGCGCGGCCTCGGCTGCGCCGCCCGCGGCGGGTCCCGCGGCAGCTGCCGGTGCGGCGGCGGTGACGCCGAACTTCGCCTCGAACTCCTTGAGCAGCTCGCTCAGCTCGAGGACGGTCATGCCGGCGATGCTGTCGAGAATCTCTTCCTTGGTGGCCATCTCAGGACTCCTGTGTCTCTTCCGTGGTGGGGGTGGGGTCGGAACTCGGGTCGGAACTGCTGTCGGCGGCCGCCGCTTCGGGCTCACCGGTGTCTGTGCCGGCCTCGGGGCCTGCATCTCGGGCTACGTCGGCACCGGTGTCGGGGCCTGGATCGGTGCCGGCCTCGTGCCCAACGTCGGCGCTCGGGTCGTCGGCGCCGGCTCCCAGGCCGGTGTCGGCGGGCAGGGCGGCGTCGCTGCCCGTTTCGGCCGGAGCGGCATCACTGTCGTTTCCGGCGGGCGGGGCGGCGTCGCTGCTGGCTTCGGGGCCAGGGTCGGCGGCCGGGGCGGTGTCGGCGGCCGGGGCGGTGTCGGCGGACGGGGCGGCGTCGCTGCCCGTTACGCCGGGGGTGGCATCACTGCCGGTTTCGGTGGCCGGCGCGGCGTCATGAAACGCTTCGGGGCCAGAGTCGGCGGCCGGGGCAGTGTTAGCGGGCAGGGCAGCGTCGCTGCCGGATTCGGTCGCCGGAACTGTTTCGGTGGCCGGAGCTGTTTCGGCAGCCGGGTCGGCGTCGGCAGCCGGGTCGACGTCGGCCGGTGCGGCGGCGGCGGCGGCCGGATCGGCGTCGGCCGGTGGGGCGGCGGCGGCCCGGTCGGCGTCAGCCGGGTCGTCGTCGGCCGGTGGGGCGGCGGCGGCCGGGGCGGGGTCGCTGCCGGCCTCGGGGCCGGAGTCGGCGGCCGGAGCAGCGTCGGCGGGCAGGGCGGCGTCGCTGGCGGTTTCGGTGGCCGGGGCGGCGTCGGTGCCGGCCTCGGGCGCTGCCGCGGTGGCTTCGGCGGCCGGGGCGGCGTCGACGCTCGCCTCGGCGGCGGCCGGGGCCGGCTCGGAGGCGGTCTTCTGGTCGAGCAGGGCCTTCAGGCCGTAGGCGAAGTTGCGGGGCAGGGCCTGCAGGAGGCCGGCCATCTTCACCAGCGGGGCGGCGAGGGCCCCCGCCAACTGGGCCAGCACGACCTCACGAGGAGCCACGTCGGCCAGGGCCGAGGCCTCGGCAGCCGTGAGCACTTTCTTGCCGAGGAGGCCGCCCTTGACCGTGAGGTTGGGGTTGGTCTTGGCGAAGTCGCGTAGCGACTTGGCCACCGCCACCGGATCGCCGGACACGAAGGCGATGGCGGTGGGCCCCACCAGCAGGTCGACCATGTCTTCGAGGCCCAGGTCGACGGCGGCCAGGCGGACGAGCGTGTTCTTGTAGATGCCGTACTCGCCGCCCGACTCCCGCAGCGACTGGCGCAGCCGGGCCAGGTCGGACACCTTGAGGCCGCGGTACTCGGTGAGCAGCGCACCGTTCGACGACGACAGGCGCTCACGCACCTCGGCGACGACGGCGACCTTCTCCGGTCGGGGCTCGCCCGCACCTGTCCGGGCGCTATCAGTTCGGTCGGCCATACGGCCCCTCCTCCTCGGGCGGCGTGGCGCGCGAACGTCCCGGGAGGGCTGGTCCACGCCTCGTTGGGCGGGCCCGCCGGATCATCTCCGGACCGGACCGCTTACGCGCCAAGCGCACCGAATGTCTACGGCGATCTGAGTTGTGGTCGCAGATTACTACGAAGCGGCGGCGGCCATATCCTCGTCGACGGCGCGCACCGGGTTGCCGGTGTCGAGCTTGACCCCGGGCCCCATGGTGGACGACACCGTGATTCCCCGCATGTACCTGCCCTTGGCCGAGGCCGGCTTGACCCGGCCGAGCTCCTCCATCACCGCCCGGAAGTTGGTGAGCAGCGCCTTGCGGTCGAAGCTCACCTTGCCGATCGGGACGTGGATGTTGCCGTAGCGGTCGGTGCGGTACTCGACCCGTCCGCCCTTGAACTCCCGCACCGCCTTGCCGACCTCCATGGTGACCGTGCCGGTCTTGGGGTTGGGCATGAGGCCACGCGGCCCGAGGACCCGACCGAGCTTGCCCACCTGGCCCATCTGGTCGGGGGTGGCGATGGCCACGTCGAAGTCGAGGAAGCCGCCCTGCACCCTGGCCACCAGGTCGTCGGAGCCGATGACGTCGGCGCCGGCCTCCCGGGCCTCGTCGGCGGCCGGACCGGTGGCGAAGACCGCCACCCGGACCTCCTTGCCGGTGCCGGCGGGCAGGCCCACCGTGCCCCGGACGATCTGGTCGGCCTTGCGGGGGTCGACGCCGAGGCGTACCGCCAGCTCGACGGTCTCGTCGAACTTGGCCGGAGCGAGGTTCTTGACCAGGTCGACGGCCTCGCCAGGGGTGTGCAGCCGCATCTTGTCGTAGCGCTTGACGGCGTCGGTGTACTTCTTCGAGTCCTTCTTGGTATGGGTCACCGGTTCACCGTGATGCCCATCGAACGGGCCGTGCCGGCCACCTGGAGGCGGGCCGCCTCGAGATCGTTGGCGTTGAGGTCGGGCATCTTCTGCTTGGCGATCTCGGTCAGCTGGGCGTCGGTGATGGAGCCCGCGGTCTCCTTGCCGGGGTTGGTGGCCCCCTTGGGGAGGCCGGCCGCGGCTCGGATCAGCACCGGCGTCGGCGGGGTCTTGAGGACGAAGGTGAACGACCGGTCCTCGAAGACCGTGATCTCGGCCGGCACGACCGTGCCCCGCTGGCTCTCGCTGGCCGCGTTGTACTGCTTGCAGAACTCCATGATGTTGACCCCGTGCGGGCCAAGGGCGGTTCCGACCGGCGGGGCGGGCGTGGCCGCCCCGGCCGGGATCTGGATCCGCACGACTGCGGCTACTCGTCTCTTGCCCATTACAACTTCGCCACCTGACTGAACTCGAGCTCGACCGGGGTCTCCCGGCCGAAGATGTTGACGAGGACCTTCA
This sequence comes from uncultured Acidimicrobiia bacterium, assembly GCA_963773275.1. Taxonomy (GTDB): domain Bacteria; phylum Actinomycetota; class Acidimicrobiia; order Acidimicrobiales; family AC-14; genus JAXDMK01. The sequence goes on along the minus strand of CAVZAH010000013.1, from coordinate 153,463 downwards.
GCTTGAGCTGATCCTCGTTGATTTCGGCGATCTGGCCGGAGAAGTCGGCGAAGGGGCCCTCGCGGACCCGGACGCTCTCTCCCACCTCGTACATCGGCCGCCGGGCCGGCTTGCGGGTGACGCCTTCCGTGCCGCCCGACTGCACCTGGAGGATGCTCTCGACCTCCTTGCGGGAGAGCGGGGTGGGCTTGGCGCCCAGCCCCACGAACCCGGTGACCCCGGGGGTGTTGCGCACCACCCGCCACGAGTCGTCGTCGAGCTCGCAGCGCACGAGGAGGTAGCCGGGGAACACCTTCTTCTGCACGGTGACCCGCTTGCCGCCCTTGAACTCGATGACGTCCTCCATGGGGATGACGCACTCGAAGATGCGGTCCTCCATGTTCATGGAGGCGATCCGGCTCTGGAGGTTGGACTTCACCTTGTTCTCGTAGCCGGCGTAGGTGTGGACCACGTACCACGATCCCGAGCGGTCGTACGGGCTCTCGACGGGGACCTCTTCGACCTCGTCCTCGTCGTCGGCCAGGCCGTCCTCGAAGACGACCACGGGCTCGGGCTCGGGCCCGGGCGAAACCTCGGAGTCGTCGGGGGCCTCGACTGCGGCCCCAGAGGGAACAGACACCTCGGGGACGGAAACCTCCGGGACGGGGGCCTCGGGGAGGGGGGCGTCGGGGGTGACGGTGTCGTCGGCATCGCCCAGCGGGGAGGGGGCGAGGACGTCAGCGTCGGTGTCGATGGTGGGTTCCATGTCGCTTGGGTCGCTCATCGGGTCGCTCATTCGAAGAGGAAGATGACGATCTTCCCGAAGGCCAGGTCGAGCATGAAGATGAGGGTGGTGAGCACGAGCAGGGCCACCAGGACGACGATGGAGTAGTTGATGACCTCGCCCCGGGTGGGCCAGGCGACCTTGCGCAGCTCAGCCCGAACCTGGCGGAAGTACTCGGCCGCGCCGATGCGCTCCTTGGGCGGACGGGCCGCAGGCCGGGGGGCCTCGCGACGGGCGGGTGTGCCGTCGGGGGCCATTTGGCCCTGACGTTGCATCATCCGCTTCATCTGTCGGTTCACTCTTACCTCTTGGGACGCGGGTCTCTCAGCAACCAGCAGGGCAGGAGGGACTCGAACCCCCAACCGCCGGTTTTGGAGACCGGTGCTCTACCAGTTGAGCTACTGCCCTGGGTCAGCCCGGGGGGCGTGGATGGCTCCGAGAATAGCTCAGGCCCCGTCGCGCCGTTGCGGCGGGGTGGCGGGAGGCACCTCTGCACCGCCGCCGGAGCGGCCGGTGGACGGGGTTAGCTGGCGACCGCGACCCGGCGGTGGCGGCGGCTGGCGAGCACGATGGCGCCGGCCGCGCCGGCGGCGGTGGCGGCCGCCGCGATGCCGCCGAGGTAGGCCGCCCGGTGCCCGGTGAGCAGGAACTTCATGGCTCCCCGTTCGCTTGCCGCCTCGATGGCCAGGAGGATGTCGGGCAGCAGCCCGGGGGCGGGGTCGAGGAGCTCGGTGCGCAGCGTGTGGAGCGTCCGCAGCACCTTGCGGTACTGGGCCAGCTCCGCCTGGCACCGCAGGCAGGTCTCGACGTGCCGCCGCAGGTCGAGGTCGGCCACGTCGAGGCCGTCGACGATGCCCGGAAGGGCGGCCGCCACCGCGTTGCAGGAGACGCCGCTGGGGCGGAATCCACCCGTCGTGACCGACGGGGCCGAACGCACACCGAACTTAGACCGCACGGGCCTTCTCCTCTCCGGGCATGGGGAACAACCGCTCGCGCAGCTTCCGGCGGGCCCGGTGCAACCGGACCTTGGCCGCCGCCTCGGTGATCCCCAGCTCCGATGCGATGGCCTCGTGGGGCAGGTCGTAGACGTCACGGAGCACCACGACCGCCCGCAGCGGCGGCGGGAGCTCGGCCAGGGCGGCCGTCATCCGGTCGCGCAGGGCCCCGGCCTCGGCCATCCCCTCGGGGTTGGACTCCGGCCGCTCGTCGGGCATCGCGTCGTCGTCGGACAGCTCGTCGTGGCCCGTCTTCGACCGTCGGGACAGGTGGCTGGAGGCGCAGTTGGCCGTGATCCGGTACATCCAGGTGGAGAACCGGGCGTCGCCCCGGAAGCGCTTCAGGCCCTTGAAGGCCCGCAGGTACGCGTCCTGGGAGACGTCTCGGGCGTCGTCCTCGTTCCCCGTCAGCCGGTAGGCCAGTGTGTAGACCTCTGCCTGGCTGGTGCGGACCAACTCGGCGAAAGCATTGACGTCGCCGGACTTGGCCCGTTCCACGAGGGCAGCTTCTTCTGCTGGTATCACCGGCACTACGACCTCGGCGGAACCGGAAAGGTTACCGACAGGATCGTCGGGCCAATCGTCAATGCCGTCGTCGTAGCCGCCGTCGGTGGGCGGACGATCGGAGTCGGGGCCGGCCCCGCGGTCGGCCCCCTCGTTCGCTAGCGGGTCTCCTTGTGGACGGTGTGCGTCCGGTCCCAGCGGCAGTACTTCTTGATCTCCATCCGCTCGCGGTCGTTCTGCTTGTTCTTCATGGTGATGTAGTTGCGGCGCTTGCACTGCTCGCACGCGAGCGTGATCTTGACCCGCTTCTCGCCCTTGGCCATCCGGGGCTTTCCTTTCGGTCACGTGGCTCCACTCTACGGCAGGCGTCGCCCGCCGGGAAAAAGCGCCTCTTACTTGATGATCTTCACGACTCGGCCGGCGCCCACCGTGCGCCCACCCTCACGGATGGCGAAGCGCAGGCCCTCGTCCATGGCGATGGGGGTGATGAGCTCGACGGTGAGGGCGATGTTGTCGCCCGGCATGACCATCTCGGTGCCCTCGGGCAGGGTGATCTGGCCGGTGACGTCGGTGGTGCGGAAGTAGAACTGGGGCCGGTAGTTCTGGAAGAAGGGGCTGTGGCGCCCGCCCTCCTCCTTGGTCAGCACGTAGACCTGGGCCTCGAAGGTGGTATGCGGGGTGATGGAACCGGGCTTGCACAGCACCTGGCCCCGCTGCACGTCCTCTTTGTTGATGCCCCGCAGCAGCACACCGATGTTGTCGCCCGCCCGGCCCTCGTCGAGGAGCTTGCGGAACATCTCCACCCCGGTGCACACCGTCTGCTGGTTGTGGCCCAGGCCGACGATCTCGACCTTCTCGCCCACCTTGACGATGCCCTGCTCCACCCGGCCGGTCACCACCGTGCCCCGGCCGGTGATGGTGAAGACGTCCTCGATGGGCATGAGGAAGGGCTTGTCGACGTCACGGGGGGGCAGCGGGATGAAGTCGTCGACCGCGTCCATCAACTCGTTGATGGCGGGGACCCACTTCTCGTCGCCCTCCAGCGCCTTGAGGGCGCTGACGCGGACCACGGGGGTGTCGTCGCCCGGGTACTCGTACTCGTTGAGCAGGTCCCGCACCTCGAGGTCGACCAGGTCGAGCAGTTCCTCGTCGTCGACCGCGTCGGCCTTGTTGAGGGCGACCACGATGTAGGGCACGCCCACCTGGCGGGCCAGCAGCACGTGCTCGCGGGTCTGGGGCATGGGGCCGTCGGCGGCGGACACGACCAGGATGGCGCCGTCGATCTGGGCCGCCCCGGTGATCATGTTCTTGATGTAGTCGGCGTGTCCCGGCATGTCGACGTGGGCGTAGTGGCGCTTGGCGGTGGTGTATTCGACGTGGGCGATGGAGATGGTGATGCCCCGGGCCTTCTCCTCCGGCGCCTTGTCGATCTGGTCGAAGGCGGTGAAGGCGACCGTGGAGTCCGCGTCGTGCAGGACCTTGGTGATGGCGGCCGTCAGCGTGGTCTTGCCGTGGTCGATGTGGCCCATCGTGCCCACGTTGAGATGCGGCTTCGACCGCTCGAACTTCTGCTTCGCCATGTGGTTGTGCTACCCCTCTCGTGCGGTAGCGGCGGGCGGACTCGAACCGCCGACTCCTCGATTATGAGCCGAGTGCTCTGCCAACTGAGCTACGCCGCCAGGCGGGCCTGTGGACCGGAGCTGGTCCGGGACCTGCCAGCCTACAAGCCAGCGGGTGGTTTCCCGCCCACGCAGGTCACCGTCGGAGATGCGAGAGCCCCCTGTCGGAATCGAACCGACGACACCAGCCTTACCATGGCTGTGCTCTGCCGACTGAGCTAAGGGGGCTGGTCCTTCCTCGATGATAGCCAGCCGGTCCGACGCCACCGCCGAGATCAGGCTGGCCGGACCCGACGATGCCGAGGCCATCCGGGCCATCTACAACCTGGAGGTCGCCCAGTCGACGGTCACCTTCGACCTCGTCCCCCGCTCGCTGGAGGACCAGCGGGCGTGGCTGGCCGAGCATGCTGGCGTGCATCCCGCCGTCGTCGTGGTCGAGAGGTCGGACGGGGACGGTGAGGTCGTCGCCTTCGGCTGCCTCACCCCCTACCGGCCCCGTCCGGCGTACGCCACGACCGTCGAAAACTCGATCTACGTCCGCCGCGACCGCCAGGGCCAGGGCTACGGAAGGGCCATCCTGGAGGAGCTGCTCCGCCTGGCGACGGTGCACGGGTTCCATGCGGTCATGGCCCGCATCGTCGACGGTCACCAGGCGTCCATCGCCCTTCACCTGTCGAGCGGCTTCGAGATGGTGGGCGTGGAGCGGGAGGTGGGCCGCAAGTTCGGCCGGTGGCTCGACGTCGTCGTCATGGAGCGGCTTCTCTGACGCTCATCGGCTGGCGTCCCGGGCGGGGGTCCGGCTCGAGTTACCGGGCGTTGAGGGCGATTGTCAGCAGGACCGACAGGACGAGCGAGGCGACGAGGGGCCACCACATGAACCGGACCCGGGATCGCTCGCCGGAGCGCTTGTGCCAGACGAACATGGGTCAAGATTTCCCCCGGCCGTGCATGGCAAAACGCTCTCGCGAGGAATGACACGGATGTCCGCTTCGTGCGGTTGGCGCAGACGGTTGGCGACTCCACCTGGTTGCACCATCTCCGCGTCGGCGACTACTCACGGTGGTTCCGCGAGGTTCTGGGCGACGACGACCTGGCCGCGATCGTGGCCCCCATGGAGGGAAGCGACGCCGTGAGCTCGGCCGAGAGCCGCCGCCGGGTCGTGGCCGCCATCGGGCGCAGGTACGCCATCGCCGGCTGACCGCCGTCGGCCCAATCGAACCGGGTGGGCGGGCCTGACGGGGGCGGGTATGTTGGCGGCCCCGTGGAGACGACGACCGAGAACGTGGACGGCGTCGCCGTGATCGTGGTGACCGGCGAGCTCGACGCAGCCCACGCCGGCCGCCTCACCGAGTGCTTCGGTCGCCTGCTGGCCGAGGGGCGGCACGACTTCGTGATCGACCTGACCGACGTCCACGTCGTCGACGGGACCGGGCTGGCCGCACTCGTCGGGATGTTCACCCGGGTCCGGATCGGGCCGGGCGACGTCCGGCTGTGCGGGCTCCAGGCGTGGGTGAAGGTGGTCTTCGTGATGACCCGCCTCAGCCGCGTCTTCGAGATCTTCGGCGACCGGGACGCAGCCCTCGCCAGCTTCCGGTCCGCCGCATCCCCTCCCGCCGAATCCCCTTCCGCCGAGCCGTCGTCGGCTGTGCAGGCGTGAGCGTGAGCGACCGGGCCACCCGGGCGGTGATCCTGGCGGCGGGCGAGGGCAGGCGGATGGCCTCCGACCTGCCCAAGGTGCTGCACTTGGTGGACGGGACCCCGATGATCAGGCATTGCGTCGACGCCGCCCGGGCGGCGGGGATCGACGACATCGTCCTGGTCGTGGGTCACGGGCGCGATCTCGTCGTCGAGGCCCTGGACGGCTCGGGGGTCGAGTTCGTGACGCAGGACGAGCAGCTGGGCACGGGCCACGCCGTCCTCCAGGCCCGCCCGTTCCTGGACGGCTTCGACGGGAACGTGGCCGTCCTCTACGGCGACATGCCACTGCTGACGGCGGAGACCATCCGGTCGGTCGTCGAGCATCGGGACACGACGGACGCGGCGGCGGTGATCCTCACCATCGAGCTCGAGAACCCACCCGATTTCGGGCGGATGGTGCGCGACGGGGACGGGCGGCTCGTCGGGATCGTCGAGGTGCGCGACGCCACGCCCGCCCAGCTGGCCGTCAAGGAGGTCAACGTGGGGCCGTCGTGCTTCGACGCCGTCGCCCTGCTCGGCGCCCTCGACCGCCTCCGACCGGACAACACCAAGGGCGAGTACTACCTCACCGACGTGGTCGGCATCCTGGCCGCCGACGGAAAGCGGGTGGAGACGGTGTCGACCGACCACCTGGAGGAGACGCTCGGCATCAACGACCCCGAGCACCTCGCCTTCGCCGAGAAGCTGCGCCATATCCGCTACGCCGAGGGCATGTTCGCCCGGGTCGACGCCCTGGCCCGTGAGCGCCGCCCGCCGACCGCCTGAGACGAGCCCCGAGCGTCCCCGCCCGAGTCCTACCGGTCGGCGGGAGCGGAAGTCCCTCCGGCCACGACCTGTTCCCGGGTGGGTACCCGGCGGACGATGTACCAGGTGCCGACCAGCGCCACCGCCACGATCACCCCGGCCACGACCGGCCGGCTGCGGGTCAGCACCGCGCTGAGCCCGACGAACAGCCACATGGTGGCGAGGGCCCACGCCTTCGCCCGCCGGGGCATGCCGAGGCCGGCCCGGTGATCGCGGACCATGGGCCCGATTCGGGGCAGGCCGAGCACCCACGACTCGAAGCGGGGGCTGGAGCGGGCGAAGCACGAGGCGGCCACGATGAAGAACACGGTGGTGGGCAGCCCGGGAACGACGATCCCGATGCCGCCCAGGCCGACCGCAACCAACCCCGCCCCGAACCACAACCAGCGCCCGGGGCCGGTGGCCAGGGGCCGGGTCGTCGTCACCCGACCAGGTGGGCGACGTCGATGACCGCCTGCACGACGAGAAAGACGAGGATCGCGCCCCCGATGGCCGTGTAGCGCCACCGCCAGCGGTGATCGGCCCGGAAGAACCGGCGCATGGACGCAACGATGGCGACCGACGACACCGTCCCGACGATCAGCCCCACCGCGGGGCCGACCCCGCCGGCGATGCCGACGATCGGGCCTCCGATCGGGAGGACGATGTAGGTGAGGAGGCACCGGACGGCGGAGATGAGCACCGAGGTGGAAAAGGCGTTCTCCGCCCCCCGGGCGCTACCCCGGTGCCCGTCGTCGGGGATGCGGAGGAGGCGACGCATCCGCAGGTCGGCGTCCGAGCGGGCCGGCTCCGTCTTCCGGGACAGCGGGGGGGCATCCATCGGGGCCGAGCGTAGGGCCCCGGGTGTTCGTACTTCGAGTCGCGTCGCCCCCGGCGAGGCGGCGCCTCAGCGGGAGGGGATCTCCAGGGTGACCGTGCCTCGCAGTCGCTGGTCGTCGACGACGGACCGCACGACCACCGCCACGACGGTCCGGCCGCGGGCGAGGCTCACGTCGGCGACGAACCGGTTGGGGCCGAGCCGTCGCGCGGCGTGCTGACGGGTGGACGGGCCCGACCCGGTGGTCAGCACCGGCTCGCCCACCGGAAGCTCCTCGCCGAAGCGGTCGAAGTAGGTCGCGTAGACCTGGTTCGGGCCCGACCGCTGGGGATCGGCCCACACCCGGAGGGACGCGCCTCCGGAAACCAGTTCGACGGTGTACTTCGCGGGCTCGCCGGGCACGCGCTCCACGGAGAGGAACTGCGGTGCGCTTCTCGTCTGCACCTCGAGTGGGACGGAGATCGACTCCGGGCCGCGTTCGACGAGCGCGGTGATGCCCCAACGGCCATCGAGCGACAGATTGGTCCCCACCGCCTCGAACGACTGGCCGCCGGCCGGCTCGAGCGTGAGAAGCGTCGCCGCCGTGGTCGGGTCGTCGAGCGGGATGAACCGCAACGACACCCGGTCGGCGGCGACGGGCCGGCCGGAGTCGTGGTCGGTGACCCGCACGGAGAAGCGGTTCGGCCCCGGGACGGTGGTCTCGGTCGTGAGCCGGACCCGGACCGTCGTGGCGGAATCGGTGCCGGAGACGGTCAGGCCGAGGGGTTCGGCGCCGGTGAGTGTCGCCGGCGGCGGCAGGCTGGCGAGGAGTGCGGCCGCCACCAGGGCGCCGATCGCCAGGGCCAGCTCCCCGCCCGCCAGGCGGCGCAGCAGGCGCAGGCTCGTCGCCGCGACAGGCACGTTGCGCCTGCGGTTGGCGGCCGCCAGCCCGACGATCGTCGCGACCAGGGCCAACTTCGTCACCACCGACCGCCCGTAGGCAGTCGAGCCGAGCTGGCTCCACGTGGAGAGGCCGCCGATGGCCCGGAGCACCCCGGTCACGACGATGACGGCGAGCGCGGGCGCGGCCACCGCCGAGAACCGGCGAACCGACGCCGCCTTGTCCTCCGACGGCGCGCCCCGGATTCCGACCAGCAACGCGGCGAGGCCCCCTGCCCAGATGCTGACGGCCACGACGTGAACCCACTGGGCGATCACGCTCGGCCCTCGAAACGACCCCCGGGCGCCGGCGTGGCCGGCGGCGACGTGGGCTGCCACCGCTACCGACGCGGCCGCGACGGTCACCCACGCCGCCCGGCGGGCGAGGTGGGGCCGTCCGGTCCGCCCCAGGAGGAGTCCGGCCGCGACCACTCCGAGCGCGACCGCCCGCCAGACGAGGGCATGGCCGATCGAGGTCCCCAGCAGGTCCGCCAACGGAACCCCTGCCGCCCGGCGTTGGGCCCCGCCCAGCATGACCAGGCCGAACCAGGCCGACGCCAGGCCGGCACTGCCCATCAGGCTGGATCCCGATGTGCCCGCGAACCGCCGGAGCTCGGCCACCGCCGCTCCCAGGACGGCGATGATCCCCAACGAGAAGGCCCATCGTCCCAGCAGCTCCAATGGCGAGAGGGTCGACTGGGCCCTGTTGGCGGTCGAGGCCGGCAGCTGTTCGGGCAGGACCCCCACGCCGAACGAGAACGACCCTGCGGCCGAGTGCCCGTCGACCGCCGACACGACCCGCCACGACACCGTGTAGGTCCGGTGGTCGGGCAGCTGGACGGGCACGGCGAGCGTCAGATCGTCCCCCGGCATCGCCTCCGGAGGACCGGTGGCGTAGGACGATCCATCGGCCGCGCTTACCCGGATCACGGCCAGCGACGGCTCGGGGACCTCGAGGAAGGTGAGGCGGACCACCGTCGGCGGAACCGCGAAAACGGTGCCGGCCGGGGGATCGGACGAGCGCAGCCCGGCATGGGCCCACGCCGGGCGGGCGCTCGCCCCACCGAGAACGGCCACCAGACCCGCGACTAGGACGAATCCCGGGAGGGCGGCCGCGAGCCGGGAGCGACGACGCATGTCAGCCGGGCCGACCGCCCCTCCGCCGCGCCGCCCTGGAGCGGGCAACCGCCCCAACCGCGACCGGGATGGCAACCAGAGCGAGCTTCCGGGCGCCGGACCACCGCCACGAACCCCTGCACCCCGTCGCCTCACGCTGCTCCAGTCTCGCCGGGCCCGCACGGTATCCGCAGCCGGACGGTGGTCAGCGCTCGCTGCCGCCCACGGCCGGCCCGTCGAACTAACCTTCGCGATCGGCGCGAACGGGACGGGCCGGGCGTCGAAGGGCTCCAGGGGAGGACACGTGAGCACTACGTCGGTCGGCGGGGGACGTCGTTCCACGCTGGTGGTGGCGTCGGCGATCATGCTGCTCCTCACGGCGGTCGTCGCCATCCGGTCCGTCGAGGGGGCGAAGGCCACGTCGGGCGGCGACCCCTACAGCGTCCCGCTCGTGACCGACACCAACCCTGACCCGACCATCGTCGAGACTACGATCGTCGCCGACGAGACCACCGTCGACATCGGCAACGGCGTCATGGCCCGCGCCATGACGTTCAACGGCACCATCCCCGGGCCGCAGTTCCGGCTGAAGGTCGGCGACACCGTGGTCGTGCACTTCGAGAACCACCTCGCCGTCGAATCGACAGGCATCCACTGGCACGGCGTCGAGCTGAACAACGCCAGCGACGGCACACCCCTCAGCCAGAACCAGGTCCCGCCGGGAGAGTCGTTCCTGTACCGGTTCAAGGTTCCCCGGCCCGGCATCCTCTGGTACCACCCGCACCACCAGTCCTCGACCAACCAGGTGTTCAAGGGCCTGTACGGCTCGATCATCGTCTCCGATCCGAACGAGCCCCCCCTCGTGAGCACCGGCGTGCTGCCCAACGCCGCCCGCACCCGTACGCTCACCCTCTCCGACATCACCGTGTGCAAGGCGCCGGGCGCCAACGACACCAAGACGTACAGTCCCAGCCTGCCGTGGGTCGGAGGCGGACCACTGCCGGCGCAGGCCCCGCCCACCCCGGCCACGCTGTGCCAGACCCCGATCGACTTCCACGGCGACCCGATTCCCGGGCCCCTCGCGGCGGGCGACGTTCCCAACATCCAGAGGGGCGGGTCGGCGGGCCGGACCAACGAGGGCCAGACCGTGCTCACCAACGGCAAGAACGTCGGCGGTCGGGCCGGGACGCCGGCGGCGCCCGGCGCCCTGGCGCCGGGCGCGTCGACGCTCGACGTCCAACCGGGCCAGGGCCTGCGCCTGATGATCCTCAACTCCAGCGCGGTCCGGTACATGCGCCTGCGCCTGACCACCAGCACGGGTGCCCTCGTCCCCCTGGTCCGGGTCGGCGGCGAGGAGGGCCATCTCGACCGGGCCATCGTGGAAGGGGGGACGGCGCCCGGCGGGTTCAACACCAGGTACGGGGCGGGAGAAACCCTCCTCGCGCCCGGCGACCGGGCCGACATCGTCGCCGCCATCCCGCCCGGGACCACCGGCGTCGCCACGCTCTGGACCCAGGACTTCTTCCGCACCGGGCAGGGCTTCTCGAACATTCCGACGGTCCCGGTCGCGCACCTGAACGTCACCGGCCCGAACGGCAACTACACGATCGGGGCGGGCACGCCGCTGCGACTGGCGGTCAACGCGCCGGTCGAGGCCCTGGGTCCCGCGACAGGCACCTTCCTCGACCCCGCCGCCCTCGGCAAGCCCGGCCTGGCGTCGCAGGACATCCGGCTGACGCAGAGTCCCGGGAGCGCGCTCGGGATCAACGGCGTGAAGGGCAGGCACGACTTCCCGGGCGACTACTCGGACGCTCCCAAGGAGGGGTCGGCGCGGTATGCCCGCATCGGCGACGTGCTCGAGCTCACGGTGACCAATGTCACCGACGCCAACCACCCGTTCCACCTGCACGGCTTCCCGTTCCAACCCCTCGACTTCACCCGTGCCGGGAATCCCACCTTCACCTTCCCTTACCGCGAGTTCCTGGACACGATCGACGTGCCCGCCCGCTACACGTTGCGCTTCCGCGTCCGGCTCCTGGAGCGGCCGCTGATGGACGGTGTCACGCCCGGGGGCGGTCTGGGCCGCTGGGTCATGCACTGCCACATCCTCTTCCACGCCGTCAACGGCATGGTCTCCGAGCTGGTCGTCGTGGCACCGAACGGGAACGAGGCGCCGCTCGTCAACGCCGACGGGACGACGGTCACGGTCAACGAGGGACAGACGGCCACCATGACCGGCACCTACTCGGACGCGGACGGCGACGCGGTCACGCTGAGCGGTCCCTCGGTCGGCACGCTGGTCGACAACCAGAACGGCACGTGGTCGTGGTCGTACCCGGCCACCCCCGGGCCCGACAAGAGCCAGATCCTCTATGTCACCGCCACCGACGCCAGCGGCCACAAGAACCAGACCGCGTTCCAGTTGGTCGTGAACAACCTCCCGCCGTCCGTCACCATCAACCAGGCCGCGGGCCAGCCCGACCCCACCACCTCCTCGCCGGTCAGGTTCACCGCCGTCTTCAGCGAGCCGGTGAGCGGCTTCGTCACGGGCGACGTCACCCTCGCCGGCACCGCTGGGGCGACGACTGCCGTCGTGACGCCGCCGGGCACCGGCACCACGTTCAACGTGGCGGCATCGGGTATGACGTCGGCCGGGACCGTGATCGCCACGATTGGCGCGGGACGGGCCACCGACGCGCGCGGCGCCCCCAACACGGCGTCGACCAGCACCGACAACGTGGTCGTGTTCAACCAACCCCCGCCCCCCAACCGCACCATCACCGGCGACCTCGTGGGGCCGGTGGTGGTCAACGCCGGAGACAGCGTGCTCATCAGCAACGCCCGGGTGGTCGGTCCGGTCACGGTCAACCCCGGCGGCTCGCTCAGCGTGGTCAACTCCCAGGTCAGCCGGGGCATCACCGCCAACGCCCCCGGCTTCCTGAGCATCTGCGGAACATCGGTCTCCGGGCCGTCGCCCAGCCAGTCGCTCGGCGTTTCCAACGCCCCGGTGCACATCCGCATCGGCGATCCGGCCCAGGGCTGCGCCGGCAACACGTTCGCCGGCGACGTGAACCTCACCGCCAACCTGGGCCTGACCTTCGGGGCCAACTCGGCGTCCAACAACGTCACCGTCACCAACGGCGGCCCCAGCAACGCGGTGATCAAGGCCAACACCATCACCGGGGCCCTCGCCTGTTCCGGCAACAACCCGCCTCCCACCAACGCCGGCCAGGTCAACTCGGCGGGGTCGAAGACAGGGCAGTGCTCGGCCCTGTAGCGGCGTCGGGCGCGGTTGAAGCCACCGGCACCACCTTGTGACGCCCGGTCCCTGGTGGGCCGTATCGTCGGACAGAGGCGGTCGGACGCACCGGCCGGCAGGTAGGCGACCCGACGGCATCGGGATCCGAGGGCGGAGTCGAATTGGGTAGCGAAGAGTCGCCGCGCCGCCACTCGTCCCGGGGGCCGCGTCGATTCCTCCCGGCCGTCGTGGTCGCGAGCGGGGTATCGACAGTCCTCCTGGTCGTGGCGGCCGCCTCGGGAGGGGGCACGCTCGACGTGCCCACCGCGATCGTGCTCGGGATCATCGAGGGCCTGACCGAATTTCTCCCCGTGAGCTCCACCGGGCACCTCACGGTTGCCGAGCGCCTGCTCGACGTCCGGGGTGAGGCGGCCGACGCCTACGTCATCGTGATCCAGGCCGGTGCCATCGTGGCCGTGGCGCTGCTGTACTGGAGCCGGCTGCGGGCCATGGCGGCCGGGCTGGTCGGTCGCGACCCGGACGGGCGACGCCTCCTGCTCGCGCTGGCCGTGGCGTTCGTTCCCGCCGCGGCCGTCGGGCTCGCATTCGGTGACGCCATCAAGGAGCGGCTCTTCGGCGTGGGGCCGGTGGCCGTCGCGTGGGCGGTCGGCGGTGTCGTGATCCTGCTGCGGTCGCGGAAGGTCGACCCCGAGGGGAGGGACCTCGGCCTCCTCGGGACCCGAGGCGCGCTGGTCATCGGACTGGCCCAAGCCGTGGCCCTCTGGCCGGGGGTCAGCCGGAGCCTCGTCACCATCCTCGCGGCCCTGGCCATCGGGATGTCCATGTCGGCCGCGGTCGAGTTCGCCTTCCTCCTCGGGCTGGTCACCCTCGGCGCGGCCACGGTCTTCGAGGGGACGGCAAAAGGGGGCGAGATCGTCAGCAGCTATGGATTGCTCGCCCCCGCCGTCGGCTTCGCGGCCGCGTTCGTCTCGGCGGTGGTTGCCGTGCGGTGGATGGTCGGTTACCTCGAGCGGGGATCTCTGTCGGTGTTCGGGTACTACCGGCTGGCCGTCGCCGCCGTGGCCGCGATGCTGCTCGCCTTCAACGTCGTCTGACGCACGAGCGGGAAATGCGACCGGGTCAGGTCCGGCTCACCAACCTCGCGACGCCCCGCAGCAGGCTCTCGAAGGCCGGCCATTCCGATCCCCGAGCTCGACCAGTCCCAGGATCTCGAGGGCGCGGAGGAGAGGCCAGATCGGGTCGAGCGGACCTGTGCGGGGGGCGGCCGGGTGGGCATGGTGTGAGTTGTGGTACCCGTGGCCCAGCAGAGGGACGGCAAGCCAGGCGGCGTCGTATCCCGGGACGTCGGGATGGGGCTTGCGGCCGTGGAGGTGCCCCACCGCGTTGACCATCCCCATCACCCCCAGGTAGAAGACGAGGTGGACGACGGTCATCGTCAGCAGGGCCACGAAACCGAACATGACCCAGTAGAACGCGACCAGCAGGACGCGGAGGACGGGGACCCTCCGCCGGGACGGTGTGCTGGGCGCCACCTGCTTCTTGGCGACGTTGAACAGGTAGGAGGAGCCGGCCAGAACCGTGAACGGTCGGAGCTGCCGGGGTGAATGCGGGTCGAGCGGCGTGTCCGCGTGCCGGTGGTGCACGCGGTGCACGGCGGCCCACGTCGCGGGATCGGTCATGACGATGACCCGGAAGTAGGTGTCAAGCACCGACGCGAGCCCGGGGTGGATCCGAAAGGCGCGGTGGGCAAGGCAGCGGTGGCAGTAGGCCTCGGTGACGACGGCCGTGAGGAGGGCCGAGGCCAGGCCGATCACGACCCCTATCGGCACGCCGACCCCAAGGAGGTTCATCCCCTCGCGGCTGATCGACAACACTCCGATCTCCCGATCCGCCTACGGCACCGCGCCGAGCACGCTGACAACCTCAGCGCCGCGATTCACGGGCCGAAAGCCGACGTAAATCCTGACTGTGCGCCCGCGCCGCGAGGCCGAGGAAGCTCCTCCGGGCTCAGCACGACGCCGTCGAGTGCCCATTGATCCTCCGTTCTTCGTCCTGCTCCTTCCGCCAGCGGGATGCCGCGGCAGGACGCTACAACAACGACGGTTGATGTCCTGGGGCTGTAACCGCGGAATGGGGCATCATGTTTCGAATCCGGGCCAGCTCCGGCCGGGGTTGGGCCCGATCGTCCGTCCGTCCGATCGCAGCCGGGTCGGCGGCCTACTGGCGTTGTTGTTGGTCGCCTTCGGTCTCGCACCATTGTCGCCGCCCGCCACGGAAACTGAGACGGCGGGAGTCCCCAGCGCTGTCAGCGCCGGGGCTTGTTGACCGCCTCCCAGAATGCGTCAGCCCAGATCCGATAGCCCCGGTTGCTCGGATGGAACCAGTCCGCGGTGAAGTCGGTGAGCATGCTCGCCCAACCCCTCCGCTGCATCGCTTCGTGGAGCCCTGCGACCGGCAGCCCTCGGGATTCGGCGACCTGGGTCACATATGCGGCGGCCTCGGCGGAGTCTCGCCCCGTGCCCCCGTGCATGAACCACGGGACGTCGCCCACCACGGCGCCGGCCGGCAACCCTGCGATCAACGCATCGACGTCGGAGTGGAAGCGGACGGCGTCGTAGTGCCGGATGTCGTTGCCGCCAACCGCGACGGTGACGACGTCGGGGGTCAGCCCGGCCAGCTTCGGCAGCTGGTCTGCGACGACGTCGTCGACACGTGCCCCCGTGCGGCTGAGGTTGATGACCTGCACCGGGCGGCCCTTCGCCGTCCGGAGTCGGTCGGCGATCAACCCGACGTAGCCCTTGTCCGGTCCACTGGCACCGATCCCCTGAGCGGTCGAATCCCCGAGGGCGACGTAGAGGATCCCACCGGGCTCGCCCCTGGCCATCGACCAGTAGCGGCGGTAGCGATCGACCTCTTGCTGGAGATGCCAGAGCCGGACGCCCCAGATGCCGACCAGTCCCAGGGTCAGCGCGAGGAGAGCGGATAGCAGCGGGTGGCGGCGCAGAAGGCCTGCCCGACTGTGACCGTGCGCGGCATCGTCGGGCGTCACCACCCGCCCTCCACCGGCCGCCGGGCGGGCTGCCCCCGGGCGGTCAGGAGACCGCAACATCCATCTTCATTCCACCGGCGAAGTGGGCCAGGTTCGTGGCGGCCGATCTCGACGTCACTGCCTGGTCGAACGTGTGGGTGAGCGTGCCGGTCATGCCCGGCTCGATGGTGACATCGGGGTCGGCGGCGGCGCCGATCGTGTCGGTCTCGTGCATGGCCTGGGCGGCGGCATCGCCGACGAAGGCGTCATGGACGACCCTGCCGTTGTTGCGGATGACGAACTTGACCTTCTCGCCCCGCCCCACAGTGAGGGCGGCGGGCTCGAAACGGTTGTCTACCATCGACAACTCGACAGTGCGGGTGCCCCCTTTGTTGCCGGCGCTGGTCGTGGGCCTGTCGGAGCCACCGCACGCCACGTCGACAAGGCCTATGGCGATCACGCGCTACGAGCGGACGGAAGAGCTTCATGTCGCTCCTGCGAGTGATCGGCGGCAGAGGTCGGGGGTCGGAGCTGGATGCGCCGCAGGAGCTGGGCATTGAGGGCGACGACGATGGTCGAGCCGCTCATGAGGATGGCCCCGACGGCGGGCGACAAGGTGATGTCGGCCCACGAGAACCCACCCGCCGCCAGGGGGATGGCGAGGATGTTGTAGCCGGCGGCCCAGGCCAGGTTCTGGATCATCTTGCGGTAGCTGGCCTGGGACAGTCGGATGACCGACACCACCGCCCGAGGATCGTTGGAGGCGAGCACGACGCCGGCGGACTCCATGGCCACGTCGGTCCCGGCGCCGATGGCGATGCCCACATCGGCCCGGGCCAGGGCGGGGGCGTCGTTGACCCCGTCGCCCACCATCGCCACCCGCAGGCCCCGGGCCTGCAGCTCGGCCACCTTGGCGTCCTTGTCCTCGGGCAGGACCTCGGCCATGACCTCGTCGAACCCGAGGGCGGCGCCGACGGACTCTGCCACCTGGCGGGCGTCGCCGGTGATCATCACCACCCGCCGGCCCATCCGGCGCAGCTCGGCCACGGCCTCGGCCGCCTCCGGCCGGATCTCGTCCTCAAGGGCGAGCGCACCGACTATCTCGTCCCCGCGCACGAGGTAGAGGACCGCCGCGCCCCGCGCCCGCCACTGATCGGCAGCCTCCTTCAGCGAAACCGGTTCGGTGAGCTGACGCTCCCGGAGCAGGGCGGGACCCCCGACGGCGTAGCGCTGACCATCAACCGTGGCCTCCACGCCCCGGCCGACGATGGAGCGGAACTGGCTGGCGGGCGACACCGAGCCGCGCTGGTGGGCCGCGGCCACGATGGCCCGGGCCAACGGATGCTCGCTGTCGGACTCGACCGAACCCGCCAGGCGCAGGACCTGATCCTCGTCGAAGCCGACCCCGGCCACGGCAGTGAGGGCGTGCTCACCTTTGGTGAGGGTCCCGGTCTTGTCGAACAGCACCGCATCGACGGTGCGCATGCGCTCCAGGGCCAGCCGGTCCTTGATCAGGATGCCGGCCTGGGCGGCCACGGCCGTCGACAACGAGACCACCAGGGGGATGGCCAGGCCGAGGGCGTGGGGGCAGGCGATGACCAGCACGGTGACGGTGCGCACCACCGCGTCGTCGAGCGAGCCCGCCGCCCACCAGGCCACGAAGGTGACCACCGCGGAGCCGGCCGCGACATAGAACAGCAGGGCGGCGAAGCGGTCGGCGAGGGCCTGGGCCCGGCTCCGAGACGCCTGGGCCTCGGCCACCAGGCGCTGGATACCGGCCAGGGCGGTGTCGTCGCCGACCGCCTCCACCCGGACGCGGAGGGCCGAATCGGTCACCACCGTGCCGGCGATGACCGGGTCGCCGGCGCCCTTGGCCACCGGGCGGGATTCGCCAGTGATCATGGACTCGTCCAGCTCGGCCTCGCCGTCCACGACGACGCCGTCGGCCGGCACGCGCCCGCCGGCCCGCACGAGCACCACATCGGCGCGCCCGAGGGCCGAGGTCGACACCGTCTCGATCTCGCCGCCGGGGCGGACCCGCTCTGCCTCGTCGGGCAGCAGCGCGGCCAGGGCGGCCAGCGCCGACTGGGCCTGGCCCAGGGCCCGCATCTCCAGCCAGTGACCCAGGAGCATGATCGTGATCAGCGCCGCCAGCTCCCACCAGAAGTCGAGGTCGAACCATCCCAGGCTCGTGGCCAGCGACGCGGTGTAGGCCACCGTGATCGCCATGGAGATGAGGAGCATCATCCCGGGACGACGACCGCGGACCTCCGACCATCCACCGGAGAGGAACGGCCAACCACCCCAGAATAAGATGCCGGTGCCGAGGACGGGCCCGACCCAGGCCATGGCGGGGAAGTCGATCTCGTAGCCGAGCCAGTCCATGACCATGTGGCTGGTAGCCACGAGGGGGATCGTCAGGAGCAGGCTCCACCAGAACCGCCGGCGGAACATGGCGACGTGGTCACCATGACCTCCATGGCCCCCGGTGTCGCCGTGCTCACCCGTCGACTGGTCGTCGCCGTCTGGGTGTCCGACTCCGGTGTCGATCCCATCGTCGTCGTGGACCGTCAATGCTGTGTCGTGGGTGGGATGCATCCGGTCCTCCTCCTAGCTTCGGATCAGGCGGGCGACGGCGGCGGTGGCCTCGGTCAGCTTCTTGTCCGCCTCCGGACCTCCAGTGGCCACCGCATCGGTCACGCAGTGGCGGAGATGGTCGTCGAGCAGGCCCATGGCCACACTCTGCAGGGCCTTGGTCGCGGCCGAGATCTGGGTGAGGACGTCGATGCAATAACGGCCCTCCTCCACCATCTGCTGAAGGCCCCGGACCTGGCCCTCGACCCGCCGCAGCCGCTTCAGCAGGTCGTCCTTGTCCATGTCATATCCAGTCATATGACTTACTATACCCGGGTAGAGTACCGACGAAACGGCGAAGTTATGGGACTCAACGAGGCGACCGCCAAGGAGGTGAGGGCGGAGACGGTCGACCGAGTGGCGCCGCAGGTGGACACCGAGGCCGCGACCGCCCCCCCGACGCCACGATCGAGGGGCTCCTGTGGCACTACCTCACCGGCGGCGCGGCGGCCGGCGGCTGTGGTCGAAGACTCCGCCTTCCACGGACTGCCCGGGCGGGCCGCTCGAGAGCCTGGGCGACCGCCACCCGTCGACCAGGATCATGCGCACCGACGCGCCGGTGGCGACGACGGGGTGCTGTCCGAGGCGATCGGGCCATGGAGGCAAGCCGGTGTCGACCGTTGGCGGTGTGCGACGGCGAGCCCTTCGTCGGTGTCATCGGCGTAGAGAGGACATCGTCCGGCTCGTTGAGATCCTGCGGGAGCGCACGGCTGGCCCTTGGCCACCTGGCGATTAACCGGGCGTCGTCGCTCGGAGCCTCTTGCCGCACCCCCTCTAATCCAGGGGGCGGTCGATCGCTCGGATTGCCGCGGACGCGCCGAGGACCGCCGCGGCGAGCGAGAAGAGCAGGTGCACGGTGCCGATCTCGCGGGCGGCGTCGGGGCCGGCGGCCCCGGCCCAGATCGCAGGTGCGACAAAGGGAACCCACCGTCCCACTCCGAGCGACGCGAGGATCTGGCTGACCGCCGTGACACCGATGATCGCGCCGACCGCCCCCAGGTAGCTCCGCGTCGTGACGGCAACCCAGGCGAACGGCAGACCCAGGAGGCCCATCAGGACGGTCGCCACGACCACCGTGGCCGCTTGGCGCCATACGACCGCGGTCATTCCTCCCGGATCGGTCACCGCGCTCGCGACGACCGTCAACGCCGTGGCCGTCACCGCACACGCGATCGCCCAAGCGGTTGTGATCGTGATCTTCGCCTTAGCCACAGCCCGGAGGGTGACGGGCAGCGCGTAGAGCGACCCGATCGTGTGATCGGCGTACTCACGTCCGAACAGCCACGCCGCCACAAACCCCGCGGCGATCAGGATCGCGACACACATGATCCGGCCCGCCGCCAGCAGCTGGGCCTCGCTCGCAGTGCCCTGACGGTAGACGGCGAACTGCGCTGCGTTGGGCCCGTCGAGCACCGCTGCTCGGGCCAGCCACACCGTGCCCAGCGAGAAGACGGGTGTCGCCAGAACGACGAGCCCCGTGGCCAGCCGGGCGACCATTGATCGGCGGAACTTCATCCACTCCACCGCCAACGCGGTCATCACGGCGCAGCCGCCGCGGCGTCGAACGCTCGGACCATCGCGAAGAAGGCGCGCTCCAGATCGATGGCGTGCGGTTCGAGGCTGCCGATCACCCGCCCCGCGTGAACGACCGAGATCCGATCGGCGATGCGAGCCACCTCATCGAGATGATGGCTCGACACCAGCACCCCCGCGCCCAGCCCGGCCCGCTCCACGATCGCGTCGCGCAGCAACAAGACCCCCGCAGGATCGAGCCCGTTGGTGGGTTCGTCCAGGATCAACAAGTCGGGACCATGCGCGAGCACACACGCAAGCCCGACCCGCTGCCGGTTGCCGAGCGAGAGTGTCCGGGCCCTGCGGTCGGCCCACCGGTCGAGCTCGAAGCGTCCCGTCCACTCGGCGGCAAGACGGTTGGCTTCGGTCTTGGGTACCGCGTGGAGGCGGGCGGCGGTGGCGACGTTCTCCCGGACCGTCAGTTCCGGATACGCGAACGGGTGCTCGATGAAGTGCCCGACGCGCGCCCACAGCGACGCGCGGACAACGTGAAGATCCTCGCCGAGGACGCTGATCTGCCCCGAGTCCGGGGAAACCCGGCCGACGACCGAGCCCATCAACGTGGTCTTGCCGGCGCCGTTGAGTCCCACGATCGCATGGATCTCGCCCCTTTCGACCTGCAGGTCGACACCCTCGAGTGCGACGAGATCGCCATAGCTCTTGCGGAGCCCGATGACTGTCATCGCCGTCACGGCGCGGGCTCCAGGGTCGGAACGACGGTGACGAGCGCGGCGCGGACCACTTCGGTGAGCGAGGCTCCAGGTTCGGTGGTCGCCCAGTGCAGCAGGACCGTCGAGATCGCCGCCAGACACGCCGCGGCTGCCACCCGGATCTCGAGCGGATCGCTCCCGTCCGACACGCACATCGCGACGATGGAGTCCTCCGTCGCTCGCGTGTTCTCGCCCATTGCGGCACGCAGCTCCGCCACGCCCGCGGCGACGGCGATGCGCCGGCGAGCGTCGGTCCCCACAGTGTCACCGAACGACTCGGACACCGCCAAGAGCCCGCGCGCCACCCGGTCGATCGCCGGCAACGATGCCGGTTGACCACGCACGGCACGCGCGATGGCGGGGTCGTAGGGGTCCTCGAGCAGCACCGACTCCTTCTTGGGGAAGTGCCGGAAGAACGTCATGTGCGACACGCCACAGGCGTCCGCTATCTCGTTCACCGTGGTTCGCTCGTAGCCGTTCCTCTCGAACAGCTCGAGTGCCACCTCAGCCAAGCGCCGGCGAGTCGAAGCTGACCGGTCGGTGGCCACCCCGACGATGTTAGTCCCTAACATTACCAGCGCGGTGAAGTCGCCCTCTGCTCAGACCGGTGATCCCCCATCGGCCGGAGAGCCGGGTCAGGAGGGCGAGACCAAGGACGACCGATCCGAGCTCGATGAAGGCGAGTGCGCTGTCGCTACCGGCGGTGACGAGCACCCCGCTCATTGGTGCACCCAGTAGAGGCATCCACAATCGCGCAATGTGCGCGCCGCGAGCCCTCGTCCTGACCTATCCGGCAGGGTCGATGGGACCGGACCTCAGCCGGATGTGGCCATAAGCCCCGATCCCGCGAGCTTCACGGTTGGCCCTCTCCCGCGACGACACGTCACTGACGAACGGCTGCTCGGCGATCACCAGAACGACGTCGTCGCTGATCCCCCCGTCGCAGTGGCGGTCCAGGTCGTCGAGGATCAGCTCGAGCACCGTGCCGGGTTCGGGGGTGCCCACATGTCGCTGGTAGCTCGACTGAAGGTCGAAGTAGTCGCCCCGCTCGTCGCGCCCCTCGATCGCACCGTCGCTGTAGAGCAGCATCCGCGACCCCGGACCCAGGCTGACCTCGTCGGCGACGGCATCCGTGCCGAGGCAGAGCGGCAGCGACGTGCAGATCTCGATCGGATGGACCTCCTGACTCTGCGCCAGAAAGGGGAGCGGCTGCCCGCAACGGACGATCGTGGCCTGTGCTCCGTCGAGTTGAACGAACACCGCGGTCGCAAAGTCCTCGCCGGCCTGGTCGACCGCACGACCGCCCGCGTCATCGACGGCCTTGACGACCGCAGTCAGGTCGGGCTCCGAGAAGGCGCGACTACGGAACTCGCCCAGGAGCACCGCCGCCAGGCGCACTGCGTCGAGTCCCTTCCCGCGGACATCGCCGACGACGATCCGGACGCCCCACGGCGTGTCCAGCGCCTCGTAGAAGTCGCCGCCTATCTGCGCCTCTGCCGATGCAGACACGTACCGGGCTGCGAGCCGGATGCACCGGATCTCGTCGGGGAGGGGGCGGAGGATCGCCTGTTGGGCCACGTGAGCCACACGGGTCATGGCCTGCAGCTTCTGCTCGCGAGCGGTGCGCCTGGATGCGAGCCAGACGGCGAGCGTCCCCCCGATCGCCACCGAAGCGACGCGGACGGCGTGGGGGGAGGAGCCGATGGTCTGGTCCGTCCAGCCCAGGAGGACGCCGAGCAACGTCGCCACCACGGCCACGGTCGCAGTGTCTCGGACCGAAGCCAGCGCGGACGCGACGAATGGTCCGAAGACCAGGGGCACGATCAGCGACGCCTCCACGCCGTAGATGAGGTCGATGGTCGCGGCCACGATCGTCGTGCCTGCCGCGATCCAGCGACCGTTGCCGGTGTCGCCGGTCATGACTTACTCATACGGCCGCTGCTACTGCGCAGGGGAGCCTTCCGGCCGCAATGCCTTCAGCAGATCCACGCCGGTGGCGTTCTCGAGCTGCTCGACGAGCCCGATCACCGCCGCCGGCAGTTGGCCCATGAAGCCCGGGATCCCCGTGCCCTGGCCCCCACTGTCAATGATGGAAACCTTGTCGATGTCGACCGCAGCCACCGTGGAGACAATGCTGTCGATGATGTCGGGGAGCATCCGCAGGACGAAGACGCGCTGGGCGTCGGCGCCCGCCGCCTGGTACTGCTCGACCAGTCGACGGAAGACCTCGATCTGGGCGTTGCCGTCCTCGATGATCTTGGCCGCGTCGGCCTTGGCCGCCAGTTCCTTGGCCTCGAGGTCGGCCCGGGCCGGCGCGATCACGTAGGCCTCCAGCCGGCGTGTCTCCAGCTTCACCCGCTCGGCCTCCAAGGCCTGCTCAGCGATCACCTTGGCCTTCTCCCCGGCGACCTTGGCCTCGGCCTCAGCCGCTCCGGCGATGGCCTCCAGCTCGGCCTGGCGGACCCGGAGGGCGTTCTGCTGCTCGACGATCTTGAGGTCGGCCTGGGCCGTGGCGATCTCTGCCCGCTGGCGGGACAGAGACTCCGACTCCTCGGCCTCGGCCTTGAACTGGGCCTCGGCCACCCGGGCTTCCTTCAGCACTTCCGCAGTCTGACGACGACCCACGGAGTCGAGGTAGCCCACCTCGTCGGTGACGTTCTGGATCTTGAGGACATCGAGCTCCAGACCCAGAGTCTTGATGTCGTCGTCGGCCTCCTCGATGAGGGTCTGGGCGAACTTGAGCCGGTCCTCGTTGACCTCCTCGGGAGTGAGGGTGGCGAGCACTCCTCGCAGGTTGGCTTCGAGCGTCTCCTTGGCGATGGCTGCGATCTCGCTTTGGGGAACCTCGAGGAACCGCTCCACGGAGTTCTGGAGCAACCCTTCGACGCTCGATACCTTGACGTTGGCGATGCCCTGAACGTGCAAGGGGATGGCGCCCTTCGAGTAGGCGTTCATGACCGATACCTCGATGGGGATGGTGTTGAGCTCCATCCACGACACCCGTTCCAGTAGCGGGACCCGCAGCGTCCGTCCGCCGCGAATGGCCCGGTAGCCGACGGTACGACCGTCGCTCAGCTGGCGGGAGCGGCCGGAGATGACCGCCACCCGGTTCGGGGGGCAGATGATGATCAGGCTGCGGATCGTGGTGAGGATCACCAGGACGACGACGGCGAGCACCGCGCCGAGGATGAGGGCGGTCATGGGTTGGCTCCTTCGTTGAGGTGGACTGCCGTCAGCTCAGCTCCGGGTCCAGGGCGGTGACGATTGCAATGCCGTTGTGAACCTCCACGACCAGGACGGCCGAGCCCACCGCAAGGTCGGCCGGCGCCTCAGGAACGGCGTGGGCCGACAGGTGGATCTGCTGTCCCCCCACGCTCACCGCGATGCGGCCGCGCCGGTCCCCCGTGACCGGGACCACGACCCGGCCAATCTTGCCCGCGAGCTGTTCGTCGCCCACCTCGGTGGTCGATTCCGACCGGCGGAGGTAGGAGAAGAGCGCGCCGTTCAGAAGACCTGCCACCAGTCCGACGAGCACGGCCGAGATCACGGTACGTCCACCGCCGGTTCCTGCTGCGGTGAGCACAAGGCCGCACACCCCGAACGTGGCGGCCACGATGGCCAAGGTGCTCAGTGGCAGGCGGCGGAACATGACACCGGCGAGGCCGCTGTCCGCGCCGCCGCCATCCTCGCCTCCCGAAAACATGAACCAGAGAACCAAGGGGATTCCCGCGGCGGCGGCGAAGAGGTAAAGGCCGGTCATCGGAGGCCGTAGACCACCAACCCAAACCTAGTCCGCCATCCGCCTCGAGGCGGTCGGTGGCACGCCCGATGCACACGCGGGCTGTTCCTCGAGTTCGCCGACGAGGTCGATAACTGGGTCCGCCCGGCTGAGTCGCGATCACCGCCGCGGGCACTGGCACCTGCAGCTTCGTGGCAGCCCAGGGCCGGGGCGGGCGGGCAGGGAATTGGCGCTCCGACCGGCTACGGTCAGGGGTCATCGGGAGTAGGCCGTGCCTGCAACGCACGCCCCACGGCGTTGGACCCAGGCGCAACGGCGAGTGTCCCGTCGGTCCCCCGGAGACTCACCCGTTCACCGACCCCGAACCCCGGAGGCACAATGAGCCAGCACGACGACCCCGCCACCGTCGAGGCCAGCCTGCGCCTCGGTGGCGGGCTCCAAATGGGCGAACGCGCGGGGATCGTTGCCGGGTGGCATCGCCTCGACGAGCGACTCCGCTCGTTCCGAGCCGGCAGCGTGGATCTGGAGCTCACCGTGAAGGAGCGAGACACGCCGAGCCAGCACACGACCCTGGAGGCCTGGATCGCAGGGGAGCCACGACTCGTGGCCACGTCGACCCACGCCGAATTCGCCCAGGCGCTCACAGAGGTTCGCGACGACATGATCCGCCAGGTCAGCGACGCCAAGAACCGAACCGAGCCGCGCAACAACCGCCATCTCCGAGACACCGAACCCCGCTGAAGGGAGGCCCACTGCCTGTCGGCGGGGGCCGAGCCTGAGGCATTGGACGACCGCCTGAGGTGCATCCTGTCAAGCCACGGTCATGTTCCTCCTGGCTGGGTTCGCCCTCTGTTCAGCCGTGCTCGACGTCATCGACATCGCGCCTCAAGACCCCCTCGTCCCCACCTTCGCCGAGCTGGCCCTCTTCAGCGTGCTTTCACCGACGTGTTCGTCCTCCTCGCCGTGACATCCGGCGGCGCGGTGCACGGCGGCGCCCTGGCCGCACAGCTCGCCGGCGGAGTGGCCATCGGCATCCTCAATCCGTGGGCGGCCATCCGCCCGCCGCGGCTGCCAGTGCTCGCGGGCCGCCACGCTGCTCAATTCCTTCCCGGTGGGCCTGCTACATGACCTGCAGGACATGACGTTGGCGGTCGACCAGGAAGGCCAGGTCGCAGGCGTCCGGTGGTCGAAGCTGAGATCCCAGGCGGAGAGAACTCGCGCTCTGCTCAGAACACCGGTCCCGGCGTCGGTGATTCGCCATAGACCAGCACCATCCCGCCCATTGGCATCAGGCCCTGCGCCCAGATGTAGTCGATCGCCTCGAACGAGACGCGAGCGCAACCATGGGAGGCCGGGTGGGGAGGGACGTCGCCATAGCCATGCACCGCGATCCCGTCCTTGTGGAAGTACTTGGGGCGGTACAAGGGCCCCAGCTCACCGTCCTGCCAGCCGTCGACCTCGTAGAAGACGGCGTGGGTGCCCGGCGGTGTGTCGGCCAACGCGGTGTAGCCGTCCGGATGGTCGTAGGGCAGCTCCGTGCCGGTCGACGTGTTGAAGACCCACTGGACCTCCCCGTCGGCGACGGCGAGGAGCAGCTGGCGCGCCTTGTCGATCTCCACCAGGTGGCCCTGTTCGCTTCGAGACTTCGGGGGAACGGGAACAGCCAGCGAGGCGCGGGTCTCGGGGCCGACGCGACCGTCGATCCCGATGTGGTTCGCCTTCTGGAAGGCGTACACCGCCTGTTCGGTGAGAGCGCCGAAGCCGCCATCGACCGGTCCGATCCAGTATCGGAGGGACGCGAGTCGCTCTTGTAGCTCGACCACTGACGGACCCTCATCTCCTGCCCCGAGAACGGGTGGCGGCGTCGTCGTGGGCGGGGTCGTCGTGGGCGGTGTCGTCGTGGGCGGGGTCGTCGTGGGCGGGGTCGTCGTGGGCGGTGTCGTCGTGGGCGGGGTCGTCGTGGGCGGGGTCGTCGTGGGCGGGGTCGTCGTGGGCGCTGTCGTCGTGGGCGGGGCCGTCGTGGGCGGGGTCGTCGTGGGCGCTGTCGTCGTGGGCGGGGCCGTCGTGGGCGGGGGCGTCGTGGGCGGGGCCGTCGTGGTGGAACTGACGGGGATGTCCACCGGTGCGCCGGTCGTGGCGGGCTCGCCACAGGCGGCCAAAAGGCTCACCACGGCCACCCCAACCCACCGGCTACGGCATCGACTAGCCAACGGCTCGACCCACCCTCCCGTCCCCCATCGACATGCCACGATTCCTCGAATCGGAGCGGACCCTTGGGAGTCGCGGGTCGCTCGGGCGCCACCGCCGGGCGGAGCCGAGGCCGACACCAGGGACAGAGTCCTGCTCGTCGAGCACGTCCAGGAATCACGAGACGAATCGTCGCCCGTACCCGAGCTTCTCACGCGGGGAGAGCGGTCACTGACATGATCCACTGTTGCCCATAACGCGAGGAGGCTTGCTCGAGCGGGTCGCTTCGGCCACCTACCGCAGCGGCCCTCGAGGCGGAAATGCCGACGGATCGCCTCCCGAATGTCACTGGATCGCAAGGTGGCCGAAGCAGGATCGTCAGGTCGGATCGCCAGGATGCCTGCGAGGCCGCCAATCCGCCGACAGCGCCGACGAGGCGGTGCCTGGCCGTCAGTCTCCGGATCCCGGTGGCAAAGTCGCCCCCGGGCGCATCCACGGCCAACCAGAAGGAGATCGTTGATGTCGCTGCAACTCGAGGAACACACCATTGCCGGCGGCGGTGGCGTCACGGTCCAGGTCCATGGAGAGGTCGATTCGTCGAACGCGAGCGAGCTCCGAGAACGTCTGCGTGTCGCAGCCACGCTGGGCACCGTCCTCATCGACCTCCGGGCGGTGCCGTTCATGGACTCGGCGGGCCTGGGCGCTGTCATCTTCGGCATCCGCCAGGCTCGGACAACCGGAGGTGGGGTGGCCCTCTGTGTCGGCGCCGGTAGCGCCGTCGAGCGCATCCTGTCGCTTGCGGGCTTCGACCGGGTCGTCCCGGTCGTGAGCTCGCTCGATGCCGCCTACGAAGCAACCAGGATCGACAAGCCCGACCTGGCAGCGGGTGGCGACGCCTGACGCAATGGCGGTCACCGGAGGGCGGCCCCGCCGACTCGGGCGAGGGTTCGAGCCGGGATCCGATCGGATGTGTCCGTTCCCGCCCCGCCGATGGGTCAAAATGGTCGTGCCCACTCCGGTGGGGGGTGTGCCGGGAAGCCTGGTCGGCGATGGGCCGTCGCGCGACCAAGGGAGCAGCCATCGTGGGCACCAGACACAGTGAAGGACACGACCGTGCGAATCTGACAGGCGCCGCCGCCGCCCTTCCTGGGCGCCGTGTCCCGAAGCCCGTGCGCCATTTCCTCGAGACCGAGGCGGCGGGTGGGATCGTGCTGCTCGTCGCCGCGGTGGTGGCGCTGCTGTGGGCCAACTCGCCATGGAGCGCCTCCTACGAGTCGCTGTGGCACACCGACCTGTCGGTCGGGCTGGGCCGGTTCGTGCTCAGCGAGGATCTCCGGCACTGGGTCAACGACGGGCTCATGGCCCTTTTCTTCTTCGTGGTGGGCCTCGAGATCAAGCGCGAGCTCGTGCACGGCGACCTCCACCAGCCCCGGGTCGCGGCCATGCCCGCCATTGCCGCCCTCGGTGGCATGGCCGTGCCCGCGCTCCTGTTCCTCCTGGTGACCATCGGGGGCGCGGGGGCGAAGGGATGGGGCGTCCCGATGGCCACCGACATCGCCTTCGCCGTAGGCGTCGTCGCCCTGCTCGGGTCGAGGGTGCCGGCATCGCTCAAGCTGTTCCTGTTGACCTTCGCCATCGTCGACGACATCGGCGCCATCGTGGTCATCGCCGTCTTCTACGCCACCGACGTGCAGCCGGCGTTCATCGCCGCCGCAGTCGGGCTGGTGGCGGTGATGATCGGCCTGCGAAAGGCGGGCGTCGTGTGGCTGGCCCCCTATGTCATCCTCGGCGTCGGAGTGTGGCTGGCCACACAGGCGTCGGGGGTGCACGCCACCATCGCCGGGGTCGCGCTCGGCCTCCTCGCCCCGGCCCAGCCACTGACTCCGGCGGCCCTGACCCGGGAGTGGGCCTCGGACCTGAGCGACGACCCCGACCCGGCCGAGCTCGACGCCATGAGCCGATTGGCGCAGACCTCGGTTTCTCCCGCCGAGCGCCTCGAGTACCGGCTGCACCCGTGGACCAGCTTCGTGGTCGTGCCCGTCTTCGCCCTGGCCAACGCCGGCGTCGTCATCAGGGCCGACTCCTTCGACGCCCCCGCCACCCTGGGGGTCACCGCAGGCGTGGTGCTCGGCCTCGTCGTCGGCAAGCTCGTCGGGATCACCGTTTTCACGTGGTTGGCCGTCCGCACCGGCCTCGGTCGTCTGCCTGAGGGATCAACCTGGCCCATGGTCGTGGGAATCGCCGCCATCGGCGGCATCGGCTTCACCGTCTCGCTGTTCATCGCCGAGCTGGCCTACGAGCCGGGGGCCATCCAGGATGCGGCCAAGCTGGGAGTGCTGGGCGCCTCCACGCTGGCGGCGATCCTCGGCGCCACCTTGCTCCTGCGGGCCTCCAGGCCTCATAAGGAGAAATCTGCGGCCCAGGCCAGCTGAGCCCTCAGCCCGCCCGACCGGGCGGGCTCGGGGCCGGCCCGCGAGTCGGCCGGCGGCGGATCAGCCCGAGAACGGAGAGCGCCATCCCGCCTGAGGCGAGGAGCGCCAGGCTGCGCATCCCGGTGGCCGCCCGGAACGGCACGGCCGTGGCGAGGCCGGCGCCACCGACCCAGCAGAGCTGGAAGATCGTCTCGTAGCGGGCGAAGGTGCGGCCCCGGACGGTGGAGGGGGCGTCGCCCTGGAGAAGGCTGTCGAACGCCAGTCGACCGCTCGCTGTCGCCAGCCCGACGACGCTCGCCACCACGGCCGCGCGCGGCACACCGAACGATCCCGCGGCCCAGAGCGCCGCCGCCACAATCGCGCCCAGACTGATCTGGAGGAGCAACGTCTCCCGGATGACGGCGCGCAGGGCGGGCGCCAGCACCGCACCCGCGAAGCCACCGATGCCAGCGGCGGCGATGACGACTGCAAAACCCCGGCCCTGCTCGCCCTCGGCCCGGAGCAGGAACGCAAGGAGGAACGTGAGGAAGCCAACCGCCGCCCTGCTGGCACCCATCGCCACCCCTCCGGCCAGCAGGCGCGAGCTGAGCAGCGCCCGGTAGTCGCCGGCGCCGGCGGGCTCCGTGGTCTTCGTGCGGCTACGGGGGAGGCGCGCGCCGGGCACGACTCCGGCGGAGAACACGACGACGGCCACCCCCAATGCCAGTCCCGGCCCGCTGACAACGTTGGCCCCTGCCGCCAGCCCGGCGCCCAGAGTTCCCCCCACCACGGAAAGCACTGCCAGTCTGGCGTTGCCCCACATTGGCGACCGGTCCGGAGGAAGCACATCGGGCACGAGCGCGCTGCGGCTGATGCCATGGATCCGGGACAGGACGAGAAGCCCGAAGGCCAAGGGGTAGAGGGCGACACGGTCTGTGCGGGTGGCGAGCAGGAGAGCGAGGACGGCCCGACCTCCAGCGGCGAAGATGATCGCGAGCCTGTAGGTGCCCGAGCGTCGGTCGAGCCAGGGGCCGACGAGCGGGGACAGCACGGCGAACGGCGCCATGGTGAGCGCCAGGTACAGGCCGACCTTGTCGCGTGCCTCCCCGATGGGGACTGCAAAGAACAGGGTGTTGGCGAGGGCAACGGCCACCATGCCATCGCCCGCGGCGTGAAGGACCTGCACTTCGGCCAGCCGGCGGAAGGGGTTCGGCGTCGGGCGTCGGTCCCCCGCCTGAGCCCGCGACGCGGGTTGCGACGATGCCCGGCGTGGCCCCACCGACCGATGCTACGCGCTCACCCTCGGGCTAGGTTTCCGGGTCCATAGCGGCGTGACCGAATGAGTGAGATGCCTCATACGGCCGCGACGGTCACCGTCCGCAGCGGGCCCGGGGTGACTGGTTCGGCCTCCAGGGGAGCGACCCGGTCGAACCCGGTCAGCTCGAGCAGTCGTCGGATGTTGGGACGGGCTCCGCAGACGACGACGGCCCCACCTCCGTAGTGGACCCGTCGCACCCCACCGACCAGGACCCTCAGTCCCGCGGAATCCATGAACGAGACGTCCGAAAGATCAACGGCGAGGTCCGCAGCCTCGTCGCAGGCAGCCAGTGTCGCGCCGAGCTGGGCCGCATGCTCCGAATCCAGCGCCCCGGAGAGGCGACACACGGTCCGGGACGCCTCGGTCGAGGCGATCACGACGTGCATGTCCCGCTCGTCAGCCTGGTGGATCGTCTGCCCAGAGTTCGTCATGGCATCAGGATGACGGTCCCAGGTGAAGGTCGCCGGCCCAACATGTGTCGATCCGGTGACGATCAGGCCGGGGCGAGGCCCGGGAAGTCCTGGCGGCCGAGGGGACCGGATGTCAGCGTGCCGTCGCCCGTCGGGACATCGACCGCCCGCCCGGCAAGGGTGAAGGTCGCCTTCTCGACGCCCGGGAGGGCGGTGACGGTGTATACGATCTGGGCGATCGCCAGGATCTGGTCGGACGCGCTCGTGGAGCCGAACGACTCACCCAGTTCGACCCGCACCTGGCCCGCATCGACAGGCGAGACCGACAGCCCGGAGTCGGTTCCTATCGCGGTGCGTAGTCCACGACCAGCCTCGTCGGCGGTCGGGCCCAGGAGCAGCGCCTGGAGCGACCCGCTCGGAGTGACCGGCGACGACATGACGCGACCGACCACCGCCAGTCGGCTACCCGAGACGAGATAGACCTCGAGCGTCAGGGAGACATCGGGAACGGAGGTCGACGGGATGGTCGTGTCGAGGTCGAGCAGCCCGAAGGGCACGTTCTCGGGAGGGATCGTCCGCGGCGCCGAATCGGAGGGGACACCGCAGCCGACGAGGACAAGGGCCACCCCGGAGACGAGCCACGACACCAGTCGGGTTCGACGCATCAGACGGCCGGGAGCTCCACGACGAAGCGGGCGCCGCCCCCGGCTCGATCCTCGACCCGGACCCGGCCGCCGTGGAGCCGGACGTGCTCGTCGACGAGAGCGAGCCCGAGTCCCGTCCCGTCGCTCTCCGCACGCCGTCCCGCCGCCCCGCGAGCAAACCTCTCGAATATCCGTCCCCGCTCGTCGACGGCGACGCCAGGACCGGCATCCTCCACGGCCAGGCAAACCCACGCTCCCCCGAGCTCCACGCTGACCCGGGTCACACCGTTGCCGTATCGTTGGGCGTTGTCGACCAGGTTGGCCACGACCCGCTCGAGACGGCGCTTATCGGCCTGCACGACGGCGCCGCTCGCCGGTCCCTCGATCTCCACGGGCACGACCCCGGCTCTGCCGGCGCGCAGGGCGTGGAGCACGAACTCGGCCAGCACCACCTCTTCGAGGACCAGCTCGGCGACGCCGGCGTCGATCCTAGAGATCTCGATGAGGTCCTCGACCAGCTGGCCGAACCGCCTTACCTCCTCCGACAGCAGGTCGAGGCCCTGCCGTGCTCGTTCAGGCATCTCGTCCCGCCGAGCGGTGACCACCTCCAGCGCGGCGGCGAGGGTCGTCAGCGGTGACCGGAGCTCATGGCTGACGTCGGAGGCGAAACGGGCCTCTCGCTGGATCCGCGCCTGGAGGGCGTCGGTCATGCGGTTGAAGGAGACGGCCATGCTCGACAGGTCCGCGTCCCCCCGCTCGTCGAGGCGGACATCCAGTCGGCCTCCGGCGACGGCCGCGGCGGCCGCGGAGACCTCGGCCACCGGCGCCAGCACCCGCCGGCTCGCCCATCGCCCCACCGCCGCACCCGCCAGGGCTGTCGCGATGGCGGCGACCGCGATCGAGTTGCGCAGCACCGCCAGGGTGCGGTCGAGGTCGGACAACGGGAACACCTCGAAATAGGCGCCGTCCACCGCGGGCAGGGGGATTCCGACGACGAACCGCGGCTCCGCGTCCCGCGTGAACTTTTGGCGGGCCGCTTCCCCTGCGATCACGGTCGTTCGAAGTGCGGCCGGAATCGCCTCGGATCCGACAGCGACGGACGCGCCGAACCAGACTCCCTCGTGGAGCAGGATGGCGTTGGAACCGGCTGGCAGCTCGACGGACGCCAGCAGCCGGGGGATGTCCGGTTCGGGCGACCGGAGGGCGCTCTTGACCAGCCGGGCATTGGCGTAGGTCTGGCGGAGCACCGACGTCTCCCGCTGACGAAGCAGGTAGGTCCGGGAGAGCTGGTAGGTGATGCCGGCGAGGCCGATCGACAGGAAGAGGGCTCCGAGGGCGAAGGCCACTGTGACCCGGGTGCGCAGGCCGATCCGGCTGACGGTCACGGGCGGCTTGCGGCCCTCGTCCGCCGGTGCCGTCAATGCCCCAGCTTGTAGCCCAGGCCCCGAACCGTAACGATGTGGCGGGGGTGCGCGGGGTCGGCCTCCACCTTCGTGCGGAGCCTCCGGATGTGGACGTCGACCAGCCGCCCGTCTCCGAAATAGTCGTAGCCCCAAACCCTCTCGAGCAGGATCTCCCTCGTCAGGATCCGCCCTGGCGCCTGCGCCAGCTCGCACAGGAGACCGAACTCGGTCTTGGTGAGTGAGACCTCCGCCCCGCCGCATCGCACGACCCCCGCGTCGGGCTGGATCTCGAGATCGCCGAAGGCGAGGCGCTGCGGTTCGGAGCCCGAACGCGCCGAGCGCCGCAACAAGGCCCGCACCCGTGCCGACAACTCCTTGGGGACGGCCGGCTTCACCATGTAGTCGTCGGCGCCGGCCTCGAGGCCGGCCACCACGTCGTGGCTGTCGGAGCGGGCGGTGAGGATAAGGATCGGGATGTCGAACGACGCCCGCAGTCGGCGGCACAGCTCGAAGCCGTCCATGCCCGGAAGCATGAGGTCGACGATCGCCACCTCGACCGCCCGACGACCGAGCATCTCGAGGGCAGCCTCGGCGCTTTCGGCTTCGTCGACCGTGTTGCCTTCGTCCTCGAGGACGAGTCGCAGCGACGTCCGGATGCGCCTGTCGTCCTCGACCAGCAGGATGTGGGCCCCCATGCGGGGACATGATGGCTCAGCCGAGTCGGGCGTAGGCGGCGACGAGGACGTTCTGGGCCGCCTCCGAGCTGGCGTGGTAGGTCATTCGGCCCGCAGCGCTGGCGGGAAGGCGGGCCAGAAGATCGGCGAACGCTTGTGCTCCCCCCTCCGTGTGGCCGGTGACATTGCGGAGGTCCACGCGCACACGTCGACACTGGCAGTTGAAGGCGCACACGGCGACGGAGCCGATGGTGCCCACTGCGGCCTCGTCGAGGACACCCTGGGCCGCGATGACCATTGCATCGCCCTGCATGCCGACCCGCAGGCTCGCACGGTCGATGACCGGATCGTGATCGTCCATGGCTCGCAGTATCCGCTCACCATGCGTCGGTCCGGTTGCGGAGCCGTGTCAGTTCGCCGACAGAGGGTCGTCGCGTCAGTCGCCACCAACGAAGAAGGTCCAGTCCCCGGTGCCGGTGATGCCGACGCGATAGCCGGCGTAGCTCCCGAAGGCATCGAAGCCCTGGAAGTCGTCGTCGTCGTAGATGGGCCGTAGGACCTCTCGCTCCGACGCGGGGACATCCTGCCAGCGCTCGTACCCGAAGGCCGACGGCCACACATACTGCGTGCCGTCAGTGACCTCACGGGATGCGAATGGTGTGTTCATCAATAGGACGAGGGTTCGGAGCACCGGCCGACCGGCGGCCTCGTCCTGTCTCCATGACCCGGCCGGATCGTCGCCGCCGCCGAAGCTGTACGTGAAGAGAGCATCGCCCCGAAGGGCGATCTCCGCCAGGTCGTCGTAGTCGCAGGCCACCGCAGCCTCGATGATCTCGCCCCGGGTGGTGGTCACGGCGGCGGGAAGACCATCCTGCAGCAGCTCGGCTGGCGACTCACCGCTGGCGGAGCACTGTGGTGAAGTTGGTTCGATCCGAGCGAGCGTGCCCATCATCTGGTCGAGCACCTGGGTGTTGGAGGCAAGCGTGCCTGCACTCGGCGACCCATAGGTCCGACCGACGAAGGTCGACCCGCCGAAGTCCACGAAGTAGACGACCCCTTTGGCCCCGGACGGGAGCA
This sequence comes from uncultured Acidimicrobiia bacterium, assembly GCA_963773275.1. Classification (GTDB taxonomy): domain Bacteria; phylum Actinomycetota; class Acidimicrobiia; order Acidimicrobiales; family AC-14; genus JAXDMK01. Next base: position 119,163 of record CAVZAH010000013.1, on the reverse strand, counting down.
AGCCCTCGCCCGTCGAGGTGATCTCGGCCCGCACCGCCATCCTCCCGGCCACCGTGGTTTCTGCTCTCGCCTGCACCTCCGAGGCCAGGGACCCTTCGGGCCCCAACGCAAGTTCGGCGAAGGGGGTGGGCTCGACGTTGAGGGCGATGGCGAATCCGGTCGCCTCGGTGTTCGGGGGCACGTCGAACGGCTCGGGGTGGAAGAACCGGCACTCGGCGGACTGGCTGGGATCGTTGGAGAACCAGGTGGCTGGATACCGGACCCGGTACCCGGCCGCCTCGGTGACGCACTCCTGGGTCAGCTCCATCCCCGGCTGGGTGGTGGTGGTCGAGGCCGGCGGCAGGTTGGTGGTGGTCGGGCCCGCCACCTCGCTGGGTTCACCCCCGCCGCAGGCGAGGAGGACTGTCAGGAAAAGGGCGACCGGCCACAGCCGGGGGGCCAACCCCGATTTTTGGCTTACCCCACTGGAGGCGCCGACCGCTCGGTCGTTCTGCCGGAGCCGGGGCCGGCGACGGGCTGCGCCGCCACGCGCGGAACTCATTGATACAAGCCCGTTGGCAGATGCTCGATGGCGACCACCGTAACCCGAACGGAGCAGTGGGGATCCAAGGGCACTTCTACCCCACACGACAACGAACACCGCCGCCGATGGAGTTCGTAACCGAACTGTTATCTGTGATCTGCGGGGGGCGCCGACCACCGGAGGGGCGTACGCGCTGCCGCCGAGGCCGACCCGGCGATGACCTACGCCGCGTCGGCGTTGGGCGAGGAAGCTCAATACCTCCTGGCGATAGACGTAGAACTTCGGGGACTCCAGGCGCGCTCTGTGATCGCGGGGGCGTGGAACGGCTCACGGGCCGCCCACGTAGTCGAGGCAGGCGCGACGTCCGGAGCTCGCGGTCCCGTTCTACTTTGGGACGATGATTGATCGGATCCTCCGGGGCGGCAAGGCCGCCGCGCTCGTGCTCGTGGTCATGATTGCCTACGCAGGCTGCGGTGCCGGGAACGGGAATGGGTCAGCGGGTAAACGGTCGGGCCCGAACAGTGCGAAGGCCCCGGCCGCCCCGGCCGCGCCCACGGAGCCCGGGGCGTCCACCTCGCAGTCGGCACCCGATGTGCCGTCGGTCGATGTGGTCCTGCTCGCCTCCGGTTCGACGGTCGGCCTGCGGTCGTTGGCGACCCCGGGGCGGCCGGCGCTGCTGTGGTTCTGGGCGCCGCATTGCACGTTCTGCCGGGCCGAGGCCCCGGAGCTGCTCGAGTTCGCAGCGAAGCACGGCGGCGATCTCGACATCCTCGGCCTCGGGGCCCAGGACTCCCTCGACCAGGCCCACGGTTTCCTCAACGAGACCCGGACTACAGGTCTGACGATGGTGTGGGACCCGAGCGGCCGATCCTGGGTCCACTACGGGATCACGAACCAGCCCGCCGTCATCGTGCTCGGAGCCGACGGCCAGGTCGCTGGCACCTGGTTCCGGGACTTCCAGCCCGACGAGATCCTCGCCGCCGCCGGCGTGGCCTGAACCCGCGGCGTGCTCGACGCCCCGATCGGCTTCGCGTTCGCAGCCGGCGTCGTCACCGCCTTCAACCCGTGCGGGTTCGCGCTCCTCCCCGCCTACCTGTCCTATTTCCTCGGCACCGACAACGACATCGCCGGCGGTGCCGCAGGCGGCGGTGGAGGGGCGGTCAGGGTCGCCGGTGCGCTGCGGGTGGCGGCGGCCGTCTCGGTTGGCTTCGCCCTCGTGTTCGGCATCGCCGGTTTCGCCATCACCCAGCTGTCGATGACGGTGCAGCGCTTCACGCCCTGGCTCTCGATCGCGATCGGGCTGGCCCTCGTGCCGATGGGCGTGGCCATGGCCCGCGGCTGGCAGCCCAAGATCGCCCTCCCCCGCCTGGCCCGGTCCGGGCGCCTCGGCATTGCAAGCAACGATCGGGGACTCGCCGCCATGGCGGGCTTCGGCGCCTCCTATGCCACGGTGTCGCTGTCGTGCACGATACCGGCGTTCCTGGTGGCGGTCGCCTCCACCTTCGAGCAGGCCGACGCCGCGTCGGGGCTCGCCGCATTCGGGGCCTACACGGCCGGCATGGCCATGGTGCTGGGCACACTCACAGTGGCCGTCGCCCTGGCTCAGGGGGCTCTGGTCAGACGACTTCGTTGGGTGCTGCCCCATGTGCAGAAGGCGGCTGGAGCCCTGCTCGCCATTGCCGGCGCCTACGTCGCATATTATGGGTACTACGACATCCGCCTCGCGCAGGGCCGCAGCGTCCCGAGCGGTCCCGTCGACGCTGTCGGGCGGTGGTCGGGCTCTGTCACCCGCTGGGTCGACGGCCTGGGCAACGGACCGGTTCTGGCTGCCGGCGCCGGTTTGCTGGTCGTCGCCGCGTTCCTCATCGCACGTCGACGCCGGGGCCATCGCTCCGACGACGAGCTTCCGGGACCCACCTCGGCCGTCGTGACATTGCCCGGTCGAGCTGTCGGCGGCTCGGAGGCGCCCGCCCGCAACCACTCCGGCGGGCCCGGCCGGCGCAAGATCGGCGGGCGGCGGCCGCCGCGAGTCTGGCCGAACCGGGTGATGGGGCTCCGGCGGGCACGGGACTTAGCTTAGGACGGGTGGGAGCGGTCGAGGCGGCGACGCTGCTCGTCGGCGTCGATGCCGGCCTCATCGTCGAGCCGGGGATGAGCGTCGTCGCGCCAGCCGGCCCCGTCGCCGACGGAGTCGAGGTGGCGACGGCCCCATCCGGCCCCGATCCTCCGCCGCATGCGACCAGGGGGCGGGCCGCCATCATCAGCACAACGCCGTACCGTTCGACGGTCGGTCGCATCGGCGACTCAGCTCTCCACGCCGGTGCTACACCCAACTGCCAGCGGAGCCCTGCTCCGCCCTGACAAGTGACGGCGCGGACGGCCAGATAGCCCGGTGCGACAGCCGTCGACCGGCTTGTGACGGTCTCGTGGGCCCCCCGGGGTCATCTGTGGACGGCGCCAACAAGGTCCCTGGCCCAGAGACTCGTTGGCCCTTGACATCGGCCGACGGGCTCAGGCCGGGTCAGCTCCCGGGCACTCACCGAGCGCCCGTAACGAGGGTCGGCCATCCGCTCGATCGATGTCGTCCAACTCCCGCTCCACCACGCGGAGACTACCAACGCCCTTCGGGTTCCGGGGTTGCGGAGCTCGATCACCTCCGCCCGTTCGAGCACCACCGATGGTCATGCCGACGACCCATCCCCGTCAAACGACAGCCAGGTGGAGCCAGATTGTCAGATCAAGTGAGCACGATGGGGCCGGTCCGGTTTGACATTCCCAGCAGGTTCATCCGGCGGTTCCGACCACGTCCGGAGAACGACCGATGCCCTTCGCCTCGCGTCACTGCGAGAGCACATCGTCTAGCGCCTCGAGCAGTTGCACCGCCGTCCCAAGCATGTCCCCGACGGACTGCTGGAAATCGACCCCGGACGTTTGCGAGCCCTGACGGTCGTCGTACAGAAGCCGCGCCGTCTGGATGCCGAGACGGTGATGCAACTGGCGCAGGTGTGCGAGCAGGTCGTCCTCCCGCGCGGTAGAACGGTCCTCGGCCTGCGGGCCGGCTGGTGCGCCGACGAGACGAAGCCGGACCGAGGCGCCCGCTTGGTTCCGCTGGCGACGCTGCCGGTTCTCGCGCCGGCGCCGCGCGACGCGGTCGCGCTGGTGGGCGGCACAGCAGGTCAACTCGGGCTTTGTGGCCGACCTCTGAGTGAATGGCTGGTGACACTCACTACAAAGGCGGATGCGCTCTCGATCCTCGGCGGTCATGTCGAGCCATATTCTGTCGCGTAATTACTCGGCTGGGCACTGATGAGCAGGATTTCGCGACAACACCGCCCGAGAAAATAATTCACCTGCTCTACTCGTCCTCGGTCGAGGGCCCGGGAGGGGAGCGACAGGTGACGGTGCCGGCCCATGAGATGAAGACCGCAGGTACTCACAGGGTGTCAGGGCTCCGCGCGATCTGCAGCACCGACCCTCCTGGCTGGGCACCCGGTTGGGTCGACCGCCACAACTCGACCCCGAGCGCCGACTCGAGTTTGGCCAATGTCACGACGTCGCACCACGTCACGCCTGCCACAACTCGGGACAGGGGTGCTCGAGCTGAGCTGTGCCTCCCGCGCAACGTCGCGCGATCGTGCGTCCTTCGCAGGCGGTGCGCACCCTGCGGCTGATTCCCAGGGCGACGTGGGCGTACCCCGGCCCCTCGACGTCGCAGTCCGGCCAGGCACCAGTGCCGCCGACGGCAAAAGCCCGCGGTGCGGGCACTCCGCCGGGCCCCCTTCGAGTCACGCCGGCACCTCCGCCGGGCGGGACACCCGCGTCGCGGTGATGGGGCGGCCCCCGGCCGCAAAGGAGGTGAGGCCGACGCCCTGAGGCGCCACCCAGGAGAACCGACGACCAGAAGCACCAAACGACGCGAGCTCCGCAGCTGAACCCTGCGGAGCCCGGAATGACACAAGGAGATCAGACAACCCGTGCCGACAAGCACTGTAACAGCGCGCGCCCTGGCGCAGGCAGAGTGCCCACCCGAGGTCCTCGCCTACATCGACCGGTGGCGGCCCGCCCGTCTCGACGCCCTCGCCTGGGATCCGATCGCCGACTTCGTCCGGCAGGCCGTGCGGCTGCTCCGGCCGCCGACGACCAAGAACGCCCAGTACGAGCTGTGGACCATCGCCCCCTTCGTCGTGTGGGCCACAAGCATCGGCACTCCGCTCGACCGTGAGCTGGTCTTCACCCCGGACCTGGTCGGGCGCTACTGCGAGTCCTACGTGCGGGCGACGCCAGGCACCGCCCGCAGCATCCGGGCCCATCTCAGCCGGGTCGGCCCGCAGCTGACGCGGCGAGCACCGTGGCCCCCTGTCCGCCAGCGGATCCCCCGCTCGCATTTGCAGCCGCCCTACTCGCCGTGGGAGCTGGACCGGCTGGAGGCTGCCGCCCGCAGCCAGGGCACCGCCATTCGCCGTCACCTGTTCGAGGCCCTGATGGCCATCGGGCTCGGGTGCGGCATCGACGGCCGGTGGGTGTCCGACGTGCTCGGGACCGACGTGGTCGTCTCCGAACTCGGCGTGTCCGTCCGGGCCCAGAACCCGGACCGATCCGTCGTGTGCCTCGCCGCGTTCGAGGACCGCCTGGCCGCCGCCGCCCGCAGGGTGGGCGAGGGACGGATCATCGGGTCACGGACGGCGGTGAACACGCTCGTCTTCCAGCTGGGGCACCCGACGGACGGGGTGCGCCTGTCGCTCGGGCGATTGCGGTCCACGTGGCTTCTCCACCACCTGACCGTGGGCACCCCGCTGGCCGTACTCCTGCCTGCCGCCGGGTTGCGCACCGCCTGCGGCCTGACCGAGATCATCCGGCTCCTGCCGGCGGTGGACCCGGACCTGGCTCGGACCCTTCTCAGGGGTGGGACCGCATGACCGTCGCTCAGAAAGGCGCGGGCCCGACCTCGCCGAAGCGGCCCGGGCCCGACGACCGCCGGGCGATGGACCTCACCGTAGATCAGATGGCCCGCATCGCCATCGACTGCATCGGCCGATTCGATCAGCTCGAGGCGCTCCAAGCTCACCTGGACGATCACCCCGGGCCCGACTGCCAGCTCCGGCTGCGGGCCCTGCTCGTCGGCCTGGTCATGAACGCCGGCCTCAAGCGCGACAACCACCTCACCCAGGTGGCCCGTCTCCTGCGGGCTCTGCCCAACTCGCTTCGGCACGATCTCGAGGTCGAGGTCGGGGGCCACGTGGTCACCTACAGACAGGTCTGGCACTGCTGGCATCGCCTCCGCCAGGCGCTGGACCAGCTGGCGCCGGTCGTGTTCGACGGGTCCGCCCCGCACGGGGACGCCGTGAGCTGGTTCACCGACAGGCTCCTCGACGCCACCACGCCGGCGGACATCGCCCTCAGCGACTGTTACAGCGTCGACGGCACCGACGTGGAGACGTGGGCCCGGGTGGAGACCGGCGCCAACGCCGACGGCGAACGCACCCGGTCGACGCTCGATGACGACGCCCGAGAAGGCCACAGCCCGGCCAAGAACGGCCGCCGAGGCGGGACCTACTTCGGCTACGAGGACCATCTCCTGGTCCAGACCCGGAACATGGGCGGTCCCGAGGTGCCCTTGCTCATCCGGCGCCATCGCGTCACCTCGGCCGGCACCCACCGGGGACAGACGGCGGTGGACCTGGTCCGGGAGACCCTCGGCGACGGCATCGCCGTCGAGCACCTCATCGCCGACCGGGGCTATTCCATCTCCGTCGTCGACAAGTTCGCCGCTCCTCTCGAAGCGATGGGAGTGGACCGCACCCATGACCTGATGAGCTGGCAGCGGGACCCCCAGCCCGACGTGCGGGGCTTCCTCGTGCTCGACGGCGGGCAGTTCTGCCCAGGGACGCCGAAGGACCTGTGGGACCTTCCGCCCGTGAAGCCGGGAATGCGCCAGAGCGAGCGAGATGCTCTCGTCGCCCGCTACGACGAGAGGGCCAACTACGCCGCCACCCTGCAGCAGGGCCGGTCGACGGGGGACGGACACATCCGGGTCGCCTGTCCCGCGCAGCGGGGCGGGCACAGCCGCTGCGAGCTGGTGCCGCCCTCGCTGCGCCGGCCGATCAGCAACCCCACCGTGGCTCCACCGCCCCAGGCTGCCGAAGCGCCCCGGCCGTGCTGCAACCAGGTGACGGTGCAGATCCCGGCGACGGCGGGACTGCGAGACCGCCAGAAGTACCTCTACGGCACCAGCACCTGGGTTGAGTCCAAGAACCGGCGGGTGGGCGTCGAGAGCGCCAATGCGACCGTCAAGGTCCACTACGGCAGGGTCGGGCGGAACTACATCCGCTCCCTCGGCCTGGTCAACTACAACCTGCTGCTGACGTTCACCCATGTCGCCGCCAACCTGCTGACCCTCGTCGCCTACCGGGCCAAGCACGGTCTGCCCGACCCGCACGGACTCATTCCCCACCCGAAGACGAGGCGGCCGCGGGCCAAGCGCCGCACCGGCGGGCTGAGCGAGATCCTGCCGAAAGCCGACTGAACCCAAGAGCGGCGACGACGCCGCCCTGCCCCGCCGGCCAACGGGCCATCGGCGACCCCGTGGATCGCACGACCCTCCTGGCAACCCAGGAGGGTCTCTGCGCGACCCCAAACCAACGACGACGCGGCGGCCACCCCTTCGGCCGCACATCTTGTGAACGTAGGAGCCGCCAACTTGTGACGCTCCCTGTGTGTGGGCCGGGAAGGATTCGAACCTTCGTAGGCTTAGCCGGCAGATTTACAGTCTGCTCCCTTTGGCCGCTCGGGCACCGACCCCAATGCAACTCCCGGAGAAACGTCCCAGGGCCGACCACGATACCGTTGACCCGATGCCCACCTTCGACGTCGTCTCCGAGGTGGACCTCCAGGAGGTCCGCAACGCCGTCGACCAGGCCCAGCGGGAGGTCAGCACCCGCTTCGACTTCAAGGACACGGGGTCGTCGATCGAGCTGGGCGACGGCGAGATCAAGCTCCACTCCGCCACCGAGGACCGGCTGAGGGCTCTGACCCAGGTCCTCGAGGAGAAGCTCGTCCGCCGGTCGGTCTCCCTCAAGGCGCTCGACTACGGCAAGGTCGAGGAGGCGTCGAAGGGCACCGTCCGCCAAGTCGTCACCATCGCCGCCGGGATCAACGACGTCAAGGCCCGCGAGGTCAACAAGTTCGTGAAGGAGCACGCCCCCAAGGGCGTTTCGTCACAGACCCAGGGCGAGCAGCTGCGGGTGTCGGCCAAGAAGCGTGACGACCTCCAGGCGGTGATCGCCGCCCTGAAGGATCACGACTTCGGGATTCCCCTGCAGTTCAAGAACTTCCGTGACTGACGGCGGGGCCGAGTAGCACCACGACCAGCGGCGGGGTGAGCGGGATGAGCACGGAGCTGGCCACCGATCGGGCCTCCCGCAGGGCGTCCGCCTGCTGCTGGGCGGTGGTGGCCCGCCGGTCCCAGTCGATGCTGCCGGCCATCCGCACCGCCGCCACCTCGGCCAGGCGGAGGCTCCCGCCGCCGGCGCTCACGGTCGACGCCCACAGGAGGGCGCCTTCCGGCGAGCGACCCGATCCCGACAGTCCCCCCTCGTCGAATCGGCGAAGCAGGCCGGCCGAGCTGACCGCCCGGGGGACGTTGACGCCATAGGTGGCCAGCAGGGCGGGCACTGCTTCGAGGGCGTCGGCCAGCCACTGGTCGAGGATCGGCTTCGGGTTGGTGGCCACCCCGCCGGGGCGGATCTCGAAATGGAGGTGGGGGGCGCCGTTCTCGGCGTTGCCGGTGTTGCCGACGGTGGCGATGACCTGTCCCTGCTTCACCGAGGCGCCGCTGAAGACCGAGTCGTCGTAGGCGTTGAGGTGGGCGAAGTAGTAGGACGTGCCGTCGGCGGTGTTGACGTAGGCCCCCCGGCCACCGAGGCCACCGTCGGTAAAGCTGAGGATGCCGGCTTCGGGGCTGATGACGGGGGTGCCGCGGTCGGCGAAGATGTCGGTGCCCTGGTGGAGGTGGAACGGCGGGCCGAAGCGGGCGTCGTGCCAGTCGTCGGTGTAGTCGGCCGGGCCGGCCACCGGGAACTGGCCCATGCCCAGCACCGCCGCCTCCTCGGCGGTGAGGCCCAGGTCCTCCAGCCGGCGGAGGGCGTCGAGGAGCGCGGTGGTGGTTCGAGGGCCGCTACGGGACCGGAACTCGGGAACGTAGTCGTCGGGGAGCACCCGGGACGATGTGTCGGGCGCGGCGGTGGTGGGCGGTGTCGTGGCCGCCGGCGCGGTCGGCGCGGGGGCGGCCGGCGGGACCGGCGCGGCGGCGGCCGTCTGCACGGGCGGGACGGTGGGCGGGGTGAGGAGCTGGGTGAGGAGGTCCTCCAGCAGGTTCCTCGTGGTGGGCGGCGACGGGGGCGTCTGGGCCCGCGCCGGGACGGTGGCGCCGACCGTCAGGGACACGACGGCGGCGAGCACGGCCAGGACACGGGCGCGAGACAAGAGGACCCTTATGTTTTCGCCGGCTACCCGCCGCATTCCTCCCCCTGACGGGGGAGAAGGGGTGGGATGGCGATCAGACCCGCGCGGGGGTCAGGGGTGCGGGGTCACGATTGCCACTCGCCGGCCCGGAGGCGGCGGATGCGGTCCTCCATCGGCGGGTGGGTGGTGAACAGGTTGGCGAAGCGCACCCTGCGGCCGGTGAGGGGGTTGACGATGTACTTCGACGCCTGCACCGGGTCGACCGCCATCGGGATGGTGCGGGCACCGTGATCCAGCTTGGCCAGGGCCCGGGCCAGCGGCTCGCCGTCGGCGATGAGCCGGGCGCCGGTGCGGTCGGCCTCGTACTCCCGGCTGCGACTGAGCGCCATCTGCAGGACCGCGGCGGCCACCGGGGCGAGCAGGCTCATGGCCAGCAGGGCGAAGGGATTGGGGCTGTCGTCGTCGCGCCCTCCCCCGCCGAACATGGCCCCCCACATCACCATCCGGGCAACGAACGTGATCCCCATGGCCACGGCCGCCGCCACCGACCCGATCAGGATGTCGCGGTTTCCGACGTGGCTGATCTCATGGGCCAGCACGCCCCGCAGCTCGTCCCAGTCGAGGATGTTGAGGATGCCCCGGGTGACGGCCACCGCCGCGTGCTGCGGGTTTCGGCCGGTGGCGAAGGCGTTGGGCTGGAGGTCGGGGGTGATGTAGAGGGCGGGCATGGGCATGCCGGCCTTGGTGGTCAGCTCGCGGACGATGCGGTAGTACTCCGGCATCTCCGCCTCGCTGACCGGCACCGCCCCCGCCGACCTGATGGCGAGCTTGTCGGAGAACCAGTACGAGGCCCCCACGAAGACGAGGCCGACGACCAGGCCGACGATCGCCCAGCTCCGGCCGAACAACGACCCGAACAGGACCAGCACGCCACCCAGGCCGGCCAGCAGCACATATGTCTTGAGTACGTTCTTGCTCACTTCTGCTCCTTGCGGACGTTTGGGTCCACCTCATCAACGCTCTCACAACGCCTGACGTTCCGCGCCGCGCACGAGGGTCGGATGTCCGCTGTGCTTCAGATGGAGGCGTAGGGTGCCGATAGGGAGAGCGAGACGTCTCGGCCCCGGGGGCAGCCCAATGAACAGCGTTCCCCGTTCGCTCGTCGAGCCGGTGACTTCTGGACAGGTCGTGCTTGGCCAGCGCTTCCGGTGCGAGCGGCGGATAAAAGCCCTCCACGGCGTCGAGACCTGGCTGGCGCTCGACATCGAACACGACGTCCGGGTGGTGCTCAAGCTCGCGGCCGCAGCCGACCTGGCCGACGGCGTGGCCGCCCGGCTGGAGCACGAGGCCGAGGTCCTGCGCCGGCTCTCGCCGGCCGTGGCGGCGCCCGTCACCTTCGTCCGGGAGGGCGACACCGTCTACCTCGTGCAGCCCCTCGTCCCCGGCGTCACCCTGCAGGACCGCCTGACCGAAGGGCCCCTCTCGGTGGCGTCGACGCTCAGGGTCGGCATCGACGTGCTGTCCGTGCTGCAACACGCCCACGACAACGACGTGCTGCACCGCGACGTCAAGCCGGCGAACGTGATGGTCGACGGGAGGGAGCCGGTGGACCGGGCCGTGCTCATCGACTTCGGCTTCGCCCGCAGCTCGTCGCTGGCGCCGGCGCTGCGCGACGAGCGCGTCGGCACGGTCCGCTACCTCGCCCCCGAAGCGGCCGGCCTCCTGGCCCAGGCCGTCGACGGGCGCTCCGACCTCTACTCGGTGGGGATCCTGCTCTTCGAGTGCCTGGCGGGCGAGCCGCCGTTCGTCGGCCCCGACGTGGGCACCGTGCTCAGGCAGCACCTCAGCGACCCGGCCCCCCACCTGCGGGCGCTCGGGGTCGATTTGCCGCAATCGCTCGACGCTGTCGTCCAGCGGCTCCTGCGCAAGGACCCGGCCGAGCGCTACCAAACGGCGGGGGCGGCCCTCGCCGACCTCACCGCCATCGCCGGCGAGCTGCAGCGGGGCGTTCGGGAGCCCTCCGTCGTCGTCGGCCTCCACGACCGCCGTCAGGTCCTCACCGAGCCTTCCTTCGTGGCCCGGGCGGCGGAGCTGGCCGCGCTGGGCGACCTGGTCGGCCGCTCCGCCGAGGGTCGGAGCGGGCTGGTGCTGCTGGAGGCCGAGTCGGGGGGCGGCAAGACCCGGGTGCTGGACGAACTGGCCCGGCAGTCGCAGCCCGAGGCGTGGATCCTCCGGGGCCAGGGGGTGGAGGAGGCCGCCCGCCGACCCTTCCAGCTCCTGGAGGGCCTGGTGGCGGGAATCATCGAGGCCTGCCGGGTGCGACCGGAGCTGGCGGACGAGCTGCGGGCCGGGATCGGCGACCGGGCCAAGGCCGTCGTGGCCGCCCTGCCCGGCCTCGGCCCCGTCCTCGGCCCGGCCATCGGCAGCGGCACGGGCATCGGCATGGGCATGGGCATGGGCATGGGCATGGGCATGGGCATCGGCGCCGCGGGTACCGGTCCCGCAAACCTCGGGCCCGAAGCCTACGGCGAGACCCGCAGCATCAAGGCGCTGGGGGCACTGCTCGACGCCCTCGGGTCGGCCGGGCTGCCGGGCCGCCCGAACGCTCCGGCGCTGGTCCTCCTCGACGACTGCCAGTGGGCGGACGGCCCCACGCTACGACTCCTCACCGACTGGCAGGAATCGGTGGCCCGGGGCACGGACGGCATCCGGGTCGTCGTCGTCGCCGCCTTCCGGTCCGAGGAGGTGGCGGCCGACCATCCCCTCCGGGCCATCCACCCCCTGGCCGCGATCGCCCTGCCCCGTCTCGGCACCGACCACGTCCGCAGCCTGGCCGAGTCGATGGCCGGGCCCCTCCCCGACGACGCCCTGAGGATCGTGTCGAGCCTGTCCGAGGGCAGCCCGTTCATGGCCGCCGCTGTCCTGCGGGGACTGGTCGAGAGCGGCGCTCTCGTCTACGCCACCGGGGGCTGGACCGTCGACCACGAGCGCCTGGCCGACGTGCAGACGTCCCGCCAGGCCGCCCTCTTCCTCACCCGCCGGCTGGAGCTCCTGGCCCCGGCCACGGTGGAGCTCCTGTCGGTCGGCGCCGTCCTCGGCAAGGAGTTCGACCTCCGGCTCGCCGCCGAGCTCTGCCGCCAGGATCCGGCGGCGGCGGCCGCCGGCCTGGCCGAGGCCAGCCGCCGGCGGATCGTGTGGGTCGACGAGCAGGCGGGCCGGGCCCGCCTCCTCCACGACAAGTTGCGGGAGGCCCTCCTCGCCCGCCTGGAGCCGGCCCACCGCCGCCGCCTCCACCTCCGGGCGGCCGAGCGCATCGAGGCCGACCACGACGGTTCCCACCCCGGACACCGCCAGCAGGCCTTCGAGCTGGCGTATCACTTCGACGCCGCCGGTGAGGGCCGGCGGGCCCTGCCCTACGCCATCCGGGCGGCCGAGCTGGCCCGGGCCCAGCACTCCCTCGACGTGGCCGCCGCCCACTACCGGATGGCAATCGCCGCCTGTGCGCCGGCGGGAGACCCGGACCCTGGCCGTGACCACGAGGTCTCCGGCGGCGACGGGGCCTCCGCCGGCGACGACGCCACCCGCGCCCTGGTGGCCGAGGGCCTGGGGGACGTGCTCACCCTGCAGGGCTTCTACGAGGAGGCGACGGCCCAGCTGGAGACGGCGCTGGCCCTGGCCGCCACCGACTTCGAGCAGGCGACGCTCGAGGGCAAGCTCGGCGACGTCGCCTTCAAGCGGGGCGACCAGCGATCGGCCCGGACCCACCTCGAGCGAGCCGTCCGGCGCCTGGGCCGGCGCCTGCCCCGCCGCGGCCCCGCGCTCATCGTGGCCCTCCTGATCGAGGTCGTGGTCCAGGCCGCCCACTCGTGCCTGCCCCGCCTGTTCGTGGGCCGGCGCCGCCGGGAGGGCGCCGACCGGGAATTCCTCGTCATCCGCCTCTACAGCCGGTTGGCCTACGTCTACTGGTTCAGCGCGGGCAAGGTCCCCTGCGCCTGGGCCCACCTCCGGGAGATGAACCTGGCCGAGCGCTATCCCCCGTCGCTCGAGCTGGCCCAGGCCTATTCGGAGCACGCCCCGGTGATGACGATGGCGCCCTGGTTCGGTCGGGGCAACGCCTACGCCCTGCGGTCGCTGGCCATCCGCCGCGACCTGGGTGACCTCTGGGGCCAGGGCCAGTCGCTGGGCTTCTACGGGGTGGGGCTCTACGGCGCCTCCCGGTACCGCGAGGCGATCGAGCAGTGCCGGGAGGCGATCCGCCTCCTCGACCAGACGGGCGACCGGTGGGAGGCCAACACCGCAACCTGGCACGTGGCGTTCGCCCACTACCGGCTGGGAGAACTGGCCGAGGCGGTGGCGCTGGCCGAGGACCTGCACGCCGCCGCCGCCGCCATCGGTGACGACGCCGCCGCCGGTATCAGCCTGAGCGGCTGGTCCCGCGCGTCGGCCGGGCAGGTGCCGGCCGAGCTGATCCGGGCCCGGCTCGCCTCGCACAACGACGACGCCCACACGCTGACCGAGGTCCACGTGGCCGAGGGCGTGCGGCTGCTGGCCGAGGGTTCGTGGGACGGGGCGGTGGCCGCGCTGGAGGAGGCCAGGGCCATCGTGCGCCGGGCCGGCCTGCGCCAGGAGTACGTGGCTCCCGTGCTTCCGTGGCTGACGACCGCCCTGCGCAGCCAGGCCGAGGCCATGTCCCCGTACGACGCCCGTCCACGGCGGGCCCTGCTGCGGAGGGCCGCCAAGGTCGCCCGGCGGGGATGGTGGGTGGCCTGGTTCTACCGGAACAACGCGCCCCACGCGCTGCGGGAACGGGCCCTCGTGGCGTCCCTCCGGGGCCAGGACCGGCGGGCCCGCCGCCTGGTGGAACGGAGCCTGGTCGAGGCCGGGGGCCAGGATGCCCGCTACGAGCTGGCCCTCAGCCGGGCGGCGGCGGCCCGGATCGGGCATCGGGCCGCCGACGCGGCCTTGGCCGAGGATGACGTCCGCGCCCTGATCCCCGTCGCCGCCCCCACGCCGCCCGTCGCGCCCGACGCCGCCGTGGGCAGCGCCAGCCTCTCCCTGGCCGACCGCTTCTCCACCCTCCTCGCCGTCGGCCGCCACATCGCCTCCGCCCCGTCGCCCAACGCCGTGTTCGCCGCGGTGCGGGAGGCGGCGGCCACCCTGCTCCGGGTCGAGCGGGTCCTCGTCCTGCCCATGGAGGACCTGGGGAACGCCGACGGGATCGGCGTCAGCAGCGGAAGCGTCAGCATCGACGGGTGGAGCCGCACGCTCGTCCGGCGGGCGCTGGAGGCGGGCGGCCCGGTGCTGCTGTCCGACACCGGGGCGCCGGATCCGGCCGACAGCGTCGTGCTGTCCGGGCTCCGCTCCGCCCTGTGCGCACCGATCTTCAGCGAGGGACGGCCCGTGGCCTGCATCTACGTCACCCACAGCCACGTGGCCGACCTCTTCGGCGACGACGAGATCAAGCTCACCGAGTTCATCGCCGTCCTGGCCGGCGCGGCCCTCGAGCACGTGGCGGGCACCGAGGCCCGGTTCCGGTCGCTGGCCCAGAACTCGAGCGACGTCATCACCATCGTCGACCGCGACCTGACGATCGTCTACCAGAGCTCGGCCGCGGCCCGCGTGTTCGGGCTCGACCCGTCGGCCCTGCTCCGCCGTCCCCTCTCGGACTGGATCCACCCCGAGGACAGCTCCGCCATGCTCGACGCCCTCACCGCGCCGGTGGGCGAGGGCCAGGAGTCCCGCCTGGTCGAGTGCCGTCTCCGCCGCCAGGACGGCTCCTGGTGCGACGTCGAGACCGCCATCACCAACCTGCTCGACGACCCGAGCGTCAACGGGGTTGTCCTCAACAGCCGGGATGTCAGCGACCGCAAGCAGGCCGAACGGGAGCTGCGGGTGACCCTCGAGCGCGAGCACGAGATGCGGGAGCGCCTCCAGGAGCTGGACAAGATCAAGACCGATTTCCTGTCGTCGGTCTCCCACGAGCTGCGCACCCCGCTGACCAGCATCCTGGGCTACCTGGAGATGCTCAGCGAGGGGTCGGCGGGCGACCTCGACCCCGGACAGCTCAAGGTGCTCGACATCGTCGACCGCAACGCGCAACGCCTCCTCATCCTCATCGAGGAGCTGCTGATCATGTCGCGGGTGGAGTCGGGGACGTTCCACCTGCTGATGGGGCCGGTGCAGCTGGGACCCCTGCTCGAAGGGGCGATGCAGGTCGTGCTCCCCGGAAGCGTCGGGCGCGACCTCGACGTCTCGGTCGACGTCGCCGACGACGTCCCGGTCATCCAAGGGGACAACGGCCAGCTCGACCGGGTGATGATCAACCTCGTCTCCAACGCCATCAAGTTCACCCCCGATGGCGGGAAGGTGACGGTGGCCGTCCACGGAGAGGGGGACGAGGTCGTGATCCGGGTGACCGACACGGGGATGGGCATCCCGCCGGCCGACCAGCCGAGGATCTTCGAGCGCTTCTTCCGGTCGTCCGCCACCCACCACCTGGCCGTTCCGGGCACCGGCCTCGGCCTGTCGATCACCAAGGCGATCATCGACGAGCACGGCGGGCGCATCTCGATCGCCTCCGAGCCGGGGAAGGGCACCGAGGTCACGGTGGTGCTCCCCGTGGGCCACGCCCCCGAGGTGGGGGCCCCTCGTCAGTCGTAGTACCCGGAGTGGATGTACACGCAGGGCACGTCCTCGGCCTTGAACATCTCGATGTTGCGGTGGTCGTCCTCGAAGGCGACCTTGATCTCGTAGCCCCGCTCCCGGAGCTCCTTGACCGTGAGGCGCTTGAACTCGGGGGAGTTGGTGTAGTTGCCCGAGTTGCGCATGACGAGGAGGTCCCAGCGCAGGTGGTTGCGCTCCAGCCAGGCGAAGGTCTGGGGCTGCACCCGCACCGGCCGTCCGGTGAGCAGGACGACGACGACGTCGCGGTCGACCACCTCGACCAGAGCGGCCACGTCCTCCAGCAACGGGTCGTCGCCGACGGCGTCGAAGAAGCCCCGCCAGTCCTTCTTCCCGCCGTTCTCGACCTCGAGGAAGTGCTGGCGGCCGGTGGCGTCGGACAGCACGCCGTCGATGTCGAAGATGACGGCCGGCCCGGCGGCGACCGGTTCCTCCCGCCACCGCCAGTGCGACGGTGTCGGGAGGTCGTCGGGGGCCACTACTCCTGCTCGGCGGCGCCGGCGGCGGCCCGCCTCTTGATCTCCTCGACGACCCCGGCGTCGGCCAGGGTGGTGGTGTCGCCCAGGTCGCGACCCTCGGCCACGTCGCGCAGGAGGCGGCGCATGATCTTTCCGCTGCGGGTCTTGGGCAGGTCGTCGGTGAAGATCACGGTCTTGGGCCGGGCGATGGGCCCGATCTTGCGGGCGACGTGCCTGCGCAGGTCCTCCCCGTGCTGGTGGGTGGCCGCCGCGTCCATCTCGGGGAGGCCGAGCTTGAGGGTGACGTAGGCGATGATCGCCTGACCGTGGGTCTCGTCCTTGGCCCCCACCACCGCCGCCTCGGCCACCGTCGGGTGGTCGACCAGGGCCGACTCCACCTCGGCGGTCGACACCCGGTGGCCGGACACGTTCATCACGTCGTCGACCCGGCCGAGCAGCCACAGGTAGCCCTCGGTGTCGAGCTTGGCCCCGTCGCCGGCGAAATAGCGGCCCTCGAAGCGCGACCAGTAGGTCTGGTGGTAACGGTCGGGGTCGCCGTAGATCCCCCGCAGCATCCCCGGCCAGGGGCGGGTGAGGGTGAGGTAGCCGCCGCCGAGCTCGACCCGGTTCCCCTTCCCGTCGACCACCTCGGCCGCCACGCCCGGCAGCGGGAAGGTGGCCGAGCCGGGCTTGGTGGTGGTGGCGCCGGGCAGGGGCGAGATCATGATGCCGCCGGTCTCCGTCTGCCACCAGGTGTCGACCACCGGGCACCGGCCGCCGCCGACGTGCTCGTGGTACCACATCCACGCCTCGGGGTTGATGGGCTCGCCCACCGAACCGAGCACCCGCAGCGACGACAGGTCGTGGGCCTCGAGGTGTTCGGTGCCCCACTTCATGAACGTGCGGATCGCAGTGGGGGCGGTGTAGAGGATCGTCACGCCGTAGCGCTCGACGATCGACCACCACCGGTCGCGGCCGGGGGTGTCGGGGCTGCCCTCGTACATGACGGACGTGGCCCCGTTGGCCAGCGGCCCGTAGACGATGTAGCTGTGGCCGGTGACCCACCCGATGTCGGCCGCGCACCAGTAGACGTCGGACTCGGGGTGATGGTCGAAGACGTACCTGTGGGTGAAGGCGACCTGGGTGAGGTAACCACCCGTCGTGTGCATGATGCCCTTGGGCTTGGCCGTGGTGCCCGAGGTGTAGAGCAGGTAGAGGAGCTGCTCGGAGTCCATGGGCTCGGCCGGGCAGTCGGCCTCGGCACCCGGACCGTCGGGGCCCATGAGGTCGTGGTACCACTGGTCGCGGCCCTCGACCATGGTGACGTCGGCCTCGGTGCGACGCACAACCACCACGTGCTCGATGGTGGGCGTCCCCTCGAGGGCGGCGTCGGCGTTGGCCTTGAGGGGGACGGCCTGGGCCCGCCGCCAGCCGCCGTCGGCCGTGACCAGGACCTTGGCCTCGGCGTCGTTGATGCGGTCTCGCAGGGCGTCGGCCGAGAACCCGCCGAACACCACGCTGTGGGCGGCCCCGATGCGGGCACAGGCCAGCATGGCCACGGGCAGCTCGGGGACCATCGGGAGGTAGATGTTCACCCGGTCGCCCCGCTGGACGCCGAGGGCCTTGAGGACGTTGGCGAACCGGCACACCTCGGTATGGAGCTCGGCGTAGGTGATGGTGCGGGTGTCGCCCGGCTCGCCCTCCCAGTGGTAGGCGACCTTGTCGCCCTTCCCCGCCGCGACGTGGCGGTCGAGGCAGTTGGCGGATGCGTTGAGGGTGCCTCCTACGAACCACTTGGCGAACGGGAGCTGCCAGTCGAGGATCGTGGTCCACTCGGTGTCCCAGTCGAGGAGGTCCGCCGCCTGGCGGGCCCAGAAGCCTTCGTAGTCGCGGTCGGCCTCGTCGTACATCGACGCGTCGGTGACGAGAGCCTGCTTCTTGAAGTCCTCCGGCGGGGGGAACTTCCGCTCCTCGAGGTAATAGGCCTCGATTGTCGCCCCATCGATCGGCGGGTCGGGCTCAGCCATGCCGGTCGAGCCTACCCGGGCACCTCCCATTCGAGGACCCGGAAGGCACCCAGCCCGGAAGGGTCGGTGACGGCCGCCGCCTCGGTCGCCCGGCTGCGGGCCCTGAGGGCCCGGAGGTCGCCGATGTGCGCCCGCGCCTGCCACTCGACGCGTGCGGCGGAGGCCAGGTCGTCGATCCCGTGGGCCCGGAGGAAGTCGGCCTGGGAGCGATCGCTGGTCGGTGGCGGGAGCTGGTCGACCGCCACCTCGCAGGTGATGTCGGCCGAACCCAGGGCGTCGAGGGGATGGCCCGCCCGCCCGTGGCCCCGGTAGGTGCGGACCCACTCCGTCCACGGCCGGCCCGCCATCGAGGGCGTGGTGTCGGCGTAGTCGACCACCACTACCCGTCCCCGCCGGAGCCGGCCGACAGCGTCGGCCACCCAATGGTGCGCTTGTCCCTGCAACGGGATCCGGGCCCCGGCCGGAGCGTTCGGTGCCAACCGGTCCGCCTCCGCCTCGGACGATTCCGCCGGGAGCAGCACCTCGGCCAGGTTGCCGTCCACGAACACCTCCGCCCACCCCAACCGGTGACGGATTTGGTCGTCCTGGCGACCAGATGTGTCACCGGTTGCGAGTGTCCGGGCGAACTGGTGACGGATCTCGTCGTCCTGGCGACCAGACGTGTCACTTGGATGGGAGTCCGCCCACCCGAACGGGTGACGGAATTGGTCGTCCTGGCGACCAGATGTGTCACCGGTTCGTTGGGGGTCCGCCCACCCGAACGGGTGACGGAATTGGTCGTCCTGGCGACCGGATGTGTCACCGGTTCGGTGGGGGTCGGCGAACTGGTGACGGATTTGGTCGTCCTGGCGACCGGATGTGTCACCGGTTCGTTGGAGGAGGCGGAACGGGAGGTTGTCGAGGAGCTCGTTGGCCAGGACGACGCCGTCGAAGGGGCCCGGCGGCAGGTCGCCGACGACGTCGGCCCGGCCCGCCAGCCGGTCCGCCGCCACCGCCCGCAGCGCGGCCGAGCGCTCGACGGCCACGTAGCGCATCGCCGCGGGAAGTCCGGCCGAGAGGATCGCCGCCGCCAGGGTGCCCGTCCCCGCGCCGGCCTCGACGACCAGGAAGGGGTCCGGAGACCCGAGCGCCACCCACCACGAGTCCAGCGCCCGGGCCAGGACCGCCCCGAACAGCGGTCCCACCTCGGGACTGGTGATGAAGTCGGCCCCGCCCCGCCCGGCCCGTCCCCCACCCTCGTAGAAGCCGCCGGAGGGGTGGTACAGGGCCAGCTCGACCACCTCGTCGAAGCGGACGGGCCCCGTCGCCGCCGCCCGCTCGGCGACGACCCGGGCTACCTCACCAGGAATGCCAGGTCGCCGAAGTGGGCGAACAGCTGCGGGTAGACCCCGACCACCACGACCACCACAGCGGTGATCCCGAGGGCCGTCACCAGCGACGTCGGCACCTTGATCGGCGTGCGGTCGCCGTCGGGGACCGGGCTCATCCACATCTGGCGGGCGACGTTGGCGTAGTAGAAGAGGGCGATCACCGAGTTGACGGCGGCGGCCACGCCCAGGGCCACGGCCCAGCCGGTGCCGGCGTCGAGCACGGCCCGGAAGATGAAGATCTTGGCCCACGCCCCGGCGAGCGGCGGGATGCCGGCCAGCGAGAACAGGAAGATCGTCATGAGCACGGCCAGCCCGGGGGCGTACTCGAACAGCCCGCCGAAGGACGAGATCTCACCCGAGCGGGTCTTGCGGGCCACGGCCAGGACGATGGCGAAGGCGCCCAGGTTCATCGCCGCGTAGACCAGCAGGTAGACGATCGACGCGGTGAGCGCGCTGTGGGCCGCGTCGGGGCTGGTACCGGCCACCGCCAGGGGCACGAGGATGTAGCCCGCCTGGGCGATCGACGAGTAGGCCAGCATCCGGACGATGTTGGTCTGGCGCAGGGCGACCAGGTTCCCGACGGTCATCGTCAGCACCGCCAGCACTCCGAACAACGGCGCCCACACGTCGTCCCGTCCGAAGAAGCCGATGAAGACGAGCTGGAACAGGGCCACGAAGCCGCCCGTCTTCGACGCCACCGACAGGAAGGCGGTGACCGGCGTGGGCGCCCCCTCGTAGGTGTCGGGCGCCCACGAGTGGAACGGCACGGCCGACACCTTGAAGGCGAAGCCGATGATCACGAACAGGATGGCGAAGGTGACCAGCGGGTTGTGGGCCACGTCGCCCGCCAGCTGGGTGCCGATGTCGCGAAGAAGGGTGGTGCCGGTGAACCCGTAGATCAGCGACATGCCGTAGAGCATCACCGCCGACGCCAGCACCCCGAGCAGGTAGTACTTGAGCGACGCCTCGTTGCTCTTGAGGTCGCGCTTGCGCCACCCGGCGAGGATGTAGGCGGGGATGGAGAGCGTCTCCAGGGCCACGAAGATGGTGATGAGGTCGCGGGACGACGCCATGACGACCATGCCCATGAGGGCGGCCAGCAGGAGGAAGTAGTACTCCCCCTCGTAGTAGTCGCCCTCCTCGACGTAGGTGCTCGACATCAGCAGCACGACGTAGCCGACGATCACGAACAGGCCCTTGAGCACCAACGCGAAGTTGTCGACCACGTAGGCGCCGCCCACCATGGAGCGGACGTCGTCGCCGTACAGGGCGAGGGTGAGGATGGGGACGAACGTCGCCAGCAGGCCGAAGCTGGCGATGGCGGGGACGACCCACTTCTTGGTCTCGTCGAACACCAGGTCGGCGACCAGCACCGCCGCCAGCACGATGCTGAGGACGATCTCCGGCGCCAGGGCGTGGTAGTCGAGGCTGGGCGCGGAGAACCCCTCCTGGGCCGCCTGGGCCGCCTGGGCCAGGAACAACGTCACGGATGGGCCGCCACGGTGGCCGCGTCGGCGACACCGCCCACCCCGGCGGCGATGACGTTCACGGCCGAGTCGGTGAGGTCGAAGATGAGGTGGGGGAAGATGCCGAAGGCCACGATGCCGATGAGCAGCGGCGTCCACGCGATCCACTCCGGACCGTGGACGTCGTGGATGTGGGTGTCGTTCCACTCCTCCTTGGCCGTCCCGAAGGCCACCCGCTGCAGCATCCAGAGGAGGTAGCCGGCGGCGAAGACGGTGCCGATGGCGGCGACGGCCATGTAGCCCCGGAACAGGCCGACGTTGAGGCCCTCCGCCGGCTGGTAGGCGGCCAGGATGGCCGGGAACTCACCCCAGAACCCGGCCAGGCCGGGCAGCCCCAGGGACGCGAAGGCGCAGAAGCCCAGGATCCAGCCCAGCTTGGGCGCCTGGATGAGCAGTCCCCCGAGGCGGGCGATCTCGCGGGTGCCGAACCGCTCCTGGATCGAGCCGGCGATGAAGAACAGCATGCCCGTGATGAGGCCGTGGGCGACCATCCCGAACACGGCGGCGTTGATCCCGAAGCTGGTGAGGGTGGCCACGCCCAGCATCACGAAGCCCATGTGGGCCACCGACGAGAAGGCGATGAGCCGTTTCATGTCCTTCTGGGCCAGGCAGCCCAGCGCCCCGTAGATGATGCCGATCACCGCCAGCCCGCCGATCCACGGGGCCCAGGCCTTGGCCGCCTCGGGCAGGATCGGGATGGCGATGCGGATGAACCCGTACACGCCGAGCTTCAGGAGGACGGCGGCCAGGATCACCGATCCGACGGTGGGCGCCTCGGTATGGGCGTCGGGGAGCCAGGTGTGGAACGGGAACATCGGCACCTTGATGGCGAAGCCCATGAACAGCCCGCCGAAGATCAGGATCTGGGTGCTGCGGGCGATCTGCGGTCCCGACTCCATGAGGGCCGGGATGTCGAAGGTGTTGCCGCCCTTGAAGTAGAGGGCGAGGAACCCCAGGATCATCAGGGCCGACCCGAACAGGGTGAACAGGAAGAACTTGATGGCCGCGTACTGCCGGTTGGGTCCGCCCCAGACGCCGATCATGAAGTACATGGGCAGCAGGACCAGCTCGAAGAACACGAAGAACAGGATCAGGTCCTGGGCGGCGAAGGTGCCGTTCATCCCCGTCTCCAGCAGGAGCATGAGGATCAGGAACGCCTTGGGGTTGTGCGGCTCGGGGAAGTGGTCCCAGGAGTAGATGACGCACAGGACCGTGATCACCATCGACAGGAGCAGCATCGGCAGGGCGATCCCGTCGATGCCGATGTGGTAGCGGCTGTTGATCACGTCGATCCACCGCTCGTCGGCCGTGAACTGCATCCGCTCGGAGTGCCCGAAGTCGAACCCGACCGTGATGACGACGCCGATGACCAGGGTGGCCAGGGTGATCAGCAGGGCCGCGGCCTTCTGCATGTCCTCCCGGGCACGCGGGATCAGGCCGATGACGGCGGCACCGATCACCGGCAGGAAGATGGCTGCGGTCAGGAGCATTCGGACTCTCCTACGATGTGAATCACGTCGGGGTCGATCACGTGAAGGCGACGAGTCCGACGGCCAGGAGGGCGGCGGCTCCGAAGAGGTAGGCGGCGTACGACTGGACTCGACCGTTCTGGGTGCGGCGCAGGACGGACCCGCCCTCTTCGGCGCCGGCGCCGGCGCCGTTGACGAGGCCGTCGACGACCTTCTGGTCGATGTTGTCGTACACGAAGTTGGCGACCTTGCGGGACCCGGTGCCGAAGGCGTTGACGACGCCGTCGATCACGTTCTGGTTGATCCAGTAGGCGGCCTTGGCGATCGGGTACTGGATCTTGCGGATGATCCCGTTGACGAAGAGCTCGTCGAGGAAGTACTTGTTCACCAGGACCTTGTAGCCGGTGCGGGCCAGCCCGTTCTTCTGCACCATCCCGTAGGGGAACGTGTGGCGCAGGTAGTAGCCGGCGGCCACCCCGCCGCCGAGGACGGCCACCGCCAGCGAGACCAGGGCCAGTCCCGGGTTGAAGGCGTGATGGTGGAGGAACTCGGGCACTCCCGGTACCTCGAAGACGACCCACTCGTTGAACTTCTCGATGCCGGGGGCGTTGAGCAGGCCGACCACCACCGACAGCCCGGCCAGGATCACCAGCGGGATTCGCATCGAGGCGGGCGACTCGTGGGGGTGGGCGTGGCCCCGGTACTCGCCGTAGAACACCAGGTAACAGGTGCGGGTCATGTAGGCCGCGGTCATGAAGGCGCCGGCCAGGCCCACGGCCATGAACAGGCCGTAGTGGTTCTCCAGGGCGCCGTTGAGGATCTCGTCCTTGGACCAGAAACCGGCGAGGGGGAAGATCCCGGCCAGGGCGAGGGAGCCGATCATGAACGTCTTGTGGGTGGTCGGCATGAACTTCTTCATGGCGCCCATGTCGCTCATGTTGTTGGAGTGCACGGCGTGGATGAGCGACCCCGACCCGAGGAAGAGCAGGGCCTTGAAGAAGGCGTGGGTGAAGAGGTGGAACACGGCCGCCGTCCACGCGCCGCAGCCCAGGGCCATCACCATGTAGCCCAACTGGCTGACGGTGGAGTAGGCCAGCACCTTCTTCACGTCGTCCTGCACGAAGGCCAGCCCGGCGGCGATGAGGACGGTGATCCCGCCGATGACGGCCACGAAGTTGATACCGCCCGCCTCGATGGAGAAGCCCTCCCAGAACACGCCGTAGAGGCGCGCCACCAGGTAGACGCCGGCCACGACCATGGTGGCGGCGTGGATGAGGGCCGAGACCGGCGTGGGCCCGGCCATGGCGTCGGGCAGCCACACGTGGAGGGGGAACTGGGCGCTCTTGCCCATCACCCCCAGGAACAGGAGGGCGGCGCCGGCCAGCAGCAGGCCGTGGCCGATCCCGCCGGTCAGGGCCTCGTGGTTGAGGTGCTCGATGTCGAAGTTGCGGCCGGCGGCGAAGAACAGGGTGATGATGCCCAGCATCAGGCCGACGTCGCCGGTGCGGGTGGTGATGAAGGCCTTGATGGCGGCGCTGGAGTTGACCCCCTCCTCCCACCAGTGGCCGATGAGCATGAACGAGCAGAGGCCCACCAGCTCCCAGCCGATGAGCATCTGCAGGGTGTTGTCGGACACCACCAGCAGGAGCATGGAGGCGGTGAAGAGGGAGAGGGCAGCGAAGAAGTAGGTGTAGCGGCGGTCGCCGTGCATGTAGCCGACGGAGTAGACGTGCACCAGCAGCGAGATGAAGGTGACGACCACCAGCATCATCACGGCCAGGCCGTCGATGTGGATGCCGGCCCCGATGTCGACCCCGGCCAGCTTGACCCACGTGAGGTGGGCGGTGACCGCCTCCCGGATGTGGTGCTCGCCGTGGGCCTCCTTGCCGACCCACTCGATTGCGCACACCAGCGACCCGAGGAACGCCAGGCCCAGGGCGCCGATGCCGATCTCGTGGCCCTTGCCCGGCAGGCGCTTGCCGACGGCGAGGATCAGCACCGCCGAGACCGCGGGCAGCAGGGGGATCAACCAGGCGTTTTCCAGCAAGAGGGTGCCCTCAGCCCTTCATCAGATCGGCCTGGTCGAGATCGATGTTGGCCCGATTTCGGAAGATGAGCAGGACGATGGCCAGGCCGACGCCGACCTCGGCGGCGGCGATGGCGATCACGAACAGGGAGAACACCTGGCCGATCACGTTGTCGCGGAAGGCCCCGAAGGCGATCAGGTTGATGTTGACGGCGTTGAGCATGAGCTCGATCGACATGAGGACGAGGACCGCGTTGTTGCGGGCCAGCACCCCGTAGACGCCGACGCAGAACAGCACCGCGGCCAGCATCAGGAACTGGTTGAGCATCATGGCGAGGCGACCCCCACCCGGGACCATGCGAGCAGTTCGCGCGCTTGCCCCCCCACGGGTGTAATTGCGCGGATCATTCGGGTCGGGGACACGATCAGTCCCTTCGGGCCAGGGCGACGGCGCCCACCAGGGCGGCCAGCAGCAGCACGGAGGCCACCTCGAACGGGATCACGTAGACGCCGAAGATCGAGTCGGCCACGGCGGACGTGCGCTGGATCGCGACCGAAGGTGATCTCCTCCGAGCCGAAGGCGTCGCTCAGCATGGTGACCAGGGCGCCCAGGAGGAACACGGACACGATGGCCGCCGTCCACCGGCGGTCGTTGTCGAGGTCGGCCTCCCGGCCGATGGGCGCCCGGGTGAGCATGACCCCGAACAGCAGCAGCACCACCACGGCCCCGATGTAGACGAGCACCTGCACCCAGGCCACGAACTCGGCGGCCAGGAGGATGAAGATGCCGGCCGTCCCCCCCAGCACGATGGCCAGGAACAGGGCCGCCCGCACCACGTTCTTGGTGGTGACCAGGCGCACGGCGGACGCCACGATGGCGACTGCCAGCAGGTAGAAGGCGATGTTCTGCGCGACCAAGGGGAGCTCTGCCTACTTCTTCTTGACCGCCCCGGCCTCGAGGGGCTGGGGTTCGGGGACACCTTCCATCCACTCGCCGAGCTTCTCCTTGTCGTGGAGCAGGTCGGCGATACGGACCTCGGAGTACTCGAACTCCGGGCTCCAGAACAGAGCGTCGAAGGGACAGACCTCGACGCAGATGCCGCAGTACATGCAGAGGGCGTAGTCGATGTCGAACCGCTCGAGGGCGTTGACCGTGCGGGGCGCGCCTCCCTCACGCCGAGGCGGGCGCTTCTCCTTGTGGGCCTCGATGTAGATGCACCAGTCGGGGCACTCCCGGGCACAGAGCATGCACGACGTGCAGTTCTCCTCCTTGAGGGCGATGACACCCCGGGCCCGGCCGACGGGCTCCTCCCGCTCCTTGGGGTACTGCACCGTGACCGCCGGCTGCAGCATGGTCTTGAACGTGACGCCGAGGCCCTTGACGAGGCCCTGGCCGGGGATCTTGGGCATCTAGAAGACCACCTTGAGGACGCCGGTCGCGACGATGTTGGCGAGCGAGAGAGGGATCAGGATCTTCCAGGCGAAGGCCTGCAGCTGGTCCTCC
The DNA here is from genome assembly GCA_963773275.1 of uncultured Acidimicrobiia bacterium. Classification (GTDB taxonomy): domain Bacteria; phylum Actinomycetota; class Acidimicrobiia; order Acidimicrobiales; family AC-14; genus JAXDMK01. Next base: position 93,119 of record CAVZAH010000013.1, on the reverse strand, counting down.
CGGAACCGGGGGAACGTGAACCGCATCCAGAAGATCAGGAAGGCGACGAGCATGATCTTGGCGCCGAGCACGATGGGCCCGAGGATGTTGGCCAGGTTGCTGTCGCCGTCGACGAAGGGCACCGACCAGCCGCCGAGGTAGAGGGTGGCGGCGATCGCCGAAAGGGCGAACGCGGTGCCGAACTCGGCCATGAAGAAGAACAGGAAGCGAAAGCCCGAGTATTCAGTCATGTAGCCGGCCACCAACTCCGACTCGGCCACCGGCATGTCGAACGGCGTCTGGGTGAGCTCGGCCTGCGATGCGGCGACGAAAATCACGAAGCCGAGGGCCTGGGTGAGGATGTACGGGTTGCCGATGATGCCGATCCCGAAGATCTCGCCGTCGGCCTGGGCGTGGACGATGCCCTGCAGGCTCATGGTGCCGGCCTGGATCACCACCCCGACGACGGCCAGCACGAGGGGCAGCTCGTAGGCGATGAGCTGGCCGGCGGCCCGCAGGGAGCCGAGGAGGGAGTACTTGTTGGCCGACGCCCACCCGGCCATGAGCACGCCGATCACCGACAGCGACGACACCGCCAGGGCGTAGAAGATGCCGACGTCGAGGTCCTGGACCACGAGGTCGGGCCCCGCCGGGAGCACGATGTAGAGGAGGAAGGTGGAGACGAGGACGATCACCGGGGCGATGGCGAACACTCGCCGGTCGGCCTCCGACGGGATGATGTCCTCCTTCTGGATGAACTTGATCCCGTCGCCGATGAGCTGGAACCAGCCGTGGAACCCGCCCGGCTCCATGGGCCCCAACCGGCTCTGCATGTGGGCCATCATCTTCAGGAGGAAGACGTAGCCGAGGATGACCGCCGCCGCCGGGATCACCGACAGCACGACGACCGTCTTCAGCAGGGTGGACTGCCAGAAGGAAAGTTCGAAGGCCAGCATGACTCGGTCGGACACTAGTGAAGCCCTTCACACCAGGACAACACGCCGGGCATCCGCTCGGCGCCCCGGGCGCCGGCCGGGGTTCAGGTCAAGGGTCGCCCGCGCCGCCGGGGCCGAGGAGCCCAGCCGCTTCGAGCTCCTCGAGCAGGTACTGGACCCTCGGCTCGAGGCGCAGGTGCGAATACGTCCGCTCGACGTACGCGAGGGCGTCGTCGACGCCCTCGAATCCCGATAGGCGGTGGAGCGCGACGATGTCGTCGGTGTCCCGCTCGACCCGGGAGGCGGCGATCTTCATCGCGAACAGGTAACGAGGGGAAGCGACCCGGACCCGGAGCCCCGGGCGGTCGAACACCACGGTCGCCGCAGGGTCGTCACCCAGGCGAAAGCCCTTGACGGCGTCGTTCAGCCAGTCCTCGGGGAGCTCCGGGTGACGTGCGGAGATCCGGCGAGCGGCCTCGTAGATGATCGACTTCGGCTCGAAGACGGCGTCGATGTCCCGCGTCGCCCGCCGGGTGTTGTAGGCGAGGGCCATGGCGGCGCCGCCCACGACGAACAGCTCGCCCCGGACCCCGGTCGAATCCAGATCGTCACCCAGTTCGGTCAGGTAGCGCCGGAGGTCGTCCCCGCCGAGGAGCATCAGACGCTCCACAGGGACGATTCGTGGACGAAGACCCCGCGATTGGCCAGCTCCGCCGGCGTCTCCACGAGAGCGGAGGCGTGCAACGACCGGTACGGCGTGAGAAACCACCACTCGTCGAGGAACCTCTCCCCGGCGCCTGTCCACATGGGTGTGCGGACACCGGCGGTGTGGGCCGCCCGCTCGACCACCCCCGCGACGAGCGCGTCCCATCGCCGGTCCCCGGTCGAGCCCGGATCGGGTTCGATCTCGACTGCGACCTCGGTGGTCGCCATGGAAGCCAGGACGGTCCAGAGGTCCGCGGCCAGGCGCAGCGCCTCGTGCTCGTCGTCGTGGTGCAGTGAGCGGGCGATCGCTTCGATGGTGGAGTGGACGACCGACGGAAACCGGCCCAGCGACCAGGCAACCGAGCTCCCCGCCGCCTCCACCAGCCGGTTCAGCGTTACCAGGGAGGGCTGCTTGGTCCCGCCCTCGTAGGCGGCGATCGCCGACTGTGTCGTCGCCGACCGCCCGGCCAACTGCTTCTGCGTCAACCCGGCCCGCCGGCGGGCTGCCCTGATCACGACGGCCGCGTCCACCCGCCAAAGTATAGCCGATCGGCTATATTTGCGGGAGGTCCGTCTCTAGACTCCTACTTCGGTAGGCTCAGAGTATGACCACCACCAAGCGGAAGGTGTCGGTGTCCCTGGACGAGGACCTCGTCGCCGAGCTCGAAGCAGGAGGCGACGCGCTCTCGTCGCAGGTGAACGAGGCGGTCCGCCTGGAACTGACCCGCCGGCGGAGGCACCGGCTGCTCGGTGAGATGCTCTCCGAGCTCGAGTCGACCAACGGACCGGTCGACGAGCAGCTGGTCCGCAAGTACATGGATCTGCTCGGTTGAGCCTCGTCCTCGTTCTCGACGCCGAAGCCCTCTCGAGCCTCGCCGGCCAGCGGGGCCCGCGGTTCCGGGAGGTTCGAGCGGCGGTGGAGGCGGCCCGCCGCCTTCGGCGAGAGGTGATCACCCCCGCGGTGATCCTCGCCGAGCTCTACCGCGGTCCCGGCCACGACCAGGTCGTCGACGCCTGCCTCAACCGGGAGACCGGCATCCTCGTGCGGGCCACCGACCGGGGATTCGCCCGGCTCGTCGGCGGCGTCCTCTCGGCCGCCCGAGCGGGCTCGTCGGAGCTGGCCGACGCGCACACCGTCGCTGCAGCCGTTGAGGCGGGCGGAGGGGTGATCGTGACGGGTGACGAGAGCGAGGTCGCCCGGCTGGCTGCCGTGTATCCCAACGTCCACGTCACCGCGATCTGACCCGCGCTATCGGTCGATGTCGCCCAGGATGAAGTAGAGGCTGGCCAGGATGGTGATGATGTCGGGCACGTAGACGCCCTTGAGCAGCCAGGGGACGATCGACACGTTGTTGAACGAGGCCGATCGGATCTTGCAGCGGAACGGCCCCAGGCCGCCCTGGCTGACCACGTAGTAGCCCATCTCGCCGAGGGGGTTCTCGGTGTGGGCCCACGCTTCGCCCGCCGGCACCTTGATGATGCGGGGCACCTTGGCCTGGATGGGGCCGGCCGGCAGCCCGTCGAGCAGCTGGTCGACCATCTTGGTGGCCTCGCGGACCTCCTGCAGGCGGACCCAGTAGCGGGCGAAGGAGTCGCCGTCGGGGTGGGTCCAGACCTTCCAGTCGAGCTCGCTCCACACGAGGGGGGAGGGCGCGTCGCGGCGGAGGTCCCAGTCGACCCCGCTGGCCCGGATGTTGGCGCCCGACAGCCCGTAGGCAAGGCCCATCTCGGCCGGGATCACGCCGACCCCCCGGGTGCGGGCCTCGAAGATCTCGTTGCCCATCAGGAGGTCCTCGAGCTGGTCGCAGTACCCCCGGATGCGCTTCATGGCCCCGTGGGTCTCGGAGACCCAGCCCCGGGGCAGGTCTTCCTTGAGGCCGCCGATGCGGTCGTAGTTGGGGTGGAAGCGGCCGCCGGTGGCCGACTCGATGAGGTTGAGGACGTACTCCCGGTCGCGGAAGGCGAAGAACACGGGGGTGAGGGCGCCGAGCTGCACGCCCATCTCGCCGATGAAGAGGGTGACGTTGGCGATGCGGCTCAGCTCGAACATGATCGTGCGGATCCACTGGGCCCGGGGCGGCGCCTCGATCTCCATGAGCTGCTCGGCGGCCAGGATGAACGGCACCTCGTTGGCGAACGACGACAGCCAGTCGATGCGGTTGATCAGGGTCGTCACCTGCGGGTACGTGCGGACCTCGGTGAGCTTCTCGTAGCCCCGGTGCATGTAGCCGCAGATGACGTCGGCGCTGATCACCTGCTCGCCGTCGAGGCGGGCCACGATGCGCAGGGTGCCGTGGGTGGCCGGGTGCTGGGGCCCGAGGTTGAGCACCATGTCCTCGGTCTGGAGCTCGACGTTGACCCGGGCGTCGGCCGCCTGGGAGGCGATGTAGGCGATGCGCTGCTGGTCGGTGACGGCCATCAGCCGGCGGGCTCCTCGGTGGCGGGTGCGGCTTCGGGGGCGACCGCCTCGGGGACGGCGGCCTCAGTCCCGGTGGCGTGCGCTAGCTCGGCGCTCAGCTCGGGCTCGGCGGCGTCGTTGGGAGCGGGCTCGCCCGTGGGAGCGGCCTCCGGGGTGGATGCGGCCTCGGCAGGCGCCTCGGGGGCGGCGTCCTCGACGGCGGGGGCCTCGACGGCGGCGGCGTCCTCGGCGGCGGCGTCCTCGGGGGCGGGGGCCTCGACGGCGGCGTCCTCGGGGGCGGGGGCCTCGACGGCGGCGTCCTCGGGGGCGGGGGCCTCGGGGGCGGCGTCCTCGGGGGCGGGCGCTTCGGCGGCGGGGACTTCGGGGGCGGGGGCTCCGGGGGCTTCGGCGGCGGGGGCTTCGGCGGCGGGGGCTTCGGCGGCGGGGGCTTCGGCGGGTGCCTCTTGGGCCTCGGGCTCGGGGACCTCGGGCATGGGCTCGACGTCGACCAGGCCGGGCCAGGGCTTCACTTCGCGTGACAGGAGGGGGAAGTCCTTGCGGAGGGGGAAGCCCTCGAACTCACCCGGGAGGTAGAGCTTGACCAGGTTGGGATGGCCGTCGAAAACGAAGCCGTACATCTCCCAGGTCTCCCGCTCGTTCCAGTCGGCTCCCGGGTAGACCTCCGACCACGTACCCACGCGCGGGTCGTCGGGGTCGAGGTCGGCCTTGAGGGTGACCCCCTCGTGGCGGGCGATGGAGTACAGCCGGGCGAACACCTGGAACCGGGTGTCGCCGCCGGCCGCCCCGGTCGGGTACCCGAGCCCGACGCCCGCCGAGTCGGCGTCGGCGTTGGCGACGGCGGCTTCGTTCTCGGCCGCCGCGTCGTCCTCCTCCGATGCTGGAGGCGCCTCGTCGTCGCCGGTGTCGAGCTCGTCGGACACCAACGCCCGGGGGTTGGGCGACGTCGACGGCATCCAATCGATCCCCGACAGGAAGCAGAAGTAGTCGTACCCCTGGGACTTGCAGACCTCGGCCGCCCGCCCCCAGGCGGCGGCGGTCACCCGGACGAGAACGTCGCCGTTGCGGACCACCTCGGACTCCACGACGTCGTCGCCCAGCTCGGTGACGAGGGCGTCGAGCCGGGCCCGGGCCTGGTCGCCGCCAGTGATCGTGGGCGACACGACGGCCGGCCCGTTGGCGTCAGCCGACGACAATCGGCTCACCCCGCCAGCGCTCGCCCATGTCCTCGTTCTGGATGCGCTGCTGGAGCAGGACGATGCCCTCCAGCAGGGCCTCGGGCCGCGGCGGGCAACCGGGGACGTAGACGTCGACCGGGATGATCTGGTCGACGCCCTTGGTGACGGAGTAGGAGTCCCAGTAGGGGCCGCCGCAGTTGGCGCACGATCCCATGGAGATGACGTACTTGGGGTCGGGCATCTGCTCCCACAGCCGGCGGATGGCGGGGGCCATCTTGTCGGTGACCGTGCCCGAGACCACGACCAGGTCGGCCTGGCGGGGTCCGGCGGGGAACGGGATCACGCCCAGGCGCATCACGTCGTAGCGGGGGGACCCGAAGGCGGCGCCCATCTCGATGGCGCAGCAGGCGAGGCCCCACTGGTACACCCACAGCGAGTACTTACGGCTGTAGTTGAGGAGCCAGGTGAGGGGCTTGAGCTGCTTCTTGGCGAACGTGCCCCGCTCAACTAGACCCAACGAAGGACCTTCTTTCGCCATGCGTAGAGGAGCCCGAGGGCCAGGATGAGAATGAAGATCGTCATCTCCACCAGCCCGAACATCCCGTACGCCTCCAGCCGGACGGCCCACGGGAAGATGAAGACCGCTTCCACGTCGAACATGACGAACAGGAGGGCGAACACGTAGTAGCGGATCTGGCTCTGCGACCAGCCGGTGCCGACGGGATCGACGCCGCACTCGTAGTTGATGTACTTCTGCGACTGCGGGCGGGTGGGCCGGACGAGGCTGCCGAGGCCCAGCAGGCCGACGACCATGACGATGGCCATGGACGCGAAGATGGCGACCGTGAGGTACTGGCGCAGGAACTCGGTCATCGCAAGCGGAGGCTAGTGAAACCGTTCACCCTTGAACAACACGGCCCGCGCCGTGGGGTCGCTCAGGGCTTCAGGAGGGTGGCGTGGCGGGCGAAGTCGAGGAACGGCTCCGGGAGGAGGCCGGCTCCGATGGTGAAGGCCAGGCAGAGGGCGAGGGCGACGCCCGCCGCCAGCGGGATCGCCACCCGGGGCCGGGTGTCGGTGGAGAGGGAAATGGTGGTGGCGGTGGCCGTCGCTCCGGCGCCGACCGGCGCCAGCGCGGCGTCGTCGCCGGGCAGGGCCTCGTGGGCCGGCGCCGGCGCCTCGTCCCCCGGGTCGCCCGACATGTACATCACGACGATCACCCGCAGGTAGAAGAAGGCGGCGATGACCGCCGCGACCATGGCGATGACGGCCAGGGCGTACGACCGGCTCTCCACCGCGGCGGCGATGACCCCGAACTTGGCGAGGAACCCGGACGTGAAGGGCACGCCGGCCTGGGCCAGGAGGAACACGGTGAGGCCGAGGGCCAGCCCCGGGCGGTCGCGGGCCAGTCCCCGGTAGTCGTCGAGGGCGTGGCGGCCGTCGCCCCGTCCCCCGACCATGGTGACGATGGCGAAGCTGCCGAGGATCATGAAGGTGTACGCCAGCAGGTAGAACAGCGACCCCGCGATCCCCCGGTCGGTGGCGGCCTGGAGGCCGATCAGCACGTAGCCGGCGTGACTGATCGACGAATAGGCCAGCATGCGCTTGACGTCGGTCTGGACCACGGCCAGCACCGAGCCCACCACCAGGCTGAGCACGGCCAGCGCCCACACCATCGGCTGCCAGTCGAGGCGGAGGGTGCCGAAGCCGGCGAAGAAGATGCGCAGCAGGGCGGCGAAGCCGGCGGTCTTGGCCGCGGCCGCCATGAAGGCGGCGACCGGGGTGGGCGAGCCCTGGTACACGTCGGGCGTCCACATGTGGAAGGGGACGGCCGCCACCTTGAAACCCAGTCCCACGAGGAGGAGGGCCACCCCGCCGAGGAGGACCCCGGTGGTGACGGTGGTGCCCTGCAGGAACCGCCCGATCTCGGTGATGTTGGTGGACCCGGTGGCCCCGTAGACGAGGGCGATCCCGTACAGGAAGAAGGCGGACGAGAACGACCCCAGTACGAAGTACTTGATGGCCGCCTCCTGCGACGCCGCCCGGCGGCGGTGGTATCCCGCCATCACGTAGAGGGCGATCGACAGGATCTCGAGGCCCAGGAAGACGACGATGAGGTCGTTGGCCTTGGCCATGAAGATGCCACCCGACGCCGACAGCATCATGAGGACGTAGTAGGCGGCGCCCGGGAGGCTCTCCCGGCGGAGGTAGTCGTCGGCCAGGAGCGCGCCGAGGATGACGGCGGCCAGGATGACGATCGTGAGGAAGACGCTGAACCCGTCGATCGACACCGCCTCCGCCACCGCCAGCCGGGGCCGGGCTTCGCTACCGGTGACGTCCTGCCACAAGCCCACGGTGCTCGCCAAGGAGGCTGCCGCCACCACCACCGTGAACAGGGCGAACGAGCTGCCCACCTCGCGGCGCCGGGCGAAGGTGCCCACCACCAGCAGGATCAGGGCGCCGGCGATGAGGATCAGCTCGGGCGCCAGCAGGCGCCACTCCACACTGGGCGTCAGCAGCTCCGGGAGCGGCGGCACGGCTAGTGACCCCCTTCGGCGGTGTGGCCTTCGGCGCCGGGGACGGCGACGGCCGGCACGGCCGGCTCCTCGAAGTCGGAATGGGCCTCGACGTGGGTGACCAGGCGGTCGACGGCGGGGGCGATGCGGTCGAGCATGGGCTGGGGGTACACGCCCAGGCCGACGATGAGCAGGACGAGGGGGGCCATGATCACCCTCTCCCGCATGGTCATCTCGGGGAAGGTTGCGTTGGCGCCCTCGGCCCGCCCGTGGAAGACCCGCTGGTAGGCCCACAGCAGGTAGATGGCGGCCAGGATCACCCCGACGGTGGCCACCACCACCCACCACCGGGCGGTGACGAACGTCCCCAGCAGCACGAGGAACTCGCCGACGAACCCGTTGAGCCCGGGCAGCCCGATGGACGAGAGCATGACCACGGTGAACACGGCGGCGAAGAAGGGGGCCGACTTCTGGATGCCGCCCATCTCCGCGATCAGGCGGGTGTGGCGGCGCTCGTAGATCATCCCGACCAGGAGGAAGAGGGCCCCGGTGGAGATGCCGTGGTTGACCATCTGCAGCACGCCGCCCTGCAGGCCCTGGTGGGAGAGGCCGAACGTGCCCACCACGATGAAGCCCAGGTGGGCCACCGACGAATAGGCGACCAGCCGCTTGAGGTCGCGCTGCATGGTGGCCACCAGGGCCCCGTAGACGATCCCGATGACCCCGAGGGTGAGGAAGACGGGCGCCAGGTCGAAGGCGGCGTCGGGGAACAGGTAGAGCCCGAAGCGCACGAACCCGTAGGTGCCCAGCTTCAGCAGGACGCCGGCCAGGATCACCGACCCCCCCGTGGGGGCCTCGGTGTGGGCGTCGGGGAGCCAGGTGTGCACCGGGAAGATCGGGCACTTGATGGCGAACGACGCGGCGAAGGCGAGGAACAGCCACCGGGCGGTGTTCTCGGCCACCGACTGACCCTCGGCCAGGCTGACCAGGTCGAACGTCAGGGTGCCGGTGGCCTTCTGGCTGAGGAACACCAGGGCCAGGATGCCGACCAGCATGAGCGCCGACCCGAGCATCGTGTAGATGAAGAACTTGAGGGTGGCGTACACCCGGCGCTCGTAGCCCCACCCGCCGATGAGGAAGTACATGGGCACGAGCACGATCTCCCAGAACAGGAAGAACAGGAACAGGTCGAGCGACAGGAACACGCCGATGCAGCCCGCCTCCAGCAGGAGCATCCAGGCGACGTAGCCCTTGCGGTCGTGGTGGACGTGGGGCCCGGCGATGGCCAGCGGGAAGAGGATGCCGCTGAGGACGACCAGGAAAAGCGAGATCCCGTCGACGCCGAGCTTCCACGAGATGCCGAACGACTCGATCCACGGGTGCTCGGAGACGAACTGGAAGCCGCCCTCGTGGCTGTCGAAGCCGAACAGCAGGACGAGGCTGAGCAGGCCGACGAGGAGGGAGATGCCGAGCCCGACCCGGCCGACGACGTCGTCGCGCTCCTTGGGCAGGAGCGCCACCAGGCCCGCGCCCAGGGCCGGGACCAGGACCAGCAGGGTGAGGATGGGGATGTCGGCTGCCATCAGTTTCTTGTCATCAGGCGGACCGGACGAGGGCGAAGGCGAGGATGCCGACGGCCCCCAGGGCCACGGCCAGGGCGTAGCTGCGGACGTAGCCCGACTGGACCGCCCGCAGGCGGGTGCCGCCGCCCCGCACCAGGGCGGCCACGCCGTTGACGGCGCCGTCGATGACCTTGGCGTCGAACACCGAGGCCAGCCACTGGGACAGGGCCCGGCCGGGATGGGCGATGACCTTCTGGTAGAGCTCGTCGACGAACCACGCCCGCTGGAGGATCCTGGGCTCGACGGCCGACTCGGCGATGCGGTGGCGCCGGTAGATGGCGGCCGCGATCAGCACCCCGGTGAGGGCGGCGGCCACCGCGGTGAGGGCCAGGGCCACCTTGGTGCCCCCGCCCGAGGTGACGTGGTGCAGGTTGTGGCCGAAGACCGGTTCCAGCCAGTGCTCCAGCACCGGCCATCCGCTGAAGGGCAGGTTGAGCAGCCCGCCGAGGGCGGCCAGCACGGCCAGCACGACGAGGGGGATGGTCATGATCCGGGGCGACTCGTGGGGCTTGAAGTCGCCATGGGCCCCGTGGGCGGCGGCCGCACCCGCCGAACCGGTGACACCTGACCCGCCCATAGCCGGTTGAGGTGTCACCAGTTCGTCATGGCCGGCTCCGGCGGCCACCGGCTCGGCGTGGGCCGGTTGGGCCGGTTGGGCCGCCTTCTTCCACTTCTCCTCGCCGTAGAACACGAGGAAGACCTGGCGGCTCATGTAGTAGGCGGTGAGCAGGGCGGTCACCAGGCCCAGCGCCCACAGGGCGGGGCTCTTCTCGAAGGCGTTGAGGAGGATGTCGTCCTTCGACCAGAAGCCGGAGAACGGCGGCACCCCGGCGATCGCCAGCCAGCCCACGATGAAGGTGGCGCTGGTGACGGGCATCCACTTCCGCAGTCCCCCCATGCGCTTCATGTCCTGCTCGTCGTGCATCCCGTGGATCACGGATCCGGCCCCGAGGAACATCAGGGCCTTGAAGAAGGCGTGGGTGACCATGTGGAAGATGGCGGCCGCGTAGGCCCCCGAGCCGACGGCCAGGAACATGTAGCCGAGCTGGGAGATGGTGGAGTACGCCAGCACCTTCTTGATGTCGTTCTGGGCGCAGGCGATGGTGGCGGCGAAGAGGGCGGTGAGCACGCCGACCCAGGCGATGAGCGTCGCCACCTCGGGGGCGGCGCCGAGGATCGGGTTGACCCGGACCATGAGGAACACGCCGGCGGTGACCATGGTGGCGGCGTGGATGAGCGCCGAGACGGGCGTGGGCCCCTCCATGGCGTCGGGCAACCACACGTAGAGCGGCAGCTGGGCCGACTTGCCCGCCGCCCCGAGGAAGAGGAGCAGACCGATGGCGGCCACCGTGCCCTCGGCCGCCCCCTCGACCGCAGCCAGGACAGGGACGTAGTCGAGGGTGCCGAAGGTGGCGAAGATCAGGAACATGGCGATCATGAACCCGAAGTCGCCGATGCGGTTGGTGACGAACGCCTTCTTGCCGGCCGACGCGGCGGTGTCGCGCTCGAACCAGAACGAGATGAGGAAGTAGGAGCAGGCGCCAACGCCCTCCCAGCCCAGGAAGGTGAGCAGGAAGTTGTCGGCCAGCACCAGCATGAGCATCGAGAAGGCGAACAGGTTCAGGTAGACGAAGAACTTCGGGAACTTCTCGTCCCCGTGCATGTAGCCGACGGCGTAGAGGTGGATCAGAGCCCCGACCCCGGTGACGAACAGGGCCATGGTGATCGAGAGCGGGTCGACCAGGAAGCCCACGTTGACGTGGAAGCTCCCCGACTCGACCCACGGGAAAAGCGTCTGGGTGAAGACCCGCTCCTCGCCCTCCTCGCCCACCAGGCCGAAGAACACCACCACCGCGGTGAGGAAGGCGCCGCCCATCATGGCCGTGGCCAGCCACCCGGCCCGGGGGTCACCCAGGCGGCGACCGGCGACGAGCAGGATCAGGAACCCGGTGAGGGGGAGGGCGGGGATCAGCCAGACGGCCTCGAGCACGGGCGCGCCTATCCCTTCAGCAGGGAGATGTCGTCGGCGGTGGCTCCCGACCGCCGCCGGAAGATGGAGACGATGATGCCGAGGCCGACGACCACCTCGGCCGCGGCCACGACGAGCACGAAGAACACGGCCGTCTGCCCGCCGATGTCGTCGAGCATGCGGGCGAAGGTGACGAACGTGAGGTTGACCGCGTTGAGCATCAGCTCGATGCACATGAACATCACCAGGACGTTTCTGCGCACGAGCAGGCCGATGGCCCCGATGCTGAAGAGGGCGGCCGCCAGGGCCAGGTACCAGGCGCCGGGGACCCTCACGTCGCCGCCTCCAGGCCCGGCTCGCTCGAGGTACCGGGGCCAGACGTGGTCGGGGAGGGGCCGGTCGCCTCGGGGTCGCCGGTCGCTACGGCGTCGGCGTCCACCGACGCGGCCGGCGAATCGATGCCAGGCCCCGAACGCCCGACGAGGACCACCGCGCCCACCACCGCGATGACGAGGAGGACGGACGTCACCTCGAAGGCGAGGAGGTACCGGGTGAAGATCGAGCGGGCCAGGATGCGGACGTTGTCGCCCCCGTCGCCGAGGGGGCCGGCCGTGCTCATCGCCCCCGACACCCAGTCGGAACGGGCCAGCAGGAGGACGGCGGACAGGACGCACAGGCCGGCGACGATGGCCAGCGGTCGCTGGCCCTTGAGCCGCTCGGCGGTGACGTCCTCCGACTTGTCGACGCCCAGCAGCATGATCACGAACAGGAAGAGCACCACGATGGCGCCGGCGTAGACGATCACCTGCACCGCGGCCAGGAAGTGGGCGTTCTGGGCCACGAACAGCACGGCCACGCTGAACAGGGTCATCACCAGCATCAGGGCGGCGTGGACCGGATTGGTCGACAGGACCACGCCCAGCGCCCCCGAGAGGGTGGCCACCGCCGCCACCGAGAAGACGATCCAGTCGATCACCGGGCGACCGAGCGGGGCCGGGGTGGGGTCATCGGGAGCCCCGGCGCTTGCGGGCGACCTTGCTGGACGGGCGTGGTGCGTCGGCCGTCTGGCCCTCCTCGGGGTCGCGGACGCCGCGGCCCAACTCGCCCGACCACGCCACCTTGCCCTCGAAGCCGGCGTCGCCCGACGGAGCGGTGGCCCGGACCCAGGCCGAGGTGTTCTCGTCGTCGCCCTCCCGCCAGTCCTCCCACGGCAGCCTCTGGGGCTGGCCGTCGTCGTCGACCAGCAGCTCGTCGCGGGTGTAGATGGCGTCCTGGCGGTTGGTGAAGGAGAACTCGAACAGCTTCGACTCGGTGATGGCCTCGGTGGGGCAGGCCTCCACGCACAGGTCGCAGTGGATGCACCGCAGGTAGTTGATCTCGTAGACGAACCCATAGCGCTCCCCGGGGGACACCGGGGCGTCGGGTAGGTTGTCGGCGCCCCGGACGTAGATGCAGCGGGCGGGGCACACCCCGGCGCACAGCTCGCACCCGATGCACTTCTCCATCCCGTCCTCGTAGCGGTTGAGGACGTGGCGGCCGTGGAAGCGGACCGGCTTCTCGCGCTTCTCGTTGGGGTACTCGCCCGTGACCCGGTCCTCGAACATCACCTTGAAGGTGACCTTGAATCCGTCGAGGTATCCCACTACGTCACCACCTCGGGTTCGGACGGGCGGGCGCCGGGACCGGCCAGGCTGGCGTCCGAGAGCTCGGCGTCGTCGTCCTGGCCCAGCCGGAGGGCGGCGGCGAGCGCCCACCAGCCCAGCGCCCCCACGGCCACCCCGCCGACGAGCACGAAGCCCACGTTCCAACCCTCGAGGCGCCCGATGCGCAGGGCGGCCACCAGGAGGAGCCAGAAGAGCGAGACCGGGATGAGCTTCTTCCAGCCCAGGTCCATGAGCTGGTCGTAGCGGAGGCGGGGCAGGGTGGCCCGCAGCCAGACGTAGATGAAGAGGAAGACGACCAGCTTGAGGAAGAACCACACGATCGGCCACAGCGTGGGCACGAAGGAGAAGACCGGCCCGTTGGGCCCGCCGAGGAACAGGGTGACGACCATGGCCGAGATGGTGACGGTGTTCATGAACTCGGCCAGGAAGAAGAGGGCGAAGCGGATCGACGAGTACTCGGTGTGGAACCCGCCCACCAGCTCCTGCTCGGCCTCCACCAGGTCGAAGGGGGGGCGGTTGGCCTCGGCCGTGGCGGCGATGAGGAACACCACGAAGGGCACCACGCCGAGCGAGAAGATGTTCCAGCGGAACAGGCCGTCCTGGGCGGCGACGATGTCGTGGGTCGACAGCGAGCCGGCCGAGAGCACGGCGGCGGCCACCGCCAGGGCCAGCGCCGCCTCGTAGGACACCATCTGGGCCGAGGCCCGCACCGAGCCCAGCAGCGGGTACTTCGACCCCGACGACCAGCCGGCCAGCATGACCCCGTAGACGGCGATCGACGACATGGCCAGCATGAACAGCACCCCGATGGGGGGGTCGGCCAGCTGGAGCCAGGTCTCGTGCCCGGCGATCGAGATGGTGCCCCCGATGGGGACGATGGCGAAGGAGGCGAAGGCGGGAAGGATCGAGAGGTAGGGGGCGAGGTGGAAGATTCGCCGGTCGGCCTTGTCGGGGAGCAGGTCCTCCTTGAAGAACAGCTTGGTGCCGTCGGCCAGCGTCTGGAGGATCCCCCACGGCCCGGCCCGGTTGGGCCCGATCCGGTTCTGCATGTCGGAGATGACCTTGCGCTCGAACCACACCATGAGCATCACGGCCACCAGCAGGAAGACGAAGACGACGACGACCTTGAGCAGGACGATCAGCACGATGGCGAAATCGAGCCCGTCGGCGTAGAGCGGGTCGCCCATCGTCAGGCCCGGCCCCGGGGGAGCGTGGCCATCAGGCGACGTGACCCGATCCGGGGGCCACCGTCTCGACGCGGACGTCGGTGACGGGCTGGCGGGCGTCGATGAGGTCGGCCGCGCCCGGGCCGGGCTGGTTGAACTGGAGGACGGCCGAGCCCCGCAGCACCGACGAGTCGGCCACCGCGCCGAGGGTGAGCGAGCCTCGGGCCGACGTCACCCGCACCTGGTCACCCGTGGTGACGCCGAGGTGGCCGAGGTCGTGGGGGTGGGCCCGGAGGCGGGCGCCGGGCACGAGGGGGGCGAGAGCGGGGGACTGCTGCACGAGGACGCCGGCGTCGTAGAGGGCGCGGCCCGAGACCAGGCGCAGCGAGTAGGCGTCGACCGGCGGGGACGGGGAGGTGGCCGCCACCGGCACGAAGGTGATGAGCGGCGGGCGGGCGCCGGCGGCGGCAGGCTCGAGCGGGGCGGCGGGCTCGAGCGGGGCGCCGACGTCGGACAGGACGGCGTCGGGCTCCGGCTGGGGGAGGAGGGTCTCGCCCTGGGCCTCGGCGGCCGCCACCTCGACCTCCTCCACGACCGCCTCCGTCGGGCGGCCGGTGCGGGTGTCGCCCGGGGCCCGGCCGAGGGGCACCACCAGGCCGTCGCGGTTGCCGGGGGCGGCCAGGACGGCGGGGGTGAGGCCCTCGTGGGACGGGGCCAGCCGCTCGATCTCGGCCGCGATGGCGTCGATGGACTCGTAACCCAGGTCGGACCCGAGGCGCTGGGAGAGCCCGACGGCGATCATCCAGTCGGCCCGGGCCGTGCCGGGGGCGGTGACCTTCTGGCCCAGCCGGCTGACCCGGCCCTCGATGTTGGTGGTGGTGCCCGGCCGTTCGGCGAAGCCGGCGGCGGGGAGCACGACGTCGGCGCCCTGCACCGACGGGTTGGCGAAGGTGTCGACCGCCACCGTGAAGGCCACGGCGTCGAGGGCCCGGCGGGCCAGTCCCCGGTCGGGGAAGTCGGACAGGGGGTCGGCCCCCAGCAGGACGAGGGCGTGGATGTCGTGGTCGACCGCCGCCTGCAGGATGCCGGTGGCGTCGAGGCCCCGCTGCTCCGGCACCGATCCCCACGCCGACGCGTCCGAGAACCAGGCGCCGCCCTCGTCGAGCGACACCCGTCCGGGGAGCAGGCCCGGGGCCAGGCCCATGTCGAGGGCGCCGCGGACGTTGGCCCGGCGCAGGACGGGCAGGAAGCGCACACCGGGCAGGGCCTGGGCCAGCACCCCGGCGGCGTCGACCGTCGCCGAGGCCCGCTCGGCCAGCGACGGCCGGCCGAGGACGACGACCACGCCGTCCGCCCCGAGAACCTCGGCCGCCCGGAGGATGGCGGCCGCCGGCACCCCGCCCGCCCCTTCCGCGGGGAGCCGGGCGCCGCTGCGGGCGGTGGCGATGGCGCGAGCCACGGCGGCCGCCTCCCCCGGACGGTGCACCAGGCTGGCCGCCGCGTGGCGGCTGAGCCCGGTGGCGGCCGGCACCAGCTCGACCAGGGGGACGCCCTTGTCGACGATCGCCTCCCGGAGGCGCAGGTAGAGGACCGGCAGCTCCTCCTTCAGGTCGGGTCCGAGGAGGAGCACGGCGGGGGCGGAGCAGGCGTCGTCGATGGTGGCCTGGGGCAGGCCCAGCACCACCTCGGCCGGCAGGCCGTCGCCCAGCTGGCAGTCGACGTTGTCGGTGCCGAGCACCGACTTCGCCAGCCGGCACCACGCGTAGGCGTCCTCGTTGGCCAGGCGGGACCCACCGAGGACGGCCACCGCCCCCGGTCCGGACGTGTCGATGATCCGCCGCAGGCCGTCGGCCGCGGCCTGCAGGGCCAGCGTCCAGGAGGCCCCGACCAGGGCGCCGTCGGCCGAGCGGACCTGGGGCTCGGACAGGCGGGCGTCGGACTCGACGGCCTCGTAGCCGAACCGGCCCTTGTCGCACAGCCAGCCGTGGTTCACCGGGTCGCTGTCGATGCCCAGGTGCCGGGTGAGGCTGTTCCGCGACGACTGCACCGCGATGCGGCACCCGACCGAGCAGAAGGTGCAGGTGGACTCCACCACCTCGAGGTCCCACGGGCGGGCCTTGAAGCGGTAGGGCGTGGCGGTGAGGGCGCCCACCGGGCAGATCTGGACGATGTTGGCGCTGAAGTTGGACTGGAACGGCGCCGTCGGGAAGGTGTTGACCTCGGTGGCGTCGGCCCGGCCGATGAAGTCGATGCCGGCGTCGCCCGCCACCTCGTCGGCGAACCGGGTGCAGCGGGCGCACTGGATGCACCGCTCCCGGTCGAGGGCCACCAGGGGGTTGATCGGGATCGGCTTCTCCCAGTGGCGCTTCTCCTCGACCATCCGGCTCTCGCCGGGACCGAAGGCGAACGTCTGGTCCTGGAGGGGGCACTCGCCGCCCCGGTCGCACACCGGGCAGTCGAGGGGGTGGTTGATCAGGAGGAACTCGAGGACGCCGTCCTGCGCCTTCTTGACCTTGGGCGAGGTGGTGATGACTTCCTGGCCGTCGGCCACCGGCACGTAGCAGGCGGGGGCGAGGCCCCAGCCGCGGGGGTTCTTGACCTCCACCAGGCACATCCGGCACATGCCGACCGGGCGCAGGCGGGGGTGCCAGCAGAACCGGGGGATGTAGACCCCCCCGCGTTCGGCCGCGGCGATGACCATCTCGCCCGGGCGGGCCTCGATCGACTTGCCGTCGACCGTGATGGTGACCGTCTCGACCTGCGCCGGGGCCCCGTCAGGCAAAAGGACAGCCACCTTCCTTGATGTGGACGAGGAACTCGTCGCGGAACATCTTGATGGCCGAGGTGATCGACGAGGGGATGGACGGCCCGAGGACGCAGATCGTCGTCTTTTGCGGCGGCCATGACAAGCCGGGGGCGATGTTGTCGCACACGTCGAGCAGGAGATCGAGGTCGGACTCCCTGCCGGCGCCCGATTCGATGCGGTGCAGGATCTTGTCGAGCCACCCTCCGCCCTCCCGGCAAGGGGTGCACTGCCCGCAGGATTCCCGGTGGAAGAAGCGGGTGATCCGCCACGCGGCCCGCACCATGCAGGTGGTGTGGTCCATGACGATGACCGACCCCGAACCGAGCATGGAGCCGGCCTTGCCGACCGCTTCCTGGTCGAGGCCCATGTCGAGCTGGTCGGGTCCGAACCAGGGCGCCGACGCCCCGCCCGGGATGAAGGCCTTGAGCTGGCCGTCGTTGCGGATGCCGCCGCCGAGCCGGGGGTCGTAGATGAGGTCGCGGAACGTGGTCTTGCTCATCTCGATCTCGTAGTTCGCGGGCTGGCGGACGTGGCCCGAGAGGGAGAAGATGCGTGTGCCGGTGGAGCGTCCCTGGCCCAGGGCCTTGAACGCGTCGCCGCTGTTGAGGACGATCCACGGCAGGTTGGAGACGCTCTCCACGTTGTTGACGATCGTCGGCTGCATGTAGAGGCCCTTGACCGCGGGGAAGTAGGGCGGCTTGTCGCGCGGGTAGCCCCGCTTGCCCTCCAGGCTCTCGAGCAGCGCCGTCTCCTCGCCGCAGATGTAGGCCCCCGCTCCGGGGTGGATGACCACGTCGACCGAGAAGCCGGAGCCGAAGATGTCGTGGCCCACCGCGCCGTGGGCGTAGGCCTCGTTGAGGGCGGCGGTGATGCGCTCGATGCCGAGGGCGAACTCGCCCCGCACGAAGATGAACGCCTGGGCCGCCCCGGTGGCGAAGGCGCAGATCAGGGTGCCCTCGATGATCTGGTGGGGATCGGCCTCGAGGAGCATGTGGTCCTTGTAGGTGCAGGGCTCGCTCTCGTCACCGTTGATGACCAGGTAGGCCGGCCTCGGCTTGGCCAGCATCGACCACTTGCGCCCGACCTCGAAGCCGGCGCCGCCCCGTCCGAGCAGGTTGGCGGTCATGACCTCGGCGCTGACTTCCTCCGGGGTCATGGAGAGCGCCTTGCGCAGCCCCTCGTAGCCGCCCGTCTCCAGGTACGCCTTCAGGGTCCAGGAGTTGGGGACGCCCAGGCGGGCGGTGACGATGGGCTCGGCGTCGGTGATCACGGCTGCCTCGTTGGATCGCCGCTGGTTGTGGGAGGGGGACCGGCGGCCACCAGCCCGACGCTGCGCCGCACCCGGCAGAGGGTGCCGTGGGGCGGCACCTCGTCGGCCAGCCGTCCGGTGCGCAGGTCGTCGACCAGTTGGTCGAACGTGTCGGGGCTGACGGAGCCGAAGAAGCGCCAGTTCACGGCCAGGCAGGGGGCGGCACCGCAGAAGGCGATGCACTCGACCTCCTCCAGGGTGAACTCCCCGTCGGGCGTGGTGCCGCCGGCCGGCACGCCCAGGCTGGCCTCGGCGTGCTCGAGCAGCTCGACGCCTCCGTTGAGCAGGCAGGCCAGGTTGGTGCAGACCGACACCAGGTGGCGGCCGACCGGCTCGGTGAAGAGCATGTCGTAGAAGGTGGCGGTGCCGTAGACCTCGGCCGGGGTGATGCCGAGCAGCTCGCCCACGTGCTCCATGGCCTCGGGCGTGAGCCACCCGTCCTGCTCCTGGGCCACGTGGAGGATGGGGATCAGGGCCGACCGGCTCTGCGGGTAGAGCCCGATCAGCTCCCGCGCCCGCCGGACGTTGTCGGGCGTGAGCCGGGCCACTACCGCCGCCCCCGTCCGAGCGAACCGGTGACGCTCAACCGCGCCAGACCCCGGTGAGTGTCACCGGTTCGTCGGCCGCCCGCTCGCCCTTGCGAACTGGTGACGCGCAACCGCGCTGGGCCCCGGTGAGTGTCACCAGTTGCGAGGGGCGTCATCGGTCGACCTCGCCCATCACGGGGTCGACGGTGCTGATGATGGCGACGGCGTCGGCGAGGAGGCCGCCCCGGATCATGTGGGCCAGGGCCTGGAGGTTGACGAACGACGGGCCCCGGATGTGCATGCGGTACGGCTTGGCCGAGCCGTCGGACACCAGGTAGCAGCCCAGCTCGCCCCGGGGGGACTCGACCGCCACGTAGACCTCGCCCGCGGGCACCTTGAAGCCCTCGGTGAAGATCTTGAAGTGGTGGATGAGGGCCTCCATCGACTCGTCGATGCGGCCCCGGGGGGGCGGGGTGACCTTCTTGTCCTGGGCCCGGTAGTCGCCGGCCGGCATCTTGTCGAGGATCTGGTGGACGATGCCGATCGACTCGCGGATCTCGTTGAGGCGGATGGCGTAGCGGTCGAACGTGTCGCCGTAGGTGCCCACCACCACGTTGAAGTCGACCTGGTCGTAGAACAGGTACGGGGCGTCGCGTCGCAGGTCCCATTCCACGCCGGTGGAGCGCAGGATGGGCCCGGTGATCCCGAGGGCCACGCACTCGTCGGCGGTGATGATCCCGACGCCCTGGGTGCGCTCCTGGAAGATGGGCTGGCCGGTGAGGAGGGTCTCGTACTCGTCGAGGCGCCCGGGGAAGACGTCGAGGATCCGGCGCACGTCGTCGCGCCAGCCGTCGGGCAGGTCGACCGCCACCCCGCCGGGGCGGATGTAGTTGTGGTTCATGCGCAGGCCGGTGGTCTTCTCGAAGAAGGCGAGGATGCTCTCCCGCTCGCGGAAGCCGTAGATCATCATCGAGACCGCGCCCAGGTCCATCCCGTTGGTGGCCAGCCACAGCACCTGGGACGACATGCGGTTGAGCTCGCACATCAGCATGCGGATCCACGTGGCCCGCTCGGGGACCTCCAACTCGAGCAGCTTCTCGGTGGCCAGCGAGAAGACCAGCTCGTTGAACATCGGGGACACGTAGTCCATGCGGGTGGTGTTGGTGGGACCCTGCAGGAAGGTGAGGTCCTCCCCCGTCTTCTCCATGCCGGTGTGCAGGTAGCCGATCACCGGCTTCGACCGCAGGACCGTCTCGCCCCGCAGCTCCATCATCACCCGCAACACCCCGTGCGTACTCGGGTGCTGCGGCCCCATGTTGATGATCATGGTTTCGTCGTCGGTGGCCACTTCATCCACCTCTTCGGGAAGGTGCGGGATCCGCAACACCGCCGAAGGATCCCGCAGCGACTCGACCCCGCCCACGAGCGCCGCAGGGTGGATCTCGGCCGCGGGGGAGTCGACGGTCTGGGTCACCGCGATCCGCCGGGGTGCTTGAACTGCACGGGGATGCGGCCGATCCCGTAGTCCTTGCGCAAGGGGTGGCCCTCCCAGTCGTCGGGCATGAGGATGCGGGACAGGTCGGGGTGGCCGTCGAAGACGATGCCGAACATGTCGTAGGCCTCCCGTTCCATGGCCTCGGTGCCGGGGTGCAGCTCGTAGATCGACGCCAGCCGGGCGTCCGCCTCCGGCAACTGCACCCGCACCCGGACCCGCCGGCGCTCGGCCAGGGACAGCAGGTTGACCACCACCTCGAACCGCTCGGCCACCACGCCGTCGGGCAGGGCCCGCTCGGGCCCGAGCAGGTAGTCGACCCCGCACAGGTCGACGCACATCACGAAGCCCTCGTCCTTCAGGGTGCGGACCAGGCCCGGGTACTGCGAGCGGTCGGGGTGGGCCACCGCCTGGCCCCGCGACTCCGACAGCGGCACCCCGTGGAGGGTGGGCGGCGGCGCGGGTTCGGCCTCGGGTTCGGCCTCGACGTCGGGGGGGGCGTCGGCCGCCACTAGCGGGGGGTGCCCACGGCGACCGGCCGGTCGACGGTGAGGCCGGCGCCGGCGCCCGTCTCGATGCGGCGGCGGGTGATCTCTCCGGTGCGGATGAGCTCGTGCAGCGTGAGGATGCCGTGCATCAGGGTCTCGGGGCCGGGGGGGCACCCGGGGGTGTACACGTCGACGGGGACGATCTGGTCGACCCCCTGGACGATGGCGTAGTTGTTGAACATGCCGCCCGACGAGGCGCAGACGCCCATGGAGATGACCCACTTGGGCTCCGCCATCTGGTCGTACACCTGGCGCAGGACGGGGGCCATCTTCTGCGACACCCGACCGGCCACGATCATCAGGTCGGCCTGGCGGGGCGACGCCCGGAAGACCTCCATTCCGAAGCGGGCGAGGTCGAAGTGGGCCGTGCCGGTGGCCATCATCTCGATGGCGCAGCAGGCCAGGCCGAAGGTGGCCGGCCACACGCTGTTGCGCCGGGCCCAGCGGACCACGTCCTCCAGCTTGCCGGTGAGGAAGTTGTGGTTGAGCTGCTCTATCCCCATTTACTCAGGACCCATCAGGCCGCCTCGGGCGGACGGCGGTTCTCGACGCCCACCCGGCGGACGGTGGACGACGCCGTGCGGTCGGGAAGCGGCACCCGGCGGGCGACCGGCCCCCAGTTGAGGGCGCCGTGGCCGATCAGGTAGATGAAAGACACGAAGACGGCCAGGGCGAAGATGAGCATCTCCCACAGGCCGAAGGCACCCAGCTCGCGGTAGATCACGGCCCACGGGAACAGGAAGATGATCTCGATGTCGAAGATGATGAAGATCATCGCCACCAGGTAGAAGCGCACCGGGAAGCGTTCGGCCGGCTCCCGGTCGGGGACGATGCCGCACTCGTAGGGCGCAGCCTTGGCGCTGGTGGGCCGCTGGGGTGCCATCAGCCGGGACGCGAAGAACGACAGCCCCGCGAACAGGGCAGCCAGAACGAGCATGACCAGGAGCGGCAGGTACTGGTCCATCAGGACTGGGCCATCGGGGTCCGCCTCGTAATGGAGCCGACAGAGACAGGCGTACCCTAGCCGCCGCGCTTGGCCATGGCCTCCTTGTCCCGCACGTGGAGCTGGTAGACGAGCAGGCCGAAGATCAGCGCCGACGAGATGGTGGCCACGGCCGGGTTGAGCCGCAGGTGACCGAGGTCGCGGAGGAGCAGGACGGTGTACACCGGGGCCGCCGGATCGGCCGTCGGTCGAGGCGGCGCCGCCCCCGGGGTGGCCTCCTGCTTCACCACCGGCTGCACCTGCACGATGAGGTAGTGGGGCTTGTGGAGGATGTCGATGGGGCGGACCGCAGGCAGCCCGAGGGGCGCGTAGGTCTCGCCGCCCTTGGCCGCCGCGCCCACCACGATGTACTCGGCGGCCGACTGGAAGATGCCGTTCTCCTCGCCCGTGAGGTCGCCGTCGACGACGGGCTGGGCGTCGGCCACCTCCGGATCGGACAGCTCGAGCTTGTCCCATCCCTCCGGGAAGTCGGCCAGCTGGCCCTGTCTCGACTGGGTGGGGTCGCCGGTGACGATGGTGACCGGCTTCCAGGTGGGGGTCGGGCCCTGGGGGCCGATGCCGTACGCCCACCACACCGCACCGATGATCACCAGGAAACCGAACAGGCCGGCGGCCGCCAGCTGGAACCCGAGCCGGGCGCCGGTGTCGGTGGCCAGGATGAGGTACACCGATCCGGGCAGGATGAGAATGGCGAGCAGGACGTAGAGGCCACCCTTGATCTGCGGCTCCCACGACAGGGCGGCGAGCAGGGAGTCGGCAACCAGCGAGTCCATCAGAGGGTCCGTTCGTAGTCGACGACCGCCTGGATCTGCTCCGGCGTCAGCGTGTTCTCGAAGTGGGGCATGACACCTTCGGTGACGCCGCGGACGCCGTACAGCTGCCCGTACTCAGCGGTCTTGGCCACCCAGTCGATGTGCTTGTCGATGGCGGGGAACTGGCCCAGCGTCGACCCGCCGGTGAGCGAAGGGCCGAAGGCGCCGCCACCGATCGGCCCCGGCTCGCCGTACGAGGCGCCCTGGGTGTGGCAGCGGGCGCAGAACCCCTCGAAGATCTTGGGGCCGTCGGTGCCGTACTGGGCCAGGTTGTCCTGCTTGACCTTGGCCGGGTCGAGGGCGATGTGCTCGAGGTACGCCAGGAGATCGTCGATCTGCTGGTCGTTCATGGGGCCGCCACCTTCGACCCCCCACGGGGGCATCGGGGTGCCGGGCCGGCCGTAGACGAGGATGTTGCGCACCTCCTCCTTGCGGAAGCGGAGCATGACCGTGTCGAGGGCGGGCGCCGCCCACTGGACCTGCTTGGGAAGGGCGTTGGCGTCGACGGGGTCGGAGAGGGTGAAGGGGGCCACGCCGCCGACGCCCTCCACGCCGTGGCAGGCCTCGCAGCCGAAGTGGGGCTCACGGGGCGTGGGGGGGTTGCCGGGCGAGACCTGGAAGAGCTCCTCGCCCCGCTGGACGGCCTTGTTCTCGAAGTACTGCGTGCCCCGGTCGAAGCCCGCTCCCTCCTGGCGGAAGGGCTCCCGCAACCAGTACACGGGCAGGCCGACGGCCGAGATGGTGAGCATGGCGAACGCCCACCACAGGTATTTGGTGAGCCGGGCGCCCTCCAGGCCGTCGTCGTCGAAGTAGGTCTTGCGGTTGGGGGCGTGGACCAGCTCGCCGCCCGGGTCGTAGGTGCGCCTCGACGAGCTCAGCAGGTAGACGATCCACCCCGCGCTGAGGGCGAGGACGACGGCCAGCCCGATGGTCTGTTGTGTCGCAGCGAGGATCAATGCCCCCCGACCGCCCCGATGCAGTGCGGGCCCTCGGACTCCTGGCCGGTGGTGTTGGTGCCGATGGGCGGTCCCGGGATGACGGTCTTGGTGTCGACCGTCACGAAGCCGCCGTCGACCGAGACGACGAAGTGATCCATACCCCGCGGCGCCGGGCCACCCTTCTTCTCGCCGACCCGGTTGTACTGCGACCCGTGGCAGGGGCACTCGAACCACTGCGACGTCTTGCACCACGGCACCCGGCAACCCAGGTGGGGACACTTCTGGTAGAGCGCGACGAAGCCCTGGTCGTACCCGTCCACCAGGGCGGCGTAGGCGGGGATCTTCTTGGACGGCTCCACCCCCTCCTTGGGGTAGGGCTGGACGTAGAAGCGGCCGGCTCCGACGTAGAAGGGCTCCTTCTTGGAGCTGATCGACTCGAGAACCTCCTCGACCTTGCCGGCCCGGATCTTGGCGCCGAAGCCGCCGGTGAGCGAGGGCCACAGCATGGCGACGCAGGCCAGGCCGAAGCCGGACAGGGACAGGGTCATGGTGGCGACGATCCCCCGGTTGAGGACCTGGCGGCGGGTGACGCCGAGGCTCTCCTCGTCGGGCGGGAGGGCGGGCGGCGGGGGCGGGGCGGAGATGTCGGGTGCGCCGCGGCCGGTGCGCTCGAGGGCGACGGCCCGTTCGAGCTCACGCCCCGTCTGGGTGGGAGCGGCTCCGACGGGCACCGGCAGCCGGTCACCGGAGTCACCACCGTCGCCGGAGTCGTCGATCGGGGAGTGGGGCGGGGCGATGCCCTTCAGGGCGCGGGAGGTGTCCCGCCGGCGGGCGGTGGCGAACAGGAAGACCGCCATCAACGCGGCCAGGGCGGCCAGGACGAGGAGGAGGATGGTGGCGTTGTCCAACGTGAGCTCCTACAGGTCGAAGAAGACGCCGTCGCGCCACGGGAACGTGAAGTTGAACCCGGGACCCCGGAAGAAGCAGCCGATGATCACCAGCACCGCCCAGAACATGAGGAACAGGGTCATGATCGAAATGGCGAGCTTGCGGTCCTCAGGGTGGTTGCTGGGGTTCTTGTCGGTGTACGGCACCACCATGAGGCCGAAGATGCCCATGCCGGGGATGGTCACCCCCGCCACCATGGGGTGGAACATGGTGAGCAGCTCCTGGAGGCCCAGGAAGTACCACGGGGCCTTCGAGGGGTTGGGCGTGAAGTTGAAGTTGGCGCCGGCGAGGAACGGGGCGTTGACCACGGCCGAGAACACCAGCAGAAAGGCGGTCATGGCCAGGGAGGCCACGAACTCGCCCACCAGCAGGTGGGGCCACACGTGGACCTTGTCGGTGGGCGTGGCCTTGACGTCCTGGATCGAGCCCGCCTTGACCACCGTGAGCAGGCGCTGAGTGTGGCCCTCGGGGCCTTTCGCGACGGGGGCCGGCGCCGTCGCCACCGCGGTGGCCGCGCCGGCGGGGGCCGCGGCCTGGGTGGCGGTGGCGGTGCCGGCGGCGGCCTGGCCGGTCGTCGACCGCTGCAGCAGGTGGGCGGGGATCTTCTCGCCGTCGTCGGCCGCGCCGGCCGCACCGGCCGCACCGCCGTCGCCCGGGGGAGGTGACTCGCCTCCGCCCGCGGAGCCTCCACCCAGCGCCGCTCGGCGCTCGGCCGATCGGCGAAGCAGGTGTTCGGGGACGTCGCTCATATGGGCTGATTACCTCCTCGCGGGCCTACAGAGGCCCCGAGATGCCGCCGTCCTTGCGGACCCGCCAGAAGTGAATCGCCATGAAGATGACGATGATGAACGGGAACAGCAGGACATGGAGTACGTACCATCGGAGCAGGGTCTCGGTGCTGATCTCGACTCCCCCGAGGAGCACGAATCTCACCTGAGAGCCGAACACGGGCGTATAGCCGATCATGTTCGTGCCCACCGTGACCGCCCACAGGGCCAACTGGTCCCAGGGCAGCAGGTAGCCGGTGAACGACAGGAGCAGGGTGAGGGTGAGCAGGATCACCCCGATCACCCAGTTGAACTCCCGCGGCGGCTTGTAGGCCCCGTGGTAGAAGACCCGGGCCATGTGCAGGAACACGGTGATCACCATGAGGTGGGCACCCCATCGATGCATGTTTCGCACCAGCAGGCCGAACGTGACCGAGGTCTCGAGCGTTCGGATGTCGGCCCACGCCTGCACCTCGGTGGGCCGGTAGAAGAACATCAGGAAGATGCCGGTGACGGTGAGGATCAGGAACAGGAAGAACGACATCCCGCCCAGGCACAGCGTGTAGCTGACCTTCACCGCGTGGCGCTTCACCTTCACCGGGTGGAGGTGGTAGATGAGGCTGTTCATGACGACGTAGGACCGGTTCCGGGGGCTGTCGGTGTAGCCCTTGCGGAAGATGGAACCGGGCCGGAAGATCGACGCCCACGCCTGCGAGCCCCGCACCTTCTCGCCGACCTCGGCCAGCCTCTCGGGCACCGAGGGACGGTGCCCGTTGCCATCGCCGTTGCCGCTGCCGTTCGTGTTGAGTCGTCGTGCCACTGCTCTGCCTAGAACCGCATGCCGTAGGCGTAGCCGTGCTTGCCGTCGCGCTGGTGGGCGTCGCCCTCGCGGGCGCCCACGCCGGCCTTGCCCATGATGATCACGCCGGTGGGGCAGCGGTCGACGCACAGGCCGCAGCGGGTGCAGACGTCCTCGTCGACGATGAACACCACGTGGTCGTCGGGGTCCTCACCGGGGCCGGTGGTGTTGAGGGCCTCGGAGATGCTGTCGGTGGACAGCATGTGGATGCACTTCCACGGACAGATGTCGACGCAGCCCTCGCACATGATGCATTCGGACTGGTCGATGTGCAGGAACTGCTTGGGCTTGACCGACTTGGCCAGCTCCTCGCTGGGGATCTCCTGCAGCACGTAATCGCCGCTGAAGGTGGGCATGGGGGGGTTGGCGTCGTTCTTTCCCATCAGTTCCTCACCACTCCTTCAACGACCACTTCAGGCCTTCTTCATGACCGGACGGCCGAACCGTGAACTGAGCTCGACCTCCGGTGCCTTGCGTCCACGCTTCTGCCAGACGGACCACAGCCAGATGTGGATCCCGAAGAAGCCGATGTAGATAACGGTTGCGACGATGTCGCGGACCGCCTGGGCATTCACGATGATACGGCCCGTGCCCCCCAGGGTCATGACGTCGTCGCCCAGCTTGATCCCGTCGCCCGAGATCCCGAGCATGAGCTTGTCGGGCCGCCAGAGGAGCTGGTTGTCGGCGAAGGTGAGCCACTGGTGGGGCACGACGCCGTAGGCGAGGAGGAAGAGGGCGAAGATGAAGGTGCCGCCGACGTAGGCCTCACCCCAGGTGATGGGCGTTCCGGGCGGCCGGCGCTTGCCGACGCGGAAGACGAGGGCGACACCGGCGAACAGCATCACTGTCGAAACCACTAGTGCGACCACCGGTACCTCCCCTCGTGAACGCGATCACATTGTACTGGGACGACAGCCTCGTATCGGTCGTGCAGGCTGGTAGCGGTTCTACCACGACGCCCCCGCGACAGACACATCGCGCGTGGTCGGGGGGCTCTGCCCCCCGACTGCCCCCCGACAGGTCCACGGCATGGAGCGCCTTCGGCGCGTTCGACTCCCTCGTTCCGGCAGGCGCATCGGCCCTTCGGGCCTGCCTGCCGGGTCGGGGGGCTCTGCCCCCCGACTGCCCCCCGCCAAGTCAACGGCATGGAGTGCTTCCGGCACGTTTCTCTGTTCCGGCAGGCGCATCGGCCCTTCGGGCCTGGCTGCGGGGTCGGGGGGCTCTGCCCCCCGACTGCCCCCCGACGTCAACGGCGTGGAGAGCCTCGGGCGCGGTCTCGCTGGTTCGGCAGGCGCATCGGCCCTGCGGGGGGCCTGCCGGGTCGGGGGGCTGCGTCCCGGGGGGCTCACTTCGCTCTGGGGTGTCGGTCCGGTTTACATTCGGGGCGTCATGACCGAGGTCCCGGAGTATCTGCTCGAACGGTCCCGCGCCAGGCGCGCCGCATTGGGCCTCGGTGGCGGGGAGGCGCCTGCACCGGAGGCCGGCGGCGACGCCAGTCCGGCGACGACGACGGCCGCGGCCGGGCCCGCCGCCCCTGCGACCGCACCGGCTCCCTCGGCGCCGTCGGCCCCCACCGAGAAGCTGCCCACGTACGTGGCGCCCGTCGGGCCCCGGAGCGGCATCCCGGTGTGGATGATGCCGGTGATCCTCATCCTGCCGATCTGGGGCATCGTCTACCTGGGCGCCTTCGGCGAGTCGACGTCGGCCGCCGGCCCGGCCACCGGGCAGGAGATCTTCCAGCGGGCGGGCTGCGTGAACTGCCACGGCGCCCAGGGCCAGGGCGGCGTCGGCCCGGCCCTGGCCGGGGGCGAGGTGGTCAAGACCTTCCCCAACGAGGCCGACCACGCCAAGTTCGTGAGCGAGGGATCGTCGAAGATCAAGGGCCAGCCCTATGGCGACGCGGCCCGCGAGGGCGGCCAGCGCACGGCGGCGTCGGGCGGGATGCCGTCATTCGCCGGCCAGCTCACCGAGGAGGAGCTCACGGCCGTCGTACTGTACGAACGCGAAGGGCTCTAAAGTCCGGGGCATGGCCGACCACGATGTGCTGGTGGTCGGCGGCGGACCTTCGGGAGCGGCCTGCGCCTTCTGGCTGGCCGAGGCCGGCCACGACGTGGTGGTGGTCGAGAAGAAGCACTTCCCCCGGGTCAAGACCTGCGGCGACGGGCTGACCCCCCGGGCGGTCAAGCAGCTCGACGACATGGGCCTGGCCGACGGCCTGGCCGTCGGGGCCCACCGCTTCGACGGGCTGCGGTCGATCGCCTTCGGCAGGACCATCGAGCTCCAGTGGCCCGAGCGGCCCGGTTTCCCCCGGCACGGCTACGTCATCACCCGCCACGACCTCGACCAGATGGTGGCCGAGCGGGCGGAGAAGGCGGGGGCCACCGTCCTGCAGGGCATGGAAGCGATCGAGCCCCACCTCGACGGGGGCATCCCCCGGGGCGCGGTGGTGAAGAACAAGGACACGGGCGACACATCCACCATCAGCGCCACGTACACGGTCGTCGCCGACGGGGCCAACTCCCGCTTCGGGCGGGCGCTCGGCTGCTCGCGCGACCGGGCCTACCCCCTCGGCATGGCCATCCGGGGCTACTTCACCTCGCCCCGGTCCTGCGAGCCGTGGATCGAGTCCCACCTCGACGTGCGGGACGCGAGGGGCAACGTCCTGCCCGGCTACGGGTGGATCTTCCCCCTGGGCGACGGGCGGGTGAACGTGGGTGTGGGCCTGCTGTCCACGTTCAAGCAGTGGAAGGAGGTCAACACCTCCAAGCTGATGGACGCCTTCGTCGACTACGCCCCCGAGTCGTGGGGCATCTCGCCCGAGACCTCGCTCGGGCCGCCCACGGGGGGCAAGCTCCCGATGGGGCTCTCGGTCGGTCCGTCGTTCGGGCCCACCTGGCTCACCACGGGCGACGCCGCCGGCGCCATCAACCCGTTCAACGGCGAGGGCATCGCCTACGCCTACGAGACCGGCCGGTACGCGGCGGAGGCCGTCCACCAGGCGATCGACTCCGGCCAGGCCGCCGCCCTGCGCACCTACGAGCACCGGCTGCGGGCGGAGTACGACCTGTACTACCGGGTGGCGCGGGCGTTCGTGAAGATCATCGGCCATCCCCACCTGATGCGGATGCTGGTCGGTACCGGGATGCGCTCGCGCACCCTCATGGAGTGGGTGCTGCGCATCATGGCCAACCTGCTGCGGGAGGACGAGCGGGGCCCGGCCGAGGCCGCCTACCGGGCAGTCGCCGCGATCGCCCGCCTCGCACCCTCCCGCTAGGCCTTTCCCAGGGCGTGATCGACGTACCCCGCCCCCGGTTCGAGGAGCTGGTGGCGGACGCGCTGGACAGCATCCCCGAGGCGCTCGGCCGGCGGATGGACAACGTCTGGGTGGTGGTCGAGGAGCGGTCGCGGGGCGAGGACCTGCTGGGCCTCTACGAGGGCATCCCCCTCACCGACCGGGAGGGCTACGGCGGGATGGTGGTCCCTGACCGCATCACGATCTACCGGCGCCCGATCTGCGGGATGTGCCACACCGAGGACGAGGTGATCGCCACGGTGCGCGACACGGTGATCCACGAGGTGGCCCACCACTTCGGAATCGACGACGACCGCCTCGACGAGCTGGGCTGGGCCTGACCGCTTTCTGCAGAGATATGTACCTCGGAGGTACAAAACTCTTCAGAAAGCGCTGACGGCTCGGGCGGCGGCGGCGGCGAGGTCGACGGTGCGCTCGAGCTCCTCCTTGGTGTGGGCCAGGCTCGGGAACAGGGCCTCGAACGGGCTGGGGGCGAGGGCGACGCCCCGGTCGAGCATCTGGTGGAAGAAGCGGGCGTAGCGGGCGCCGTCGGCGGCCTTGGCCTGGGCGTAGTCGTTGGGCTGGGTTTCGGCGAAGAAGAGGCCCATGAGGGGGCCCACGACCGGGACCTGCACCGGGAGGCCGGCCTCGGTGATCACCGAGGTGAGGCCGGCGGCCAGCTCGGCCGCCCGTCCCGCGAGCTGCACGTAGGCGGCGTCGTCGAGGAGGTCGAGGACGGCCAGTCCGGCGGCGGTGGCCAGGGGGTTCCCGGAGAGCGTCCCCGCCTGGTAGACGGGCCCGCCGGGGGCGAGCACGGACATGACGTCGTCGCGACCCCCGAAGGCGGCGAGGGGCAGTCCCCCGCCGATGACCTTGCCGAACGTGGAGAGGTCGGGGATGACGCCGAAGTGGGCCTGGGCTCCGCCCGGTCCGATGCGGAAGCCGGTGATGACCTCGTCGAAGATCAGGAGGGCGCCGGCTCGGTCGCACGCCTGGCGGAGTCCGTCGAGGAAGCCGGGGGCGGGGGGGACGAGGCCCATGTTGGCCGCGACCGGCTCGACCATCACCGCGGCCACGTCGTCGCCGATCGTCGGGCACCACGTTGTAGGGGACGACGACCGTGTCGGCGACCGCTCGGGCCGGGACACCCGCCGATCCCGGGAGGCCGAGCGTGGCCAGGCCGCTGCCGCCGGCGGCCAGGAGGGTGTCGGCGTGGCCGTGGTAGCAGCCGTCGAAGACCACGATCCGGTCGCGGCCGGTGAAGCCCCTCGCCACCCGCACCGCCGACATGCAGGCCTCGGTGCCGCTGGATACGAGGCGGACCTTTTGGCACGAGGGCACCCGGTGGCGGATGGCCTCGGCCAGGAGGACCTCCCGCTCGGTGGGGGCGCCGTAGGACGTGCCGTGGGTCGCCGCCTGGCGGATGGCCTCCACGACCTTCGGATGGGCGTGGCCGAGGATCGAGGCCCCCCACGATTGGACGTAGTCGGTGTACTTGCGGCCCTCGACGTCCCAGACGTAGGCACCCTCGGCCCGGGCCACGAAGTAGGGGGTGCCGCCGACCTTGCCGAACGCCCGGACGGGCGAGTCGACGCCGCCGGGGATGACGTCGCAGGCCCTTTGGAACAGCTCGCTGTTGGTCGTCAAAGAGCCTGGGCCAGCTCGGCTGCGAAGTAGGTGAGGATGACGTCGGCCCCGGCCCGCTTGACCGCGGTGAGTTGCTCGAGGGCGACGGCGGTGCCGTCGATCCATCCCCGCTCGGCGGCGGCCCGGATCATGGCAGTACTCGCCGGACACGTGATAGGCGGCGACCGGGACGTCGAACCTCCGGCGGACGGCGGCGATGACGTCGAGGTAGGCGACGGCGGGCTTGACCATCACCATGTCGGCCCCCTCGGCGATGTCGAGGGCGACCTCGGCCAGGGCCTCCCGGGCGTTGCGGAAGTCCTGCTGGTAGGCGGTGCGGTCGCCGCCGCCGGCGATGCGGACGTCGACCGCGTCGCGGAACGGGCCGTAGTACGCGGAGGCATACTTGGCCGCGTAGGCGAGGATGGCCGTCTGGTGGTGTCCGCTGTCGTCGAGGGCTCGGCGGATGGCGGCGACCTGGCCGTCCATCATCCCCGAGGGCGCCACCACGTCGACCCCGGCATCGGCCTGGGCCACCGCCACCCGGGCGTAGCGCTCGAGGGTGGCGTCGTTGTCGACCTCGCCCGCCGCCGTGAGGACGCCGCAGTGGCCGTGGTCGGTGTACTCGTCGAGGCACAGGTCGGCCATCACGACCATCCCGTCCCCCACCTCGTGGCGGACGTCGGCGATGGCCCGCTGGGCGACGCCGTCCGCCGCCCACGCCTGGGAGCCCTCGGCGTCCTTGGCACCGGCCTCGGGCACGCCGAAGAGGATCACCCCCGGGACACCCAGGTCGGCGAGGGTCCGCACCTCCTTGCGCAGCGACTCGCGGGTGTGCTGGACGACGCCCGGCATCGACCCGATGGGCGCCGGCTCGGTGATGCCCTGGCGCACGAACAGGGGCGCCACCAGATCGTCGACGGACAGCCGGGTCTCGGCCACCAGGCGGCGCAGGGCGGGCGTGCGCCGCAACCGCCGGAGCCGCCGGGCGGGAAAGCTCATGTCCCCGATGGTAGGTCGGGCAGTTTCGTGCGTGCGGAGGGACGTGCTCGGCGGCGTCCGGGCCGAAATCACGTCTCTACGGACGATCGAGTCCAGCGGGGGGTCGGGACAGGGCGCCGACGACCGCCACCACGAGGCCGTCGAGGGTGTGGTCGGTGGCGGTCACCGTGACGGTGAGCCCCTCCGCCTCGGCCGCGGCGGCGGTGACGGGGCCGATGCAGGCCACGACCGGGGGCACGGCGGCCGGTCCGGCGGCGGCCAGGTAGGCGGTGACGGTGGACGCCGAGGTGAAGGCGATGGCGTCGGCCTTGGCCGCCGAGGCGAGAAGGTCGGCCGGCGGGGAGGCGGGGACGGTGCGATAGGCGTGGGCGACGTCGACCGCCCACCCCTTGGCCGCCAGCCCGTCGGCGAGCACCGGGCGAGCGCCTGCGGCCTGGGGCAGGAGGACCCGCCCGGACCCGGGGCCAGCGCTCGTCGAACTGGTGACACTTGCCCCGCCCCTGGGCGGGTGAAGTGTCACCAGTTCGAGGGATGGGGGCACGGCGTCGGGCTCGGGGAAGGCGTCGACCAGGTCCTCGGCGAGGGAACGTTCGGGGACGAGTTCGGCGACGATGCCGGCCGCGGCCAGGGCGGATGCGGTGCCGGGGCCGATGGCGGCGACCCGGACGTCGCCCAGGGCCCGGGCGTCGCGGAGGCAGGCGAGGAAGCGTCCGACGGCGTTGGGCGACGTGAGGCAGACCCAGTCGTAGTCCCGGACACGGGCCGCGGCCGAGCGGAGGGCCAGTCCGCCGTCGTCGGGGTCGACGATCTCGATGGTGGGCACCTCGATGGCCTCGGCCCCCAGGTTGCGCAGCCGTTCGACCAGGCCTGATGCCTGATGGCGGGCCCGGGTGACCACCACCCGGCGGCCGAAGAGGGCCCGGGACTCGAACCACGGCAGGTCGAGGGCCGCCACCTGCCCGATCACCATGGTGACGGGTGGTTCGAGGGCGCAGGCGTGCAGCTCCCCCAACGTGGTGCGGACGGTGCGCTGGTCGGGCCGGGTACCCCACCGGATGGCAGCCACCGGGGTGGAGGGGGGCGCCCCGCCGGCCATCAGGCGGGTGGCGATCTCGGCCCGGTGGGCCACGCCCATGAGCACAACCAGGGTGTCGCCCACCCGGGCCAGCGCCTCCCAGTCGATGTCGTCGTCGACGGCGTGGCGGCTGTGGCCGGTGACGACGGTGAACGACGTGGACAGGCCCCGGTGGGTGACGGGAATGCCGGCGTACGCCGGGACCCCCACCGCCGCCGACACCCCGGGGACGACCTCGAAGGGCACTCCGGCCGCCAGCAGGGCCTCCGCCTCCTCGCCGCCCCGGCCGAACACGAAGGGATCGCCGCCCTTGAGCCGCACCACCGCCTGACCGGCCCGCCCCCGCTCGACGAGCAGGGCGTTGATCTCGTCCTGGCGGACCGGCCCCCCGGGAGACTTTCCGACGTCGATGCGCTCGGCGCCGGCGGGCGCCAGGTCGAGGAGTGACGCCTCCGCCAGCCGGTCGTGGACCACCACGTCGGCCGCGGCCAGGACCTGGGCGCCGCGGACGGTGAGCAGTCCGGGATCCCCCGGTCCGGCACCCACCAGCCAGACTGTCATCGGGTGATCACGCCGCCGACGGCCGCTGCCGCCCGCCGCCGCTGCCGCCGCCGCCGAGCACTTCGCGCACTTGCCCCCTCAGGCGTGTAATTGCGCGGAGTGGTCGGGGCGCTGCCGCCGCCGCCGAGCACTTCGCGCACTTGCCCCCTCAGGCGTGTAATTGCGCGGATTGGTCGGGAGGCGGCGCCGCCGCATCCGAACACTTCGCGCACTCGCCCCCTCACGCGTGTAATTGCGCGGAGTGGTCGAGCTGGAGGTCGAGGAGGTGGGCGCCGCCGGCGTCGTCGAGGAGGTGGCGGGCCACGCGGCGGCCGAGGACGTGGGGGTCGACGTCGGAGTCACGGTGGCGGAGGACGATGCGACCGTCGCCCGTGGCGAGCAGGCCCTCCAGGCGGATCGTGCCGTCGTCCGCCACCACCGCGTAGGCGCCCACGGGCAGGTCGCACGACCCCCCGACCTCGCGGAGGAACGCCCGCTCGGCCTCGACGGCCAGCCGCGACGGCCGGTGGTCGATGGTGGCCAGGAGCTCCCGGGTGGCGTCGTCGTCGGCCCGGCACTCGACGGCCAGGGCGCCCTGCCCGACCTGGGGCACCATCCACTCCGGGTCGAGCACCTCCGACATCTCCGCGCTGCGGCCCAGCCGTTGGAGGGCGGCGGCGGCCACCACGATGGCGTCGAAACCGGACGCCTTGGCCAGGCGGGTCTCCATGTTCCCCCGCAGGCCGGCGAAGGTGAGGTCGGGTCGCAGCCAGGCCAGTTGGGCCCGCCGGCGGACGGAGCCGGTGCCGATGCGGCCTCCCGTCGGAAGCCCGGCCAGCGTCCCGCCCACCAGGGCGTCGCGAGGGTCGCCCCGCAACGGCACGGCGGCGATCACGAGGCCGTCGGCCGGCTGCGACGGCAGGTCCTTGGCCGAGTGGACGGCGATGTCGGCCCGCCCCTCGAGCACCGCCGCCTGCACCTCCTTGACGAACACCCCCTGGCCGCCGATGGCCCAGATCGGGGCGTCGAGCCGACGGTCGCCCACCGTGTCGGCCACCACCGCCTCCACCTCGACGCCGCCGGAGTCCGCCAGCAGCGCCGCCACCGCCGACGTCTGGGCCCGGGCCAGGGTGCTCCCCCGGGTGGCCGCCCGCAGCCCGTGCCGATCTAGCACGGGGGCGAGCCTGACCTCAAGGGGCCATCAGAGGTCGAAGAGCTCGCGGGTGGCGTCGGAGAGGCGCTCGCCCCGGGCCGAGCCGGCCGACTCCTTGAGCCGCACCGTGGGCTCGTGGAGGAGCTTGGCCAGGATGCTGCGGGTGAGCGCGTTCACCGCTTCCTGCTGGCGGGGGTCGAGGCCCTCGAGGCGGCTGCGGTGGCGGGCCAGCTCGGCCAGGCGCACCTCTTCGACCCGCTCCCGCAGGGCGGTGACCAGCGGGGCGGCCTGGCGCTCGGCCACCGCCTCCTGGAAGCGGCCGACCTCGTCGGCGACGATGGCCCGCACCCGGCCCACCTCCTTGCGGCGCTCGTCGATGCCGGCCTCGACGAACTTCTGCAGGTCGGCCAGGTCGAGGAGGGTGACCCCGGGGAGGGAGCGGACCGCGGGGTCGACGTCGCGGGGCATGCCCATGTCGACCATCAGCAGCGGCCGGGAGGCCCGGGCGCGCATCACGCCGGCCAGCACGTCGGGGCCGAGCACGACGGTGGGCGAGCCGGTGGAGCTGAGCAGCACGTCGGCGTCGACCAGGGCGGCGGGAAGCTCGTCGAGGTCGACGACCTGGGCCCCGACCTTCTCGGCCACCTTGACCGCCCGGTGGCGGGTGCGGCTGGCCACGACCACCTCGGGACCGTCACCGTCGGATGCATCGGTGGACGCGGCCAGGTCGGCGGCCATCCCCTCGCCCATCTCCCCCGCGCCCAGGAGCACGAGCTTGCGTCCCTCGAGCGTGCCCAGGCGGTCGGTGGCCATCGCCACCGCGGCCTGCGACAGCGACGTGACCCCCCGCCCGATGGCCGTCTCCGACCGGGCCCGCTTGCCGACCTCGAGCGTGTGGCGGAACAACGCCGAGAGCCGGGACCCGGCGGTGCCCTCCTCGCGCGCCCGCTCCCAGGCGCAGCGGACCTGGCCCAGGATCTGGCTCTCGCCCAGCACCACCGAGTCGAGGCCGGCCGTGACCGCGAACAGGTGGGCGGCGGCGGCCTCGTCGTGGTAGGTGAAGAGGTTGTCGCTGAAGTCCTCCGGCGGCAGGAAGGCCAGCCCGGTGAGGAAATGGCGGATGTCCTGCACGCCGCCGTGGAAGCGCTCGGCGACCACGTAGATCTCGGTGCGGTGGCACGTGGAGAGGATGACGGCCTCGCTCACGAAGTCGCGGCTCACCAGGTCGCCCAGTGCCTTGGGCAGGTGCTCGGCCGAGACGGTCATGCGCTCGAGGATCTCGAGCGGGACCGTGCGGTGGCTCAGCCCGACGACGACGAGAGACATGCGTGGAGCTGCTGGCGGGCGGAGGCGACGTCACCGGTTCGGATGAGGTCGAGCATGTCGGAATCGAGGGCGCTCTGCCAACCCGGGCCCTCGGTGGAGCGACCCTCGGCCTTCAGCAGGTCTCGTTCGGACGACAGCAGATCGAGGAGGACCTCGAACTCGGGCCCGATCTCGACCTCCAGCCGTCGGCGCAACCAGTGCGACAGGGCCGGGCTGCGTCCGCCGGTGGAGACGGTGACCATGAGGGTTCCCCGGTGCAGGACGGACGGGAGGGTGAACGAGCAGTTGGCAGGGTCGTCGGCCCCGTTTACCCACACGCCCGCCGCCTCGCCGTCGTCGAAGACGGCGGAGTTGACCTCGGGCGAGTCGGTGGCGGCGATGGCCAGCCGGTAGCCGGCGACCTCGCCCGGCCGGTAGGCCCGTTCCTCGACCACGACGCCGGGCAGGAGGCGCAGGCGCTCGTCGACCGAGGGGGCGACCACGGTGACCGTCGCCCCGCACGCCAGCAGCCCCTCGACCTTGCGCAGGGCGACGGAGCCACCGCCCACCACCAGGCACCGCCGGCCTTCCAACACGAGGTTCACGGGGTACTGGTACGTGGTGGGGGCCGATCCGGTTCCCGTCATGGCGTCATCCGAAGGTGGCCACCGGTGGCGGGCCGGTCGTGACGCCCGCCCGGCGCTGCTGGTAGAAGGCCAGGATCTGCAGCTCGATCGACAGGTCGACCTTGCGCAGGGACACGTCGGCGGGGACGGTGATGACGGCGGGGGCGAAGTTGAGGATGGAGTTCACGCCGACCTCGACCAGCCGGTCGGCCACGTCCTGGGCCGACTCGGCCGGCGTGGCGATGATGCCGATGGCGATGTCGTGCTCGGCGGCCACGTCGGCGAGGTCGTCGACGTGGCGGACGGCCACTCCCGCCACCATCTCGCCCACCCGGTTGCGGTCGGCGTCGAGCAGGGCGACGATGCGGAAGCCACGGGCCGAGAACCCCCCGTAGTTGGCCAGGGCGTGACCCAGGTTGCCGACGCCGACGATCACGACCGGCCAGTCCTGGGTGAGGCCGAGGACCCGGTTGATGTGGAGGAAGAGGTACTCGACGTCGTAGCCGACACCCCGGGTGCCGTAGGAACCCAGGTAGGAGAGGTCCTTGCGGACCTTGGCCGCGTTGACCCCGGCCATCTCGGCCAACCGCTCGGAGGAGATGGTGGGCGTCTTGGCGTCGACCACCTCGAGGAGGCAGCGGAGGTAGACGGGCAGCCGCGCGACGGTGGCTTCGGGGATGCGGCGGCTGGAGCGCAGGAGCCGGGACGGTAGGGCCGCGTGACCCATCGGCGCCTGACCCATCGGCGCGTGACCCATCGCCCCCTGGCCCATCGGCGCCTGACCGTTGTCCCGATCCGCCGGACCGGCGCTGTCGGGGGTGGGGCCGTCCGGTCCCGCCGGCGTGCCGTCTCCGATCACTTCAGGCACCTCGAACCCCCTCCACGTGCGCCGCGGCCACGGCTTGTCGACGCCGGGGGCAGGCTCACAGAACCCAGTTTACCGACCTCGTGCTTCGCTTCACAAAGGTCTGGCGATCATTGTCGCAGGTACGGGCCCCGCCTGGGTCGCGCCGGTCGGCGCCCGTGGTCACCATCGGTCTTCGGGCCGCTCCGGCGACCAGGGGGACGGGGGTAGGCTCGACTCCGTGACCCGGCCCATTCGGGTGATGGTCGTCGACGACACCGACCACGTCCGCCGCATGCTCACGTCGATGCTCAGCCTGGACGGCTTCGAAGTCGTCGGGAACGCCGCGGGCGGCAACCAGGCGATCGAGAACGTCGAGCAGGCCGATCCCGACGTGGTCGTCATCGACTACAAGATGCCGGGGATGGACGGGCTCGACACCGCCCGGGGCATCCGGGCCGCCCGTCCCGACCAGGTGATGATCCTCTACACCGCCTACATCGACGGGAAGCTGGAGAAGGAGGCGGCCGAGGCCGGCATCTCCCTGTGCGTGGGCAAGGTGGAGGGGCTGGCGTCGCTCGAGCGGGAGATCAGCCGCCTCTGCGCCTCGCTGTTCTGACCGACGTCCTCAGATGCCGATCACGATGAACTGGATGAAGGCGGCGGTGAAGATCGCGACCAGGACCAGAGCCAGCACGATCGACGTCCCCCGGCGCATCGGCCCACCGTAGCGCCTGACCTCAGTCGGGAACCGGCCCGAGGGTGACGCCGCTGCCGGTGTGCAGGCGGAGCTCCTCGGCCGCCGACCTCTGGTCGAGCACGACCGCCAACAGCCCGTAGGAGTCGACCATCACGCCCACCTGGCCCGGCTTGAGCTCGGAGAAGTGCGTCACCCGGGCCGCGACCCGGGACTGGTCGCCCGAGCGGACCAGCAGCGGCCCCTCGATGCCGGCGACCTCGTCCGGATCGACGTTGAGCTGGGCGTTGCCGAAGCGGTCGATCCAGAGCACCTCGCCGACCGTCCGGCCGTCCTCCTGGCGGCTGAGGGGGATGAGCCCGGGCAGGAGCGAGAGGGGGTCGACCGGCTCGCCCAGCAGGTCGAGCTCGACCCCGGCGCACAGGTGGGCGGCGGCCGGCGCCATCACGTCCCGCCCGGCGAAGGTGGGGCCGGGGGCGGGGATGTGGTAGTCGGCGTTGGTGAGCGACACCGCCCGGCGGGCGCCGCCGACCATGGCGACGGCGGGGGCCAGCAGCCCGTTGTCGGGACCGACGAGGAAGGCGGTGGTGCCGTCGTCGCCGCCCACCTCCACCGCCACCGCCCGCCGGACCGACCCGACTCCGGGGTCGACCACGGCCAGCACCACTCCGGGGGTGAGGTACTGCATGCTGCGGGCCAGGGCCAGGGATCCGGCCCGGATGTCGTAGGCCGGGATCCGGTGGCTGATGTCGACGACCGTCACCGCCGGGGCGATGGACCTGAGCACTCCCTTGACGACGCCGACGAACTCGTCGTCGAGGCCGTAGTCGGACAGGAACCAGACGGTGTCGAGCGGCGGGGCCACCCGGCGCAGCGTAGGGCTGTCAGCCGGCCTGGGTGTACGAGGCGGCCAGGTAGCGGTCGACGTCGTCCTCGCTCACCCGGTACGACTTGCCCACCCGCACCGCGGGCAGGCTCCCGGCCTTGATGAGCCGGTAGACGGTCATGGTGGACACCCGCAGGATGCCCGCCACCTCGGCCACGGTCAGGAAGCGGGCGCGCCCGACCACCCGATCCGCCGGCGTCCGATCTGTTGGTTGTGCCAGTGGGATCACCCCTCTTCGCCTGGGGGAAATGTATTCCCCTGTGGCGGGTGAGGAAAATGGGGAGATCCCAGACCCGTCCCGCGACCCCTCCGGCGGGCCGGTTGTCAGCCCTGGCCCAGCTCCTGGGAGCGCTCGGTGGCCGCCGTCACCGCCTCCAGGAAGGCGCTGCGCACGCCGTAGTCCTCCAGCACCCGCAGGCCGGCGGCGGTGGTGCCCCCGGGGGACGTGACCGCGGCCCGGAGCACCTCGGGGCTGTCGCCCGACTCGGCCAGCAGCCGGGCCGACCCGAGGAGCGTCTGGATCGCCAGGGCGCCGGCCGTGGACCGGGGCAGGCCGTTGAGGACGCCCGCCTCGATGAGGGCCTCGGCCACCAGGAAGACGTAGGCCGGTCCCGATCCGGACAGGCCGGTGACGGCGTCGAGCAGCGTCTCGGGCACCCGCTGGACGACCCCCACCGCCCGGAGGATGCCCTCGGCCCAGTCGAGGTCGGCGTCGCCGGCCGACGTGCCGGCGGCGATGGCGGACGCGCCCGCCCCCACCAGCGCGGGGGTGTTGGGCATGGCCCGCACCACGGGCACCCCGTCCCCCAGCCATTCCTGGAGGCGGGCGGTGGGCACCCCCGCCGCGATCGAGAGCACCCGGGTCCCTTCGGCTCCCGCGGCGCCGGCGATGGCCCGGCAGGCGACCTCGGCGTCGCCCGGCTTGACCGCCAGCACCACGCCGCCGGCGGCGACGGCCGAGTCGGCCAGGCCGAGTCCGGGGAAGCGGGCGGCCAGCTGGTCGCGCCGGGCGGCCACCGGTTCGACCACGGCCATCTCGTCGGCCGCCGCCCACCCCGCCTGCAACAGCCCGGCGACCAGGGCCTCCCCCATCCGCCCCCCGCCCACGATCGCCAGCCTCGTCATCGTGGGTCGAAGGCTACCGCCGGGGGGTCAGCCGGTCACCGGTTCGCCGGCGGCGGCCTCGGCCCCGGCCGCGGCATCGGGGTCGGCCGGGAGGGAGGACAGCCCGAGGAGATCGGCCACCACCTCCGGAGGCTGGGGCCGGGAGAAGTAGTAGCCCTGGCCGTAGGGGCACCGCAGCCGGCGCAGCTCCGCCAGCTGGCGGCGGTCGGTAACCCCCTCGGCCACCGCGTCGAGGCCGAGGGTGCGGGCCAGCTTCACGACCGCCCGGGCCAGGGCCGACTCGTGGGGACCCTTGGCCACCCCGTCGATGAAGGACTTGTCGATCTTGAGCACGTCGACCGGCAGGCGCCGGAGGTAGCCGAGGGACGAGTAGCCGGTGCCGAAGTCGTCGATCGCCACCCGCACGCCGAGCCGCCGCAGCTCCTCGAGGGTGGCCGACGAGGCCTCGGCGTCCTCCATCAGGACGCTCTCGGTGATCTCCAGCACCAGGTGGCTGGGCTCCAACCCGGTCTCGGCCAGGGTGGCCGCCACCTCGTCCGCCCACCCCGGGTACTGCAGTTGCTTCGCCGACACGTTGACGCTGATCCGCAGCGGCCGCTGGTCACCGCGCCGTCGCTGCCAGGCGGCCGCCTGCAGGCAGGCCTCGCTCAGGACGCACCGCCCGAGGGGGATGATGAGGCCGGTGTCCTCCGCCGGGGGGATGAATTCGGCCGGCGACAGCAGCCCCCGCACCGGGTGCTGCCAGCGCACCAGGGCCTCGAACCCGGCGATGTGGCCGCTGTCGAGGTGGACGATCGGCTGGTAGAAGAGCCGTAGCTGGCCCTGGCGGATGGCCCGGCGCAGGTCGTTCTCCACCGACAGCCGGTCGACCGTGGCGTGGCGCATGGCCTCGTCGAACACCTCGAAGCGACCTCGTCCCCGCTGCTTGGCCCGGTACATGGCCACGTCGGCGTCGCGGAGGAGCAGGTCGGGGTCGGATTCGTCCCCGGCGGCCATCGCCACCCCCACGCTCACGGTGACCGCGACATCCGTCTCCTCGGCACCCACCGGCGCCCCCGCCGGGTCCACGCCGGATCCGGCGGCAGCCATGCGGAAATGCGACTCGAAGGCGTCGAGAACCCGCCCCGCCAGGGCCGCCGCCTCGTCCCGTCCCGAGACGTCCTCGCAGAGCATGGCGTACTCGTCGCCGCCCATGCGGGCCAGGGTGTCGCCCGGTCGCAGGAGACGGCTGAGGCGCTCGGCCACCGCCACCAGGAGCCGGTCGCCACCCTCGTGGCCCAGGCTGTCGTTGATCACCTTGAAGCGGTCGATGTCGAGGATCATCAGGGCGACGGTCGACCGGTGGCGCAGCGTGCGGGCCAGCGCGTTCTCCAGCCGGTCCCGGAGGAGCACCCGGTTGGGCAGGCCGGTGAGACGGTCGTGGAGGGCCTGGCGGGCCAGTTGGACCTCGAAGCGGCGTCGCTCGCTGATGTCGCGGACGAACCCGTCGACGACCAGGCGATCGCGGTCGCGGGACCCCCACACGGTGACCTCCACCGGGAACTCGGCGCCCGAGCGGTGCACCGCGGCCAGCTCCCGCCTGGTCACCGACAGCGCGCCGGGAGAGGCCAGCGCCCGGCGGAGGCCGTCGTCGTGGGCGGCCCGGTACCGGACGGGGACCACGGTGTCGCTCAGCCGCCGCCCCACGGCATCGGCCGCCGGCCAGCCGAACATGTCCTCGGCCCGGGCGTTCCACTCGACGATGGTGCCGGCGGCGTCCAGTCGGACGAAGGCGTCGTTGGCCGTGTCCACCAGCCGCCGGCGACCGTCCTCCGCCGAGACCGCCCGGCGACGGTCGACGACCCGACCGAGCTGGTCGGCGGCCGCCGCGGCCGTGTCGAGGAGGCGCCGGAGCGCGGCCTCGCCGGCGATCCGGCGGTCGCCGAGGAGGTGGAGCAGGGCCACCACCTCGGAGCCGCACACCACGGGGACACCGACGGCGGTGACCAGTCCGGCCTGGGCCGCGGCCTCGCCCACGTCGTCGCCCGCCTCCGCCCGGCCGGCGGCCAGGACCCGCCCCGGGAGGCCCCCGCCGGGGCCGGCCGCCACGCCCATGGCCTGGGCCACCTGGCGCAGCACCCGGAAGCGTTCGGGGTCGTCCAGGTGCCAGGTGGCGGTGGGCACGAGGGTGCCCCGGTCCCCGGCGACGTAGAGGTGGCCGACAGGCCAACCGCCCAGGCGGCAGAGGTCGGCCAGGACGACCGCGGCCGCCTCTTCGAGGGTGACGGCGGTGGAAGCGGCCTCCGCCGCCCGCAACACGACGCGCAGGGTCTCCGGGTCGTCGGGTGTCTCGGACTCCGCCGGCGGGGCGCCCATCGCTCTCCCAGCTTGCCCGATTCTGGCCCCTTCCCCTGAAGGCCGCCGGCATCGCATCGGACCGTCGGCGCGCGCCACCAGCTGCCTTGCCAATTCCTGACTAAATTGATAGGAATTGTGCGAACCCGCACCACGAGAAAAACCCCAGGAGGGCTTCCCCCATGTCCGTCACCGACCAGTTCCTGGAGGCCAGCGAGCAGTACGCGGCCACGTTCGACAAGGGCGACCTGCCCATGCCTCCCGGCCGCCACGTCGCCGTCCTGGCCTGCATGGACGCCCGCCTCAACGCCTACGGCATCCTGGGCCTGCACGAGGGCGACGCCCACATCATCCGCAACGCGGGCGGCGTGGCCACCGACGACGCCATCCGCTCCCTGACGATCTCCCAGCGCCTGCTCGGCACCACCGAGATCGTCCTCATCCACCA
The DNA here is from genome assembly GCA_963773275.1 of uncultured Acidimicrobiia bacterium. GTDB lineage: Bacteria > Actinomycetota > Acidimicrobiia > Acidimicrobiales > AC-14 > JAXDMK01. The sequence goes on along the minus strand of CAVZAH010000013.1, from coordinate 50,010 downwards.
CACCGACTGCGGGATGCTCACCTTCACCGACGACGACGTGAAGCGCCAGATCCTGGAGGACACGGGCATCCGCCCGCCCTTCGCCCTGGAGTCGTTCCCCGACGAGTACGAGGACGTCCGCCAGTCGATCGCCCGCATCAAGGCCAGCCCGTTCATCCCCCACAAGGACGCGATCCGGGGCTTCGTCTACGACGTGCACTCGGGCAAGCTCAACGAGGTTCTCTAGGTCTCCACCTCTTCCGGGATCTCCACTTCTTCCGGGGACTCCCCGGCCGGGCTCGGGGTCTCGTCCTCGGGCCCGGCCGGCGGGTCGTCGAAGACGACGTTCGCCTCGAGGTCGGCCAGGCGGAGGTCGAGCTGGCGGACGATGTCACGCACGGCGGCGTAGAGCGCCCGCGACTCGGCGGGCGGCTCGTCGGGCGAACGGATGACCACCGCCAGGTCGGGCAGGTCGCTCACTGCGGGGTCGTCGACGGTGACCGTGATGCGACCGGCGGCCACCCGGAGGTGCAGCTGCCGGCCGGTGGTCCCGATCGGGTGCTCCTCGAGGCTCGAGAGGGTGGCACCGGGGTAGCCCGACAGCAGTTGCACCACTTCGTGGCGGACGGCCCGCAGGTCGGCGCCCAGCTTGACCAGCACCTGGGCGGCCACGCCCTCGCCCTCGCGGAGCAGGCCGAGGAGGATGTGCTCGGTGCCGATGTAGTTGTGCCCGAGCTGCAGGGCCTCGCGAAGGCCCAGCTCCAGGACCTTCTTGGCCCGCGCCGTGAAGGGGATGTGCCCGGTGGGCGACGACGCACCCTGGCCGATGATCTCCTCCACCTCACGGCGGACCGCCTCCAGCGAGATCCCGAGCTGCTCCAGGGCCTTGGCGGCGACTCCTTCGCCCTCGTGGATCAGGCCGAGCAGGATGTGCTCGGTGCCGATGTAGTTGTGGTCGAGCAGGCGGGCTTCCTCCTGCGCCAGCACAACGACCCGCCGGGCCCGGTCGGTGAACCGCTCGAACATGCCGCCACCACTGTCCTCCGTGGGCGACCCGAGGGCAAGCAATTTCAGCTGGTCGGCACGCATTGTGATCAGATAATCTGAGAAGATGCCCGAGGTGAGCGCGACCGACGCGGCCCGGAACTTCGCCGATCTCCTGGACGCCGTCGAGCACCGCGGCGATAGCTTCACCGTCGTCCGGCGGGGCAAGGCGATCGCCCAGCTGGTTCCGGTGGACCGGGGGCGCGGCTCCGACGTGAAGGCGGTCCTGCGCCGCAATATGGCGGATTCCAACTGGGCCGCCGACATCGCCGCCCTCCGACGCTCGGTCGAGATCGACCGGCGCGAATGACCCGTCTGCTCCTCGACACCACGTTCCTCGTCGATGCCGAACGGACCCGCAGGAACCTCGACCAGGTCGTGGGCGACGACGACGACGTGGCCATCGCCGCCATCACTGTCGCCGAGCTCCGCGTCGGCGCCCTCCTGGCGGACGGCGGTCACCGGCAGGCCCGGGAAGCCTTTCTCGCCGAAGTGCAGGACGCCATCCCGGTGATCGATTACGGCCTCGACGTGGCCGAAGCTCATGCCGCGCTCCTCGTCGAGGTGCGCGGGCAGGGCGCGCCCCGGGGGGCCCACGATCTCATCATCGCGGCGACGGCCGTGCAGTCCGGCCGCGTGATCGTCACCGCCGATGCCAGGCGTTTCGCGGCCCTCGCCGGGGTCGAGACGCGGACCTACAGGTAACCGGGCGGGCCGGGCCGGGCGGTCAGCCGAAGAGCTTGACCAGGTCGGCGCCGTCGACCCAGTCGCCCACCACGTCGGCGAAGCGGCCGTCGCGGTACTGGAGGATGCGGATGTGGGGGTTGCAGACCGCCTTCATCAGCGGGACCTGCTTGCCGTCGCACGTGTACGAATGGGTCATGTACCCGGGGTGGTCGCGGGCCGCGGCCAGGGCGGCGGACACGGCCCCGGGCGTGGCCTCGGGCACTTCGGTGAGCAGGCGGTGGACGTTCATCACCGCGCTGAACCCGGCCTGGGACAGCACGCCGTCGGCGTTCGTCCGTGACTGCCATTCCTGCACCTCGGGGGACTGGTCGCCGAACGGCAGGTAGGCCGACCCGAAGTAGGCGCCGTCGGCCGCGGCGCCGGCGGCGTCGACCACCGACCGCTCGGCGCAGGCGCTGGGGAAGAACAGGGCGGCCTTCACCGACAACGCCTGGCCCGCCTGCATGATGCGGGCGCAGGCCTGGGCGGGGAAGACGACGAACACCACGTCCGGGTTGGCGGCGGTGGCGGCCTTGAGGGCGGGGGTGAAGTCGGCCTCGTCGGCCCGGGCCGCCACCAGCTTCACGTCGGTCGCGCCCTTGGCCTTCAGGACCACCTCGGCCGCCCGGACCACGGTCGTGAGCACGCCCGGGAGGTCGACGTAGAGGGCGCCGATGCGCTTGGCCTGGAGCACGTCGAGGGCGTAGTCGGCCTGGCCCAGGAGGTCGGCGACGGTGCCCCCGGCCAGCATGTACGCACCCTTGGAGGTGAGCTCCTCGCCCAGTTGCGGGAGCGACCCGACGTAGGGGACGCCGGCCGCTTCCAACACCGGCAGCGACGCGGCCGACCCCAGGTCGACGCCACCGATCACCGCCACCGGGTCGGCATCCACCAGCTTGGTGGCGCACGCCTGCGACGACTCCGCCGTGCCCCGGGTGGCGCAGGCCCGGATCCGCACCGGACGCCCGCCGACGCCGCCCAGGTCGGCGTTCACGTGCCGCACCGCCGCCTCCGCGCCCCGTCGCAGGTCGGGGAACGAACCGAGGGGGGCGTCCTCCTGGTTGAGCAGCCCGACCACGATCGGCGGGCCGGTGAGCCCGCCGTCGAGCTCGCCCGCATCCGATCCCCCGCCGTCGTCGCTGCACGCGGTGAGGGTGCCCAGGGCGAGGGCCACGGCGATGCCGGCCGCCATCGTCCGCCACCCGGACATGGGTCGCAGCTGCCTCGTCACCGGGACATTGTCGTCCACTGCCGCGGGACCGGAGCGCTTTCTGAAGAGTTGTGTACCTCTGAGGTACACAACTCTTCAGAGAGCACTGTCCCGTCGACTCCCGGCTGCGTAGCCTGCGTCGGTCGACGGCTACCTGGTCTACCTGCTCCTGGGGCTGGGCACGGGTGCCGTCTACGCGGCGCTCGGCCTCGGGTTGGTCCTCGTCCACCGGACGACGGGGGTGGTCAACTTCGCCCACGGGGCCATGGCCATGCTGGTCACCTACGCCTTCGTCGAGCTCCGCCCCGGCATCGGTCTCTGGCCGGCGCTGGTGGTGAGCGTGGTGGCCGCCGCCGCCCTCGGCCTGGCGGTCGACGGCCTGGTGTTCCGGCCCCTGCGGCGGGCGCCCGCCCTGGCCCGGGTGGTGGCCTCGGTGGGGCTGCTGGCCACCCTCCAGGCCCTGGCCGTGCTGTGGTTCGGGGCCGACAGCCGGCCCGTCCCGTCGCTGCTCCCCAACCGCCCGTTCGCCCTCCTCGGCGTCGACGTCCCCCGTGATCGCCTGCTGCTCGCGGTCCTGGTCGTCGTCGCCGCCACCGGCCTGTGGGCGCTCTACCGCTTCACCCGCTTCGGCCTGGCCAGCCGGGCCACGGCGGAGGACCAGGTGTCGGTGGCCATGCTCGGCTGGTCGCCCGACGCCCTGTCGGCCGCCAACTGGGTGCTGGCGGCCGTGCTCGCCGGGCTGGGGGGCATCCTGGTCGGCCCCATCACCGCCCTCGACCCGGCCACGACCACCCTCCTGGTGGTCCCCGCCCTGGCCGCCGCCCTGGCCGGACGGCTGGCGTCGTTCGGGACGACCGTGGCCGTCGCCCTCGCCCTCGGGATGGCCCAGTCCGCCATGCTGAAGCTGCAGGAGGACTTGACCTGGATCCCCCGGGCGGGCGTGCGGGAGGCGCTGCCGCTGGTGGTGATCCTCGTCGCGCTGGCCCTCGGCGCCGGGCGCAGCCTGGGACGGGGGGCGCCGGTCGAACGACCCTTGCCGCTCGCCACCCGGGCCCGGCGTCCCGGCCGGTGGACGGTGGTCGGCCTGGCGGCGGGCGCCGCCGGGGTGCTCCTCCTGGAGGGCCAGTACCGCCTGGGCCTGGTCAACAGCCTGATAGGGGCGGTGATCTGCCTGTCGCTGGTGGTGCTGACGGGGTACGTCGGCCAGATCTCGCTGGCCCAGATGGCCTTCGCCGGGGTGACCGGGTTCACGCTGGCCAGGCTGTCCACGGCGTGGGACGTGCCCTTCCCGGTCGCCCCGCTCGTGGCCGCCCTGCTGGCGGCGGTGGTGGGAGTGGTCGTCGGACTTCCGGCCCTCCGGCTGCGGGGGCTCAGCCTGGCGGTGGTCACCCTGGCCGCAGCGGTGGCGGTGGAGGAGGCGGTGTTCAAGAGCCCGGCCCTCACCGGGGGCTTCGAGGGCACGCTGGTCCCGGAGCTGCCGGGAGCCGGCCGGGCCGGGAGCCGGGCCTTCGGGCTGGTCGCGCTGGCCGTGCTGGCCGTCGTCGCCCTGGCCGTCACCGCCCTGCGCGGGGGTCGCCTCGGGCGCCGGTTCCTGGCCGTGCGGGCCAACGAGCGGGCGGCTGCCGCGTGCGGCATCGGCCTCACCGCCACCAAGCTGACGGCGTTCGCCCTGTCCGCCTTCGTCGCCGGGCTGGGCGGGGCGATGCTCGGCTACGGCCAGGGGCGGCTGTCGTTCGGCTCGTTCGGCGTGTTCGTGTCGCTGTCGTACCTGGCCGCCGCCTACCTGGGTGGGATCGCCAGCGTTTCGGGGGCCCTCTTGGGGGGACTGCTGGTGCCCAGCGGGCTGGCGTTCACCGTCTTCGACGGGAAGTACCAGCTGCTGGTGAGCGGGATCGGCCTCATCGCGGTGGCCGTCCTCCGGCCCCAGGGCATCGTGGGCCGGTCCCGATGACCCTGATCCCGATGACCCTGATCGCGATGACCCTGGTCCCGGTGGCACGGGCCGGGCGATGAGCGATCGCGCCGTCCTCGAGGTGCGGGGACTGACCGTGCGGTTCGGACCGGTGGCGGTGGTGACCGACGTCGACCTCGACCTGCGGGCGGGAACCGTCACCGGCCTGATCGGTCCCAACGGGGCCGGGAAGACGACCGTGATCGACGCCCTGACCGGGTTGGTGGGCATCGCCTCGGGTCGCATCTCGTTGGACGGAAGGTCGGTCGAACGGCTGCCCGCCCACTCCCGGGCCCGGTCGGGGCTGGGCCGCACGTTCCAGGCGCTGGAGCTGTTCGAGGACCTCACCGTGGGCGAGAACCTGCTGGTGGCGGCCGAAGCGGCCGGTGGCGGGGCGGACTGGGCCGACGACATGGGCGGCCTGGGCGCGACCGTCGACCTCCTGCCGTCGCAGCTGTCCAACGCCCAGCGGAGGCTGGTCGCGCTGACCCGGGCCGTCGCCGGCCGGCCGACCGTGCTCCTCCTCGACGAGCCCGCCGCCGGCCTCGACCCCGCCGGTCGGGTCGCGCTGGGTCGCCGGCTGCGCCGCCTGGCCGACGACGGCGCCGCGGTGCTCCTCGTCGACCACGACCTCGACCTGGTGCTCGACGTGTGCGACGAGGTCACCGTCCTCGACCGCGGCCGGGTCATCGCCGCCGGCCCGCCGGAGGCGCTCCGGGCCGACCCTCGCGTGCGCGCCGCCTACCTGGGCCGGGCCCACCCCGCCGCGCCCGCGGCGGCGGAGGCGGCCGGGCGGGCCGAGCCCGGTCCGTCGGCGTCGCCGTCGCCGTCGCCCGCGCCCGAGGGCGCCCCGCCGGCCCCCCCGGTGGGACCCATCCGGCCGGCATTCGAGGTCGAGGGACTATGCGCCGGGTACGGGGGGACCGACGTGGTGCACGGCGTCGACCTGACGGTCGGCCGGGGCGAGATCGTGGCCCTGCTCGGGCTCAACGGCGCCGGCAAGACGACCACGGTGCTGGCCGCGGCGGGGGCCCTGTCCCGGACGGCGGGCGTGGTGCGGGTGGACGGGACGTCGTTGGCGGCGGGGCGGCCCCACGCCGCCGCCCGCCGGGGGGTGGCGTGCGTCCCCCAGGAGCGGTCGCTGTTCACCCAGCTCTCGGTGGCCGAGAACCTCCGCCTGGCTGTCGCCGGCGGGCGCCGGGCGGTGGCCGCCGAGACGGCCCGGGCCGTCGAGCGCTTCCCGGCGCTGGCCGGCCTCGTCGGCCGGCGGGCCGGGCTCCTGTCCGGTGGCGAGCAGCGCATGGTCGCCCTGGCCCGCGCCCTCGCCCGCCACCCCCGCATCCTGCTGGTCGACGAGATGAGCCTCGGCCTCGCACCCCTGGTGGTCGACGACCTCGTCGCCGTGCTCCGGTCGTTCGTCGCCGAGGAGGGCACCGGCGTGCTCCTGGTCGAGCAGCACCTCGACGTCGCCCTCTCCCTCGCCGGCCGGGCCTACGTGATGGAACGGGGCCGTGTCGTCGCCGAGGGACCCTCCGCCGAGATGGCGTCGCACGCCGGGGGCCTCACCCTCTGACCCGCCGTCGGGGCGCCCGCCGGCACGCCGTCCGCTCCCATGGCTCGACTCCTGGGTGGCCGGCTGGCAAACTAGGCGGTCCGGGTCCACCGATGAGGGTCCACCAACGAAGGCGACGGGAACACATGAGGCGGACGTGCATTGCGGCGATGATCGTGATCGTTGTCGGTCTCGCGTCTCCCACCGCGGGCTACGCGCAGTACGGCTCGGGGACCTTGACGGTGAGCGACAACACCCTCACCGTCGGTCAGGCGTTCACCGTCGCCGGCGGTGGCTATGCGGCCAACTCGCCCGTGGCCGTGATCTTCACGTCCGATCCCGTGGTGCTGGCCAACGTGACCACCAACGCGTCGGGCTCGTTCAGCGTCAACGTCACCACCCCGAGCGACGCCACGGCCGGCGCCCACACCGTCTCCGGATCCGGCAGGGCTCCCGACAACAGCGCCCGGATCCTGACCGCCGCCGTCACCGTCGCCGCCTCGGCCGCACCCGCCGCCGCCGCCGCACCCGCCACCTCCACACCCGCCACCACCCCGCCCGGGCTCGTCCGCACCGGCAACTCCGACGCGGGGACGCTGCTGATCTGGGGCACCCTGCTGATCGCGGTGGGCTTCATGGCGGTGGTGGCCGTGCGCCGCAACATGTTCCGGCGGCAACAGCGCTACCCCTCCTGGCGGTAGCCGGCCCCCCGGTGGCCCCCGCCGCCGGCAGCTCCACCCCTCGGATTCCCCCCGGATGGGCCACCAGGCTCACCCCCGACGTCGCCTTCGTCGCCCTCGCCACGGCCGTTGCCGTGTTCCGCCTCGTCGTCCTGGCCGACCCCCGGGCCCCGGCCGGCATCGACGGCGGCAATTGGCTGGCCTTCGGCCGCGACCTGCTGGGGCCCGACACCCGCTCCTCCACGATCGCCTACCCGCCCGCCGTTCCTCTCCTGGTCACCGCCGCCGTCGCCCTGCTCGGACCGGTCTGGGGGATCGCAGCCGTCGGCAGCCTCACCTCGCTCGCCCCCGGGGCCGCCACCTACGCCGTCCTGCGGTCGGAGGGCCTCCGGTGGGCGGCCCCGGTCCTCGCCACCCTGGTCCTGGCGGCCTCGGTCTCGGGCGAGCCGGCGGCGTGGGGCGGTTACCCCCAGCTCCTCGCCGGCGGACTGGCGATCCTGTTCGTGTGGGCCCTCGACGGTGCCCTCCGACCGGGAGCCGTCGGACCGGGAGCCGTCGGACCGGGAGCCGTCGGACCGGAGGCCGTCCGACCGGGGGCCGCGCCGGTGGGGGGTCGGCGGCGGGCGCTGGTGGCGGGACTGCTTTTGGCCCTCGTCCTGGCCACCTCCCACCTGGTGGCGGTGGCGGCGGTGCTGGCCGGCGGGGCCGTCGTCGGTTTTCACCTGGCGTGGCGGCGAGGCCCGGACGACGGCGTGCGGTCGCTCGTCCGCACCCTCGGCTGGGTCGTCCTGCCGAGCCTGCCCCTCGTGCCGCTCTACGTGGGCCTGACGGGCGTGGCATCCAGCGTCGCCGGCCGCGACTCCACGTCCGACCTCGGCCTGGGCGACCTCCCCGGCCAGCTCGAGGTCCTCTACCCCGATGTCGCCGCCCTCGGGCTGGCCCTGATGGTGGCCGGCGCGATCGCCCCCCTGCTCCTGCTCGACCGGCGCCGGACCCGGCTCTGGGTCGTCGCCGGCGCCGGCCTGATTGGCGCCCTGCTCGGTGCCGCGCTGACCCGGGAGGGGAGGTTCCTGTTCCTGCTCCCCCCGGCCGCCGTCCTGGGCGTGGGCCTGTGGCTCTGGGATCTCGACCGGCAGGACGACCGCCGGCTCTCCCGCGCCCGGACCGTGGCCGTGGCCGCCCTCGTGGTGGCCGGCGCGGTGCAGCTGTTGGCGGGAACCGGGGAGTTCCGCCGCCAGCGCGACTACTACGGGATCCTCACCCCCGGCGTGGTGGCCGGCATCGACTGGCTGCGCACCCGGACGCCCCCCTCCTCGACGGTGGCGGTCGGACCCGTGCGCGACGTCCCCCTGGGATGGTGGGTCGAGGGCCTGGGGCGCCGCCCCACGCTGCCGGCCACCAGCCTGCGCTGGCTCTACTACGAGGACGAGCGCCGCCGGGCCCGCATCGCCAACGAGATCTTCGACCTGCGCTTCCCGTCCCCGGACGGGATGGCCCGGGCGTGCGCCGCGGGGGCCGACTACGCGCTGGTGCCCACGGCCTGGGCCGGCTACTCCGAGGCCGGCCTCGACCAGGTGCGGGCAGCCGATCCCGACGCGATCGTGTTCGCCGGCCCCGGCGCCGTCATCCTGCGCACCGTCGGGTCGGCGCTCTGCCCTGCCGGCGCAAGGGGCGCCCGGTAACCTGGTCGGGCATCCGGAGGCGGAAAGGGGAAGGCAGGGCACCACATGTTCGGTCGTCGGTCGTGGGTTCGTATGTCGGTGACGGTCCTGGCGCTCGCCGCCGGGCTCGTCGTGGTGCCGGCGGGTCCCGCGTCGGCGGCGGTCGGCCTGCTCCATGGACTCGACGACCCCCAGCTCGTTCACCGTGGGCGACACGGGAGTGGCGGCGACCGTCCACGTCACCAACAACAGCGGCGGCGCCCAGGCCGCGGGCTCCGTCACGCTGAGCGAGATCAGCCTGTGGCCGTCGTGCGGGACCCAGATGCTCACCTCGTGCACGAACGCCGACACCGGCGTGATCGCCATGAGCCCGTCCGGCACGGGTATGGGCGGCACCGCGTGCGCCGGCCAGACGTTCACCATCAGCGCCCCCGACGCAACCGGCAAGGTGTCGTTCACCCCCGCCAACCAGGTCGTCCTCGCCTTCGGCGCCAGGTGCGAGATCTCCTACACCTTCTCGGTGCTGAAGATGCCCACCAAGGACAGCAACCCGGGCCCCGGCGTGCAGTCCACCGAGATCGGAATCGCCCGGGCCACCCACCCGCCCACCGGCGCCACCGGTTCGTCGACCTTCTTCCACACCCGGACCGCTTTCAAGGACGTCCCCATCATGGCCACCCAGGCCTCGGCATCGGTGCCCCAGGGGGGGACGATCTTCGCCACCGCCACCCTGAGCGGGGGCACGACGCCCGAGGGCACGATCACGTTCAACCTGTTCCCGCCGTCGGACCCCGACTGCCTGGGCGCGCCCGCCTTCGAGACCAACAGGACGGTCACCGGCAACGGCTCCTACCAGTCGGCGGGCCACGTGGCCAACACCGCCGGCACGTGGCGGTGGACGTCGCAGTACAACGGCGACGCCGACAACTCCTCGACACCGCGCACGCCGTGCGCGGCGGCGTCGGCCGCGGTGGTCGTCACCCCCGCCAGCCCCGTCATAGGTGAGCTGCGGGTGACGACCTCGCCCCCCGTGCCGGCCCAGATCCTGGTCGACGGGGTCATCCGCGACAGCTTCGGCCTCGCCTGGCTCGACCTGCCGGCCGGCAGCTACACGGTGAGCTTCACCCACGTCGAGGGCTACACCGAGCCGGCCCCCCAGACGGTCGTCGTCGCCGCCAATCAGACCACCACGGTGCAGGGCAACTTCGTGCGCCGGGGATTCCTCCGGGTCATCACCAACCCGGCCGTGCGCGGCACCATCAGCGTCGACGGCATCCCCCGCAACGACTACGGGATGTGGACCGACCTCCCCGTCGGCGCCCACGAGGTCTGCTTCGGCCCGGTGGCGGGTTTCAACGCCCCCGCCTGCCAGGCCGCCACCCTGACCGCCGGCAACCTCACCACGATCACGGGCAACTACACCGTCAACGCCACGGCGCCGGGCCCGACCAACGTGGGCGAGCTGCGGGTCACCACGAACCCCGCCCTGCCGTCGCAGGTCGTGGTCAACGGCACCCCCCGGGACACCTTCGGCCTGGGCTGGCTCGACCTCGCCCCCGGCAGCTACACGGTGGCCTTCACCCACGTCGAGGGCTACACCGAGCCCGCCCCCCAGACGGTCAACGTCGTCGCCGGTCAGACCACCACGGTGGTGGGCAACTTCGTACAACGGACGTCGTTGCGGGTCGTCACCAACCCGGCGGTTCCGGGCACCATCAGCGTCGACGGCGTCCCCCGCAACGACTGGGGGATGTGGACCGACATCCCGGCGGGCTCGCACCAGGTCTGCTTCGGGCCGGTGCCGACCTACGTCGCGCCGCCCTGCTCCACCGTGAACCTGGTGGCCGGCGTCCCCTTCACCCTTACGGGGAACTACTCGGTTCCCAGCTGACGCCCGTCCGGCCGGCCGAGGCCCTCGACGATGGCGGTGGTGAGGCGGACCACGGCCAGGGCGTCGTCGACCGGCACGGGGGGCTCCCCCCGGCCGAGGGCGGCCTCGACGAAGCGGCGGACGAGCTCGTCGTGCCCCCAGAACAGGCGGCCGGTGACGTAGCGGGCGCCCGACGAGGCGAAGCCGGCGACGTGGCCGCCCACCCCCGCCAGCGACGACCGCAGCACGTCGCCCGCCTTGTGGGCCTTGTCGCTGCGGACGCACAAGGCGATGTCGCGGAAGAGATCCAGGTCGACCACCCGGTCGGGCGACACCAGGCCCACGTGCCATTCCGAGATCGGGGTGTCGAACACCATCGTCACCTGGCCGAGCCCGGCGGGGCCCCGCAGGAGGATCTCGGCCGTGGCCGGCAGCCCGGTGGCGGGGTCCCACGTGGCCCGCACGTGGTCGAGCTGGAGGGGGCCGAGGAAGTGGCCCAGGGTGTAGAGCATGTGGGGGCACTCGTCGTGCAGGAGGCCGCCCGGCAGCTCGTGGTACCAGGTGGGCAGGCGCCGACGCAGGCTGCTGAGCTGGAGCCCGGCGGCGTAGGTGACGTCGGCCCCGGCGAGGAAGCGCTCCGCCTTGAGCACCGACCGGGAGAACAGGAAGTTGTGGGACACGCACAGCAGCCGTCCGGCGGAGGTCGGCGGCATCGGCCATGGCCCGGGCCTCGGCCTCGTCCATCGCCATGGGCTTCTCGGTGAGGACGTGCGCCCCCCGCCGGAGGGCGGCGACGGCCAGCTCGGCGTGGTTCATCGGCGGGGTGCAGATGCCGACGATGTCGAGGTCCTGGTCGAGGAACTGGTCGCGGTCGGCGAACCAGCGGGGGATGCCCTGGGCGGCGGCCGTCTGCTCGGCCCGGTCCGGGCGGCGGTCGTAGACCGCAACCACCTCCGCCTCCGGATGGCGCCGGTACGACGGGATGTGGCGGGCGGTGGCCACCCAGCCGGTACCCATGATCCCGACCCTGACGGTCACCGGTCCACGCTCGAGCGGGGGCCGGCCGTTCCGGCCCGGGGCCAGGCGCCGGCCACGCCGCTCAGCACCCGGGCGGTGGCCTCGGCGGTGGCGTCCCAGGAGTAGGCCATCGCCCTGCGACACCCCTCGGCGGCGAGCCGCCGGCGCAGGACGGGGTCGACGACCAACGAGGTGAGCCGGCCGGCCAGGTGGCCGGCGTCGCCCGGGCGGAAGAGCAGGCCGCTCTCCCCGTCGGTCACCAGCTCGGCGTTGCCGGGGATAGTCGGACGCCAGCACGCAGGCGCCGCTGGCCATCGCCTCGATGACGGCAAGGGGCAGCCCCTCGGTCAACGACGGCCGGACCAGGATGTCGGCCGCCCGCAGCCGCTCGGCGACGTCGGCCACCTCGCCGGTGAACGTCACCCTTGGGCCCAGCCCCAGCCGGGCCGCCTCCCGCTCCAGCCGGGCTCGCAGCGGCCCGTCCCCCACCACGCCGGCGGTGAAGGGCACGCCGGCGGCGGCCAGCGTCGCCAGCGCCTCGAGGAACAGGGCGGGACCCTTGTTGGCGATGAGCCGGCCGACGAACACGATCGCCGGCGGGCCGTCGGCCCTGGCCGTCGCCGGGGGGTGGAAGCGGTCGTGGTCGACGCCGTTGGGGATGACGTCGATCCGGGCCGCGTCGACGCCCAGGTCGCCGAGGTGGGCGGCGACCGACGAGGACACGGCGATGACGCGCTCGCTGCGGCGGAGAATGAACCGTCCGACCGACCGCTCGTGGGCGGCGGCGGGCAGGCGGGTCAGAACGGGCAGCGATCCCAACGAACCCAGGTGGGCGGTCAGGACGAGCGGAACCCCGAGCCCGGGTTGCAGCCGGGCCGCGGCCAGCGACGTTTGGAACATCAGGTGGTTGGCGTGGAGGACGTGGGGCCGCAGATCGGCTGCCGCCCGGGCGGCAACCCGCCGGGCGGCGGGCGCCCACGCCACCTGGGCCCCCACCAGCCGGGCCAGGTCGAAGGAGGGGACGGGGACGACCCGGAGGCCGGCCACCTCGGGGGCCGGGTCGCGGGTGCCGGTCGTGACGACGACGATCTCCGCCCCCCGCCCGGCCAGGCGGCGGTAGACCTCGAGGGCCACCCGCTCGCTGCCGCCGCAGGACGAGGCCGAGAAGTAGTCGCAGAAGGCCAGGATCCGCAAGCCCCGGAGCGAGTCCCGTGCCGGGTGCGTCACCGGCGGACGGTCACAGCGAGCCCTGGCCGGCCACCGGGCCGACCGGGTCCTCCTCCGTCGGGCCGAGGCCAGGACCCGCGGGGCCAGAACCGGGGGGGCCAGAACCGGCGGGGCCGGATCCGACCGGGCCGGATCCGGGGAGGCGGGTACCGGCGCGGCCGGCGGCGCGGTTGCCCTCCGCCGGGCTGGGCCGGAGGCGCCCCAGCAAGCACCATGCTGACGAGGGCGAAGGTGGCGATCGAGGCCCCGACGATGAGCAGGCTCTGGGCCAGGGCGGCCAGGGCCAGGCTGCGGGACAACGCCGGCCGGCCGGTGGCCCACACCACGAACAGCACCAGGTCGATGCCGAGCCCCGCCACCACCGAGGCCGCGCCCGCCACCACGCAGCGGAAGGCGAACCGGTCGTCGCCGGCGAAGGCGAACCGGGTCCCCCCCGAGATCACCGACAGCCGGTAGGCCAGCACGCTGCCGGCGAGGAAGGCCTGGGTGCCGAGGACCAGGGCGATGGTGGAGAAGAACACCGGCTGCCATTGCAGCGAGCCCAGCGAGATTCCCGCCGGGCTGAGCAGGCTGAGGATCGAAAGGCCCACCCCGAGCACCATGAGCGCCGCCCCCGGCCCCACCAGGAGGAGGTCGGGCGCCAGGCTGAGGATGAGCAGGAGGTGGCGCCACCCGTCGGAGAGCGTGTTGAGCTTGGACTTGCCCACCCTCGACCGGTACCGGGTGGGGACCTCCTGCACCCGCCAGCCGGCGTGTCCGGCCCGGATCAGCATCTCGGAGGCGAACTCCATGCCCGGCGACTGGAGTCCCAGGCGGACGAAGTCGTCGCGGCGGAAAGCCCGGAAGCCGGACTGGCTGTCCTTGGCCAGCAGCCGTCCCCCCGACGCCCGGGCGATCAGGAAGGTGATGGCGGGGGTGCCCACCAGCCGGTGGGCGAGCGGCATCGTGTCCCTCGTGGCCGTCGCCAGGCGGGACCCGAGCACCAGGTCGGCCGTGCCGTCGACGATCGGGCCGACCAGGTCGGGGATGCGGCTCAGGTCGTAGGAGGAGTCGGCGTCCGCCATCACCACCACCTGGCCCCGGCTGGCCTCGATGCCGGCGGCGAGGGCGTTCCCGTAGCCGGAGCGGGGCTCGGAGACGAGCCGGGCCCCGGCCGCCACCGCCACCTCGTCGGACCCGTCCGTGCTGCCGTTGTCGACGACCACGACCTCGCCCGCCAGACCGGCGCCGGCCATGGCCGCCAGCGCCTCGGCCACGCAGGCACCGACCGAATCGACCTCGTCGAGGCAGGGCAGGACGACCGAGATCAAGGGCGCGTCACCGCCGGGTGGTGAGTTTTCGAGCCAACTCGCTTGCAATCGCCACACCTCGGTCGGGCACGTGATGGTACGTCAGCGACGGTCGCGGCCGACGATCATCCGCGGACAGGCTGGAAGTCGTCCTTCTCGAACGTCGCCACGACCGACGCGGAGCCGCCCTCCTCGACCGTCACCAGCTCGCAGTCGGGCGTCCTGAATCCGGGCACGTAGCGGAAGCAGACGCGGTGCGGGCCCGCATCCACTCGGAGGTCGAGCGCCTGGTTGGCGCGGGCGACCCCGTCGATCGAGATCTGCGACGGCACGGCCGGTGGCGTCCTCACCGACAGCAAGCCCCCGGATACGGGTGCCGGCGGGGCTCCCGGCGCGGGCTTGTAGGTGCCCACGACCGAGGTGGTGCCGCCGACGGTGATCGTCACCCTCTCGCAGGCGGGCGGTGAGTACCCCCCCATCGGGCCGAAGCACACCTCGTGGATGCCGACGGGGAGGTCGATCCCCAGCCCGAAGGCGCTGCGGGGTACCCCGTCGACCGAGATGGTCGCCCGGAGGGCGGGGGACGTGGAGACGAGCAGGACGCCTCGCAACGCCGCCTGCTCCACGTTCCACATCTCGACCCGAACCGGCTCGTGCTCGACGCCCAGACCGGGCAGGGGGGAGAGCGGTCCCCCCTGACGGGCGAGGTCGCCGATCATGCCGGCATAGGCCCGCTGGCTCGGGAAGAGCTCGCGGCCGGCGGCGTTCCGGTCGGGGTTCAGCCGGGCGCCACCTCCCGCGCTCACCGCCACGATGACCGACGGGTTGTGGGTCCGGATGGCAGCCAGGAGCGCGCCCTCGCGCTCCTCGGGACGCACCTCGGGGACGGTCTCCACGCCGGGCGACGGCCGGTCGAGGAGCTCCGACCAGGCGAGGTCGAGCAGGCGAGGGCTGAAGGCGTTGCTGGGGCCGATGAACAGCACCGGGCGGTCGGTCGAGGCCGGGATCTGGTTCACCGTGAACGCCAGCGCCTCTGCCGTCGCCGGGTCGGGGCGGACCAGCCAGATCGGCTCGCCCAGGGCGGAGGCCTGGGCCCCGACCTGCCAGAGGAGGGGGGCCGCCAGCGCGCCGGCCACGGCCCAGCGGCCGATCCCCTTGGCCGAGATGGCGAGACCCCTCAGGACGTGGAGGTCGACGAGGGCGAGGGCGGCCACGGGTACGGCCAGCGGGATCAGGGAGAAGACCAGCGAGCCGCGTGGGGCGAGCAGCACCGCCCCTCCCATCGTCCACAGGGCGAGCTGGGCCGCAGTCGGCAGCTTCTCCGGCTGGTCCCGGATGGCGGCCACCGCCACCGCCGCCAGGACCCCCAGCAGGGGAATGACGAGGACGGCGAACCGGGGCTGCTTCGCCGCCGCGACCGAGTAGACGACCAGCCACACGACGACCGACAGGATCGGCGTGCGCAACTCGGACCGCTCCGCGTTGGCGGCGGCGAGGCACCAGCCGAACCCGGACAGCAGCAGGATGGCGACGACGGGAGCGAGGCCCACCTCGTCCGACAGGAGCAGGGCGCGGGGATAGAAGAGGAAGTCGATCTGACGCTCGATGCCCGGTTGGAGGACGAAGGTGCGGACGGCATCGAGGCGACCCGGCGCGTACTCGGCGAACGACGCCAGGAGCAGGGCGACCGGCGCCAGGCCGACGGCCGCGGCGGTGCCGTAGAGCTGCAACGCCCGCCTCGGCTGGAGGCGCAGGAGCGCCCGCACGCCGGCCAGACCGAGCAGCGCCGTCGCCAGGATCCCGTAGTCGTACTTGACCAGCCAGGCGAGCAGCACCACGGCCCCGACCCGGACCGCATCGGCCGTCGCCGGTCCCGGGTCCCGGGCGCTGCGTTCGAGGCGCAGGAGCGACAAAGTCAACCCGAGGACGACGCAGGCTCCGAGATTCTCGGTGAAGGCGCCGGCAGCCAGCCGGAGACCGATCGGGCACAGCCACGCCAGCAACGCCGCGGTCCATGCCCCGGCACCGCCGGCTCCCAGGGCGCGCGCCAGGCGCGCCGCCAGCAGGCCGGTGCCCACGTAGGCGAGGATCGTCGGGACCGACGCCGCGGCAAGGGGGCTCCCGGTCGCCGCCAGCACCAGGCCGTGCACCGCCGGCATGAGGAACGGGTAGTAGGTCTGGGCGTTGAACCACCGCCAAACCTCGTCGAGGCTCCCGGAGCGGACGGCGAAGAGCAGGCGCGACCCGGAGTCGACACGAGCCGCCTCGTCCCAGGTGAGCGGGGCCCTCCCGTGAACGTGGAGGAGGACGATCACCGCCACGAGCGCGGTGACGAGCGCGATCCACACCCATGGGGCGTCCCGGGGGAACAACCGCTCCCGCCCCGCCACTGTCGGTCGTCCGCCGACGGGTGGCGTGACGACCTCGACGCCGTCGTCGGCGCCACGCCGGACCGGTTCGTCCAGAACCGAGCCGGGCACGTGGTGCGTTCGCATCCGGGTGAACGCTACCAACGAGGGCCTCGCGCTAGATTGCGGCCGGTCACGGGCTGCGGGTCGTTCGCCCGCTCTGTGAGACTTCGTCGGCTTGGAAGGAACCTCGCTGCTCTCCTGGATCGGAGTGGGGCTGATCGCCGGCTCCGGGGCCTTCCTCGTGGTCGCCCGCACCCGAGGCCGCAGCGGCCGTCGGGCCGGGTCGGACTCCCGGCCCCGGACGGACCGGTTCGCCGGCCTGCGCTGGGTCCCCCTCGCCCTGCTCGTACCGCTCAACGTGGTGTGGAACGAGCGAGGTTCGCTGCCGCCGATCGCGTATCCGCCGCTTTCCGCACCCATCCTCGTGACGGGCGTCAGCGCCCGCGTCGCCGGCGACGCATCGACGATCACCGTCGAGGTCAACGTGCGCAACACGACCTCCGTCGCCCAACAGGGCCGGGTGTGGTGGCAGCTCACGACGCCATCGGGCGCGGCCGGCGCCTGGGACCGTCGGATCTACGAGTCGGCCTTCCGCAGCGTCGACCTCGCACCCGGGTCCGAGACCCGGCTGACCTGGAGCGAGCAGCCCCAGGTCGTGGCCGCGGCGTACGGCGTCGACGCATGGGCCCGGGTCAGCCGCGGGGGCTCGTCGGTCCCCTCCGACGGCCTGTCCGCGTTGCCTCCGGTGCAGCTCGACCCGGGACGCCTCGACCTGCTCCGCCGCGGCCCGCCCCGGGCCGGGGTCGCCGTCGCCGGCCTGAACGTCGCGGGGGAGCGGAGCCTCGAGGTCCGGCTCGAGAATCGGTCCGACAAGACCGAGCAGGGGTGGCTGCGGTGGACGCTCGCCGACCCGGGCGATCGGGCCCTGGATGATCCGGAATTGGGCGACTGGTGGCGGTGGGCGGGCTCGGAGGAGAGCCGGTTCCAGCATTTCGTGCTCGGCGCCGGCGACACCGTGGTGCTCCCCCTCCTGCCGGCCCCGATTCTCGGCCCGGGTGACCACGGCGTGCGCATCTCGCTCGAGGTCGAGCAGCCGACGCCGCCGGACCGGAGCCTGTGGCCCGACGACGACGTGCTCGCCATCGTCCGCATCGCCAGTCCCCCCCCGGCACAGCCGTGAGCAGCATCACCCCGACCAGGCCCGCAACCGCCCCGCCCGATCCCGCCACCCCGATGCGGGGCCGCGTGGCGTGGTGCGATGTCGCCTTCGCCGCCTTCTGCGCGCTCGTGGGCGCCGTGCGCCTGTACGTCCTGCTTCACCCGCGAGCCCCGGCGGGCGTCGATTCGGGCAACTGGCTGGCGATGGGCGAGGACATGATCGGATCCCGGCAGCGATCCGGCTCGATCGTCTACCCGCCGGTGGTGCCCTTGCTCGTCGTCGCGTCGGTGCGGGCCCTGGGCCTGACCCTGGGGGTGGCCGCGGTCACCGCCGTCGCCGCCCTGCTCCCGGGCGTCGGTCTCTACGTCGTGCTCCGCCTGGAGGACCACCGCTGGCGGGCGGCGGTCCTGGGCGGGCTCATGGTCACGGCCCTCGCCACCGGGGAGGCGGCGGCCTGGGGCGGCCTTCCGCAACTCATCGGGCTCGGGCTGCTCGCACCCTTCGTCTGGTGCGTGGACCGGTACATCCGGGGCGGTGGCCTCGGGCCGATGGCCGGCGCGTCCGTGGTGCTGGCGGCGCTGGCCGCCACGTCGCATTTCGTGACGTTCATCGCCGCCTGCAGCGCCGTCGTCCTGGTTGTCGTCCACCTGGTGCAGAACCGGCGGGACCTCTCCGCAATCGGGCGCCGGGCGCTCCTCGGCCTTCTCGTCGTCCCCCTGCCCTGCCTGCCCCTTCTCCCGGTGTACCGGACCCTCCTGAACGCCAGCCTCGGCAGCGGCGGGGGCGTCGACCCGCTGCAGCTCGACCCGTCCAACCTCCTCGCCAACATCGACTTTCTCTACCGTGACTTCGCGGTCTTCTGGAGGCTCGCCCTCTCGCTCGCCATCGTCACGCCGCTCGTGCTGATCCCCCGTCGACGCACCCGTATGTGGGCCATCACCACGAGCCTGCTGGTGGGAACGGTCGTCGTGGCCCTGGTCACCCGCCAACCCCGGACGCTCTACGCCCTGCCGCTGCCGGCCCTGCTCGCGATCGCAGCCTGGATGACCGAGGTGGGCGACAACCGGTCGCTGGGGCGGCTACGCCGGAGCCTGGACGGGCTGCTGATCGCCGCGTTGGCCACCCAGGCCGTGCTCGGACTGCACTTCTTCCGCCTGCAGCGCGACTACTACGGTGTGCTCTCGCCCGAGACGGTCCGCGCCTTCGACTGGATGGAGGCCAACACCCCGGCGGACGCGACGATCGCCGTGACCACCGGAGGTCACGACCTCATCCTCGGGTGGTGGGCCGAGGGAGCGGTCCGGCGGCGGACCGTCTTCGACGCCGAGCTCCACTGGCTCACCTTCGAGGACGAGCAGGTCCGAGCCCGCTCCGCCCGGGAGATCTTCGGCGGCCGGTTTCCCGACGACGACAGCCTGCGGGCGGCGCGCCGGAACGGTGTCGGATACATCGTGGTGGCGAAGGACTGGCGGGGCTACAACGAACCGGCCATGGAGGAGTTCCGGGGTCGTCACCCGGCGACGAACGGGTTCGAGAACTCGGCGGTCGTCGTGCTGCGGGTCCCGCCCTCCTGAGCGGTGGTCAGGCCGAGGCCGAGCGCGCCCGACCGCGGGGTTAGGGTTCGGGTATGGGACGTGCCGCCGCCCGCCGGGGGGTCGCGTTCCTGTGCGCCGTCCTGCTCCTCGGCTCGGGCTGTTCGGACGACGACTCGACCTCCGGTGCCACCGGCAAGCCCTCCACGACGTTCGGGACGTCCACCGCGCCCACCGACTCGCCCGGGTCGACGTCGACCGCCCCCGGCGGCTCGGCGGGCACGACCGTCCCCCCGAGCGTCCCCGGGCCCACGACCGACCCGGGTGGGTCGGCGACGACAAGTCCGCCGGGGACCGACGACGACGGCACCGCACCGGGCGGCACGGTGTACGCCGAGTCGGGCGGGTGGAGGCTGGGCGTGTCGGGCCCGACCGGCGGGTCACGGATCGGCACCGTGACGATGCTCTGCTACGAGGTGACCGGTGAGAGCCGGGAGCCGGTGATCGAGTTCGAAGTCGCACTGCTCCCGCGCTCGCAGAGCGGCCTCGACCCGGTGGTCGTGACCGGCGCCGCCGGACGCGGGTCGGTCCGGGTCGACCTGTCGGGCGCCACCCCCGGCAGGTACGACTTCCGGGTCCAGTTGATCGTCAACAGCGAGCGCCTCGACGGCGCGGCCATCACCGTTCCGGTCACGCTCGCCGAGGGCGTGCCGGAGACAGCGTGCCCCTGACCCAGGTCGGAAACGGAAACGCCCGAGGTATTGGTGGACAGGCGGCCCCCGGGCCGCCAGAATCGACCAGTCGCCAGAACACTCCTGGATCGGCGGGACGATTCGAGGAGGGGCAATGAGAGGTCATCCGCGAGGGTTCTCGTTTCGTCGCGTCACCGTTGTCCTGGCCGTGGGGCTGGTCGCGAGCCTCGCCTCGTTCCTGGTCCCGACCCCGGCCGGGGCGGTCATCGTGGGGGCGCCGTCCAACGCCACCGTCCGGGCGGGCAACGAGGACGAGTCGGCCGTCGCCGTCAACCCGAACAACACCAAGCAGATCGCCGTGATGACCAACGGCATCGTCGGCGACGCCGGCCTGCCGCTCTCGTTCTCGACCGACGGCGGCCTGACCTGGACGCGGACGGTGTTCGCCACCGGTACCGGTCCGGGAGGCGACGGCCGCCCGGTCGCGTGCTGTGACCCCACCCTGTCGTGGGACGACCACGGCAACCTGTTCGTCGGCTACCTCCAGCGCAACCCCCGCACTATCGAGCTCTACGTCACCAACGACCTGGGGGCCAACTTCACCAACCTCGGTCCGGTCGACACGGGGGCTGCCGGCTCCCTCGACCAGCCGACCGTCGTCGCCGGGGAGAACTCGGTCTGGGTCACGTGGCGCGACGACTCGGGCGGGATCGCGGTCCGCGGCCGCAGCGTCACCGGCGCGCTCACGTTCGGGGCCTGGAACGCCGAGCAGGACGTGTCCAATGTCGGCAACTTCGGCGACATCGCCATCGGCCCGACGGGCGAGGTGATGGTCACCTACGAGAGCCCCACCGCCGGCCAGGGTCCGGCCACCATCTTCACCCACACCGACGCCGACGGGCTCGGGGCCGGGGCCTTCGGCGCCGCCGTCACCGCCACGACCACCAACGTCGGCGGGTTCGACTTCCTGCCCGCCCAGCCGCAGCGCTCGGTCGACGCCGAGCCCGGCCTGGCGTGGGACCGCACCGGCGGGGCCAACAACGACCGGGTCTACCTCGTGTACACCGAGGAGGGCCCCCCCAACGAGAACAACGACTTCGACATCCTCGTCCGCACCTCGACCAACGACGGCGCCACCTGGAGCGCTCCGGTGCAGGTCAACGACGACGCCGGCACCAACTCCCAGATGCTGCCGAGGATCGCCCTCGACCAGACCAGCGGCGTGGTCGGCGTGTCGTTCTACGACGCCCGCCTGGATACCGGAGGCGGTCCGAGTGCCTCCGACATCGACGGCACCGCCAACAACGACGTGACGCTGTTCGCCTCCGCCAGCACCAACGGGGGGGCGACGTGGGGCACGAATTTCCCCATCGCTGACGCACCGACGAACGGGTACGCCCTCAACGGCGCCCAGGAGCTCGGCGACTACACCGGCCTGGCCTTCCACGCCGGGATCATGTACCCCTCGTGGGCCGACTCGTCCAACAGCACCGGAGACAACCCCGACGGCACCAATGCCGGGCTCGACGTGTACGTCGCCGCCTTCCGGCCCCTGCTCAGCCCCACCAACCTGCGCATCACCAAGGCCTGCGCACCGACGCCAGTGGTCCCCGGCGCCACGGTCACCTGCCAGCTCACCGTCACCAACCTCGGGCCGTCGGACGCCCCCGACGTGGTCGTCACCGACACCCTTCCGGCCGGCCTCAGCGTGGTCAGCCCGCCGGTCCCCAGCGGGGCGGGCTTCACCTGCAACATCCTCGGCGGCGGGTCCCAGCTGCGCTGCACCAAGCCGACGCAGGCCAACGGGGCTACGACCGTCATCACCTACACGGTCCGGGTGGCGGACACCGTCGGTCCGAGCGTCACGCTCAACAACTCGGCGACCGTTGCATCCCAGGCGGCGTCCGACACGGCTCCGGCGGACAACACCGCCACCGCGTCGATCACCACCGTGAGCTGCACCATCGCCAGCAACGGGGCCCAGATCGCGGGAACTCCCGGCAACGACGTCATCTGCGGAGGCCTGGCCTCCCAGGACATCACCGGCCTGGCCGGCAACGACGTGATCTTCGGCAGCGGCGGTGACGACCGCATCACCGGTGGCGACGGCGACGACACCCTCCTCGGCGGCGACGGCGCCGACCAGCTGGCCGGGGTCGCCGGCAACGACCATCTCTTCGGCCAGGTCGGCGCCGATTACGCCGCCGGCGGGGTCGGTACCGACGAGTGCGTCGCCGAGAACGAGGCCGCCTGCGAGATCTGACGGCATCCCACCAGGCCTGACCCGGCGATCGCCGCCGTCACGCCACCCTCCTGAAGCTTGACGGCACTCGGCCCCGGGCGCCGGAGCCCACCGTTCCGGGGCCCGAACGGGTCGGGTCGCGGAACCAAGGCCATGGAGGGGTCGGTGACGTGGTCGTCACCGGGCCGGCTCGGCGGCCGGCGGTCAGGCCGGGTGCCCAAAGGCCCGGGCCCCGAACTGGCCGACGGCGGTGTCGAGGAGGCGGTCGTGGCCGAAGCGGGCCACCGGCGGGGCCAGGCGGGCGATCGCCCGGAGCAGCCACGCCTCCGGCGCCAGCGTCGACACCAGACGGAGGCGGCTGCCGTCCCCGTCGGGGGTGACTTCGATGCGGGCGTGGCCGGCGATGTCGCCCGCGACCCTGGCCGTGGCCCACCGCCCGGCGACCACCTCTTCGAGCATCACGTCGAACCGCACCGGGTAGAGCAGAGGGCTGCGGACGGCGCACCGCCACCGCTCCCCCGGGGCGAACGAGTCCGCCTCGAACCGGCGCAGCCACGGCCACCACAGCCGGTACCGGTCGACGCGGGTGAGGGCCGACCAGAGGGCCCCGGGACCGACCTCGAACGGGAACGAGCGGTCGGAGCGGACCTCCACCGGCCCAGCTTCACACGCCCGATCCGCAACCGGCCGGGAGATCCTCGACATCCGGTGCCCAATCCCTAATGTTCTCCGCCGGGATTGCCGATACGTCACCTATGGCGATCAAGCAGGCACAACTCGAAGACCTGGCTGAGGATCTCACCCGACTGCTCAGCATCCCCTTCAAGGCGACCTCCCGCGGGTCGATCACGTTCCGGGAGCCGCTCCGGGTGACCGACTGGTCGGTGCCCATGGTCTTCGACGGCCACTGCCGGCTCCTCGAGCAGGGCGGCCTGATCCCCACCGACTTCGCGGGCCACGTCCTGTGGGCGGCGCTGCGCTCGTCCAAGAAGGACGGCGAGACCCGACCCTGGTGGACCTGCACCCTGACCGCCGCCGCCGCCACCGCCATCATCGAGTCGGTCGAGGTCGAGGAGATCGACGGCTGGGCTATCGGCGTCGACATCCTGCTCGAAGACATCGAGCTGGAGCAGGAGCTGGCCACGGTCAGCCACATCCGCATCGCGTCATAGCGGGAGGGGGGCGGGCCCCCCTCCCGAACCCTCCCCCCAACGGCGTGCCGGCCTTCGGCCGGCGGGGGGCCAGCTGAGGAGGCCGCCTGCGGCGGCGACCGGCAGCCGGCGCGAAAAAGTCAAACCTCCCTCAGCTGGTGTTGTGGCTGGACGTCCAGGCTAGGAGGCGGGCGGAGGGCCAGGTGTTTACGATTGACTCCGTTGGCACGGCGCACTCGGCCGCCCGGCGGCAGCCGTTCATCTGCCAGTCGAGCTGGCCGGGAGCGTGGCCGTCGGTGTCGATGGCCACCTTGCAGCCGGCCTCCACCACCAGTTTGAGCAGTCGCCGGGGCGGGTCGAGTCGCTCGGGACGGCTGTTGATCTCCACCGCGGTGTCGGTTTCGGCGCACGCCGCGAAGACGGCGTCGGCGTCGAACGTCGACTCCGGCCGACCCTTTCCCTTCCCCAGCCGCGCCGTCACCAGCCGGCCGGTGCAGTGGCCCAGGATGTCGGTGTGCGGGTTGCGCACCGCCTTGATCATCCGGGCGGTCATGAGGCCGGACTCCATCCGCAGCTTGGAGTGGACGCTCGCCACCACCACGTCGAGGCGGGCCAGCAGCTCGTCCTCCTGGTCGAGGGACCCGTCCTCGTTGATGTCGACCTCGATCCCGGTGAGGAGCCGGAAGGGCGCCAGGCGCTCGTTCACCTCGGCCACCACGTCGAGCTGCTGGCGCAGGCGCTCGGGAGACAGCCCCCGGGCCACCGTCAGCCGGGGCGAGTGGTCGGTGAGGGCCATGTACTCGTGGCCCAGGTCGCGCCCGGTGCGAGCCATCTCGTCGATGCTGCTGCCGCCGTCGGACCAGTCCGAGTGGGTGTGCAGGTCCCCCCGCAGGGCGGCCCGGATCTCGAGCGTCCGCGGGTCCTCCGACGGGGCGTCCTTCTCGCCGGCCAAGGACACCACGAGCTCGTCCTCGAGCTTCTTCAGGTACGAGGGCACGCCCCCGGCCAGGGCCTCCAGCACCACCGCCTCGGTGGTCTGGCCGACGCCGGGCAGGTCACGCAGCCGGCCGGTCGTGGCCCGTTCCCGCAGCCCGTCGGCGCCCAGCTCGGCCAGGGTGGACGCGGCCGAGCGGAAGGCCCGCACGCGGTAGGTGGGCGCGCCCGCCCGTTCGAGCAGGTAGGCGATGCGCTGGAGGGCGGCGACGGGGTCCAGGTCCCCGAGGCTACCGGCGGGCCGGGTCTCAACCGGTGCGGGCCAGCGGTCGTCGGCTGACGATCGGGGACAGAGGGGCGGCGGGGGACGGCTCCGACGGCGGGCTCGGACTCGGGCTCGGGCCCGGGGTGTGCCTCGCCGGGCGGAGGGATGCCGGGCGGGATCGCCGGTTCCACGCTCACAGGGTTGCCACAACACGGGACGAGGGAGATCCGCTCGTCGGGGATCGTGGTGGTGGACGAAGGAGCGCCCGCGACCGCCGAGGCCGGCGGCGCCAAGGCGGCCGCCGCGAGCGACAGCGCGACGAGCGCCCCCGAGGCCCAGGCCCCGACCGCGAATCGGCGGCCGGCGCGGGGAGCCTCCCCGCCGTTGCCTCCCAGGCTCCCCACGCTGCCCTCCGATCGACCCGGGTCCGTTCCCGTGTCCCTACGCTCACGATGCGCCTTCGCGGCGGAGGATGGAATCCGCGGGAAGGGGGGAATCGCCTGGCCCCGGGGGTCAGTCTTTCCTGACCCTGCGGTCAGCCTCCGGCAGGCCCGCCAGGAACAATCGAACGAAAACTGGCGCGAAAGCCAACCTCCGATTTCGTCGGGCCTGAAATGGCCAGTGAATTGGCCTTCGATTCAGTCGCGAACGGACAGTGGCTGGTCATGGGAATTCGTGGAAGGACGCCCAGCACAGCTGCTCGCCGGTCGGGTTGGTCTTTCACCAGGCGATGGCCAGCACCAGGCCGTTGGGATGTTCGGCGGCCTGGTCGACGGTCAGCGCGGTGCGCTCCGAGCGGCGGAGGGCGGCCACGAAGCCAACGAGGAGCTGCGCCCGGTCAGGCAGCCCGGTCAGGTTCGGGCTTGCGCTTGTTCGTCTTCCAGGTCCTCGTGGTCGGACACTGGTCGATGACGTCCCACGGCTCGGGCGGCATGAGCGGAGAGTCTGATCGGGCGGGGCGCCGTGGGTGCGCCGGATTCCCTCCCACACGGCGATGACCCGGGCCGCGGCAGTCGGATCGGGGAGGCCGCGCTTTCGGTGGCCGAAGCGGATCCCCCCGACCAAGTAGTCGTAAATTGTTCGCAGACAGCCCTGGTTCGCATCTGGGTCCCCGATCGACCAGGGAGTCAGGCGACTAGCAGTCGAATCGCGATGAACACCATTAGTGCGGCGAAGATGATCGGTGGAAGCTTCTGTGCCCGTCGTGCCCAAGCATATGGAGTCGGCGCTCCAAACAACCTTGGCCCAAATATTAGCAAGAGTCCGGCTACGAGAAAGAGCATTGCGGCAAGAAGGAAGTTCATGAACGGTTCACCACCTCATTGGCAGGCGCCGCATTTATACAAAGATCAGCGGCTAGAAGCACCGCTGGGGTAGCGGCCCTGCGGTACCGGCGGCACCTGCTCACCGTGTCCGCACAAGCGTAGTCGTAGGCGCTGCAACTCCCCCCTCCACGGGATCAGATCGGAATTCGGGCACGGCTTCGATTTATAGCGTGGCGGTCGGGTCGACGCCGGCAGGCCGACGACGGCCGCGTCGGAAACGATGTGTCCGCACGTTCTAGGCAGTGGCGTCGTTGCGCGGCGGGACGGAATCGTAGGCAGTGGTCGGACGCCCTCGGCGGAGATAGTCGGGTGGACACGGGCGAGGGTCCCTTCTTTGCGTGGAGGCTGCGAGAGGAACCTACGCTCGTCATCAATTGCACCGGGGACGGACCCCCCCCCCCGACCGTCATGGCCTTTTTAGCCATGACCACACTGTGATTCCGCCGAAAATCAGTAGACCAACCGCAACCACCTCGAATTCAATGTACTTGGGCGTTGCCCACTTCCCCTCCTCCGGAACCGCCTTGAGCGTTTCGAAAAGGACCAAGATTCCAGCTGCCACAATTACCAGGATGATCGTTCCTAGGGTCATGCCAGCTCCTTCGCAACGGCGCCGTCGGGGGGCCGTCGGGGTCGGCCGTCCAGCCGATGACCCGCCCCGCCCACGAGAGGGTAGGCGGCGTCGAAGAACCCGATGGGGTCGCCGCTGGGCGGCGGCAGGTCGGTCCAGTTGAGGGTCAGCGCCGGCGGGGCGCCGGTCTCGGTGGAGGCGAACTTCTTCCACACCCGCTCCCTCGAGTCTGCCTACGCTCGCACTAGTAGCGACATCGCCTGCCGTTTCCCCCTACTGGGTTGTCGGGCGTCAGGCGCGCTGCCCGCAACGAACCTTCTCGGCCTGGCGCCAATCTCGTCCGACGTTCCCCCGCGGGCCGGACAGGTGCCCGGTCTAAGGTTCACCCTGGTGGACGTGCGCAGCGGCGGGCCGGCGGTCGGGGGCGGGGACCGCGTCCGGCGCCTGGCGGGCTTCGTGCTCGTCACGCTCGCCCTCCTCGTGCCGGCCACGGCCGGCGGACAGGAGCCGGACCAAGCCTCGACGACCACCGTGGTGTCGCCGGCCGCGCCGGGGACCGAGCGCCAGGCCGGGACGGAGACCCCGACCACCGTGGAAACCGGCCAGGCGCCCGCTGTCGGGCGCGCGAACTCGATCGGCAGCAGCGGGGGCACCGTCACCGCGGCGTTGGCGGGCGGGACGGACGGCGCCGAGGTCCCGTACGACCCGGACGAGCCGCTCCGGGCAACGATGACCGCCGGCGACGCCGACGACGACTCGACAACGGCGCCGGGGTCGGCGTCCGCTCC
Organism: uncultured Acidimicrobiia bacterium; assembly: GCA_963773275.1. Taxonomy (GTDB): domain Bacteria; phylum Actinomycetota; class Acidimicrobiia; order Acidimicrobiales; family AC-14; genus JAXDMK01. The sequence goes on along the minus strand of CAVZAH010000013.1, from coordinate 22,735 downwards.
CCGCGAAGCCGAGTCTCCGCCGGCAGCGTCGTCGGGGGGCGGCGCGTCCCCGAAGTGGAGGCTCCGGCCACGACCGAGCCGGCGGCCGACCGAGCGGAGTCCGGCGGACCCCGACCGGCGGAGTCCGAGGGTGTGACCGACCGGATCGTCCTGCTCGCGGGGTCGGGATCCGGCCTGCCGCGGGCGATCTCCCTGACCGCGGTGCTCGTCGCCCTGGCCCTGCTGGCCGGCCCATCGCTCGTGCGCCCCCGGCGTCTCGGTCCTCCGTGACGATCGTCGACCTCGGCATCGGCGACTACGACGACGTCGTCGAGATCGGCGGCGGCACGTTCTCCACCGTCTACCAGGGCCGCCAGCGCTCGTTCGACCGGCCGGTCGCCATCAAGGTGCTCACGGTGGCCCCGACGCCCGACGGCCGCCGGCAGTTCCAGCGGGAGTGCGAGGCCATCGGAAGGCTCTCCGGCCACCCCGGCATCGTCACCGTGTACGACGCCGCCACGGGCGACGATGGCCGGTGCTACCTGGTGATGGAGTTGCTCACAGGCGGCTCGCTGGCCGAGCTCCTGGCGGGAGCCGACCGGCTCGACGTGGCCCACGTCCTGCGCATCGGTGTGTCCCTGGCGGGCGCCCTCGAGTCCGCCCACCGGGCCGGGGTCGTCCACGGCGACGTGAAGCCGGAGAACGTGCTGCTCTCCCGCTTCGGCGATCCCAAGCTGGCCGACTTCGGGGTGGCGACGATACGCACCGGCCCCGCCGTCGCGCCCCCCGGCGTGCCCGGCACGCTCGCCTACGCCGCCCCCGAGCTGCTCGGCGGCGGACCACCGACGCCCGCCACCGACGTCTACGCCCTGGCCGCCACGCTCCACACCCTGCTGGCCGGACGCCCGCCCTTCGCCCGCGAGGGGGACGAGGGCGTCGCGTCCCTGGCCGCCCGGATCGCCGCCGGCCCGCCTGATGACCTGCGGTCCCGGGACGTGCCCGAGGCCCTGTGCGAGGTCCTGCGGGCCGGCCTGTCGGCCGACCCCGCCCGTCGCCAGAGCGGGATTCTCCAACTCGGGCGGCAGCTCCAGGCGGTCCAGGCCCGCGCCGGCCACCCCGTCACCCCCCTGGTCGTCGAGGGCGACGAAGGAGCCGACGGAGGAGCCGACGAAGGCGACGACCGGCCGGGGCCTCCCCTCCCCGACGCCCCGAGCCGTCGCCGCCCGCTAACGCGGTGGTGCCGGCTGGCCGGCTCGATCCTTCTCGTGGCGGGCGCGTTCGGGCTGCTCGGGCCGGGCCCCGGGGCGACTTCGGTCCGGCTGGAGCAGCTCTACGCCGACGATTTCGACATCGGGGGCGGCTGGTACGTGCAGGACGAGCCGATCGCGACCGTCGCCTACGACGGCGGGTGGTACCGGATGGACGTACGGCAGCCGGGCCAGCAGTTCCTGTCGGACACCGCCTTCCGGGGCCCGGCCTTCGGCCGACCGCTCACCCGGCTGCGCGACGTCAGCGTGCGGGTGACCGCCCGGTCGCAGTCGGGGACGGGCCTGTTCGGCGTCGTCTGCCGCCAGGGGCCGGGCCGGACGTCGTTCTACGAGGGTCTGGTCGGGGTGGACGGCACCGTGCGGGTGGTGAAGTTCGACGCGGGCCGGATGGTCACCCTCGCGTCGACCGTCACGCCGAAGCCCGCCCGCGACCAGGCGCTGGTCCTGCGCCTCGACTGCGCCGGCGCACCGGCGGCGACGAGGCTGCGGATGTTCGTCGACGGGCGGGACGTCGTCGACGTGGTCGACTCCCGGGGCCTGCCCGCCGGCAGCATCGGCCTGGCGACGGCGACCGCCGAGGCGCAGCGGGCCACGGTGGCGTTCGACGATTTCACCCTCTTCGGGTTGGAGTCAGACGGGCGCTGACCTCGTGCCGGGGGACTGGCGCAGGTCGGCCAGGCTCACCGCCCCCCGCCGGAGGGCCTCGTTGGCCAGCTGCACCCGGCGCGAGGCGGTGGCGTCGTGCAGGCCGAACTTGTCGTACAGGTTGGCCAGGTGGAACTTGACCGCCGCCTCGCTCACCACCAGGTCCGAGGCCAGCCGGCGGATGGACGCGGGCTGGGTGAAGGCGGCCCGGTCGAGCATGGGCCGGCACAGGGCGACGAGGACGTCACGCTCGCGCGGCGTCAGGTCGGGCGGCCCCTCGGACTTCTCCGTACCCTCCTGGGCCGCGACTCCCTCGGTGCGGTACACGAGACGGGCCTCGCCCAGGCGGATCTCGTCCCCCGACCGGAGGCGCTGCTCACCCACCAGCCGCTCGTTGTTGACGAAGGTCCCGTTCGACGACCCCAGGTCACGGAGGACGAACCACACCCCGTAGCGCTCGATGACGGCGTGGAGGGCGGACACGGTGGGATGGTCGAGTCCGACGTCGTTCACCCCGTCGCGCCCCAACGTGGTGCGAGCGCCTTCCAGCGGGACCAGCTCGGGGATGGCCAGGCCGGAGACCTCGAGGTAGGCACGCATGCCCCGCGGACTCTACCGACGCGACCGGGCAGGATGGAGGCGTGCGCCATGTCGTGGTGATCGCCGACACCCACATCCACCGGGGCGGGCGCCGCCGGCTGCCCGCCGCCGGCTACGCCCACCTCGAGCGGGCCGACGTCGTCCTCCATGCGGGCGACATCCTCACCGGTGCCGTCCTCGACGAGCTCTCGGGCTTCGCCCCGGTTCACGCCGTCCTGGGGAACAACGACCACGAGCTGGTCGGCGTGCTGCCCGAGGTGGTCGAGCTCGACATCGACGGGGTCAGGGTCGGCATGGTGCACGACAGCGGGGCGACCGGGGGACGGGAACGTCGCATGCGGCGGATGTTCCCCGACGCGGACGTGGTCGTGTTCGGCCACAGCCACATCCCGTGGCTGGAGCCCGGCGTCGACGGCCAGCTCCTGCTCAACCCCGGCTCACCCACCGAGCGCCGGCGGCAGCCGGTGCACACCCTGGCCACCTTCGACGTCGAGGACGGGCGGGTGGTCGCCTCGGCCATCCACGAGGTGTAGCGGCCCGAGCCCGGGACTATGCCTGGGGGCAGACCTCGGCGTGGAGCTTCTCGGTCTCGGAGGTCGGCTGCAGGTCGACTTCGTCGAGCTTGGCCTGGAGCCGCCGGTAGGTGACGTCGGCGTCGTCGGGACGGGACAGCTTGGCCTGCAGGCGCATGATGCGCCGGTAGATCTGCTCCGCGTAGGGATCGACCTCGAGCGCCCGCTGCAGGGCCGACCACGCGGCCCGGGCGTCGCCCGCGGCCCACCGCCGGTCGCCCAGCCAGACCAGGACATCGACCATGCGCTGGCGGAGGTCCTCGCGCGGGGTGTCGAGCCAGAACCAGTCGAGGCCGACGAGCAGGTCGCCGTCGTAGTCGGCCACCGCCCGGTCGAGGGCGGCCTGGCGGACGGCGTCGTCCCTGCTCTGGGCGCCCTCCTTGAGGGAGTGCTGGAGGCTCCACAGGTCGACGTCGAAGACGTCCTCGATCCGGTAGAGGTCGCCGTCGCGGTCGATGACCTTGAGCTCCTTCTGGCCGGTGGCCTGGCGGAGCTTGGTGCGCAGGTTGCCGAGGGCGGTCCAGAACCACTCCGAGCCCCGCCGGGGATCGGCTTCCGGCCACAGGGCCTCGACGGCGTCGTCGAGCGTGGCTCCCTCGGGATGGAGCAGGTAGAAGGCCAGCAGCTCCCGGGCCTTGGCCCGCAGGCCGCTCTTGATCTCGGTGCCGTCGACCTCGATGCGGTAGACGCCGAGCAGCTGCACCGCCACCGGGGCGGTGGCGGCCGACGTGGCGGGCATGAACGACTCGTCGTCGTCGGGCACGGGCCGCATGTGGTCGCCGTCGGTGCGGGCCGAGGCCAGCACGCCCAGCAGCTCGGCCGCCACGTCGGGCTCGAGTTGGAAGAGGCGGGCCCCGGCGAGGCGTTCGGCCTGGGCCGCGGGCCGGGCCTCGGCCACCGTCGCCCCCTCGTCCAGGCGGATGTCGGCCCACCGGCGGCTCTCCTCGTCCGCCGCCGGATCGCCGGACGCCGGATCGCCGGACGCCGGCTGGGGAGTCTCGGGGACCACGATCCCCGAGACGCCGGCCCGGGCGCCGTCCCGCAACAGCGCCCGCACCCGCTCGAGGTCGTCGGCCCCGACGCCGGTGGCGGCCAGGACGATCATCGGGAAGTCGGCGTCGGGATGCTTCGACCGGTAGGCACCGGCATCGGGCACGTTGTCGTCGGCCAGCAGCTGCAGCCGCCGGCCGACCTCCGCCGCCAGCTCGCCGATCGCGGGACCGAGGTCGGCCGTCTGGGCCAGGCCGGGGAAGGGCGGGACCGCGGGGAGAAGGTCGCCGGCGACGACTGCGGCCATGGTGGACGATTCGTGGGCCGCCAGCAGGCCGGTGACGGCCGCCCGGGCCACGTCGGCGGCACCCGGACCGGTGAGCACCAGGCCCCCCGTCGACAGGTCGATGCCGACTTCCTCGCCGTCACGCTCGCCGAGGACCACGGTGGCCCAACCGGCGGCACCCATGCCCCGGGCCGTGGAGGCGGGCGGCGCGGCCCGGCCGCGGGCGAAGCGCTCCAGGCGGCGGGTGACGTGGCCGGCGAATGGATCGTGGCGGTAGAGACCGGCGGCCGGGGGCGCCGCCCGGCGCCGGCGCCGGCGGCGGAGGCGGGCCCGGCCCAGCGCCTCGGCCACCCCCACGGCCAGGGACGGCCCGACGACCATGCCCGGCAGCACGCAGGCGATCCCGTCAACCGCCGCCGCGGCCGCCGCGGCCGCGGCCGCCGCCTCCGCGTACCGCACGCGCCCGCCAGCCGCCGGGGCCGCCGTTTCCGGCGCGGGGACGTTGCCGGCGACCGTGCCATCGGGGACCTGGGTTGAAGGAGGCACTCCCGGCGGGGTCAGCTCGGCCGGCCGGGGGGCGGGGGCGGGGGCTGGGGCGGGGGCGCCCGAGAAGCGGCCACCGACGGCGACCCTCGGCGCGGCCACTTCGCCGGGGGACGAGTCCGGCGAGGACGTCGGGACGAGGGGAGCCGACGACACCGGCGACGGCACCGAGGTTTCCACCGCGATCGGCTGGGCGACCGGCGGCTGCGCGACCGCGACCGGCGGCTGGGCGACCGGCGGCTGGGCGACCGGAGCCGGGGCGACCGGCGGCTGGGCGACCGGCGGCTGGGCGACCGGAGCCGGGGCGACCGGAGCCGGGGCGGCGGCCGGGAAACCGGTGTCCGGCGTCGGCCCGGCTGTCTCCGAGGCCGCGAGTGGCGAGGTCGCGCCGGCGGCCGGCGGGGCGACTGCGGCCGGCGGGGTTGGCGGCGGCGGGGCGACCGCGGCCGACGGGAACTCGGACGGGCCGGGGGACGGAACCGGACTGGCGGGGGGTGGCGTCGCAGAAGGCCGCACCGCGGCGGGGGCAGGTGGGGTCGGCGGGGTCGCGGCGAGGGACTTGATGGTGGCCACCTGGTGCTCCATAGCCCGCTCGACCGCGGTCTCTACCAGCCGCGGGAAGCGCACCATGAGGTCGTCCCGTAGCGCCCGGAGGCGGGCGTACTCGTCCCGGAGCTCGGTGGTGCACCCCTTGATCTCGGCCAGCGCGGCCCTCACCTGGGGCTGGACCACCTCGTTCACCAGCTCGGGCAAGCGGGCCGCGATGGCTGCCCGCAGCTGGGGCCGGATGGCGTCGGCCACCACGTCGGTGAGCCGGTTCTGGAGGAGGTCCTCGAAGGCCTTGAGCGACGCGTCCCCCACCTGCGGGGAACCCTCGTGTTGCGCCATCGCCTCGCTCACCACCGACGCCAGCCGATCGCCGAGGGAGTGCTCGCTCGACTGGATCCGGGCTGCCTCGTTGCGCAGGGCGGCGGCACACCCTTCGAGCTCCGCGAGGGACGTCGTCAGCTCCGCCACCCGGTCCCCACTCAGCTCGGTGAGCATCGCCCGTTGCTGCGCGACGCTGGTGGCGAGCGCGTGGACCTGGCGCCGGAGGGCCTCGAATTCGTCCCGCATCCACACCAGCACCTGGCTGCCGGCGTCACGCGGGCGCGCAGGGCCCGAACCGGGCTCCATGTCGCTCACAGGGACGATCCTATGCGGGTCATCGTTCCTTCAGACTGCCAGGCGGTTCACCAACCGTTCACCCACCCGTTTTCCACAGGTCCCACAACCCCCCGCACCCGCACCCCCGAACCGGTGACAGAAATCGTCGCCCTGGCGACCGAATCCGTCACCGGTTCGGCGGCCTCTACGAACCGGTGACAAAAGGCGTCGTCCTGGCGACCGAAAACGTCACCGGTTCGGCCGCCCCCCCGAACCGGTGACACAAAGTGTCGTCCTGGCGACCGAATCCGTCACCGTTTCGACCGCCGCCTCGACCCGGAAAAAATCGTCGCCCTGGCGACCAATCCGTCACCGGTCGGCGACCCCTCGAACTGGTGACGAAATGCGTCGTCCTGGCGACCGAATCCGTCACCGGTTCGGCGGCCTCTACGAACCGGTGACAAAAAGCGTCCTCCTGGCGACCGAAAACGTCACCGGTTCGGCGACCCCTCGAACTGGTGACGAAATGCGTCGTCCTGGCGACCGAATCCGTCACCGGTTCGGCCGCCCCCTCGAACCGGTGACAGAAAGTGTCCTCCTGGCGAGCGAAAACGTCACCGGTTCGAGGGGGCTGCCGGTCGGGACGCCCACCGGCGACGGCGGTACCGTCGGGGAGAATGGATTCAGGTCCCGCACTCGGGCGGCGGACCCCGTTGGTGGCGCTCCCGACGCCGTTCGAGCCCCTTCCCCGCCTCGGAGCCGCCCTGGGCATGGAGCCGGGAGCCCTCTGGGTCAAGCGCGACGACGTGAACGGCCTCGGCGGGGGCGGCAACAAGGCCCGCAAGCTCGAGTACCTGTGCGCCGACGCCATCGCCCGGGGCTGCGACGTGCTGGTCACCGGTGGTGGGCAGCAGAGCAACCACGTCCGGATGACCGCGGCCGCGGCCAACCGCCTCGGACTGGCCTGCGTGGTGGTCGTGCCCGGAGACCTCCCGGCGTCGGCCACCGGCAACGTCCTGCTCGACGAGCTGCTGGGGCCCGAGACCGTCCGGGTCGCCACCGGCGGCAAGGAGCTCGACTACTACGCCGTCGAGGCCGCCATCGTGGCGACGACCGAGCGCCTGGCCGGCGACGGACACCGTCCCTACGGGATTCCGGTCGGCGGGGCCAGCCCGGTCGGTGCCCTCGGCTACGTGTGGGCGGCCGCCGAGCTCCTCGGCCAGGCCGTCGACGCGATGGGCGCCGAGCCCGAGATCGTCGTCGTGGCCGACGGGTCGGGCGGCACCCACGCCGGACTGGCGGTCGGCCTCGGCGACCACGGGCGCATCCTCGGGGTCGACGTCGGCGCCCGTCCCGACCTCGACTCCGTCCTCCCGGCCAAGACGGCCGAGGTGGCGGCGCTTGCGGGACTCCCCGAGCCATCCGGCGCCGTCGTGGTCGACCACGACCAGGTGGGACGGGCCTACGCCGACCTCACGGACGCCTGCCGGGACGCCCTGGTGCTGGCCGCCCGCACCGAGGGCCTGCTCCTCGACCCCGTGTACACCGGCAAGGCCATGGCCGGCCTGGTCGCGGCCCGGGCCGACGGCCGGATCGGGCCCACCACCCGCACCGTGTTCCTCCATACCGGCGGAACCCCGGCCCTGTTCGCCGCCGGGGTGGGCGACTGGTTGCGGCAAAAGATCGGTTCGTCGCCACCCACGGCCTTCGATCGGTCAAACTGATCGGCGTGCTTGCCGACTTCGACCGGGAGCAGCGCACGCAGGTCGTCCGCATCTCGGGAGCCATCGGCCTGCTGCTGGTGGCCGCGGTGGCGGTGATCGTGTTGCGGAGCGCCTCGACCTCCGGCCCGGTCGTCGACCAGCTTTCGGGACGGATCGCCTTCGCCAGCAACCGCGAGGGCAACATCGAGATCTACACGATGGAGGCGTCGGGGCGGAACCAGACCCGGCTCACGGACAGCCCCACCGAGGACTCGTACCCCTCGTGGTCGCCCGACGGCTCCAAGATCGTGTTCGAGAGCGACCGCGACGGCAACTTCGAGATCTACGCGATGAACGCCGACGGCAGCGACCCCCGCCGGCTCACCGAGGTCGCGGCCAACGACCAGTTCGCGTCCTGGTCCCCCGACGGCTCCAAGATCGCCTTCACCAGCTACCGCGACGGCAACTTCGAGATCTACGTGATGAACGCCGACGGAACCAACCAGACCCGGATCACCTCCGAGCCCACGTCCGACTTCGCCCCCTCGTGGGCCCCCGACGGGTCCCGGCTCGCCTTCCACAGCGTCCGGGACGGCAACTCCGAGATCTACGTGATGGGCGCCGACGGGAGCAACCCCACCCGGGTGACCAACGACGAGGGTGAGGACCAGCTCCCCGTGTTTTCCCCCGACGGCACCCGGATCGCCTACCAGGGCTCCCGCAACGAGAACTTCGACATCTTCGTGATCAACGTCGACGGGAGCGGCGAGGAGCGTCTCGTCGGGTCCGGCAGCGGCGACTTCGCCCCCTCGTGGTCCCCCGACGGCCGGTACGTGGCCTTCCAAACCGGACGGGGGGGTGGGTCCCGGATCTTCGTGACCGATGTCGCCGAGGGGGGCGACACGAGGATCACCAGTGGCGACGGCGGACTCGACTACGTGCCCGACTGGCAGGGCGCCCCGCCGGCCCCGGCCGCCGCCTCCCCAGCCCCGTGACCCGGCCCCGTGACCTGCCCGTGACGGGGGCCGCGGGAGGGCTGCTTTGAGGTTGCCGGCGGCCCGGCCGTAGTCTCCCCCTCGGTGACCGCCGTAATCCACACCCGTTCCCGGCTGGCCGCCTACGTGGCCCTGACCAAGCCGCGGATCATCGAGCTGCTGCTGGTGACCACCGTCCCCACCATGGTGGTGGCCCAGCGGGGGATGCCGGGGACGTGGTTGGTGCTCGCCACCCTGGTGGGCGGAACCCTGGCCGCGGCCGGGGCCAACGCCACCAACATGGTCATCGACCGCGACATCGACACCCTGATGGAGCGCACCAAGAAGCGCCCCCTGGTCACGGGGGAGATCACCCCCCGCAACGCTCTGGTGTTCGCCATCGGCCTCGAGGTGGTGGCGGCGGTTGTGCTGTGGCTCACCGTCAACCCCCTGAGCGCGTTCCTGGCCGTGTCGGCCACCCTCTTCTACGTCTTCGTCTACAGCCTGTGGTTGAAGCGCACGTCCACCCAGAACATCGTGATCGGGGGGGCGGCGGGGGCGGTGCCGGTGCTCGTCGGCTGGGCCGCCGTCACCAACACCCTGGGTTGGGCGCCGGTCGTGCTCTTCGCCATCATCTTCGCCTGGACCCCGCCCCATTTCTGGGCCCTCGCCGTCCGGTACCGCGACGACTACACCGCGGCCAACGTCCCGATGCTCCCGTCGGTGGCCAGCTTCGAGTACACCTCCCGCCGGATCGTGGCCTACACGCTCGTCCTGTGGGCCATCAGCCTGGTCTTCTGGCCGGTGGGCGACATGGGCATCCTCTACGGGGTGGCGGCGGTTGTGCTGGGCGGGATCTTCACCTGGCACGCGGTGGCCCTCGCCCGCAGCGGCACCTACGCCAAGGCCATGCGCCTGTTCGCGTGGTCGATCACCTACATCACCCTCCTGTTCGGGGCCATGGCCCTCGACCAGCTCCTGCACCTGTAGGCGTCACCCGCCCGCCGGCGCCGACTCCCGGCCCGGCCCCCATTCAGGCGACGGATCCCCGGCGTCCCGGGCGACAAGGAACGTCCACCGGTTGGCGGGGGGCGGCGAACTGGTGACGGATCCGGGCGTCCTGGTGACCAGAAACGTCACCGGTTGGCGGGGGGCGGCGAACTGGTGACGGATCCGGGCGTCCTGGCGACCAGAAACGTCACCGGTTGGGGGGACGGGGGAACTGGTGACGCTCATCCACAGCTGCGGTGGTCTGGCGTCACCGGTTCGGGCGTCAGGGCCGGCGATTCAGGCCGCCCCGATTCAGGCCGCCCCGATTCCGGCCCCGGCCCGGATTCCGGCCCCGATTCCGGCCCCGGCCCCGGCCCCGATTCAGGCCGCTCGGCCCGCTCCGTCGCCCGTTGCTCGTGGCGGGCCCACGCCGCCGCCACCAGCAGCACCGACACCAGCAGGAGCAGGTCGCCGGCCACCCACATGAGGCCGGCCCCCTGGCGCTGGTCGGCGAGGGGGGACGGGCCCCACGGGCGGGCCACCTCGGCGTAGTGGGCGTAGAGGACCCCGTCGGCACCGAGGACGGCCAGGGCCAGGAACGTGTTCTGGGGCATGGCCACCCCCAGGTAGAGCAGGCGGACGGGGTGCGCCAGCGGCCGACGTCCGGGGTGGCCACCCACCACCGGCCACCAGAAGAGCAGGGCCGTGGCCAGGAACAGGGCGTGCTCGACGACGTGGACCGGCGTGGACCGGAGGGCGGCGTCGAACAGCGGGGAGAAGTGGATGACCCACCCCGCGGCGGCGAAGACGGTCCAGGCCACAAGCGGGGACGTCGCCAGCCGCAGCACCCGCCCGTGGCCCAGCCGGAGCCATCGACGGCGCCGCTCGGGCGACACCACCCGCAGGGCGAGCGTCCCCGGCCGGCCGAGGAGAAGGAGGGGGGCGGCCACCAGGGTGAGCAGCACGTGCTGGGCCATGTGGACCGACAGGAGGACGTCGGCGTAGGTGCCCACCGGCGAGAGGAGGGCGACGCCCACCACGGCCAGGCCGGCGAAGAACGCCCCCCGCTGCCAGCCGGGTACCGGATGGCGGGGCGTGAGCGCCCGGGCCACCCGGCAGGCCCACCCGTAGGCCACCGCGGCCGAGGCCAGGGCGGCGACGGTGACGGGCTCGAGCGACCAGGCTCCGAGCACCCCGGGAAGCTCGGGGGCCACCGGCACGCTCATCGGCCGCCATCCTCGCGCCACCAGATCCCCGACCAGACACACGGCGCACCGAACCGGTGACACCTACCGGGGCCGGGCGCGGTCGAGCGTCACCAGTTCGGGGAAGACCCCGGCGGCAGGCACCCGTTCGCGGGTCGCGGCCGGGGTGTCCCGGAGGCGTCGGGCCGTGCGTCAACTCGAATACCCCGCGGACCTCCCACTACAGTCCGCGACGCATGACCATCACCGACCTGGGTCCCGAGACGGACGCCGCGCGCCCGCCCGAGGAAGCGGTCGGCACCGACCAGCGCTCGACGGCGGGCACCGACCACAAGGTGATCGGCACCGTTTTCGTGGCCGCCGCCCTCGTGTTCCTGGTGGTCGGCGGGTTGCTGGCGGTGGTGATGCGGGCCCAGCTGGCCGCCCCCGACCTCGAGACCGTCGGCGGCAACACCTACCGCCAGCTCTTCACCATGCACGGCGTGGTAATGGTGTTCCTCTTCCTGCTCCCCCTCTGGTTGGGGCTGGTCACGGCCATCGTCCCCCTCCAGATCGGCGCCACCCGGATGGCGTTCCCCCGGGTCCACGCCCTGTCCCTCTGGCTGTTCCTGGGGGGCGCGGCCATGGTGGTGGCCGCCCCCCTCGTGTCCGACGTGGTCGGCGGCTGGACGCTCAGCACCCCCCTGCCCGATGGCCTCAACTCCGCCGGTGAGGGCATCGACCTGGTCATCCTGGGCCTGATCCTCGTGGCCGTGGCGGCCATCACGGTGGCGATCAACGTCCTCACCACCGTCCTCCAGCTGCGGGCCCCCGGACTCACGATGGCCCGCATCCCCCTGTTCAGCTGGTCGGCCACGGTTTCCTCGGCCGTGCTGCTCCTGGCCCTCCCGGTGCTGGTGGGGGCCCTGGTCCTGCTCTTCGTCGACCGCCACTACGGCGGGCACGTCTTCAACGGCTTCACCGGCACCCGGGGCGGCAACCCCCTCATGTGGCCCCGACTGTTCTGGTTCGCCGCCTTCCCCCTGCTGTGGGCCCTCCTGCTGCCGGCCCTCGGGGCGGTGTCCGACATCGTCCCCGTCTTCACCCGGCGCAAGCTGTTCAGCCACCAGCGGGCGGTGGCCGCCATCGCCGCCGTCGGCGTGCTGTCGTTCGCCGGATGGGGCAGCGAGGTGGGCACCCTGCGCCGGGCCCGGCCCCTGTTCGCCCTGGGCGTGCTCCTCGTCCTGCTGCCGGTGGCCTCCCTGATCCTGAACTGGCTGGCCACCATGGCCAAGGCCCCCCGACACGACGCCAAGGTCAAGGGCCGCATGGGATCGGTGCCGATGCTGCACGTGCTGGGCGTCGTCACCCTGCTGGCGGTGGGGCTGGCGGGGGAGCTGGTGGCGGGGCTCGACTCCGGCGGTCGCTCGCACCGCAACTACTGGGGCATCGCCACCCAGCACACCCTCTTCTTCGGCGCCGCCACCGCCGGTGCCGTCGCCGCCATCTACTACTGGGCCCCCAAGCTGTGGGGCCGGCACCTGTCGGAGAAGCTCGGCAAGGTCCAGTTCCTGGCCCTGGTGGGCGGCATGCACCTGGCGTTCCTGCCGATGTTCGTCCTCGGGATCCAGGACATGGCCGCCCACACCGCCATCGACACCGACGGTGAGTGGGCGCCGGCCAACCTGGTCGCCTCCATCGGCGGCGGGATCGTGGTCCTCGGGGTCCTCCTCCTCATCCTGAACCTGCTGGTCAGCGTGGTTGCGGGCCGGGGCAAATCCGCCGGGTCCGACCCCTGGGACGGGCACACCCTCGAGTGGAGCACCACCTCGCCGCCCCCCGCCGACAACTTCCGCACCCTGCCCGAGGTGCGCTCCGAGACCCCCCTGCTCGACCTCGACCCGCAGGAGACCGCCTCCTCAATGGCTCAGCACTGATGGTCCAGCACTGATGGTCCAACACTGATGGCGGTCACCACTCCCGCCCGCACCGACTCCGCCCCGGCCCCGGCGCCGGCCGTGGCGTCGCCCCTGGCCCTGCCCAGCGGAGTGAAGCCCACGCCCGCCCTGGTCCTGCCCGACCGCACCCGGGCCCTCGGCACCTACCTGTTCATGGTGGCCGACTCGATGGTGCTGGCCGCCATCGTCGCCGCCTATTTCGCGGTCAAGGACGGCTCGTCGGCCTGGCCGCCGGTCGGCGTGGGGGTCGGCACCTACATCCCCTTCACCGTCACCATCACCCTGATGATGGCCAGCGCCTCGGCCGTGTGGGCGATCCGGGCCGTGCGGGCCGACGACCAGCGCAACGTCGGGATCGGGCTGCTGTTCGCCGCCTTCCTCGGCCTGGCCGCGGCCAACGCCGAGTGGGCCGCGTTCGACAAGTCGGGCTTCGGTGTCGGCGACCACGCCTACGGCACCTTCTACTACGTGCTCATCGGCTTCCACCTGGCCCACCTGGTGGCCGCCGTCGTCCTGCTCTTGCTGCTGGCCGGACGGTCCCTGGCCGGGCACTTCTCGGCCGAGCGCCACGACCCCCTGCGCAGCGGGGTCCTCTACTTCCAGTACACGACCGCCATCTGGTACGCCGTGTTCACCGTGCTGTTCGTCATGAGCCGGGTGAACGGCTGATGGCCAAGTCCGCCGTACTCACCCAGCCGTCGCGGATCTTCCTCCCGGTCTCGGCCGCCGCCTTCGGGCTGGCGGTCGTCTACGGCGCCTTCACGGGCGACTGGCTGGCCATCACCCTGCTCCTGCTGCTCTCGGGGATCGCCGGGTTCGCCGGGGTGGTCGTGGCCGGCTTCCGGGTCAACGACGCCCCCGAGCGGGTGGCGCCGGACGCCGACGCGCCGGTGCACCACGCGGTGCCCCGGGTGCCGCTGCCGACAGGCGGGGCCTGGCCGTGCGCCGCCGCCCTGGCCGTCACCCTCCTGCTCCTCGGGTTCGTCGCCGGGCCGATGGCGGCCTACTTCGGCATCGGCATCGGCGTGGCCACCGTGGTCGGGTGGCTGGCCCGGGTGTCGGCCGACACCACCGGCCGGGAGATCAACCTCATGCCGGTGGGACTGCCCGTCCTCGGCCTGGCCTGCATCGCCGCCCTGATGTTCTTCATGTCCCGGATCCTGCTGGCCGTGCCCGAGATGGCGTCCACCTGGATCGCCCTGGCGGTGGCCGTCGCCATCCTGGGCCTGGCCACCCTCCTGGCCCTGCGGCCGACGATCTCCGGGCGCACCATGGTCACGGTGCTGGGCGTCTCCCTCGTGCTGATGACCGCCGGCGGGCTGGTGGCGGCATCCGCCGGAGAGCGCCACATCGAGCACCACGGCGGCGGCGAGGAGGGCCACGCCCCCGGAGCGGTCGAGATCGACGCCAAGGACATCCTGTTCGACAAGAAGGAGCTGGCCTTCGCGGCCGAGGCCGATGCCGAGCTCGTCTTCAAGAACGACGACAAGGGCATCCCCCACAACGTGTCGATCTACGCCGGGGCCGATGCCCAGGCCCCGCCGATCCTCAAGGGCGACATCATCGCCGGGCCGGCCGACATCACGTACCACTTCAAGACCCCGGCGGCCGGCGACTACTTCTTCCAGTGCGACGTCCACCCGAACATGAGCGGCAAGGTCCACGTTGCCTAGGCCCCTGGCCCGTGATGGCCGCGGACACGAGGGCCGGTACTCGAGGGTGTGCGCATGAGGGATTGGACGGCCCGCAGGCGAGCCGCGAGGCTCGGGGATGTGAACGCCTTCACGAGCGCGGCGAGACGGTCACGACGGATCGCCACCCTCTCCGCGGGGGCGCTCCTGCTCCTTCTCGCCGCCTGCTCGGAGAACGCCCCCCAGGACACGATGGAGCCCGCCGGGCCCGTGTCCCGGACGATCCTGCACCTCAGCGAGCCGGTGTTCCTCATCGCCGGCGTGGTCTTCCTGCTGGTCCAGGGACTCGTCCTGGTGGCGGTGATCAAGTTCCGCGACCGCGGCGACGACGAGACACGGCCCGAGCCCGAGCAGATCCACGGCAACACCAAGCTCGAGGTGGGCTGGACCCTCATCCCGGCCCTGATCCTCTTCGCCATCGCCATCCCGACGATCAAGACGATCTTCGACCTGAGCAACAAGCCCGACCAGGCGCTGAACGTCACCGTCATCGGCCACCAGTTCTGGTGGGAGTACCGCTACGACGATCTCGGCATCGTCAGCGCCAACGAGCTCAACATCCCCGCCGGGGTCCCCGTGAACCTGAAGCTCGAGAGCATCGACGTGATCCACAGCTACTGGATCCCGGCCCTGGGGGGCAAGACCGACGTCATCCCCGGCCGGATCAACGAGATGCACTTCGAGGCCGACGAGCCCGGCTCCTACCTCGGGCAGTGCACCGAGTTCTGCGGACTGTCCCACGCCAACATGCGGGCGGTCGCCGTCGCCCATACCGAGGCTGGCTTCACCGGCTGGGTGACCCGGCAGCGGGCGGCGGCGCCCGCTCCGGCCGGAGGCAGCCCGGCGGCCGAGGGCCTGACCCTCTTCAACGCCAAGGGCTGCGCCGGGTGCCACACGGTGGCCGGGGTCTCCCAGGGCAAGGTCGGTCCCGACCTCACCCACCTGTACAGCCGCGAAACCTTCGCCGGCAGCATGTTCCCCCTCGACGAGGACCACATGCGCCGGTGGCTGGCCGACCCGCCCGGGGAGAAGCCCGGTTCGGTGATGCCCAACCTCGGACTCACCGACGAAGAGATAACCCAGCTCATCGAATACCTGGAGACGTTGCAGTGACCGCACACCACGCCCCCACCGGGACCTGGCCGGCCCCCGTCCGGCGGCCCTGATGGCCATCGTCACCCAACCGCCGCCCACCACCCCCACCCCGCCGGCGGGACCCGGCGTCGGCACCGGCACCAGCTCCGGCGCCCCGGCCCGCCTCATCCGCCGGCCCGACGGCTACACCAAGGGCTTCTGGGGTTGGATCACCACCGTCGACCACAAGAAGATCGGCATCATGTACGGCGTCACCGCCGGGATCTTCTTCCTCATCGGCGGCCTCGAGGCCCTCCTGCTGCGGATCCAGCTGGGATCGCCCGACAACACGTTCCTGAGCGCCGAGGCCTACAACCAGCTCTTCACCATGCACGGCACCACCATGGTGTTCCTGGTCATCATGCCGATGTCGGCCGGGCTGGCCAACTACCTGCTGCCGCTCATGATCGGCGCCCGCGACGTGGCGTTCCCCCGCCTGAACGCCTTCGGATTCTGGGTGTTCATGGTCGGCGGCCTGTTCATGTACTCGAGCTTCTTCCTGGGTGGCGCACCCAACGGGGGGTGGTTCGGCTACGCCCCGCTCACCCGCAACATGCCCGGCCACAACATCGACTACTGGGTGTTCGGCCTCCAGATCCTGGGCATCGCGTCGCTCACCGGTGCCATCAACCTGATCGTCACCGTCATCAACATGCGGGCGCCGGGCATGAGCCTGATGCGGATGCCCATCTTCGTGTGGATGTCGCTGGTGGCCCAGTTCCTGCTGCTCTTCGCCATCCCGGTCATCACCGTCGCCCTGTTCCTGCTCAGCTTCGACCGGCTCTTCGCCACCAACTTCTTCAACGCCGACGCGGGGGCCGACCCCCTCCTCTGGCAGCACCTCTTCTGGCTGTTCGGCCATCCGGAGGTCTATATCCTGATCCTCCCGGCCATGGGAGTGGTCTCGGAAATTCTCCCCGTCTTCTCCCGGAAACCCCTGTTCGGCTACCAGGTCATGGTGTTCTCGGGCATCGCCATCGGCTTCATGGGCTGGGGCGTGTGGGCCCACCACATGTTCGCCACCGGGCTCGGACCGGTCGCCCTGTCCGCCTTCAGCGCCTCCACCATGTTCATCGCGGTGCCCACCGGCGTGAAGATCTTCAACTGGATCAGCACCCTGTGGAGGGGAAAGATCCGCCTCACCACGCCCCTGCTCTTCGCCGTCGGCTTCGTGGCCATGTTCACCATCGGCGGGCTGTCGGGCGTCACCCACGCCGTCGTGCCCTCCGACACCCAGCAGACCGACACCTACTACATCGTCGCCCACTTCCACTACGTGCTCTTCGGCGGGAGCATCTTCGGGCTCTTCGGCGGGCTCTACTACTGGTACCCCCTGCTCACCGGCCGCCTGCTGTCCGACCGCATCGGCAAGCTCCACTTCTGGCTGACGATGATCGGGTTCAACGCCACCTTCGCCCCGTTCCACATCCTCGGGCTCCAGGGCATGCCCCGGCGGATCTACACGTACCCGTCGGGCCGGGGCTGGGACGTGTGGAACTTCGTGGCCACGCTGGGCTCGTTCTGCATCGCCCTGTCGGTGCTGACCTTCCTCTACAACCTCTGGGTGAGCCGCAAGAGCCCCCAGGTCGGCGCCGATCCGTGGGACGCCCGCACCCTCGAGTGGACGATCCCCATGCCGCCGCCGGAGTACAACTTCAAGGAGATCCCGATCGTCACCGCCCGGGACGACTTCTGGCACCGCAAGTACACCGAGGACGAGAACGGCCGGGCGGTCCTGCGGCCCCGGATGCTCCCGGCCGACGGCAAGGTGCCGACCCACGCGGATGAGGACGACGAGATGGCCGAGGTCGACACCAACCCGAGCTCGCCCACCCAGGCCGCCGACACCGCCAGCGACGCGGTCGTCGACACCGACGTCGTCGGGGTCGAGGGCGCCGGGGAGCACGCGGCTGGCGACCATGCGGATGGCGACGGCCACTCCGGCGGCGACCACTCCGGCGACGGCCACTCTGGCGACGACCACGAGGAGCACGTCCACATCCACCTGCCCTCGCCGTCGTACTGGCCGGCGTTCACCTCCATCGGCCTGGCGATCATCTCCTACGGCATGATCTACAAGGCCTGGATCGTGGCCGTCCTGGGCGGGATCTGGCTGCTCGGGGGGATCTACGCCTGGAGCCTCGAGCCCGCCACCGCGCCGGACGACCCCGAGGAGCCAAACGGCAACGGGGCCGCCCTCGAGCCCGACGACGAGCCCTCGTCCAGCTCCACTCCTGGCGACCTGCAGCCGGTGGGGCAGCCATGACCGTCACCGACCACGACGTCTCGACGGCGGAGGGAAGCCACCACGAGATCGAGGCCGGGCACCCGCCCACCTCCACCGGCCTCAGCCACGAGAAGGTGGCGATGTGGGCCTTCCTGGGCTCGGAGTGCCTGCTCTTCGGCGGGCTGATCTCCACCTACCTGCTCTACAAGGGCCAGAGCGAGCCGGGCACGATCACGCCGGCCGACATCTTCGACATCCCCTACACGTCGGTCAGCTCGTTCGTCCTGCTCATGAGCAGCCTCACCATGGTGCTGGCCCTGTCGTCGATCCAGCGGGGCGACCACCGCCGCACGCGGGTCTGGCTGCTCACCACGGCCCTGCTGGGGGCGAGCTTCGTTGCCGGCCAGGCCTACGAGTTCACGGTGTTCGTGCGGGAGGGCCTGAACCTGCGCACCAACCTGTTCGGCAGCAGCTTCTACATCATGACCGGCTTCCACGGCGTCCACGTCACCGTCGGCGTGCTCATGCTGCTCTCCCTTTTCAGCCTCTCGGTGAAGGGACGGCTACCGTCGGCCAAGGCCGAGGTGGTCGAGCTGGTCGGCCTCTACTGGCACTTCGTCGACATCGTCTGGATCGTGATCTTCACCCTCGTGTACCTCATCCCATGAGCGCCAAGAGCGAACTCGAAGACCCGGCCGGCGGGCCGGTCGTCGAAACCACGCCCGAGCACGGCGGCACCGCCCACGCCAGCAAGCACGAGCACCCGAGCGACCTCCAGTACGTCTACGTCGCCATCTTCCTGGCGGCCGTCACCGCCGCCGAGGTGGGCGTCTACTACGTGGAGGCCCTCGAGGGCCTGCTGGTGCCCATCCTGGTGGTGATGGCGCTGGTGAAGTTCTGCGTGGTCGTGCTGTGGTTCATGCACCTGCGCTTCGACAGCCGCCTGTTCCGCCGCCTGTTCGTCGCCGGCTTCGTCCTGGCTGCGTTCTGCTACATCATCGTGCTCTCGACGTTCCACGTGTGGACGCGCTAACGGCCACGGCCGTCCCCTTCCCCGGCTGGCACGCCCACTTCGACAGCTGGGCGCTCTTCGCGCTCATCATCCTCGGCTACACCCTGGCCCTGCGCCGGGAACGGGCCCGGCGGGGGACCCCGGTGGCCACCAGAGGCCAGCTGTGGGCCTTCGGGCTGGGCATGGCCATCATGTGGGGCGTGTCGGACTGGCCGGTGCACGACCTGGCCGAGGGGTACCTCTACAGCGTCCACATGGCCCAGCACCTCACGCTGACGCTGGTGGTGGCGCCGCTGCTGCTCCTCGGCACGCCGGCGTGGCTGGCCCGGCGGCTCCTCGGCCCGCCTGGGCTGCTCAAGATCGTGCGGGCGCTCACCCGGCCGGTGCCGGCCCTCTTCCAGGCCAACCTGATCCTGGTGCTGAGCCACTGGCCGGCCGTGGTGGAGGCCACCCTCATCCACCACTCCCTGCACTTCGTGGCCCACTCCGTCCTGCTGGTGTCGGGCCTGCTCATGTGGATGCCGGTGGTGAGCCCCCTGGCCGAGGTGCCCCGGTTCCGGCCTCCGGTGCAGATGTTCTACCTGTTCCTCCAGACGGTCGTGCCCACCATCCCGGCGTCGTTCCTCACCTTCGGCAAGAAGCCGCTGTACCCGATCTACGAGACGTTCCCCCGCCTGTGGGACATCTCCGCCCTCGGCGATCAGCTCTTCGCCGGCCTGCTCATGAAGGTGGGGGCCGGGTTCTTCCTGTGGATCGTGATCGCGGTGATCTTCTTCCGCTGGTACTCCCACGAGGAGAAGACCGGTGGCGACGACGTCCTGTTGTGGGACGACGTCGAGCAGGAGCTGGCCCGCCTGGGACCCGGCCCGTCGCCGGAGCGGCCTGCCTCCCCGTAGAGGGAATGAGAACCATTCCCATCGCGCTGCTAGGGTGATGGGGTGCGCCGGGCCTGGTTCCTGATCCCCGTCCTCGTCCTTGGCGCCCTGCTCGCCGGGTGCGGCGGCGGCGGGAGCGGTGGAAGCGTTGGCGGCGGTGGCATGTCGGTGGTGGCCAGCTTCTACCCCCTGGTCGACGCTACGGAGGCGGTCGGCGGCGACCGGGTCGACGTGACCAACCTCACGCCGGCCGGCGTCGAGCCCCACGACATCGAGCTCAACCCCCGCCAGCTCGACCGGGTGGCGGACGCCGGCCTCGTCCTCTACCTGGGCGGGGGCTTCCAGCCGGTGGTGGAGGACGCCGCCCGCCGGGCCCGCCGGGCCGTCGACCTGCGGGCCGGCGTGGCGGGTGCCGACGGGAACGATCCCCACGTGTGGCTCGACCCGGTCCTGTTCCGGGAGGTGGTCGCCGGCATCGAGGCCGCCCTGATCGAGGTCGACCCGGCCGGCGCCGACGGGTACCGGTCCCGGGCCGACGACTACCGCCGCCGGCTCGACGAGCTCGACGCCGAGTTCCGGACCGGCCTGTCCGACTGCGACCGTCGCGCCATCGTCACCACCCACGATGCCTTCGGGTACCTCGCCGGCCGCTACCGGCTCGAACAGCTCGCCATCTCCGGCCTCTCCCCCGACGCCGAACCCGACCCCCGCCGCCTGGCCGAGCTGGCCGACCTGGTCCGCCAGCGGGGCGTGACCACCATCTTCACCGAGGAACTGGTCTCCCCCCGTGTGGCCCAGACCCTGGCCCGCGAGACCGCCGTGGGCGTCGCCGTCCTCGACACCATCGAAGGGGTCGAGGACGGTCGGGACGAGGACTACTTCTCCCTCATGCGAACCAACCTCGCCACCCTCCGGACCGCCTTGGGCTGCCGCTGAAGATGGCCCCCGACGGGCAGCGCCGAGGCATCGCCGACCAACCCGCCAACGAGAGCGTCGACTAGTGACTCGGCGCCCATCCGGCAGGTGTGGAGGTCAACGGCTGGCGGTTGCCAGCGGGTCATGAGAGGCCGAGGGCAATCCTGAGCGCCACCTCGAGCTGATGCAGCTTCTCCGGGCCGAGGTGTCCGTGTCGGCGGCTGAGGACGGAGATTGGCAGCGTGAAGACGTTGTCGCAGTTGGCCGCGCTGTCGTGGTCGAGGCCCTCGTCATGTCCGATCTCGACCTCGGCGACGTGCTGGTGGAAGATGCTGGTCACCAGCACACAGACGACGGAGCTGAGCACGGGGATCGCAGTGTCCCGAGTGATGACGATCACCGGATGGACGCCCACCCCCGGGATGTCGGCATCCCAGATGTTGCCGCGACGTATCAGCGGCCGTTGGTGTCGAGGCACGCTGCCGCCGAGAAGGCGCCCAACCTGGCGACCAGATCGGCCTCGGCTGCATCTGTGTGCTCGTAGCGGCGTCGATAGGACTCGGCGATGGCCTCTTCGCCGTGGCGGCGGAGCCATTCGCCGACGGCCGTGGCAACGAGCCCGGCTCGGGTCGCCGCCAGACCCGCGGCAACGGCGCGGTCCAAGGCTTCGACGGCCTGCTCGTCCAAGCGAGTCGTGATCGGAACGCTCATGTTGATGGACGCTACCACCTCGTGTACGAGTCGTGTACACCCACGCACTATCGGGTTGGCCGGAGCTCGCCGACCGCTCGGGCCGCGTCCACGGACAGTGCCGCGCCGCCAGCCAGCAAGTTATACTTGTGAGTATGACTCACCGTGTCGGACCGAAGGGGCAAGTCGTGATCCCCAAGGAGCTGCGGGACGAACTGGGCATCGAGCCCGGTGACGAGGTCAGCTTCTGGCGCCACGACGATCATGTGGCCGTTCGCCCGGCCCGTCATCGCCGTCCGCTACGGGGTCGGTTCGAAGGCTCGTCGCTCGTCGAGGCCCTGGCCGCGGAACGGGCCGCGGACCGCCTACGGGAATCCGAACGATGACTGTCGTCCTCGACTCCTGGGCGGTGCTCCGCTACCTCGAGAACACCGAGCCGACCGCGACGCTCGTAGCCGACCTTCTCGACGACGATCGTCCGCTGATGTCATGGATCAATCTCGGCGAAGTGCACTACATCCTCCGTCGAACTCATGGTGAGGCCGACGCCGTCGAGACCGTGCGCGACCTCCGTGACGTCATCGATGCCCGACTCCCCGACGAGCGCCTCGTCCTCGATGCCGCCCGCATCCAGGCCGACCATCCGATGGCCTACGCCGACGCCTTCGGCGCCGCCCTCGCCATCGCCGAGGATGCGACCTTGTGGACCGGGGATCCCGAGCTGCTCGTGGACGGCGCTCCCTGGCGGTGGCGCGACCTCCGTCGCCCTCACTGAGCCTCCCTCCCGGACCCGTCGTTCAGGGACGCTCCGACCTGGCGCCCGCGGCTGTCGGCGCGCGATGCTTATCAACCCCAGCACGGCATTCGAGAGCGGTGCTTGATGGACCCGTGGCCGTGGCGGGCGAGGGCCAGGTGCGGATCATGCCGACTCCGTCAGGGAGCCATACCGCTGCTGCGCGGCCTGGGCCGAGGTCCCAAGGAGCGCGCCGATCCGGGCCCACGAAACGCCAGAGGCGCGAGCGGCCTCTACTGCTGCGACGATCTGCCGCTCGCTGTGGGCTCGTGCGAGCGCAGCCCGCTGGAGCAGGTATTCCTCAACCGGACGCTCGTCCTCCGCGCCCGGTTCATAGTCCTCGAACTGCTTGGCGAGATCCTCGGCGTGATCGAGGATCTCCTGAATGGATCGTGGCATGTTCATCACCTCAAGAACTTTGCTCGTGCCGGCATCGCGTGGACCACGAACTCAATGCCTTCGGCCGAAACGAGGCCAACCTCGAGCAGCCGGCCGGCGGCGTCGGCACCGACGAGCATCGTGAGATCGTCGGCTTCGTAGGCTCGGATCGGGTTTCGGTA
>CAVZAH010000012.1:0-366678 GCA_963773275.1 uncultured Acidimicrobiia bacterium | reverse complement strand
ATCCGTGACGCGGTTCATCACCGCTGGATCGTCTTGCAGTCCGTGCCCTTGGCCGCCCATAATCCTGGTTATGTAAAGTAACCCCCGACCACGAGCACCGCACCACCGGCCAGGTGTTGATGTGCAGTGCAGGTCAGATGGCAGCGGAAGCGCACGGTTCGTGGCAGTCGCTGCGCAACTCGGCAACTACGTCCAGCGCATCGAGGCGTTCTCGCGCTAGAGGCCGAGGATGAGGGCCAAGGCGTCGTCAAGGGCGCGCAGTTCCGGTTCTGCGAGCCGTCCAGCGGATCGACCGAGTCGTTGCGGGTCCACGACGGTCGTCTGTTCGACGAGGACTCGTGTTTCGCTCCCGGCGAGCGTGATCGTGGGCCGGAAGCTCGTCGGACGAGCACCGGTCGAGGTGGGAGCGACGAGGGTCGTCGAGAGGTCGAGGAACTCGTCGGCCTGCACGACAACCGCGTACCGGGCGCCTCGCTGCTCGTGGCCTCGGGCGCCTCGCGGGGCAGGCAGGTGGAACACCTCGCCACGGACCACCTCAGTCCCCCGCCAACCGGGGGGCCAGCTCGGCCATCTGCCGGCGAACGATCCGCATCTCCTCGCGGTCGTCCTCGTCCGCCGCAACCCGCCGCACTTCCTCGCGGAGAGCGGAGCGCACTCGCCGCCGTGTCGCCGCCTCGCGAAGCGCTGTCCGTACGGCCTCCGAGTCACTCATCCCACTGGCGCGGACGATGTCGAGAGCGGCCTCGGAGGCGTCGTCGAGGCGGACGTGTAGGGATCGGGCCATGCCACGTAACGTAGCACGTATCATGCTACGTCTGGCGAGGACGCTATGAGGACGCTGGCGATTCATCGAGCCATGGCCTGGTTCGTATGCATCCGGGTCACCACCCTGGTGGGCTTTCTACAACGCAGCGAATCCCCGGAGCGCGGGCGATCCGCGTGTCGAGCGTCGTCAGCGGAGTGTTGGTCAACTCGGCGAGAGCGACGTACGACCCGTCGTAGATGGAAAGGTTGCTCCTCAGTTGCCAAGCCCGGGGGGCAAGAACCTCGTATGGCCAGACGTCGATCGGCAGGTCAAGGAGGTCGGCATGCGCCTGGGCGGCCTGCTCAGTCGATATGACCGTCGCCAGTTGATGACGACGGAGGACGTTGGCGGCCTCGAACAGCGCCAAATGCGGCGCCAGCAGGCCACTTGCCGATGTCAGGGCGTTCGTGGCCCACTGACCGGTGGGACCGCCGTCGACGAGCATCGCAACGAGTACCGAGGCATCACAGGTGACCCGACCGGTCACCGTCGCTCAGCGTCGCGCGCCGCCAGGATCGCAGCAGCGTCGACCCGTGCACCGGTGGCCGACACTCTGGCGCGGGCTCGCGCGATGACGTCGGCGGCCGACGGCTTCGCAACGGCGTCGACGAGGAAGCCCCACAAGTACTCCTGAAGCGACTGCCCCGCCCGTGCGGCGCGGGCCGCCAGCTCGTCCCGCACCTCAGCCGGGACGTCCCGCACTGTGATCGCTACTCCCATGCCTCCATTTTAGCGGCCACGCCTGCATAATGCAGCGCCGAATTCGGCCGCCAGGTTCTGGCGTCGCCACTGTCCTCGAGCAGGGCCGCGACGCTGTAGCGCTCGCACGGGGCTCGGACGGTTGAGCGCTTTGGGGCGGCACGTTTCCACCAGGCCAGCCAGCGCGCTCCCCCGCCGCTCTCGGCGCTGCTGGTCGCTGTCCGAGGTGCGGCCTCATCCCTATTTGTAGACGCGGACGTAGTCCACGAGGGTCTGCGCTGGCAGCGGGGTAACTCCGGGTTGAAAATCGTTCCCCGGCCAGCCGAGGCCCTGCGTGAGCGCCACCATGTAGTCCCTGTTGAAGTTCGACGCGCCCATTGTGTTGGTCAGGCACACCTGACCGCTGTAGATGATGGTGATCGACTGCGCGGTCCACTCGACGACATAGGTGTTCCAGTCGGCGATGTTCGGGATCATGCAGAAGTTGTTCGTGTCGCTGGTGTCGAGGGTCGACAGTGGGTGATGGATGTACGGGATCGCACGATCGCTGTAGGTCCCATAGATCTCGGCGATGTCGATCTCGCCCCTCCCGGGGCCACCGTTCAGATCCTGCGGGAACAACCAGAACGCGGTGTGCGTGCCCTGGACCTTGGCGGAGATGATCTTCGCTCGGACCTCGACCCGGCCGCGGTTCACGCTTCTCCTCTGGTAGGTCGAGACTGATCCGGACGTGTGCTGCGTGGTGCGGGGGAGCGTGTCCTCGCAGACGAACGGAGCCGGCTCCTGCCGGCTGGTGAGAACAAGGTTCCCGCTGCTCACGGACACGTTGTTCGGGGAATCCATGAAGCAATCATGGTCGTTCGAGTCGAACCCGCTGCCCTTGGTCGACTGCGGAAGCCACATGGTCCGGTCGAGGGCGGTGCCGTTGAACTCGTCATTGAAGTCGCAGGTCCACACCCCGCCGCCGGTCTTTGGGACGGTCGGGTAGCCACCGCACCCGGTACCCGCGGTTGAGGCCAAGGTCGTGGTCGTGGTCGGACCGGCCGTGGTCGTCGGAACGGCCGTGGTCGTCGGAACGGCCGTGGTCGTCGGGACGGCCGTCGTGGTCTGAGCCGCCGTCGTGGTCGGACCGGTTGACGTCGTCGGAACCGCCGTGGTCGTAGGAACGGCCGTTGACGTTGGGACGGGGGTCGTCGTGGTCGTCGGCTTCGGGCACCGGCCCAGAAGCCTTTGGAGGACGTTGCACGTCGCCGCGGTCGTCGTGGGTGCGGAGCGCGCCGTGGCGGCGGCGCCCAGCTGCAGCGGAGCGGCGACCACGAGCAGGGCGAGGACCGCTCGGATCGTTCGACGCGTCGGGCGGGGCTGGGACATGGGACCGGTCTCCTTCAAAGGGGCGTCCGATCGACTGGCGCGTCCCACGGGGCTTGAACCTGTTTCCGATGTCATCGGCAAGAACGGTCACAACCCGAAGCAGAATCCCAACGTCGGGGGCACGCGCGGCGCGGATCCCTGCCTCAGCGCACTGCTACTTGTGGTCAGCGAGGTCGACGAGCACCTTGCCACCACGCGTTCCGTACGCCGGCAGCGTGATCGGAGTGGCCGTCGGCTCGACCGCAAGAGTCGTTCTCAGCCCTTCCTCGACCAGGCTCGTAAACGTTCGTCCCTCGGCCGCCGCCTTCGCCTTCGCCCCTTCGGCAAGAGCATCAGGCAGATTGATGGTCGTTCGCTTACAGATCAGCATACGTTTCGAGGGGTACGACTCGGGGTAGGATCAGTGGTAGGGTCGATAGTATGGCCAAGACCAAGGCGTCGGTATCGCTCGACCCCACGAAGGTGGCGCAGGCCCGCGAACTCCTCGGCGTCCCGTCACTGTCGGAAGTCCTCGACATCGCCCTCGACCGGCTCATCGTCGACGAACTCGAACGACGGCATGCTGCCGGGTATGTCCGTCAGCCACCCGACGCCGATGAGGATGCTTGGGCCGATGTCCTGCGTGACCCGAGCGAAATTGCCGACGACGTCGACTGGGCCGGCCTCTACGGCGTGCGCCGACCGAGTTGAGTCAGTCACTCCCCCGCCGGGGCGAGATCTGGCTCGCGGACCTGCCTGGCGACAAGGTTCGTCCGGTCGTGGTGATGACCCGTGGGTCTGTGATCCGCTATCTGCATTCTGTCGTCGCTGCCCCAGTCACCTCGACAGTCCGAGGCATCCCCAGTGAGTTGCCGTTGACGATCGACGACGGGTTGCTCCACCCTTCGGTCGCCAACTTCGACAACGTTCAACTTGTCTCCAGAGCCCGACTGATCCGGCGTGTTGGTGTTCTTTCCGGGGCGAGACTCGTGGAGGCATGCCACGCGCTCCGCTTCGCCGTTGCCTGCTGAACCCGGTCAAGGCCCGGTGTGACGGTCGTTCCTGAAGGCGCGCCTCTCTGCCGTCTCCTCGATCGCACGCTGGGCGAGGGCTTCGACACTCGGGATGGGCGACGTGGTCACGCCCCCCACCTTCCCCCTCGTCCGGAGCCTTGAACACCAAGCCAGGCGCGGAAGCCCGTGAGGGGATCGAAGTCAGCCCAGCCGGAAAGGCGGACGCAAATCCTCGAACATCGGGAAATGCTTGACGTTCAAGGTGGCGAGCTCGAGGCCTTGTACGTTCGCCGTGGCCGCGACGAGATAGTCGCCGAGACCAATCGTCGCATGTGACCGGCGATACTCTCGCATGAGTTCACCCGCCCGGCGGGCGACGACCTCGTTGACTGGTTGCAGGCGGAGGGTCGCCATCAGGCGGGCGACTGCGGCACGTTCCGGCGAACGCATGCCGCCCAGGATCTCGGTGGCTGTCACGACGCTGGCCGCCAATGGACCACCCGATTCCGTTCGGGCCCCGATCAACCAATCCCGCGCAGCCGCGATGCCGCGCAGGTGAGCGACCAGAACGTCGGTGTCGACGAGGATCACCTTGCTGCGATGGCCTCCAGGTGACGCGCTCGTTCGTCCACGCCACGATCGAACACCACATCCTCACCCAGGGTCCCGAATGATTCTTCGATCGCAGCGAGGTCGCCTTGGAGGTCCCGGCGGTCGGATGCAATGGCTTCGTCGATCAGGCGCCGGATCGCCTCGGCGCGCGAGATTCCGCTCGACCGTGCGAGTTCGTCGAGCGCGGTGCACTGTTCCTCGGCGAGGTAGATGTTCGTACGCCGCATACATCAGATTATACATCACACCTCACACATCAGACGGTGCCGCAGCGTGGAGGTGCGGGCTGAACCCACCGGCGCACGGCGGCCTCGTGGAATGCGAGGTGCTACCATGTGTACCAATGGAGCAGATCGGGGTGCGGGAACTTCGGCAGAACGCCAGTGAATGGATCAGGCGGGCCCACGCCGGGGAGCGAATCGAGGTGACGCGACGCGGCGAGGTGATGGCCGTGCTCGGCCCACCGCCGAGAGGTGGCGCGCTCGCTCGACTCCGAGAGGCAGGTCGCCTGAAGCCGGCAAGCGTGACGCAGCCACTGCCGGGGCCGGTGTCGACGGGACGGCTGGCGTCCGAGGCCCTTGCCGAGCTGAGGGCCGACGAGCGGTGAGCATCTGGTACCTCGATTCCTCGGCGATCGTGAAGTTCGCGGTCGTCGAGCCGGAGAGCGTCGCTGTTGCCACCTGGCGGGCGGGCCTTGGTGCCGACGATGCCTTGATGACCTGCGAGCTGGCGGTGGCGGAGGTCCTCCGAGCGGTGCGCCGCGTCGATGGTGACGAGGCGGTTGCGCTCGCTCATCTCGACGCCCTCGATCAGCTGGTGATCGACCGGGATCTCCTGCTTGCGGCCGGACGGCTCGGGGGCGGGCTCCGCACGCTCGATGCGATCCACCTGGCCGCGGCGCAGGCGGCCGGCGTCGAGCTCGGCGGCGTCGTGACCTACGACGAACGTATGGCCGGCGCGGCGAACGACCTCGGCCTCGAAACGCTGTCGCCGGGCCGATAGGCGCGCAATTCGGTTGGCGCCGCAATTGTCCCTCGCCGGGCGCGTCCTCGGAGGACGGATAGTGCCTCTGACCTGCGGGTCTTGCCGTTCGGCAGGAATCGCCGGGACCGATCCAGCCGCAACTCGCTCGGAGACGGCGCCCCTCTAGGCTCGCCCGGGTGCGAGAGCTGGTCAAGATCGTCCGCTACTCCTGGGAGCTCAAGCGCTACTACCTGATCACGGCCGGGTTCGTGGTGCTGGTGGCGGTGCTCAACCAGGCCAACCCGTTCCTGCTCAAGTTCCTCGTCGACGCCGTCGTGGAACGGGGCTCGGGCGGGTCGGTGAGCAGCGGCCGCATCGGCGCCCTCCTCGGGATGCTCTTCGCCGCCGGCGTCCTGGTCTCGCTGGCCACCAATATCCAGGGCCACATCGGCGACATCCTCGGGTCGAAGCTGCAGACCTTGCTGAGCCGGCGCTACTACGACCACCTGCTCGAGCTGCCGCTGGAGTTCTACGACAACGAGATCACCGGGCGCATCACCGGGCGCCTGGAGCGGAGCATCACCGGGATCTCCGAGTTGGTCCAGGTCATGGCCAACAACTTCATCTCCTTCTTCCTGACCAGCGCCTTCACCCTGGTCATCCTGGCCAGTTACTCGCCGCTCGTCGCCCTGTTGCTGGCGGTTCTGTTCCCCCTCTACATCTGGCTGACCACGCTCACCAGCCGGCGGTGGCAGATGAAGCAGGAGACGATCAACGCCGATCGCGACTACGCCAACGGCCGCTTCGTGGAGGTCATCGGCAACGTCCGGGTGGTCAAGTCGTTCGTGATGGAAGCGGCCGAGCGCCGCATCTTCGCCGGCCGGCGGTCGGACATCGAGGCGATGACCAAAGTCCAGTCCAAGGAATGGCACCGCTTCGACGTCTACCGGGGCTTGAGCCTCAACGTCATCTTCTTCGCCATCTACGCCCTCATCATCGGCCAGGCGCTGAGCGGGGACTTCGGGCCCATCCAGCAGTCGATCGGCACCGTGGTGCTCATGCTCCAGCTCTCGCTGCAGGCGCAGTTCCCGCTGTTCGCGTCCTCGTTCATCGTCGACCAGGTCCAGCGGGCCTCCGCCGACAGCAAGGACTACCTCGCCGTCATGGATCTGGCCCCCGCCATCCGAGACGTCGACGGGGCCGGCGAGCTCGAGGTCGGCGCCGGCCGGATCGAGTACCGCGGGGTCTCCTTCGCCTACGCCGGCGGGCAACAGGTCCTGGAAGATGTCAGCTTCACCCTCGCTCCCGGCGCCAAGCTGGCCCTGGTGGGCGAGAGCGGGGAGGGCAAGACGACGCTCGCCAACCTGCTCCTGCGCTTCTACGAGCCGTCAGCGGGGTCGATCGTCATCGACGGAGTCGACGTCGCCGCCGTGACCCAGGCCTCGCTGCGCCGCAACGTCGGCGTCGTGTTCCAGGAAGCGGCGCTGTTCTCCGGCAGCGTCCGGGAGAACATCGCCTACGGCCGCTCGGGGGCCAGCGAGGACGACATCGTCGCCGCCGCCCGGGCGGCCAACGCCCACGACTTCGTCGAGCGCCTCAGCCAGGGGTACGACACCGAGATCGGCGAACGGGGCGTCAAGCTCTCGGGCGGCCAGAAGCAGCGCATCGCCATCGCCCGGGCGCTGGTCAAGAACCCGCCCATCCTGGTGCTCGACGAAGCCACCAGCTCCCTCGACAGCAAGGCCGAGCGCGAGGTGCAAGCCGCGCTTCAGCGCCTGATGGAGGGCCGCACGACGCTGATCATCGCCCACCGGCTGTCCACCATCCAGAACGTCGACATGATCGTCGGCATTCGACAGGGCCGGGTGGCCGAGATCGGCACACCGGCGGAGCTGGCTGCGAGCGACGGGATCTACGCCGAGTTGCTCCGCCTGCAGGCACCCACCACCGCCAACAAGGCCAAGCTCAAGGAGTACGACATCGCCGGGACCTGACGCACCGCGGGCACCGAATCGAGCCCCTGCCGGCGGCTCCCGCGGCCCGCTCCCGGTCCCGGTACAGTTCGGGCAAATCGTGGACCCTGGGGGTGCCAGCATGGCGGACAGGCTGCTTCGGTCGCTTCTTGCCTTCGGACTTGTCGTGGCGGCAGTGTTCGCTGTCGCCACTCCCGCGGGCGCCCAGGAGGCTCCGGACGGGGCGGGAGAGTCCCCCGTCGCCGACGACCGCTGGAACGTCGAGCAACTCGACCGCATCCTCACCGAGCAGCCCGGCGAGGACGTGGTGGTGAGCGACATGGTCTTCCGCCGGGCCGTCCTCCAGCGATACCGCGACGAATTGGCCGGCGAGGCGCCGCCCGCGGCGCCGAATGCGGCAGGCGGCGCAGTGGCCCTGTGGACCGGTGGCATCGTCTACTACACGTTCGACCCGAGCGTGTCCGTGCCCCATCAGCGCCACTTCCTCGACGCCGCTGCGGAGTGGGGTGCCTTCGCCAACATGACCTTCGTGGTGCGGGCCGCGCAGGCCAACTACGTCACCGTGAAGGACGTGCCTGGGCTCGCCGGCGGCCAGTCCGCCATCGGGATGGCGGGCGGCCAGCAGTTCCTCAGCATGGGGTCGGGGGCGTGGAACCGCATGACGCTGTTGCACGAGATCGGGCACACGCTCGGCCTCCTGCACGAGCACCAGCGCAGCGACCGGGACCCCTTCGTCACGATCCTCACCGCCAACATCGTCGCCGGGGCGGAGGGCAACTTCGTCCAGCTCCCGACGACGAACCACGGCCCGTACGACTTCCTGTCGGTCATGCACTACCGCCGGGACTCGTTCTCGACCGATCCGGCGACGAAGAACACCATCGTGCCGAAGGCCGCCTACAGCACCTACCTCAACGTGATGGGCACCCAGTACGACCGTCCCCTGAGCACGCTCGACCGGGCGGGGATGGCCATCATGTACGGCGCCCCCACGATCGCCCCGAGCGCGCTCGTCAGCAACACCAAGGACAGCGGGGCGGGGAGCCTGAGGGCGGCCGTCTCGTTCGCCTACGACCGCTCCGAAGCGACGGGGGCGCCGGTGACGACGGTGACCTTCGCCGTTCCGACGACCGACCCCGGCTTCTCCGGCGGCGTCGCCGTCGTCAAGCCAACCGGCGCCATCCCCTCCCTCGGCAACCGGACGGTCGTCGACGGCGCCAGCCAGACGGCGTCGCAGGGCAACACCAACCCCAACGGTCCCGAGGTCGCGGTGGACGGCGTCAACCTCGTGGCGCCGGAGCAGTACTCCCCCGGCTTCGTCCTCCGCGGCACCGGGTCGGCGGTGAAGGGTTTCGTGGTCAACGGGTTCAACGACGGGGGCGTCCGGATCATCGGCCCGGCAGCCATCGCCAACAGCATTACCGGCTGCTACGTCGGCACCAACCACGCGGGCACCGCCGCCGCCCCGAACACGTGGGCCGGCGTATGGATCACCGGCGGCGCCCGGAGCAACCGGGTCGGCGGCACCCTCGCCGGCGAAGGCAACCTGATCTCCGGCAATCTCAGCAGCGGGGTGGCGATCAACGGTGTGGGATCGAACGCCAACTACCTGCAGGGCAACACCATCGGCCTGAACCGGACGGGCGCAGCCGCCCTGCCTAACAACCAACATGGGATCGTCATCTACGACGGGGCGCACTCGAACGTCGTCGGCGGGACCGCGGCGGCGGCCCGCAACGTGATCTCCGGCAACGCCGCGCGGGGCGTCGCTATCGGCGGGACGGGGACGAACGCCAACTCTGTCCAGGGCAACACCATCGGCCTCGACGCCACGGGAGCCGCCCTGCCGAACAACCACGGGATCAGCATCTACTCGGGCGCGCGATCCAACACGATCGGGGGCTCAGCGGCGGGCGCCGGGAACGTGATCTCGGGCAACACCGGCCAGGGGATCAACATCAGCGACACCAACACCTGGCTCAACGTGGTGGCCGGGAACCGCATCGGCACCGATGCCGCGGGCACGGCTGCCCGGCCGAACACCGGCGCCGGCATCGCGATCTTCGGCGGCGCACAGTCCAACACCGTCGGTGGTACCGCGGCGGGCGCCCGCAACATCATCTCCGGCAATCCGAGCGGTGGCGTCTCGATCAGCGGCGTCGGCACCGGCGCAAACGTCGTGCAGGGCAACACGATCGGACTCGGCACCACCGGCGCGGCGCTGCCCAACAGCGTCGGGGTCAGTGTCTTCGGCGGGGCAAAGTCGAACGCGATAGGCGGCACGGTGGCCGGCGCAGGGAACGTGATCTCGGGCAACACCAGCCAGGGTGTGAACATCGCCAACTCCGGCACCACGCTCAACGTCGTGGCGGGCAACCTCATCGGCACCGATGGTGCGGGTTCCGCCGCTCGGCCCAATTCCGGGGCGGGCATCTCGATCTTCTCCGGCGCGCAGTCCAACACAATCGGCGGATTGGCGACCGGCGCCGGCAACACGGTGTCGGGCAATACCAAGCAGGGCCTCACCGTCTCCGCCGTCGGCACATCAACGAACAAGGTCCAGGGGAACCGGATCGGGCTCACGGCCGCAGGCACGGGCGCCCTGGCCAACGGGTGGAGCGGCATCCAGGCCTACGGCGGGGCGACGGCCAACACGATCAGCCGCAACTACATCGCCGGCAACGGCAACTACGGCGTCACCCTCTCCGACTCGGGCACGAACGGCAACCTCGTCCAAGGCAATGTCGTGGGCCGGAGCACGGTCGGTGTCGCCGTCCCCAACATGTGGGGCGGAGTGGCCCTGTGGGGCGGCGCCATGTCCAATCAGATCGGGGGCACGACGACCGGCGCAGGCAATGTCATCGCCGGAAACACGTCCCACGGCGTCCTCGTCATGGACACGGCGACGACGGGCAACTCCATTCGAGGCAACGCCATGGCGGGCAACACCGGCCTCGGGATCAACCTCTCGGGCGGTAGCCAGAACGGCGCCGGCGTGACGACCAACGACGTCGGCGACGGCGACACGGGGCCCAACGCGCTCCAGAACTACCCGGTGCTCACGTCGGCTGCGAACGGCGGAACCCTCGTCGTGCAGGGGACGCTGAACAGCGTCGCCAGCACGACCTACCGGGTGGAGATCTTCTCGAGCCCGGCAGCCGATCCGAGTACCTACGGGGAGGCGAACACCTATCTCGGGTTCGTGGACGTCACGACCGGCGCCGGCGGCACCTCGCCCACGTTCACCTTCAACGGCTGCGACGACGGTGGCCGTCGGCTACGCCATCACCGCCACCGCGACCGATCCGGCCGGCAACACGTCGGAGTTCTCCCTCCGCCGGCTCGTCACCTGACTCCAGAGATCCGGGCGGGCCCTGCGCCCGCTCGCCACTCGTCCCGGGTGATCTCCCGGACCTCGATGGTGACCCCGTGGTCGGGGTCTTTGGTGGTGAGCCAGCCGTGCATCCCGAGCTTCACCATGATCTCGACCCGAAGCGACGTTCTCCGGATCGAAGATGCTGATGATGCGGTCGAGGTCGAGGACTTCGAAACCGTGCCGCAGGCCGGCCGCACCGCCCTCGGTGGCCAGCCCCCTGCCCCAGTACGCGGGATGCAGCCGCCACCCGACCTCGACGGCGGGCAGCACCTCCGGCAGCCATTCGGGGACGGCAAGGCCCACATACCCGATGAGCTCCTTCCCACCGATCAGCTCGGCGGCCCACATTCCGAACCCGTGCGTCTCCCAGTGCCGGAACTGGCGCTCCAGGAACCCCTCCGACTCCTCGCGCGTCAACCCGCGACCGAAGGGGTACCACGACACGGCCGGCACGGAGAGGAGGTCGGCGACCGCCTCGATGTCGTCCGGGCGCCACGGTCGAAGTAAGAGTCTGTCCGTCCGCACCGTCTCCACCTGGTGACGGTACGTCGCCCGCCGACTCGGGAGACTCGATTTTGTG
This sequence comes from uncultured Acidimicrobiia bacterium, assembly GCA_963773275.1. Classification (GTDB taxonomy): domain Bacteria; phylum Actinomycetota; class Acidimicrobiia; order Acidimicrobiales; family AC-14; genus JAXDMK01. The sequence goes on along the minus strand of CAVZAH010000012.1, from coordinate 355,307 downwards.
GGGCTGAGTCAGGAGACTGGGCGGTCCCACCGGCGGGCATGAGGGCGAAGGCTTGGACCGCCATCAGCTTCGGCCGGATTTGCCGACAGGCCCCCAGCCTCACTTGCTCTCCCCCACCGCCGTCCAAGCGTAGGCCCGGCCGGCTGCCAGCGTCGGCAAGGCCCGATACAGGTCCCCAGCCTGGAGCTCCCCCACCGCTCGTCCAGTCATAGGCTGGCCGGATCGGCTGGCCGCGGCGGCATGGCCCGATACGAGTCCCCAGCCGAACCGCGCCGATAAGAATGAGAGTAACCGAGCTCCCTTGGGCGCACGATGACGGACGCGCCCGTTGGTCGCCGATTCTCGACCAATAACCTTGCTTGAGATATAAGCCAGGAATCTCGGAAGTATTTATGGTATTCGGCTTGCGAAGTTCGGTCGAACAGGTGTACGCTTGGGACGTGCTGGATGACCTGGCGGAAGCGATCGAGAACCTCGACATTGCGGTCGACGGTGCTGCGATCGTGCGGGCGCTGGCCCTGCGTGACCAGCTCGAGGCCCGGATAGCGGAGGTGGTGGGGGCCTTCGACGCGGCCTCGCTGTGGGACATCGACGGGGCCACGTCGATGACGGCGTGGCTCAAGTCCTCGGCCCGCATGACCGATCGGGCTGCGAAGCGGACGAGCTCGATCGCCTCCCGGTTGCGCAAGCTGCCGGTGATCGCGGCTGCCTATGGCGCAGGGTCGTTGTCGGGGGGACAGGTGGAGGCCATCCTGGCCAACGTCGACGACACCACGGTCGAGGTGCTGGCCGGGCAGGAGGCGGAACTCGTCTCCTACCTGGTGCCCCTGACGGTGGCCGGCACCTGTCGGGCCATGGCCTCGTGGAAGGCCCGGGCCCAGCCCGAGCCGCCCGAGCCCACCGAGCCCGAGCGGTCGCTGCATCTGTCGTCCACCCTCGACGGTCGCTACGTGCTCGACGGATCGTTCGACGCCGAGGGCGGGGCCACGGTGGAGACCGCATTGCGCCTGGCCACCTCCGACGATGGGTCCCGTACCCCGGCGCAACGCAGGGCCGAGGCCCTGGTCGAGATCTGCCGGTTCTTCCTCGACCACCAGCAGACGAGGCCCGGGGGCCGGCACCGGCCCCATCTCAACGTGGTGGTCGACCTCGACGCGCTGGTGCTGGGCGAGGGGGGCCGGATCATCGACGGTCCCGCCATCGACGGGGCGAGCGTGTCACGGCTGCTGTGCGACGCCTCGGTGCACCGGGTGCTCATGTCCGCTCGCTCCGCCATCCTCGACTACGGCACGTCGACGCGCACCATTCCCGCTCCTTTGTGGAGCGCGCTGGTCATCCGCGACGAGCACTGCCGCTTCCCCGGCTGCGACCGGCCGTCGAAATGGTGCGAAGGCCACCACGTCCGGTGGGTCACCCACGGCGGGGCGACGGAGTTGTCGAACCTCGTGATGTTGTGCCAACGGCATCATCACCTGCTCCACCTCCCCGAATGGGAAGCCAAACTCCTCCCGAATGCCACCTTCGAGGTCACCGGTCCAGAGGGAATGGTGCGATGCACTTCACCCCCGAGGGCCGAGCCAGGCTGGTAAAGCAATGACGCAGGCGGCGACGACAGTACTTGGCTCGATTGCGGTCCCGCGGCGGACGCCGGTGCGAGAGGCGGGCATGTGTCCGATCGGCGCGCGCGACCGGCCGCGACCGCTCAGCCTTTGCGGTAGAGGCGGGTTGTCACCGGGGCGAAAACTGCCGTCAGGGCCGCGGCGACGATCAGCACGATGACGATGTCACGGGATTCGGCACTCCCCTGCATCAACCCGCGGGACGCGTCCACCAGGATGGAGATCGGGTTGACGTTGACGAACGCCTCGAGCGGTCCGGGCAGGGTCGTGGGGTCGACGAACACGTTGGAGAGGAACGTCAGCGGGAAGATGCCCAGGAAGCCGGCGTTCATCACCGCGCTCGGCGAGCGCAACGTCAGCCCGATGGTCGTGAAGACCCAGGACAGGCCGAAGGCGAAGACGACGACCAGGATCAGCGCCGCCCCCACGCCGCCGACGCCGGCGTCGGGGCGGAACCCCAGGGCCAGGCCGACCAGGATGATCACGGTGCCGGCGAGCAGGTAGCGCACGCTGTCCCCGAGCATCGACCCGACCAGCGGCGCCGAGCGCCAGATGGGCAGCGAGCGGAAACGGTCGACGACCCCCTTGGTCAGGTCGGCGTTGAGCGCGACCCCGGAGTAGACGGTGGTGAACAGGACCGACATCACCAGGATGCCGGGAAGGAGGTAGTCGAGGTACTCCCCGGTGGACCCGGCGATCTCGCCGCCGAACACGTAGGTGAACATCACCACGAACATGATCGGGGTGATGGTGACGTCGAGGAGCTGCTCGGGGACGTGCTTGACCTTGAGCATCCCCCGCCAGGCAAACGTGAGCGCGGCCGAGACGGCCCCGGGCGGCGTCGGGCGCGCCGTGGAGGAGATCGCCCGGCGGACCGCGGCCTCGTCGGCGGCGGTCATCAGGTCGACCTGGCTCGTCGGTTTCGTGCTCATACGCCCTGCTCCTCCATCGGTTGGTCGGCCGCCCCGTCCTCGGCCCCTCGGTCCTCGGCGGGATGGCCGGTGAGGGCCAGGAAGACCTCGTCGAGGCTGGGCTGGCCGAGCGAGAAATCCGCGATCCGCACCCCGGCGCGGGCCAGCTCGGCGACCGCGTAGGCGCCTCGATCGGCGTCGGGGCACGGGGCCGAGAGGGCGGCGGGGTCGGCCTCGAGCGTCACGCCGCCCAGCTCACGTTCGAGGACCCGCTGCGCCTCGGCCCGCTGGTCGGAGGCGAGCAGGCGCACGCGCAGGGAGCCGGAGCCCACCGACGCCTTGAGCTGGCCGGGCGTCCCCTCGGCGATCACCTTGCCGTGGTCGATCACCGCGATCCCGTCGGCGAGCTGGTCCGCCTCCTCGAGGTACTGGGTGCAGAGCAGGATGGTGGTGCCCTCCGCCACCAGCGCCCGGATGATCCCCCACACCTGGTTCCGGGAGCGGGGGTCGAGGCCCGTCGTCGGCTCGTCGAGGAACATCAGCTGCGGGGTGACGACGATGCTGGCGGCCACGTCGAGCCTGCGCCGCATCCCGCCTGAGTAGGTTTTGACCAGCCGTCCGGAGGCCTCGGAGATCCCGAACGCCTCGAGCAGCTGGTCGGCCCGCTCCTTGGCCGCCGGAGGCTTCATGCCCAGCAGGCGCCCGAGCAGGATGAGGTTCTCCCGCCCGGTGAGGTCCTCGTCGACCGAGGCGAGCTGGCCGGTGAGGCTGACCAGGCGGCGGACGGCGTCGGCCTCCTCGACGATGTCGTGGCCCAGGACGCGGGCGCTGCCGGCGTCGGGCCGGATCAACGTGGCCAGCATCCGGATCGTCGTGGTCTTGCCCGCGCCATTGGGGCCGAGCACGCCGTAGACGGAGCCGGCGCGCACGGCCAGGTCGACGCCGTCGACGGCCCGGGTATCCCCGAAGGACTTGACGAGGCCGGTGGCCTCGATCGCGAGCGGCGACTGCGTCGTCATCGGGCTCCTCGGGGGTCGGTGGCGTGTCGGACACTCGGTAGACGCCGCCCGGACGCGAAACTCATCGCGTCCGGCTGGATCAGAGCACGGTCGGCACACCGGGGAGTCTAGGGACGGCGCCCCGCCGATTGCCCGGAGTTTTTCGGCGCGCGGAGGTCTCACCCGGCGCTCTGCCCCTGTCCAGCGAGGCGAGCCGCGGATAGCGTCGCGATATGGCGGCGACACGACGAAACACGTCGAAGGACGGCCGGAAGAACAAGCTCGAGTTCGCGGTCCTCACCGGGTTCCGCCCGGTCTGGAGCCTGTTGCAGCGGAGCCCGTGGTTGCGGAAGAAGGCCAACCGGGCCCTCATCAACAGCCTCATCAGCAAGATTCCGGCCCGCCCGTACCCCTTCAGCACCCTGTCCCCCTACTCGTCCTGGGACTCGTTGATCGACCGCACCTACTCCGGCCTGCACCTGCCTCCCTTGGACTGGGAGCCCCTCACCGCCGAGGGCCGCGCCAGCATCGCCTCGGCATCGCCCGGGTTCGGCACCGACTTCCCGCCGGCGGAGGACGTGGCCGAGCTCTTCCGGAGCGACCCCGAGACCAGGCACTCCGAGAAGTCGAGCCTCGTCTTCCCGCACTTCGTCCAGTGGTTCACCGACGGGTTCCTGCGCACCGATCGCCAGGACCAGCGGCGGAACTACTCCAACCACCACATCGACCTGTGCACCGTCTACGGGCTGCACCCGCCCATCACCAACCAGCTCCGGGCCCACCAGGGGGGCAGGCTCAAGAGCCAGATCCTCAACGGGGAGGAGTACCCGCCCTTCTACTACGACGAGTCCGGGACGCCGAAGGCGGAGTTCGACGCCCTTCCCCGGTTCAAGGTCGAACCCACGGCGGCCGAGGGGTACACCGACGCCAAGAAGGCGCGGCTGTTCGCCATGGGCGTCGAGATCGAGCGGGCCAACGTGCAGCCGGGCTACGTGATGCTCAACATCCTCTGCCTGCGGGAGCACAACCGGCTCTGCGATCTCCTGGCCCGCAGCTATCCCACATGGGACGACGAGCGGCTCTTCCAGACGGCCAGGAACATCGTGATCGTCGAGACGATGAAGATCGTGGTCGACGAGTACATCAACCACATATCGCCCTACCACTTCAAGTTCGTCACCGAGCCCCTCTCGTTCACAGACGAGAAGTGGTACCGGCTGAACTGGATGACGGTGGAGTTCAGCCTCGTCTACCGGTGGCACAGCACGCTGCCGGCCAAGATCCTCCACCGGGGCGAGTCGATCCCGATGGCGCAGACGCTGTGGAACAACGACATGGTGATCGACCACGGCCTGGGGGCCACATTCGAGGAGGCATCCAGCCAGCCGGCGGGAGTGCTGGACCTGTTCAACACCCCCGACTTCATGGTCCCCATCGAGTTGGCCAGCATCAAGCTGGGGCGGGCGGCCAAGCTGCGCAGCTACAACGACTACCGCGAGATGCTGAAGTACCCCCGGGCGACGTCGTTCGACCAGATCACCGGCGACGAGCGCGCCCAGAAGGAGCTGGAGCGGGTCTACGGCCACGTCGACAACGTGGAGTTGTACGTCGGCATGTACGCCGAGGACGTGCGCAAGAACTCCGCCCTGCCGTCGATGGTCGGCCGCCTGGTCGCCATCGACGCCTTCTCCCAGGCCCTCACCAATCCCCTGCTGTCCGAACATGTCTTCAATCCGGAGACCTTCTCCCCCGTCGGGTGGGACGAGATCATGAGCCTCCACTCGCTGTCGGATCTCGTCCACCGCAACGTCGCCGACGGGCAGCAGTTCCGGGTCAGCTTCTACCGCGAGGGCTGGACCCGGGCCTGAGCACCCTCGGTCCGCGTGGCTCGCTGACGGGAGGAGACTACGGAGCCGCCACGAGGTAGCGGGCGCCTGCGACGATGCCGTCCTGGGCCCGCACCGCCGAGACGAGGGCGGGATATCCGCCCGTCAGGGCCTGGACCGGGGTCGTGACCCGCTTGCCCCCCGTCAGGCCGTAGCGGACAGCGACCGTCTCGGGGGCGTAGGTGCCGAACAGGCGGTCCCAGACGATCAGCATCGATCCGAAGTTCTTGTCGAGGTACTCGGGGTTCGAGCCGTGGTGGACGCGGTGGGCCGACGGCGTGACGAGAACCCAGTCGAGAGCGGACCGGCGACGCACCAGCTCGGTGTGCTGGAGCTGGCCCGCCATCAGCACCAGCGCCCCCATGGCGGCGAAGGCGGCGGGGTGGAAGCCGAGCAGCGGCACCCACAGCACCAGCGCCGGCTTGTAAAGCGTCTCCATCCAGGGGAGTCGCACCGCCGAGGTGAACGTGAACCGCTCCAACGAGTGGTGGATCATGTGCGAGGCCCACAGAACCCGGACCCGGTGCTCAGCCCGGTGGATCCAGTAGTAGACGAAGTCCCGGCCGATGAAGACGGCCAGCCAGACGAACGGGTTGGTCCAGTCGAGGTCGAACAGGCGGCGCTCGTAGACGGCCAGGGCCACCCCGAACATCAGCACCTTGGACACCACGCCCTTGGTGACGATGTAGGCCAGGCCGGCGACCATCGAGGTGGCCGAGCCGGTGGGGTCCGCCTGCCGGCGCACGACCCCGACGACCAGCTCCCCCAGGAGGGTGACCGTCACGGATGCCGCGAGGAGCAGGACGGCGTGGCCGGTGAGCCAGGACAGGGCGTCGGATGCGGAGGGCATGTTCCCAACCTTCGTCGCCCGGTGGTCGCCCGCTCACCGGGCGTGGCCCCCAAACCCTCCTGGGCGCACCGCCGGGGAACCGGTGGCGAACACGCCCGGCCGGGCTGCGGACCGGGAAATGGGCGCGGGCCGGCCGGCGGCACCGGTACGCTCGGGCCATGCGCCACCGTTGACCTCCGTTCCCGCCTGAGGCTCGCCGGCTCGACCGCCTGGCGGTCGGCTGGGCCGTGCTCGCCGACACCATCCCGCTGTACCCGCTCTACGCGTTGCTCTTCGCCGACGCCGGGATGTCGGGGGCACGGATCTCCACCCTGTTCGTCTTGTGGTCCACGGTCGGAATCGTGGCCGAGATCCCGTCCGGTGCCCTGGCCGACCGGTTCTCCCGCCGGGCCGCCCTGGTGGCGTCGGGCGTGCTCCAGGCCGCCGGCTACGTCCTCTGGATCACCCTCCCGGGCTACGGCGCCTTCGCCGCCGGGTTCGTGCTGTGGGGACTCGGCGGCGCCTTCGGCTCCGGCGCCCTGGAGGCGCTGCTGTACGACGGCCTGGCCTCCGTGGGCGCCGAGTCGCACTACCAGCGGGTCTACGGGCGCGTCTCGGCGGTGGGGCTGCTGTCGCAGCTCCCGGCCGCAGGGGCGGCCACCGTGCTGTTCGCAGGCGGCGGGTACGTCCTGGTCGGATGGCTGAGCGTCGCCTGCTGCCTGGCGGCGGCCGCCGTCGCCACCCGGCTCCCCGAGCCTCGCCGCGGGATGGGCCGACCCGAGGCCGGCCACGCCGGGGGTGATGTGCACTCGCAGCCCGAGCCCGGCTATCTGGCAGTGTTGCGGGCCGGCCTGGTCGAGGCGGCCAGGCAGCCGGCGGTCCGCGCCGCGGTGCTGGCGGTGGCCCTCCTCGGGAGCCTCGACGGGCTCGAGGAGTACTTCCCCCTGCTGGCCCGGGACTGGGGTTTCTCCACGTCGGCGATCCCCCTGGCCATACTCGGCATCCCTCTCGTGGGTGCGGCCGGCGCCGCCCTCGGGGGGTCGGCCGCACGGCTCCGTCCCCGGACGCTGGCGGGGCTGCTGGCGGCGGCCGTGGTGGTGTTCGCCGCCGCCTTCGTCGTCCGACGCCCGATCGGCGTGGTGGGGATCGCGGTGGCGTACGGCCTCTACCAGCTCGTACTGGTGGTCACCGACGCCCGCCTGCAGCAGCGGATCGAGGGAGGATCGCGGGCCACGGTGACCTCGGTCGCCTCGGTCGGCACCGACCTCATGACGGTGGTCCTCTACGCCGCCTGGGCCCTGCACCAACCGGCGCTGGTGGGAGCCGTCGCCCTGGCCATGGCCGCGGCCCTCCCCCGGTTGCTCCGCCCGGAGCCCGGCGGGGCTTTGTCCTCAAGGTCAGCCGCGGGCTTGTCGAAAAGGAATCCCGGTCAGTAGGCCGAATGGCCTACAGACGGTCTGCCGGCGTGCCGATATCTATTCGATGAACCGGACGAGGACTGTTGGGCTGCTCGCGGCGCTGTTCGTGTCGTCGGTGGGGGCCGGCGTGGCCCTGAGTTGGGACGACCGGCCGGTGCGGCAGGTGGCGACCGTCGCGAGGGTGAGCGCGACCACGACCACCCTGGTGGCGAGGACAACTACCACCCGGGTGACGGCAACCACCACTCCGTCCACGACGACGACCTCACCGCGGCCGACCACCACCCGCGTGCGGCTGAGCCCGACGGTCACCGGGATGACCCTTCCGCCCCCGCCCCCTCCCACCCCGTCCACCGATCCGCCGACCACCCCGGCCCCGACGACCACTCCCACCACGGCCGCTCTGGGTTACGACCCCCTGCAGTGCGCCGACATCAACCGGCAGTACGACGTCGCCGGGATCTACGACGCTCCCGAGCGGATCGCCCTCCTCCAGCAGGTCAACTGCCCGCCCTTCTACTGGGACTAGCTCGGCGCCGAGTGCGCGCCGAGCGCCCGCAGCCTCCCGCGGGCGATACTTCGGGAATGGCCGATCGCAACGTGCTGGGTGGCGAGTTGGAGCCGTGCGGCACCGATCCCATAACGGGCTTCTATCGGGACGGGTGCTGCAGCACCGGACCCGAGGACCGGGGCAGCCACACCATCTGCGCGGTCGTCACCGCCGAGTTCCTCGAGCACCAGCGCCGGATAGGAAACGACCTCAGCACCCCCCGGCCCGAATACCGCTTTCCGGGACTGCGACCGGGCGACCGCTGGTGCGTGACGGCCGTCAACTGGCTGCGGGCCCACCAGGACGGGGCCGCGTCCTTCGTCGTGCTGGCCTGCACCCACGAGCGGGCGCTCGACATCGTGCCCCTCGATGCGCTCCGCGAGCACGCGGTCGACGTGCCCGCCGACCCCGGGCGCCTGGAGGGGTAGCCGACCGTCCCGGCTACGGGCCTGGCGTGACCTTGAGGTTGAGGTTGAGGTGACCGGTGCCGGTGGCTCCCCACAGGCGCAGCCAGAGGGGCAGGTACATCTCCATGCCCCGGGACGCGCCGATGTCGCCCAGGTCGAGGAGGTCGGCGGGCGGCCACCCGAAGCTCTCGAGGAGGGCCCGCACCTCCTGCTTGGCCGCGTCGTCGTTGCCGCAGAGGAACATGGTGTGGGAGCCGGGGACGATCTCGGGATGCACCATCACGTCGGCGTTGACGGTGTTGAGGGACTTGACCACCCGGGCGTCGGGAAACGTCCGCTGGATCTGCTCGCCCAGGCTGTCGGTGTTGCAGACCGACAGCGAGGGCGGCATCCCCCCCGAGAAGTCGAGCGGGTTGGCCACGTCGACCACCACCTTGCCGGCCAGGTTCTCGGAGCCGGCGGCGCCGAGGGCATCAAGCGAGGCGGTGCCGGCGGTGGCGTTCACGAGCAGTTCGCCGTGACGGGCCGCGTCGGCGAAGGTCCCGGCCGACGCCGACGGTCCCGCGGCGGCCGCCCATCCCGTCGCCTTCTCGTTGCCCGTCTGGCGAGCCCCCATCACGACCTCGTGGCCCAGGCCGACCAACCGGCCGGCCAGGGTCTGGCCGACCACGCCGGTACCGAGCACTCCAATTTTCATCGGTCCATCCTCTCGCCGGCGTCGGGGAGGACGATAGGTCGCCCGGCGGCGGACGGGGCCACCTAGGATCGGCGCGTGACGCAGCGGCTCGAGGTGCTCGACGAGGGTGTGCTCCTGGCCTTCACGTTCGACGAGATGCTCCGGTTCAGCGGACCCGGGAGCCCGGCGGGGGTGGCCCTCGCCTTCAAGGCCATGGAGCTGGCCTTCCCCCTCCTCGAACCGGACGGTCCGCCCGAGCGGCGCCGGATCGTGGTGGAGACGGCCTTTCGGGGCCCGGGCGCCCGGGACGGCTTCGAGCACGTCACCCGGAGCCTCACCGAGGGGCGGTACATCGTCGACGCCGCCCTGGAGCGTCCCGAGCGGGGCACAACCCTCGAGCAGTTCGTGTTCCGTCCCCGGTACGGCGACCGGGCGGTGACGCTCCTCGTGCGGGAGGGGCAGGTGAGCGACGAGTTCGTCGCCATGGCCCGCAAGCCCGACCGCACACCCGAGGACGAGCGCCACTTCACCGCCCTCAAGCAGGGAATGACCGACCGCGTGATGGCGGCCGCTCCCGCCGACGTCTTCGAGACCGAGACCGACACCGGCTAGCGCGCAGTCCGCCGGTAGGATGGGTGCGTGCCGGACAGGGCGCCGGACGGCACCAGCCTCGGTGAGCCGCCCGCCGGAGGCCCGCTCGCGAGCCCGATGGTCAGCCTCGTCGGCGACGACCTCGTCGCTCCCTGCATCGACGGTCGGGAGCGCCCGTACCTCTCCCTCGACGCGGCCGCGTCCACCAGCGCCCTGCCCGCTGTGGCCCGGCGGGTGGCCGACTTCCTGCCCCGGTACTCGAGCGTCCACCGCGGCGCGGGGTGGAAGTCGCAGCTCGCCACCGCCGACTACGAGGCGGCCCGGGCGGCGGCGCTGGCCTTCGCCGGCAAGGCCGGGGGCGACGACCTGGCCATCATCTGCCGCAACACCACCGAGGCCGTCAACCACCTCGCCTACCGGCTGCGGCTGGAACCGGACGACACCGTCGTCACCACCGTCGTCGAGCACCACGCCAACCTGCTCCCCTGGGCCCGCCTGGCCCGCCGCCGGTTCGTCGAGTGCCGGGAGGACGGGACCTTCGACGTCGACGACGTCGCGGCCGTCCTCGATGATGGGCCCCGGCCGCGCCTGCTGGCCATCACCGGCGCGTCGAACGTCACCGGCTGGCTCCCCCCGGTGGACGACATCGTCGTCGCCGCCCACGCCCGAGGGGTGCCCGTCCTGGTCGACGCCGCTCAACTCGCCGCCCACCGCCCGTTGCCCGCTTCGGCCGACTTCCTCGCCTGGAGCGGGCACAAGATGTACGCGCCGTACGGCGGTGGCGTCCTGGTCGGTCCGCGCGTGGCGTTCGAGACCGGCGACCCGTTCCTGGCCGGCGGGGGGGCGGTCGACCTGGTCGACCTCGACGAGGTGGTCTGGACCGAGCCCCCCGAGCGGGAGGAGGCCGGTTCGCCGAACGTGGTCGGTGCTGTCGCCCTCCACGCCGCCATCGAGGAACTGGCCCGGATCGGCTGGCCGGCGATCATCGCCCACGACGACGCGATGGCCCGCCGGCTGCGCAGCGGGCTGGCCGCGATCGAGGGCGTGCGGGTGCTGGGCCCGCCCGCCGGTGTCGACACCCTGCCGGTGGCGGCCTTCGTGGTCGACGGCGTCCACCACGCCCTGGTGGCGGCCCGGCTGAGCGCGGAACACGCCATCGGGGTGCGCCACGGGTGCTTCTGCGCCCACCCCTACCTCCTCCGCCTGCTGGGGCTCGACGAGGCCGAGGTGGCCGAGTACCGCTCGGCGGTGCTGCGGGGCGACCGGCGCCACATCCCCGGTGCGGTCCGGGCCAGCGCCGGACTGTCGACCACCGCGGCCGACGTCGAGCGCTTCCTCCTCGCCGTCGCCGACATCGCCGGAGGCGGCGGTCCGCCCGTTCCCTACGACCAGGACCCGGTCACCGGCGACTACTGGCCCCGCACCGCCGAGCCCGCCTGGTCGGCCGCCGCCCACCGACCGGGTACGTCATGCGCCCGCGGCTGACTGCCTGCCCGGGGGCGTCCGGCGACGCCCACGCCGCGTGCCGCTTCCCGGACCGAGCGCCGCCCCCCCGCCTCCGGGTCCGGTCACCGCCCCGACAATTCCCGCCCCGACAATTCCCGCCCGAAAATTCCCGCCCGAAAATTCCGGCCCCGACAATTCCGGCCCCGGCAATCCCGCTTCGGCAATCCTGCTCCGACAATTCTTCGGGGTGGCTTGCATAGTCGCCGCCGACCCGCCACCATGGGTCTCGGCGCCCTTCTCGGCTGGTCCGCCGTCAGCTGAGGGGGCGCCCTTTTTCGTCTCCGGGAGTGGACCGGCATGAGGAGCACGGCGTGAACTACGGCGAAGCGGATCCGGGCGAGGCCCGCTGCGAGGGAAGCGGAACGCTCCCTCGAGAGGTTCGCAGCACCTTGCAGAGCGGCATAGGCCCCCGTATGAAGTTCGCCGAGTGCCCGGTCTGCGGGTTCTCCCAACGGGTCGACCGAGAAGGTCTGATCGTGGGCCACCGGGGCCGGGCCTGAGTCGACCGGGCGGACCGACGTCACGCCGGGAGAGTGACCGTCACCTCGGTGCCGACGCCGGGGGTCGAGCGCAGCGTCACGGTCCCGCCGTGGAGCTCGATGATGCCCTTGACGATCACCAGGCCCAGGCCGGTGCCGGCCACGGCCATCTCCTGGGCCATGGACGAGCGGAAGAAGCGCTCGAACACCCGCGCCTGTTCGGGGTGGGGGATGCCCACGCCCGTGTCACCGATCACCAGGTCGAAGGTGTCGTCGTGGCGGGTGGCGGTGACGGAGATCCGTCCGCCGTCGGGCGTGAACTTGATGGCGTTGCTCAGCAGGTTGATCAGCACACGGTCGAGCTTCTCGGCGTCGGCGTTGATCTCGACGCCGTCGTCGGCCACGTCGACCGTCACCTTCAGGTCCCGGCCGGCCAGGGCCGGGCTCAAGGCGGACAGGGCCGAGTCGATCAGTTCGGGCACGGAGACGTCGGCCAGGACCAGCCGCATCTTGCCCGCCTCCAGGCCGGACACCGTCAACAGGTCCTCGATACGGCTGAGCAGGCGCCGGCTGTTGCGCTCGACCACCTCGAGCATGCGCTCCTGCTGGGCGTTGAGCGGTCCCGCGTCGCCGTCGCCGAGCAGCTCGAGGTACCCCAGCATGCTGGTGACGGGGGTGCGCAACTCGTGGCTGACGCTGGACACGAAGTCGTTCTTGTCCCGGTCGAGCTGGGTGAGGCGCTCGACGACCTCCCGCTCCCGCTCCAGGAGGTGGCGCTGCAGGGCCTCGGCCGCCTCCGCCTGCTCTATCGCGACGCGCAGCTGCTCGTTGAGCGCGGTGAGCTCCACGTTGCGTGAGGCGTAGACCTCCGCCCGGAGGCGGGCCGCCTCCGCCATCATCGTCTGGGCCCTCTTGGTGGGGGTGATGTCGAAACCGACGCCCTGGAAATAGGCCAGCCGGCCGGCGTCGTCGCGGATGAGGCGGGCCTCGCCGAGGATCCAGACCTCCTGGCCGTCGCGGGAGATGAAGCGCACCTCGGCCCGGAACGGTCCGCCCGTCTGCACGCCCCGGGTGAAGGCCTCGATCACCACGTCGTGGTCGTCGGGATGGAGCTGGGAGTACCAGAGGAGCGGGTTGGTGAGCCATTCCTTCTGGGTGAAGCCCAGCACCGTCTCGATGTGGGGGCTGACGTAGACCTCGTTGTCCTCCGTGCCGAGGGCGGCCGAGAACACCACCGCCGGCACCTGCTCGACGAGCGAGCGGAAGCGGGCGTCGGAGCGCCGGGCGCGGGCGGCCAGCCGGTCCGCGTCGCTGACAGCGGCTTCGTCGAAACCGGTCGGCCCATCCGGCCGGGCGCCGGCCGGCCACAGGACCCGCTCCCGGGTGCCGATGTCGGTCCCGTCGGGAAAGACCACCTCCGCCAGCCGCAACATGGCCTCGAGGGCGTCGCCGTCGACGACGGCCAGGTCGGCCAGCTGCTGCTCCAGACCGGCGACGTCGATGCGCGGCCGCCCGTCAACCGGGGCTCGGCGACCGTGGCCTCGGCGACCTGCCGCTGGTCGAACCGCCCGTCGTCAACCCGCCGGAGTTCGTTCACCGGGGGTCGAAGGACGGCCCGTGGTGGAGCTCCCGCACCCTTCCCCGTCCGAGGTAGAGGTGCACGCCACAGGGCAGGCAGGGATCGAAGCTGCGGACGGTGCGCATCACGTCGATGCCCTTGAACTCGTCGGGCCCGTTCTCCTCGAAGATCGGCGATCCCTGCACCGCGTCCTCGTAGGGCCCGGCCGTGCCGAAGGAGTCGCGCGGGCTCGCGTTCCAGCAGGTGGGGGGGTACGGGTGGTAGTTGGCGATGCGCCCGTCCCTGATCACCATGTGGTGGGACAGCATGCCCCGCACCGCCTCGTGGAACCCGCACGACACGGCCTCCTCGGGCACCTCGAACGGCGTCCACACCGCGAGCCGTCCGGCCGACACCTCGGCCATGGCCTGGTCGAGGAAGTGGAAGGCCATGGCCGCGCTGTAGGCCTGGAAGTAGGTTCGGGCCCGGTCGCGTTCGATGGTGTTCGACCATTGGGGTACCCGCCATTCGAACTCGGCCTCCGGCATGTGGGCGGTGCGGGGCAGCCGGATGCGCACCCCCCCGTCGCCCGGCGCCTCCACGTAGGGCGTCGTCACCCGGCCGGCGAGGGCGGTGACCCACAGCCTGGCCAGTGGCCCGCCACCGGTGTCGAGGGCGAGGTGCTCGCCGGTGCGAGGGTCGACCCACCGGGGCGACATCACCCACGTGTAGTTGCCCCCCGGGCCGATATCGCGCCGTTGGGGACGGGGCAGGGTGGTCTGGTTCCACGGATGGCGCTGGTCGACCGGGTTGCCGAGGGGGTCGTGGGTGACGAAGGTCTCCCCCTCCTGCCAGTCGTCGTAGAAGGAGCTGCCGAGCAGGATCCGCATTCCGAGGTTGATCTCGACGAGGTCGGTGGTGATCAGCTCGCCGTCTACGACGATGCCCGGCGTCACGAACATGTCGCGGCCCCATGACGCCATGGTGTCGTAGCGGTAGTCACAGGTCTCCGGGTTCTGGAACGAGCCCCACGACCCGAGCAGCACCCGCCGGCGGCCGACTTCCTCGTAGCCGGGCAGGGCGGCGTAGACGAAGTCGAACAGGTCGTCGTGGAGGGGCACCATGCGCTTGAGGTGCTCGACGTACTTCACCAGCCGGATCAGGTAGTCGTTGAACAGCTGGACGCTCGGGACGGTGCCCACGCCGCCCGGGTAGAGCGTGGAGGGGTGGACGTGGCGCCCCTCCATCAGGCAGAACATCTCCCGGGTGAGGCGGCTCATCTTGAGCGCCTCCATGTAGAGCGCACCCTGCATGGGATTGAAGGCCCGCATGATGTCGGCCACGGTGCGGTAGCCGTGGATCTCGGCGTGAGGCGCCTCGGTGGTCTCGGCCAGGGCCAGCACGCCGGGGTTGGTCTCCCGCACCATGCGCTCGGAGAAGTCCACCCCGACCAGGTTCTCCTGGTAGAGGTTGTGGTCGAACATGTACTCCGCCGCCTCGGCCAGGTTGATGATCCACTCGGCCAGGTCGGGGGGCCGTACCCCGTAGGCCATGTTCTGGGCGTACACCGACGCGGTGGCGTGGTTGTCGCCGCAGATCCCGCAGATGCGGCTGGTGATCTGGTGGGCGTCGCGGGGGTCCTTGCCCCGCATGAACACGCTGTAGCCCCGGAAGATCGACGACGTGCTGTGGCAGCGCACCACCCGCTTGTCGCGGAAGTCGATCCGGGCGTGGATCCCGAGGCTGCCCACGATGCGGGTGATGGGGTCCCACGTCTTGTCGACGAGGTGGGAACCGGGGTCGCTCACCCGGCTTCGAAACCGGTGGCCGGGCTATCGGTGGCCGGGCTGTCGGTGGCCGGGCTGTCGGTGACGTCGGTGGCCGCCTGCTCGGCCGGCCGGAGTCCCTTGGGCAGCGGTCCCCGCCATTCGGGTTCGACGTTCATCGACGCCCGGGTGACGTTGCGCAGGGCCCGGACGGTGCGGCCGTAGAGCAGCACCGCCGACGACGACATCTTGGCCCCCGGCGGCTCGTCGAGGAAGGGTTGGAACTTGTCGGGGAAGCCGGGCATGGTGCAGCCGATACACGTCCCCCCGACATTGGCGCAGCCGCCGATACCGTTCATCCAGCCCCGTTTGCCGACGTTGCAGTCGACCACCGGCCCCCAGCAGCCGAGCTTGACGATGCACTTGGTCGACCCGTAGTCGCCCGCGAAGTCGCCCTGCTCGTAATAGCCGGCCCGGTCGCAGCCCTCGTGCAGCGTCTGGCCGAACAGCCACCGCGGCCGGAAGACGTGGTCGAGGGGGATCGGCGGGGCCGCCCCCACCAGCTGGCGGAGCAGGTAGAGCAGGGTCTCGGTGCAGTTGTCGGGCTGGATGGGGCAGCCCGGGAGGTTGACGATGGGCAACCCGCTCTTGGAGCGCCACTCCCACCCGAGGTAGTCGGCCAGCCCCATGGCGCCCGTGGGGTTGCCCGCCATGCCGTGGATGCCGCCGTAGGCGGCGCACGTCCCGACCGCCATGACCGCCCACGCCTCGCTGGTGAGCCGGTCGATCCAGGTGGTGGTGGGGATGGGCTGGCCGGTGGCGGGGTCGGTGCCGAACCCGGCCCAGCACCCCTCCTCGTTGCCGGACTCGTCGGGGATCGAACCCTCCACGACCAGGATGAACGGGCCCAGCTCGCCGGCGGCGGCGGACTCGAACCCGGCCAGGAACTCGTCTCCCACCTCGTAGGCCAGGATCGGGTGGTGGAACCGGACCCGCGGCACCCCGGGAAAGGCGCCCAGGACGAGGTCCTCGAGGCTGGGTTGGGTGGCGGCCGTCATGGCGATGGAGTCGCCGTCGCAACTCAGGCCGGCGGTGAGCCACAGCACCGGCACCTGGTCCATCCGTCAACGCTACCCGGGTGCCGGTTCCCTGGCTCCCGGTCGACCGGCCGCGTGAGCGACGAGGTCCCGGGGGCCGCCGACGTCCGGCGGAACTCCGGCCGGGACCCGCGGGGTGACGACCACCTTGTCGGCGGCCCGCAGCGTGTCGGCGACCAGGGTCCGCACCTTCGCCGGGGCTCGCGACCCGCAGTAGTAGCACCGGTAGGTCCCGACGTTGCTGTACCGGCAGCGGCACGGCCAGAAGATGCCCAGCCACCGGGCCACCTCCGCCCAGTCCTCCGCCCTCCTGACGAAGCGCCTCATGGCCATGGGGGACTCGGTCGGCCGGGGGGCCGAATCGCTTGAGAACGGGCATCGAAAATGGGCCGAACGACCTATCGGACGCCCCGCCATCACGCCCCGCGAATGGATGTATCAAGAGCCCCACGCCGAGGCTCTGGAATGTGGCGGGCCGGTGCTCCCGTCTCCCCAACGGCGGAGGAGACGGGGAATGCGGCGGGCGCTTGTTTCCTTGGTTTGAACGTCCAATTTCCTGCGGTTCGCTTCAGTTCGCGGGGGGAATTGACGACAACGAGCACGCGCCAGAGAGGAGCGGCACGATGGAAGACATCGAGAGCCTGTGCCGAGGATTCCTTCAGAACGCCGCCGCCCGGCAGTGGGCCGTGGCCGGGGTGGCACCGGAGGCGCCCACGGTCGAGTACCTCACCGGCTTCGCTGACGGATGGGAGGCCGGCCATGTCGAGGCCTTCGCCCTCGTCGTCTCGATGCTCTCGGGGGACTCGATGACCGCGCTCATCGAGGAGGCGGGCTCGCAGGCCGCGGTCGAGTCGATGTTCCCGTTCGACCTGATGATCGAGGCGACCGGGCCGACCGAGGCGACCGGGCCGATGGGGGCGACCGACTCCGCCCCACCCAAGGCGGCGTGATGGGCCGGGACGACGAGGTCGTTCCCTGCCCGACCTGCTGGTTGCTGGCCGATCTCGTCGCGCCCGGGCCCGACGAGGCGATGTACCGCTCACGATGTGCCCGGGGCCACGAGAACACGCTCGTCCCCTCGGTCCTGGTCCATCTGCAGGACATGCTCGGTCCCGCCTTCAGGAAGTCCGCCTGACCCGACAGAAGCCGGCGGCG
The DNA here is from genome assembly GCA_963773275.1 of uncultured Acidimicrobiia bacterium. Classification (GTDB taxonomy): domain Bacteria; phylum Actinomycetota; class Acidimicrobiia; order Acidimicrobiales; family AC-14; genus JAXDMK01. The sequence continues at coordinate 337,861 of CAVZAH010000012.1, read as the reverse complement.
TCCGGAATGGGTGCGCCCGCCGGCGGCGACACCCGTTACCGTGCCCTCTGATGGTCATCGCCGCCGCCCGATCCGAGTTGGAGGCCGCCGGCATCCGGCCGCCCACCGCCGACGACGTCGAGGCGGCCGACGCCCGGCTCGACTCCGTCGTGCGGCGGACGCCGCTGGAGCGCAACGACCGCCTGGGCGAGCGGGTGGGGGCCGAGGTGTGGCTCAAGCGGGAGGACCAGCAGGTCGTCCGCTCCTACAAGCTGCGGGGCGCCTACAACTTCATCTCCCAGCTCACGGCCGAGGAGAAGGCCCGGGGCGTGGAATGCGCCAGCGCCGGCAACCACGCCCAGGGCGTGGCCTTCAGCTGTCGCCAGCTGGGCGTGCCCGGGCGAATCGTGGTCCCCCGCACCACTCCCCGGCAGAAGCGGGAGCGGATCACCGCCATCGGGGGCGATCTCGTCACCCTCGTCGTCACCGGTGACACCTACGACGACGCCAACCTGGCCGCGGTCGAGGATGCCTTCGCGTCGGGACGGGTCCTCGTGGCGCCGTTCGACCACCCCATGACCATCGCCGGCCAGGGCACGGTGGCGGTGGAGATCGTGCGCCAGCTCGGAGCCGCCCCCGACGTGCTCGTGGTGCCGGTGGGCGGCGGCGGCCTGCTGGCCGGCGTGGCCACCTGGCTGCGGGCCCGCCACCCCGCCACCCGAATCGTCGGCGTGGAACCGGCGGGCGCCGCCTGCATGGCGGCCGCGGTGGCCGCCGGCGAACCGGTCGTCCTGGAAGACCTCGACAGCTTTGTCGACGGCGCCGCCGTGCGCCGGGCCGGGTCGGTCACGTTCCCGATCGTCGCCGACCTCATCGACGAGCTGGTCACGGTGGAGGAGGGCCGGGTCTGCACCGAGATGCTCGACCTCTACCAGTGGGAGGGCATCGTGGCCGAGCCGGCCGGCGCCCTGGCCGCGGCCGCCCTCGGGCACTCCCTGTCGGTCGAGCCGGGCCAGACGGTGGTCTGCGTGCTCTCGGGGGGGAACAACGACGTGAGCCGCTACGGCGAGATCGTCGAGCGCTCGTTGATCCACGAGGGCCTCAAGCACTACTTCCTGGTGGAGTTCCCCCAGGAGCCGGGCGCCCTGCGGGGATTCCTCGACGAGGTGCTGAGCGAGAACGAGGACATCACCCTCTTCGAGTACGTCAAGAAGAACAACCGGGAGACCGGCCCCGCCCTCGTCGGGATCGAGATCGCCGGCCGCGACGACCTCGAGCCCCTGCTGGATCGCATGCGCCACAGCCGCCTGCGCATCGAGCCCGTCGCCCCCGGGTCGCCCCTCTTCACCTTCCTGGTGACCTGACCTCGACGCGTGGCCGGGGGCGGACGCCGCCTCGGCGTTCGCTCAGGCGTCCTGCAGCCGGTCGCCCAGCAGCTCCGCCAGCCGGGTCCGATCGGCATCGGCGAAGGGCGGCCCCACGGTGAACGCACTCAGCGAGGCGAGCCCGCGGCCCACCCTGATGTAGACGAAGTCGAGTGTCCCTGTCCGCGATCCGCCGGTTCCGGACGCCCCGACCGTGACCCGGTACCCGACCGCCTCGTCACCCAAGCTCCCGGTCGGCAGCTCGGACACCGATGCGTCCACATCCAGCTGGCTGCCGGCCGCCTCCTCCATGCCCGTGCGGAACACTCCCTCGAAGCAACTGGCGAAGCCCGGCGAGGTGAGCACGTCGAACGCTGCCTCCGCCTCGGTCTCACTCTCGGCGAAGGAGACCCCGGACAGCACCGTGCGAGACCCGTCGTCGTTGCTGAAGGATGACTCCGCTCCTCGAGGGTTCTCCGCGGCATCCGGGTCGAGGAGCTCGTTGTCGTCGACACACTCGCCGAAGGCCTCACCGAACGGGTCGGCCTCGTCGTCGTCGTCGTCGTCGGCCTCGTCCGTGTCCATGGTCAACCCCGGGAGGTCGCCCGAGTTCAGCACGGCGCGCTCCGCCCGGGCCTGGTCCTCCTCCGGGGTGCCGACGCTCTCCTCGTCGCCCCCGCATGCTGCCAGGCCCAGGCCGAGGCCGAGGCCGAGGCCGAGGATCACCGCCACGCCGCCACCGGGTCTCCGTCGCCATGGATCCTCCGCTCGTCGCCGTCCCGCCGGAGGTCAGGCTAGATCGCCGGACGACCCTGTGCCCGGGGGACGCAGCGGGCGCGGGGCGTCCCGCGTCAGGCGTCCTCCATCCGCTCGGTGATGATCTCCGACAGCCGGACCCGCTCCGCGGGGTCGAGAGGGTCGCCGACGTCGAACGCGAACAGGCCGCCGATCGCCCGGTCGACCCGCACGAACACGAAGTCGAAGCTCAGCTCGAGGGTCTGGCCGGGGCCCTCCAGGGTCACCATGGCCCGGAAGGCGGCGGTTTCGTCGCCCAGCTCCTCGACGGTGAGGGGCTCCACCGAGAACTCGCTGACCGTGGCTTCGGCGCCTACCTCCTCGTCGAAGCTCGTGCGGAGCACGTCCTGGAAGCAGCCGGCGAAGGTCGAGCGCTCGAGCTCGGCGAAGGCGGACTTGGCCTCGTCCTCGCTGGGGGCGAACGTGACGGACGACCCCCGGGTGGACGACGAGTCGTCGTTGCTGAAGGTGGACTCGGCTCCCCGCTCGTCCTCGCCCAGGTTGGTGAGCAGGACGTTGTTGTTGACGCACTCCTCGAAGGCGGCGTCGGAGGGGTCCTCCTCGTCGTCGGACGGGTCGTCCTCGTCCCTCGTCATGTCCGGGACGTCGGCCTCGGTGAGCACGGCCCGTTCGGCGGCCGCCTTGTCCTGCTGGGGGGTGGCGACCTTCTCGTCGTCACTGCTGCACCCCGCCAGGCCCAGGCCCACGCCGAGCGCGAGGATCAGCACAAGCCGCCTGTGGGTCACCGTTGCCATGGAGCCTCCGTTCGTCGCCGCCGTGCCGCAGGTCAGGCTAGGGCGTCGGCCGGCTCCGTGCCCTGCGAGAACTGGGTGTTGTACAACTCGGCGTAGCGGCCGCCGGCGGCCAGCAGGTCCTCGTGGCTGCCCCGCTCGACGATGCGGCCGGCCTCGACGACCAGGATGAGGTCGGCGTCACGGATGGTGGACAGGCGGTGGGCGATCACCAGGGCGGTCCGGCCGGACAGGGCGTGGGCCAGCGCCTCCTGCACCGCCGCCTCCGACGCCGAGTCGAGATGGGCCGTGGCCTCGTCGAGGATGACGACCCGGGGCCGGGCCAGCAGGAGGCGGGCGATGGTGAGGCGCTGGCGCTCGCCCCCGGAGAGCCGGTAGCCCCGCTCCCCCACCAGCGTGTCGAGCTTGTCGGGCAGGGAGTTGACCAGGTCGGCCAGCCGGGCCTTGCCCAGCGCGTCCCACAGCTCCTCGTCGGCGGCGCCCGGCCGGGCGAAGCGCAGGTTCTCCCCGAGGGTCTCGTGGAAGAGGTGCCCGTCCTGGGTGACCATCCCCAACGTCTGGCGGACCGAGTCGAAGGTGAGGTCGCGAACGTCGACACCCGCCAGCTTCACGGTGCCGCTGTCGACGTCGTAGAGGCGGGGGGCCAGCGAGGCGATGGTGGACTTGCCGCCGCCCGACGAGCCCACCAGGGCCACCAGCTGGCCCGGCTCGACCCGGAAGGACACGCCCTTGAGGACCTCGTCGCCGCCCCGGGTGTCGAGGGTGAGGACCTCCTCCAGGGAGGCCAGCGAGAACTTGTCGGCCGACGGGTAGGCGAAGCGGACGTTGTCGAACTCGAGCGCCACCGGCCCGTCGGGCACCACCGTGGCGTCGGCCTTCTCCTGGATGAGCGGCTCGACGTCGAGCACCTCGAACACCCGCTCGAAGCTCACCAGGGCCGTCATGGCGTCGACCCGGGCGCTGGCCAGGGCGGTGAGGGGGGCGTAGAGGCGGGCCAGCAGGAGCGACATGGTGACGACGGTGCCGGCGTCGAGCCGCCCGTTCACGGCCAGCCAGCCGCCCAGGCCGTAGACCAGGGCCAGGGCCAGCGACGACACCAGCCCGAGGGCGGTGAGGAAGACCCACTGGGCCATCGCCGTGCGCACGCCGATGTCGCGGACCCGCGAGGCCCGGGCGCCGAAGGCGGCCACCTCGTCCGCCGGGCGGCCGAAGAGCTTCACCAGGGTGGCTCCGGGGGCGGAGAACCGCTCCGTCATCTGGGTGGTCATGGCCGCGTTGTTGTCGGACGCCTCCCGCTGGAGGTCGGCCAGCTTGGCGCCCATCCGGCGGGCGGGGATGATGAACACGGGCAGCATGACCAGGGCCAGCACGGTGATGAGAGGTGACAGGCCCAGCATCACGACCAGCGTGATCAGCAGGGTGATGAGGTTGCTGACGAAGCCCGACAGGGTCCAGGTGAAGGCCCGCTGGGCGCCGATGACGTCGTTGTCGAGCCGGCTGACCAGCGCGCCGGTGCGGGTCCGGGTGAAGAAGGCCACCGGCATGCGCTGGACGTGGCCGAACACGGCCCGGCGGAGGTCGAAGATGAGGCCCTCGCCGATCTTGGCCGACTGCCAGCGGCCGATGATTCCGAAGACGGCGTCGAGGACCGCGATGAGGGCGATGAACAGGGCCAGGCGGACGACGGTGCCCCCGGCGCCGTCGTTGACGATCTCGTCGACCACCTGACCGGCGAGCAACGGCGTGGCCACGCTCAGGATGGCCGCCACCACGCTGACGAGGAGGAACGAGGTCAGCGCCCGCCGGTAGGGCCGGGCGAAATCCCACACCCGGCTGAGGATCGCCTTGGTGAACGCCTTGCGGGGCGGTTCTCCCTGCATGGCGCTGTGCAACGCCATCCATCCGTGCATGTCGACGTTCACGCCACTGCCCCCTTCGCTCCCTCTGCTGACTTCGCTTCCGGTCGTTGCCGGCCGGCCGACTGGTGACGACCGTCGCCCCCACGACTCATCGGTTTGTCGCGACCGGGCGATCCGGACGACCGTCCGCCGTCACCGTGGCCCAACGCCGGCTCCAGTCTCCACGTTCCCGATCGGGGGCGCTCCGCCATTGTCCCAGGCCCGCCGGTGCCCGTCCGCCAGTATGGGAACGTGACCGTCACCCTCAGCCAGCGGGCCCTCAACCGGGCCACGCTGGCCCGCCAGCACCTCCTCGACCGGGTGGCGATGCCGGCCGCCGGCATGGTCGAGCACCTCGTCGGCATGCAGGCCCAGGTACCGAGGAACCCGTACCTCGCCCTGTGGTCGCGCCTGGAGGGGTTCCGTCCCGAGGAGCTCGAGGACCTGATGTCGCAGCGGCGGGCGGTGCGGGCGTCGTTGATGCGGGCGACGATCCACCTGGTCACCGACACCGACCTGCTGCGGCTACGCCCCCTGGTGCAGCCCGTTCTCGATCGGGCTTTCGCCACCGGCAGCCCGTTCGGCCGCAAGTTGGCGGGGCTCGACATCGACGCCGTGATCGCCGCCGGGCGGGCCCTGGTGGAGGAGGAACCCCGCTCGGGGGTCGAGCTGCGCCGGTTGCTGGGCGAGCGGTGGCCCGACTTCGACCCCACCTCGTTGGCGGCCGCCGTCGCCTACCGCCTCCCGGTGGTGCAGGTGACGCCCCGCGGCCTGTGGCACACCAGCAGCCGGCCCGCCCTGACCACCGTCGAAGCCTGGCTGGGCCGACCCCTCGACCCGAGCCTCACCATCGAGGCGCTGATGCTGCGCTACCTGGCCGCATTCGGACCGGCGTCGGCGATGGACATGCAGAACTGGTGCGGCCTCACCCGGCTGCGGGAGGTGGCCGACCGGCTGCGCCCGGATCTACGGGTCTTCCGGGACGGCGCCGGCCGCGAGGTGCTCGACCTTCCCGACGCACCCCGGCCCGACCCCGACTCGCCGGCGCCGCCCCGCTTCCTGCCCGAGTACGACAACGTCCTGCTCGGCCACGCCGACCGCAGCCGGTTCGCCCACCCCGACGCCCGGGCGATGTCCCAGGACGGCGTGAACAGCATCCAGGGATCGGTGCTGGTCGACGGGCTGTTCGCCGCCTTCTGGAACCTCCGGCACCCGTCGCCGGGCGTCGCCCACCTCGTGGTCCGGCCCGTCTGGTCGTGGTCCGCCGAGGACCGGAGCGCGGTCGAGGCCGAGGGCCGGCGCCTGCTGGCCTGGGTGGCGCCCACCGACGAGACCCACGACGTCGTCGTGATGCCGCAGCCCGCCGGCCCGGTCGACACCGCCGGATAAGGACCGGCCGGAACGCCGCCCTTCGGTCAGCCGCCGAGGGACTGAGCCCGAGCGTCAGTATCCAGGCGCCGGGGTGCCGGGCGGGTGGAACACTCCGGGGACGGCTGCCGGGTTGTCGACGCACAACTCGCCCTCCAGGCCGTCCGGGTCACGGAAGAAAAGGCTCAGGAAGGGGCCGAAGTCGGTGACGAAGCCGTCGGAGGCACCGGCCGCCACCAGGCGGTCGCGGATCGTGTGAAAGGCGTCGAGGGACGACGCCTGGAGCCCGAAATGGTCGACCCGGCCCCGCCCGAACATCGGCGTCTGGCAGGCCGCCTCCTCGTTCCCGGTCATCTCGAAGACGTTGAGTTGCGTGCGGGGGCCGATGTCGACGAACGACAAACGGGTGCCGGGCGCCACCTCCTCGTCCCGTTCGACGGTGGCCTCGAAGATCGACGCGTAGAACCGGTGCAGGCGGTCGGTGTCGGCGGTGAGCAGGGCGACGTGGTTCACACCGTCGAGCAACATCGGGCGATTCTACGGCGGGCATCCTCGGCTGGAGGCCGCCGACGCGCTCTGTCCGGCTGGGTGGCTCTCCGCGCAATCCGGTGCGCCGCCCGCCGCCAGGCCCTTGAATGGGGCGATGAGCAACCGTCCCGAGGCCGAGATCGCGGGGGCCACCGCCGCCCACGGCCGGCTCCTCGCCGCCATCGCAGGGATTACCGACGACGGCGTGGCCCGACCGTCGCTGTTGCCCGGATGGACCGTGGCCCACGTGCTCACCCACCTGGCCCGCAACGCCGACTCCCACGTCCGCATCCTGGATGGGGCCGCCGGCGGTGATGCCGTCGAGCAGTACGAAGGCGGCCGGGATGCGCGCCAGGCGGGGATCGAGGCGGGAGCCGACCGGCCGGCGGCCGGACTGGTGGACGACGTGCGCTCGTCGTCGGACCGGCTCGAGCAGCGGTGGGCTTCGCTCCCGGCCGCGGCGTGGGACGGCCACGGCGTGAACGCCGACGGGGAGCGGTGGCCGTGCGCCCTGCTGCCGTTCCACCGGTGGCGGGAGGTGGAAGTGCACCTGGCCGACCTCGGCATCGGGCCCACCTGGGCCGACTGGCCCGACGACTACGTGGACCGGGAGATGCCCCGTGCCGTGGCCACCCTGCCCGACCGTCTGGCCGACGGGGCGGCCCGCCGCCGGCTCACGGCCTGGCTCCTCGACCGGGCCGACACCCCCGGCGACCTGGTGCTCGGCGGGTGGGAGGAGAGCCCGGGGAGCTACGTGCGCTGACGACCTTCAGCCTCCGCCCCACAGCGGCCGGACCGGGGTGGCGCCGGCGATCACCACCCCCTTGACGGAAAGCACTTTGCATGACAAAGTACTTTCATGTCGAATGCACACGCTTCCACTCCCCAGGACGCCATCGACGTCCTCCGCCAGGTCGAGGCCGTCGAGCGCCGGACCCGCAGCCTCATGCAGGCGTTCTGGTTCCCCCTCGTCGTCTTCGGAGCCCTCACGCTCGCCAGCGCGCCGGTGCAGTGGGCGACGTCCGGTGCCGCCATCGCCGTGTTCTGGGCCCTCGCCGGACCGCTGGGGGGCGCCGCGGTCGGGTGGTACTACCGCTCCCGGGAGCTCCGGGTCGGCCTCACCGTGTCGCCCACCCCGTACATCATCACCGCCGTCGGCATCCTGGCCGGCACCTTCGCCCTGCCGATGTTCACCACCGGCGACCTCCAGGAGGTGGTATCCGTCTTCGCCGTGGCCGCCGGATACCTCGTGTTCGCCGTGCTCGACCGCAGCCGCGTCCTGGCCGGGCTGGCCGCCTTCATCGCCGCGGTCCCGGTGCTGGTCCTGCAGAGCGGCACCGACGAGCCGGGCGCGATCACGGCCGCCGTCATCGGTGCGGTCGTCCTCGCCACCGGCCTCGTGTCCCGCCGTCAGGCATGACCGACGGTGTCGACCACCCGGCCCAGCGCCTCGACGACGTGGTCCACCAACGGGTCCGCCTGGGGATCCTGGCCGTCCTGGCCCAGGCCGACCGGGCCGACTTCACCTACCTCCGCCAGGCCCTCGGCCTCACCGACGGCAACCTGTCCCGCCACCTGGGGGTCCTGGAGGACGCCGGGTATCTGGAGCTGACCAGGACGTTCGAGGGCCGCAAACCGCGCACCTGGGCCCGGGCCACCCGCCAGGGCAAGGCGGCACTGGCCGAGGAGATGGCCGCCCTGCGGGAGCTGGTGAGCGGGTACGAGGGTCGAACCGGCTGAGCAGCCCGTAGCCCCAGGCCGACCGGCCGCTCAGGCGGGGTCGATGTGGAGGTCGAACGGGAAGGCGTTCTCGACCTTGGCCTGGGCCCGGGCGTCGTCGAGCACCGTACTGGGCGACTGTCCCGTGGCCAGGGCCAGGATGAGGGCGGCGGTGGTGAGCTGTCCTGCGAGCTGGCCCTCGGCGTAGCCGGAGCGCCAGTCGACCGACGGCGCCTCGGGCGCGGACTGCGACATCGTGTACTCGCGCGCCCCCGCTCTCTGGAGGATGCTCCGGCACATCATCTGAATCTCCTCCATCGGCTCCATCGTTGCCTCCTCGCTGGCGTTGCCCCGCGAAGCTACCCGGCCCCGCCCGCCCCCAAGCGCGGCCCCATGGCACGGCCCCGAAGCACGGCAGCTGGTCAGAAGAAGCCGCCCGGGAACCCGTGGTAGTCGGTGGGCTCGTAATCGCCGTCCTCGACCTCCCGGTGGGACTGGGCCGCGAACGCACCGGCCCCGGGCGGCCACAGGACCCTGATGGCGCCGTTCTCGTCGTCCCACTCGGCGGCCAGCACCCGGTGGCGGTGCCCGTCGACCGAGATCTCGACCTCCTGCAGCGAACGCAGCTTGTGCCAGGCCATGGGGTGGCCCCGAGGATAGACATCCGGCGCCTCGCCGGGGTCGGCGCTTGACAGGCTGCCCTTCGACAATCTAGAAGGTATTCCTAATACTCGAGCATAGGTGGACCGAAAGAGAGCGCCGTGAAGCGGACTGTCGGAGTGATGCTGGTCGGGGTTCTCGCCCTCGCCGGATGCGGGTCGGACGATGACAAGGCGGCCGAGGGCGGCGGGCAGCCCGCCTCCGGCGCACTGTCGTCGATCACGGGGCTCGATCCCGCCTTCGGAGCGTCCGGGGTGGCGTCGATCGCGTTGGCGCCGACCGACACAGACCGCCTCCTGTCGGTAACCACCGGCAAGGACGGAAAGCTCTACGGGGTGGGCTTCGTGGCCGCCGCCGGCGACCAGGCCATGGCTGTCGCCCGGATCGGGCCGGACGGCAAGCTCGACCCGACCTTCTCCGACGACGGCTTCGCCACGATCAACGTGGCCGGTGGGGGCAAGGCGGCCGAGATCTCCCGGGGCGTGGCGGTGCAGTCGAGTGGCAAGGTCGTCGTGGCTGGCCCGTTCGAGCACGACCCGGCGGCGGACGGCGACGCCGCCCGTGACACCGACATCGCCATCTCCCGCTTCGACACAGCCGGCAGGCTGGACACCTCGTTCGGTACCGGCGGCACCACCAAGGTCGATCTCGGCCCGGGCGTGTTCGTCCCACCGGCTGCCGGGTCGACGGCCACCACCAACAGCGTGGTGGGCGACACCATGTGGGGCCTCACCGTGCTCCCCGACGACCGGCTGGTCGCGGTCGGCTCGAAGGCGGCCGCCGGCGATGGACGTACCGACCTCGACTGGGCCCTGATGATGTTCACCCCCGAGGGCGCCCTCGACCCGTCGTTCGCCACCGGCGGGATCCTCACCATCGACGTCGGCGGTGGGCACGAGAGCCCCCGCCAGGCGGTGGTGCAGCCCGACGGCAAGATCGTCATGTCCGGCTACACCCGGAACACGGCCACGCCCCCCGTCGTCGTCCCGTCCCTCGTGCGGGTGCTGCCCAACGGCACCCTCGACCCCTCCTTCGGCACGGGAGGCATCGCCCAGGCCGTCCTCCTGCCCGCCGTCGCCGAGGCCTACGAGGTCGGGATGCAGGGCGACGCCTTCGTCATCACCGGCTATGGACGGGCCACCGAGGCGGAGAAGGTCGACCTCATCGCAGCCCGCTTCACGGCGGACGGAACGTGGGACAAGAGCTTCGGCACCGACGGCCTGGTCCGGATCGACATCGCGGCGCAGGACGATCGGGGCCGGGATCTGGTCGTCCTCCCTGACGGTCGGGTGCTCATCGCCGGAAGTGGGAAGCCCGACGCGACCAACATCAACGCCATGCTGGTCCTCCTCGACCGCGACGGCGGCCTCGACGCCGGCTTCGGCAAGGGCGGCATCCTCCAGGTCGACCTGGGGGGTCCGAGCGACTCGTTCTTCGGGGTGACGCTCACCCCCGACGGCCGCCACGCCATCGTCGCCGGCTACAAGGGGACCGACCCGGTCACCGGTGACGACGCCGTCCTGGCCCGGGTGGCGATCACCGCCACCTAGCCGTGACCTCAGCGGCGATTGCGGCCGGCTTCCGGAGCCCCCGGAGGCCGGCCGCAGCCGTCCCTCGGAAGAACGCCGCTCAGAGGTCCTCCCTGTAGGGGACGGGATGGTTGCCACCCTGTCCGAGATGCACCTCGTTGATCGCCTGGGCCAGCACGTCGTACTCCATCGAAGCTGACGCCGAGCCGCCGAGGTAGGAGCGCAGCGCTTCGAGAGGGGCGGACCCGCCGAGGGCGAAGTACGCCAGCCAGAGCTGGTCGAGAGACATGCTGGCCTCGACGCGTGCCGCCTCCAGCACCTCGTAAGGGAGGGTCATCACTTGGCCGGCTGCCCCGTCGATCGGGCCTCGACCCGCGTGACGAGCTCCTCGGCCAGGTCGCGCAGTTTGCGGTTCTCCCGTTGGGACGCCCGCCGCAGGATGTTGAACGCCTCGTCGCGGGTGCAGTTCTGGCGCTCCATGATGATGCCCTTGGCCTCGCCGATGATCTCCCGGCTGGCCAGCGCCTCCCGGAGTTGCTCGTTCAGCTGCGTCGCGCCCCGGAGCTCGAGCACCTTCCCCAGGAGGATCATGGCGTGCTCGCCTATCAGCGACGCCATGCCGGCGGCTTCGTCGGGAAACCCGCCCGTATCGTGCGCATAGACGTTGAGCGCCCCGATGGCGTCCCCGGAGGAGCGCACCAGTGGTGTGGACAGCACCGCCGTCACGCCGAGCTCCGTGGCCTTGGCGTGGAACTCCGGCCAGCGCTCACTCTCGGCACCAACGGCGACCTGAACCTGGCTGGCGGATCGACACGATCGCAGGCAGGGCCCGTCGTCGCCCGCGTACTGGGCCAGGTCGACGACGAGGGCCTCGTCCTGGGATGCGTTGGACGTCCGGAACCCGGAGGGATCGGCGACGGTGATGCTGACCGAGTGGGCTGACGGCACGGTGTGGCTGGCCAACACGACCACCCGCTGGAGCAGATCGTCGAGTGAGCGCTCATCGAGCACGGTGTCACCGAAATTGAGCACCCGCCCCGCCGACGAACCGGGTTCGTTCACTTCTGCACCACGTTGCCTCTCGCCGGCACATCTGGGATGAGGGCCAACAGAGGGTCGCGAGGTCGCGGCCGATCGCTGGGCTTCCGCGGCCGCATCCCTGGACCGGTGCTCGTGCACTCCGATCGTAGCCCGAGCGGACCACCAGGAAGGGCACAGGCCAGGGAATGATCTCGCCGCTGCCACGCCCGGCGGGGACGCCCGCATGTCCGCACCGGGTTCCGCCGCCGCCCTGGGCCGCCGTGCTCCGGTCGCGGCGGGCGGGGGCTGACGGGTCGCCCGGGCCGGACCCCGTTCCCCGGGGCATACCTGCTCCGCTAGGTTGAGCCCGGCTATGCCCCGCATCGAGATCGAGCTGACCAGCGCCCGCCCGGACGGCACCTGGACCTGGCGCGCCGCCGGTGCCCGTGAACCCCGAGGCATGCTCGACGGCTCGGTCCTGCCCGGCGGGGCCAAGGTGGGCGACGTCCTGCGGGCCGACGCCGACGTCGATATCGACGGAATCACGGTGCGTTCGACGCAGCCGTCCACCGCCAAGAAGAAGGGCGAGCCGGAGCGGATCGAGATCGTCGGGTCAGGCCGGGAGGAGCCTCCGGTCACCACCAACATGCGAGGCGGGGTGGAGGCCGGCGGTGAACGGGGCCGACGCGACGGGCCGGGCCGCGATCGCGACCGTCCCGGCGGCGGCCGCGGTCCGGGCGGCTTCGGCGGTCCGGGCGGTCCGGGTGGGCCTGGCCGCGGCGCAGGAGGACCAGGAGGCCCCGGACGGGGTGGCCCCGGCGGACCTCGGCGTCCCGACGGCGCCGGTCCTCCGCCCGACCGCGGCGCCCGGGCGCGCGCACGGGACCAGCGGCCCACCGGCGCCGGCCGGCCGGGGGGCGACAGCCAGGGCCGCGACCGCCCCGCGGGGGACCGTCCGGCCCGAGACCGTCCGCCCGGTGACCGTCCGCCCGGTGACCGTCCGCCCGCCCCCGTGACCGTGGGCCCGGAGAGCGTGCGCCCGGCGACGGTGGGCCCGGTGACGGTGGGCCCGGTGACGGTGCGCCCGTTGATCGTCCGCACGGTGATCGTCCGCACGCGGATCGTCCGGCCGGTGACCGTCAGCTCACGGATCGGCGGCTAACCGACCGCCCGGCCGGTGACCGTGGCCGCGATCGTCCCCCCCGCGACCGGTCTCCCGGCGACCGTCCTGCCGGCGACCGTCCGGCGGGCGATCGGGCCCGCGGGGGTCGCCCCCCCGGTGACCGCGGCCCCGGCGGTCGGCCCCCCGGCGACCGGGCCCAGGGTGAGCGGGGCGAGCGTCCGGCGCGGGGTGCTCCCCGGCCGTCCGAGCCGGCCCGACCGCGGGCCCGGCGGCTGCAGCCGGGCCGCACCTTCCGGGATGCAGTGCTGGCCGAGCTGCCCCCCGATCGCAAGGCGGTGGCCGAGCTCATCCTGCAAGGCGGCATCCCCGCCGTGCGCCAGGCGGTGGAGGACCAGAACGCCCAGGCTCGGGAGGTGGGCGGCCCGGAGATCAAGGCCGACGCCCTGCTGGCGGTGGCCGAGGAGCTGCTGCCCGCCCTGCGGGCGGCGGAGTGGCGCGACCGGGCGGAGGCGGCGGCGGTGATCGTCGACGAGATCAGCGTGCGCGACCTGCGGGCGGTCGTCACCGGTGCCGACACCGCGCGCGACGAGGAGGGACGCGCACTCGCGGCCACGCTGCGGGAGGCCCTCGACCGCCGGTCCGCGGCCGAGCGCCAGTCGTGGATCGACGAGATAACGGCATCGCTCGATGACGGTCGCGTGGTCCGGGCCCTGCGCATCAGCGGACGTCCGCCCGAGCCCGGCGTCCGCTTTCCGGCCGAGCTGGCCGAGCGACTGAGCGACGCCGGCGGTGAGGCGCTGGCCCCGGAGACCACGGCCGATCGTTGGGCCGCCGTGCTGGAGGCGGTGGTCGGCTCGCCCGTCCGCCGCACGATCACGCCCCGGGGCCTGCCCGCCGAGCCCGGCGAGGAGCTCACCCGCACCCTGCGCCTGGCCGCGCCCCGTGTCCCCGGCATCGCCGCCCTTCTCGGCGAGCCCATCGGGGTGGCCCCTCGCGGCGCCCCGAGGCCGCCCGGGCCACGCGGCGGCCCCGGCTCTTCCGCTCCGGGACGCCCGCACGGCCGACCGGCGACGCCGCCGCCGCAGCGACCCGGTCCCCCCGGCCCCCGGCCGGCCCCCTCGGCCGTCGCCTCCGCCACCCCCGAGCCGTCCCCACCGCCCGAGGTCGAGGCCGCTGCGGCCTCCGACCCGGCGCCCGTCGATGTCGCGCCGGTCATCGCCGAGCCTGATCCCTCGTCAACCAACGCGAGCCCGGCCAGCACCGAGGCCTCGGACGAGGATCCAGCGGTCCGTGAGCCGTCCGTCACCCTTGAGCCTGCGGGCGACAGCGACAGCGCCGACGCCGCGCCGGGCGCTGCGCAGAACACGGACGAGGGCAATGACTCGGCGGTCGAGCCGCCGCGTCAGGACAAGATCCGATTCGAACCGGGCCACGCTGCGGCCGAGCCGGTCGACGCCCCCGTCGACACTGGCGCCGAAGAGGGTGTCTCCGCCGGGCCGGGCGACGCCACGGCGGGCGACGCCACGGCGGGCGACGCCACGGCGGGCGAGGCCGAGCCGGGCGACGCCCCCCTGGCGACCGCCGGCGAGGCCACGGCGGGCGATGCGACGGCCGGCGATGCCGGGTCGGAGTATCCCGAGGCTCCGGGCGACGCGCCGGGCGAGGCACCGTCGATACCGGGCAGGGAGCAGCTCGGCGACGGAGCCGAGCCCACGGCCGGCCCCGCCTGAGCGACGCCCGGGGGGTCACCGGGATCCGGGCTCAGGTGATGACGGCCACGATCCCGTGCTCGTGCAGGAACTCGAGGAGTCCCTCGACCAGGTTCAGGTGCGCCACCTCGTCGAGCGACACCCAGGCCGCCTCGGCGGCGTCGCCCCCGGCCTTGGGGTCGGCCTCGTCCGGTCCCACCAGGACGGTCACCGAGAAGTCCAGGATCACGAAGTGCCGGTCCTCGGTGATCCGCTCCACCCAGCCCACCATCCGGTCGCAGACGCCCTCCACGCCCGTCTCCTCCAGCAGCTCCCGCACGACGGCCTCGGCGAGGAGCTCGCCCGCCTCCACCCGGCCCCCGGGGACCGACCACTCCCCCGCCGCCGGACCGTGACCACGGCGGACGAGCAGGAGCCGCCCCTCCTCCACCGCGATCGCCCCGACGCACACCTCCGGGGTCATGCCGGGGTCACCCGGCCCCTCGCCCGGCGCTCCCCGCCCCGTCGGTCACCCGAGCCGCCGGTCCGCCTTCGTCAGGCACGGCCGGACGCTCCCGGAACCGCTTGTGCACCACCAGCATGCGGGCGGTGAAGCCGAACGTCTCGAAGAAGTTCTTGGTCTCGCGGTTGCCGGGCAGGGCGAACGAGTCGATCCCGATGCAGCCCGCCTCCCGGCACCAGCTGACGACATCGTCGACCATCGCCTCGCCCACGCCCACCTCGCGGGCCTGCATCTCCACGAAGACGTCGTCGAGGACCCCCAGCCGCCCGCCGTCGCGCAGGGCCTCGATCCGGACCACCGCGTAGCCGATCACGGCCTCGTCGATGGTGCCGCACAGCACCCGGGTGTGGGGATCGACCAGGGCCATCTTCAGGTTCTCGTCGAGGGGCTCCCACCGGGCCTCCCGGTCGGCCCAGACGTCGCCCCCTTTCATGGGGGTCAACTCGGCGATGGCGAGCCGGGCCAGCTCGGCCAGGCGGGGCAGGTCGTCCTCGGTCGCCGGCCGGCAACCCTCCATCAGCTTGTCTCCATCAGGCGAACGAGTCTGCCAGGCCCGCGGCCGACCCCGCGCGGGAAGCCGGAGCGACGCTCAGACGCAGTCCCGGCAGAACATGCGGTCGCTGTCGGCCAGCTGGCTCGGATGCTTGACCAGGAAGCACGACTGGCACACGAACTCACCCGGCCGCTTGGGCACGACCTTGGTCGAGCCCTCGGCCCGGTCGTCGGTGTCGGGGACGTCGTCGTCCTCGTCGTCCTGCTCGTCGACCACGACCAGGCGGTCCTTCAGGATGACGTCGAGGCCGGCTTCGACGTCGTCGGGGTCGAGATCGTCGTCCTCGTCGTCGTCGTCGTCATCGTCGTCGGCCGCGACCGCCGCCACGACCGGGGAGTCGACCGAGGGGTCGACCACCAGATCGTCGACCACCAGGTCGTCGACCACCACGAGGTCGTCGTCGTCGAGGCCTTCGTCGTCGTCGATGAGGTCGTCATCCTCCAACGCCTCCAACTCGACAACGTCGGGGTCGTCGGGCTCGTCGACGTCGGCGAGGTCTTCTTCTTCCTCAGCCATGTTGGCGGTCCCCTTCAGCCGGTCTACGGGGCCGGGAGCATAGACCAGGCTCCGGGCCGACACGAGACAGCAAACGCGTGATCCAGGGGACCTTTGGTGCCGCTCGGTAGCCCTCCCGCCTCCGCCCGGTTGTGACCGGCCGGGGACAGGGGGTTATCGGAACGTTGTCTACTTGGTCCCCCAGATCCGCGCTTTGCCTACGACCGCCCCCTTCGCGGCACACCCGCCGAAGCGGCTGCGCCGAGACCCACGACCCGGGGGTTGGGGCGTCGTGGACTGGTCGTAAGTTGCCCTATCGGAGGGGGGTGGTGCAAGGAGCCGATGACCCTCCTGACCAGCCATGTTCCGCGTCGTCGCAGGTCAGGGGGCTAGGAATTTCTGTCTGAACCAGTCGTTGAGGGTTGCGCCCCCAAGGCCGTGGCCGAGGGGCCGGCGAGCGCCTGGCGGCGGCCCTCGGCGCGCCGCTCGGCGTCGAGTCGTTCCAGGTCGGAGGCACCGTGGTCGACGTGGCGCATCATACCGGCCACCACCCGGTGGCCGGCCTCCTCGTCGATCAGGCGGTGCATCTCCTGGCACACCCGCCGGTACTCCCGGTGGCCGGCGGGAGCGGTGCGCAGCTCGATCATGTGCATCGCCTCCCTCGCGTTCATCTCGATCGAGTACCGCACCCGGTAGGCCAGGGCGACGGCGTAGGGGGCCTGGGCCGGGAAGGGACCGGCCAGGACGTCGTGCAGCCCGGCCGACCGGGCCATGGCCTCTTCGAATCGGTCGGCCACGCCGGCGTCGACGACGTCGGGCGGCAGCACGTAGCCGTGGCCCGGTGTCAGCGGCTGCCACTGGATGGTGAGCATGCGGTGGCGCTGGAGATCGCGGAAGGCGCCGTAGTCGGACAGGACGTCGAACCGGTAGCTCACCGTCTCCAGCGCCCGACCCGGCTTGTGGCGACGGTTCCGGCGGTCACCCACGTAGGCGGCCGCCACCGCCTCCCGTTCGGCCTCTGAGAGGCCTCTCACCCGGGCCCGGACCTGGTCGTCGGGCAGGTCGGTGTACGGGTAGAGCATGGCCGCCAGCAGCCGGTCCTCGGCCTCGGGATCGAAGTCGACCAGGGTGACCGCGGGCCGGGGCTCGGGCTCCTCGCCGGCGAAGAGGCGGGCCGCCACCCCCGACGTGGCCGCCGCGGTGGCCGCCAGGTAGGCCGACCACTCCCCGCCCCGCTCCGGGCGGTCGACCCGGGACAGGAACGAGGGGATGACCTTGCGCAGCTCGACCAGCATGAGCTCGGCGTAGCCCCGGGCCTCGGGCAGCGCCGAGGCCCGCATGCGCAGCAGCATCTGCTCGTAGCCCTGGCCCGTGCCGTAGATCCCGACGTTCGACAGGGATGCCGCCGGCAGCAGGCCCCGCAGGGCGTCGAACGCCTTGGCCCGGATCGAGCGCCGCCACACGGTCTCCGGATCGGCCGGGTCGCGGGGGAACTGCTCCCGGTACCAACCCTCCATCCGCGGCACCAGTTCGGCGTAGGTGTCGAACATGCGGTCGAGGTCGGCCACGTAGCGGGTGCCGAGGGGCGACGACAGCACGGCCGGGTCGCGGTGGTAGCGGTAGCGGCCCCCCAGGCGGGTGTCGTAGGGGATGTAGCGGGTGGACTGCTCGAGGTACGCCATCAGGCGCCCCCATTCGAGGACCTTGGTGAGCAGGTTGGACGCCTGCTCGCAGGCCAGGTGGACTCCGCCCAGCTGCGCCACCGAGTCGTCGCCGTACTCGTAGAAGACCTTGCGATAGAGGTCCTCGGCCCGCTTCAGGCCCATGGTGGCGTCGACCGAGATGTCTCCTGATGTATCGAGGTCGCCCACGAACTCGTCGAGAAACAGTCGCCGGAGGCTCTTCATGGTCCGGGAGTAGCGGGCGAACAGGGCGCCCTTGACCACCTCGGGCAGGTTCACCAGGGCGAACACGGGCCCGTCGAGGTTGGTGAAGTACCGCCGGAGGACATCGGCCTCCTCGTCGCTCCACTGTTCGCTTACGTACGGGTGGGCCACGACGCCCTGAGGTTAGGGCGCGGGATCGAACGCGGCGCGGACCTCGGCCAGGGCCTCTGGACGCAACCACAGGTCGACGACGGTCATGGCCATGGCCTTGGCGCCGTCGAGCACCCCCCGGTCACCGTCGGGCGACACCGCCCACCGGGCGAACTCGGCCGAGTGCAACCCCACCTCGGCGGGTGAGACCTTCACGATCGGGTGGATGGTGGGCACCCGGTAGCTGACGTTGCCCATATCGGTGCTCACCATGAGGCGGGTGGCCGGCGAGGGGTCGGCCACCGGACGCCCCAGGCGGGCGCTGTTGGCCCGGTAAAGCTCGCCCAGGGGCCCGTTGCTGCGCAGATCGGTGTACTCCGGCCACGGCTGGCTCACGTCGATGGTGCAGCCGGCCGCCGCCGCCCCCGCCTCCAGGCAGGCGATCACCCGCCGCTTGAGATCCTGGAGGCTGGCCGCGGTGGCGGAGCGGACGTACCACTGGGCCACGGTGTGGTCGGGGACGATGTTGGGCTTGTCCCCCGCCTTCAGGAACACTCCGTGGATCCTGTCGGTCGGGGCGATGTGCTGGCGGAGTGCTGCTACCGCGTTGTAGCCCAGCACGGCGGCGTCGAGGGCGTTGTGGCCCTTGTCCGGGGCGGCGGCGGCGTGGGCCGCCCGGCCGAAGTACTCGACCTGGTAGGTGGCGATGGCGATGACGTCGGGCCGGACGAGGTCGACGCCCGCGGGGTGGATGGCGAGGGCGGCGTCGACACCGTCGAAGGCCCCCCGGTCCCCCAGCAGGACCTTGCCCCCGCCCCCTTCCTCGGCCGGCGTGCCGATGACGTCGAGTCGACCGCCCGCCGCCGCCACCACGGTGGCCGCGGCGAGGGCCGCCCCCAGTCCGGCGGCGGCGATGATGTTGTGCCCGCAGCCGTGCCCGATGCCCGGTAAGGCGTCGTACTCGCACAGAACGGCCACCCGGGGCCCGAGCCCCTCCTCCCCCGGCGGCCGCCCCACGAAGGCCGTCTCCAGTCCGAGCGCCCCCCGGTCGACCGCGAATCCTTCGCCCTCGAGCGCCGTCGCCAACACATCCGCCGCAAAGTGCTCCTCGAACAACAGCTCAGGCCGCTCATGAATCCGATGCGACACCTCGACCAACATCTCCGCCCGCTGATCCACGGCCGCAATGACCGACTTCCGAGCGACGTCCAGATCCATCACCCCTACAGGGTACGACGCCCTGCCGGCGGCGAAGCCGCCGGCCCGACGGGCAGGCCCCGAAGGGGCCGACCCGCCCGCCGGAACAGAGAGCAGCGGCCCGAAGGGCCGTCAACGCCGTTGACCTTGCCTTCGGGGGGCAGTCGGGGGGCAGAGCCCCCCGACCCGGGGGGCAGTCGGGGGGCGGAGCCCCCCGACTCAGTCGCCCTTGAGCTTGTCGGCGACGTCGTCGATGAAGCCCTTGACCTTGCCCTTGCCCTGGTCGATCTTGCCTTCGGCCTTGAGCTCGTCGTTGTCGGTGAGGTCGCCTGCGGCCTCCTTGACCCGGCCCTTGGCGATGTCGATCTTGTCGTCCACGTCGATTTCCTTTCGTCACGATGTCGTTGGCGTCATGCCCGTTCGTACCCTCTCGCGGACCTCGTACCCTTGTTTCGCGCCCCGGGCGCAGGGGAATGCACCCGTGGGGTTCGAGGAGGGGACCGTTGGCAGTACTCGAGACGTGGAGATCGCGCGAGGACGACGACATGTCCCCGTGGGCCCCCGACCCCGGCGGGCCGAGCTCGCTCACCCTGGCGCGCATCACCGTCAGCCTCCTGGTCGTCAGCCTCATCGCGCCGGTCGTCACCGTCGCCATGCTGGCGCTGGTCCTCCTCGACCTCCCGCTCTCGGCCGACCTTCCCGACGAGATCGCGTCAGTGGAAGCCCGCATCACCCGGGTGTACGACAGCACCGGGGCCGAGATGGCCGTCTTCCGCCGCTTCGAGTCGGGCGTGCCGGTGCAGCCGGGCGACGTGCCCGAGGTCCTGAAGCAGGCGGTGGTGGCGGCCGAGGACCGGCGCTTCTACCAGCACGAGGGCATCGACGCCCGCGGCCTCGTCCGGGCCCTGCGGGCCGACGCCGGCGCCGGCGAGTACCAGCAGGGCGCCTCCACCATCACCCAGCAGCTGGTCCGCCTGGCCTACACCGACGACCGCAGCGCGAACCTGAGCCGCAAGATCCGGGAGGCGGTGCTGGCCCGCGAGCTCGAGAGCCGCCTGTCCAAGCAGGAGATCCTCTTCAAGTACCTGTCCCGCATCTACCTGGGTGGGGGCAACTACGGCGTGGGGGCGGCGGCCGAGTCCTACTTCCGCAAGCCCGTCCGCGACCTCGACCTGTCCGAAGCCGCCCTGTTGGCCGGCCTGATCCCCGCCCCCAGCGTTCTCGATCCGAGGATCAACCCGACGGGCGCCGAGGGTCAGCGTCGCAACGTGCTCGAGGTCATGGCCGACGAGGGCATGATCAGCGGCGCCGAACGCGACCAGGCCCTGGCCCGTCCCCTCACCCTCGTCCGCGAGGGAGCGGAGATCGACGCCGGCATCACGGCGGTGCACCCGCAGGCGGCCCAGGTGGTGAAGTACCCCTACTTCACCGACTACGTCCGGCAGTACCTCATCGCCCGCTTCGGCGAGGAGAAGGTCTACACCGGCGGCCTGCGGGTGGATGCCGCCCTCGACCCCCGCCTCCAGGCCGAGGCCCAGGCGGCGGTGACCAAGACGCTGCAGGGGACTCCGGCGGGGCTGGAGATGGCGCTCGTGTCGCTCGACCCCCGCAACGGCCTGGTGCGGGCGCTCGTCGGGGGACGCGACTTCGCCAAGTCCAACGTCAACCTCGCCCTCGGCAACTGCGCCGCGGTCACGCCCGTGGAGGCAACTCCTCGCACAGCCCAGGAGGTCCCCCTGTGCATCCCGGGCGGGGGCGCCGGTCGCCAGCCGGGCTCGGCCTTCAAGCCCGTCACCCTGGCCGCCGCCCTCGACGCCGGCAGGAAGTCCACCGAGACCTACCGGGGCCCCGGCGAGTACACCTACCCCAACTGCTCGGGCGTCGGGTGCACGGTGCGCAACACCGAGAGCGGCAGCTACGGCTCGCTCAGCCTGGCCCAGGCCACCGCCTACTCCGTCAACACCGTCTTCGCCCAGCTCGTCCTCGACGTGGGGGTGAAGGAGACGGCGCAGATGGCCAACCGCCTGGGCATCACCATGGTCGACCCCGAGGGCAAGCTGCCGTCGGGGGACGACTACGGGCCCAGCCTCACCCTGGGCGCGGCCGAGGTGTCCCCGCTCGACATGGCCGCCGCCTTCGGGGTGTTCTCGGCCCGGGGCAACCAGTTCCCGGCCTCCCCCGTGATGAAGGTCACCGGCCCCGACGGCAAGGTGTTGGAGGACAACACCACCCGGCGCCCGAAGCGGGTTCTCGCCCAGGCCGTGGCCGACGAGATGAACCAGGTCCTCACCGGGGTCGTCGACTTCGGCACCGGCGCCGGCGCCAAGATCGACCGCCCGGGCGGGACGGCGGGCAAGACCGGCACCAGCGAGGGCTTCGGCGACGCCTGGTTCGTGGGCTACACCCCCGAGCTGTCCACCTCGGTGTGGATGGGCTACGCCGACTCCCGCAAGGCGATGGAGAACATCAAGGGGACGGCCCGGGTCTTCGGCGGCACCCTGCCCGCGGCCACGTGGAAGGAGTACATGTCCAAGGCGCTGACCGGCGTGCCGCTCAGCACCTTCCCCCTCCCGCCGAGGGCGGTCCGACCGGCGCCGAAGCCGTCGAACACCCCGTCCCCCGCTCCGCTTCCCCCCGTCGACCCCTCCGCCACGGTGCCCGACACGGTGCCGACGACCCTTCCCCTGTTCCCCGTCGACCCGTTCCCCGTCGATCCGTTCCCCGTCGACCCGTTCCCCGTCGACCCGCTGCCCCCGTACGTGCCGCCCTTCCCGCCGGTCACGTTCCCGCCGCTCGCCACCCCGTTCCCGCCGTTCCAGCCCACGTCGAACAGCGCCGGGCCAGGGGCGTCACCATGATCACCGTCGTCCTGATCGTGGTCCCCTGCTGCCTCGTGGGGTTGCTGGTCTACGCCGCGATGTCCCGGTGGCAGATCTCGGAGCCGGAGCCGTGGCGGGGCGCGGGCGGGGCCCGCAACCTTCCCCGCCTCACCCTGCGCGAGACGGTGGTCGACTGGCCCGTCCCCCAGTTCCAGCGCCTGCATCCCGGTGTCCTGGTGGCGATCAGCGCCGTCCTGGGCGTGTGGGTCCTGGCCTGGATCGTGGTGTTCTTCGTGGGCCTCAGCATGCTCCACGCCTGACGCCGTGGCACGGGGCCGCTGCGGCCCGACCCCCCGAACATCTGTTCCGGTAGCCCCCTGGGCTTCGTAGACTGGAGTCCCGAATGACGCAGATCCTTCCTGGCCAGCCCTATCCCCTGGGCGCCACGTACGACGGCATGGGCACCAACTTCTCGGTGTTCTCCGAGGTCGCGGAGCGAGTCGAGCTGTGCCTCTTCGACGCCGACGGCAACGAGGACCGGCTCGACCTGCCGGAGATGGACGCCCACTGCTGGCACGGCTACCTGCCCAACATGGGTCCCGGCCAGCGTTACGGGTTCCGGGTGCACGGTCCCTACTTCCCCGACCATGGTTTGCGTTGCAACCCCTCGAAGCTCCTCCTCGACCCCTACGCCAAGGCCGTCGACGGCGAGGTCGAGTGGGGAGAACCGCTGTTCAACTACCGGTTCGGCGACCCGGAAGGATCGGCGAACGACGACGACAGCGCCCCCCACATGCCCAAGGCGGTCGTCACCAGTCCCTTCTTCCAGTGGGACAACGACCGCCACCCCCGCCATCCCTGGCACGAGACGGTGGTCTACGAGGTCCACGTCAAGGGGTTCACCCAGCGTCATCCGGGAATCCCGGAGGAGCTCCGGGGCACCTACGCCGGGCTGGCCCACCCGGCGTCGGTCGACTACCTGACGGCGCTCGGCGTGACGGCCGTCGAACTGCTGCCGGTGCACCAGTTCGTGCACGACAACCGCCTGGTCGACTCCGGGCTGCGCAACTACTGGGGCTACAACTCCATCGCCTTCCTCGCCCCCCACAACGCCTACGCGGCCAGGGGCCAGGAAGGCCAGCAGGTGCAGGAGTTCAAGCAGATGGTCAAGACCCTGCACGACGCCGGCATCGAGGTGATCCTCGACGTGGTCTACAACCACACCGCCGAAGGCAACCACCTGGGCCCGGTGCTGTCGTTCAAGGGCCTCGACAACTCCTCCTACTACCGCCTGGTCGACGACGACCCCCGCTACTACTTCGACACCACCGGCACCGGCAACAGCCTCAACATGCGCCACCCCCACGTCTTGCAGCTGATCATGGACTCGCTGCGCTACTGGGTGGTCGACATGCACGTCGACGGGTTCCGCTTCGACCTGGCCGCCACCCTCGCCCGCCAGTTCCACGACGTCGACCGGCTGTCGGCGTTCTTCGACCTCATCCAGCAGGACCCCATCGTCAGCCAGGTCAAGCTCATCGCCGAGCCGTGGGACCTGGGCCAGGGCGGCTACCAGGTGGGCAACTTCCCGCCTCTGTGGTCGGAGTGGAACGGCAAGTACCGCGATACGGTGCGCGATTTCTGGCGGGGCGAGGACCGCACCCTGGCCGAGTTCGCATACCGCTTCACCGGCAGCGCCGACCTCTACGAGTCCAACGGCCGGCGCCCGTCGGCCAGCGTCAACTTCATCACCGCCCACGACGGCTTCACCCTGGCCGACCTCACCGCCTACAACGAGAAGCTCAACGAGGCCAACGGCGAGGGCAACCAGGACGGGGAGAGCCACAACCGGTCCTGGAACTGCGGCGCCGAGGGCCCCACCGACGATCCCGGGGTGCTCGAGCTGCGGGCCCGCCAACGCCGCAACTTCATCGCCACCCTCCTGCT
Organism: uncultured Acidimicrobiia bacterium; assembly: GCA_963773275.1. GTDB lineage: Bacteria > Actinomycetota > Acidimicrobiia > Acidimicrobiales > AC-14 > JAXDMK01. The sequence goes on along the minus strand of CAVZAH010000012.1, from coordinate 313,868 downwards.
CTCGCAGGGCATCCCGATGCTGCTCGGCGGAGACGAGATGGCCCGCACTCAGAAGGGCAACAACAACGCCTACTGCCAGGACAACGAGATCTCCTGGTTCGACTGGGAGTCGATGGACGGGTCCCTCGTGGCCTTCACCACCCGCCTCATCGACCTCCGCCGGCGCCACCCCATCTTCCGCCGCCGCCGCTGGTTCCACGGTCGCGCCCTCCACGGCAAGGACGTGGTCGACGTCGCCTGGTTCCGTCCCGACGGCACCGAGATGGAGGACTCCGACTGGGAGTCGGGCTTCGCCAAGTCGATCGCGGTCTACCTGAACGGCGAGGAGATCCACTCCGCCGACAGCCTGGGCGCCCGCATCGTCGACGACAGCTTCCTGGTGGTCTTCAACGCCAGCCACGACAACGTGACCTTCACCCTGCCGCCCGAGCGCTTCGGCACGACCTGGAACAAGGTGGTCGACACCGACGACAACCTCGAGCGCGGCCAGTTCAAGGCGGGCGAGACGTTCGACGTCACCGGCCGCAGCCTGGTGCTGCTGCGGGCTACCGGTCCGGGCTAACCGCCGGCCGGACCGGACGGTCGGCGGAGGCGGTCGAGGGCGGGGGCGGCCAGCCCCAGCCCGATCCCCACCACCATGAGCACCACGGGCAGCACCACGAACAGCGTGCTGTCCGACGCGATCGCCTTGAGCAGCAACAGGTCGACGGCCAGGAACAGGCCCAGGAGGAAGCCGCTGATGCCGCCCAGGCCGGGCCGGCCCTTCACCGGCCGTACCGCGCCTTCGGGCGGGTTGCCTGCAGCAGGCCGGCGGCGGCGGCCGCGGTACCCGCCAGGCCGGCCACCCCGGCGGCGGCGGTGCTGGCGGCCGAGCCCTCCACCTCCACCGTGAGCTCGCCCTGGCACTGCCCCTCGGTGCCCTCGTGGTGGCCGGTGAGCTTCCACTTGACCGAGGGGAACTGCCGGACGATGGCGGGGATGTCCCTCAGGCCGTCCCGGGTGCTCAGGTTCTGGTCGTTCGCCGTCGGCCCCCAGCGACCGAGGTTCACCGACAGGGGGCCGAGCTTCAGGTCCAACGAGCCCGAGTGGTCGTGGGTCACCTTGTTGGAGGCGGCCGTCCACAGCGCGCTCGTCGCCCCGGGGGATCGTCACCTCCTTCGACGAGGAGTCGATGGTGACGGCTGCCCCGTCGTCGCCCGTCACGGTGGCCGTGGCGGTACAGCCGATGGTGTCACTGGTGATCTCGGCCTCCGCCGGCGCCACGTACAGCAGCACCACGATCGCCGAACCGATGCCCGCCCCCAGGATGCGCCTCATGTGCCCCTCCCCCGCCAGGAAGGCTACATGGGGCCTCCGCTCGAGCGACGGGCGCGGTAGCGCCGGATGAGGGCGTTGGTGGAGCTGTCGTGGGTGAGGTCGGGCTCCGCATCGGCGCCCAGCTCGGGGACGATCCGGCTGGCCAGCGCCTTGCCCAGCTCGACGCCCCACTGGTCGAAGGAGTTGACGTCCCAGATGACGCCCTGGGTGAAGACCTTGTGCTCGTACGTGGCCACCAGCTGGCCGAGCACGCGAGGGGTGAGCCGGGTGGCGAGGATGGTGTTCGTCGGACGGTTGCCGGGGAACGAGCGGTGCGCGACCAGCCCGTCGGCGACGCCCTCCTCCGCCACCTCGTCCGCCGTCCTGCCGAACGCCAGCGCCTCGGTCTGGGCCAGCAGGTTGGCCACCAGCAGGTCGTGGTGCCCGTCGAGAGGGTGATTGGGGCGGCAGAAGCCGATGAAGTCGGCCGGGACGACCTTGGTGCCCTGGTGGAGCAGCTGGTAGAAGGCGTGCTGGCCGTTGGTGCCGGGCTGCCCCCACACCACGGGCCCCGTCTGCACCGTCACCGGCCGCCCCTCCCGGTCGACCGACTTGCCGTTGCTCTCCATGTCGAGCTGCTGCAGGTAGGCGGGGAACTTGGACAGGGACTGGCTGTAGGGCAACACGGCCTGGGTCTCGAACCCGAAGAAGTCGCCGTACCAGACGCCGATCAGCCCCAGCAGGGCGGGCAGGTTGCGGTCGTAGGGGGCGGCGCGGAAATGCTCGTCGATCTCACGGAACCCGTCCAGCATCTCGCGGAAGGCGTCGCCACCGATGGCCACCATCAGCGACAGGCCGATGGCCGACGGGAACGAGTAGCGCCCGCCGACCCAGTCCCAGAACTCGAACATGTTGGCGGTGTCGATGCCGAACCCGGCCACCCTGCCGGCATTGGTCGACACGGCCACGAAGTGCCGGCTCACGGCGGCGTCGTCGCCCAGGGCCTCGACCAGCCAGCGGCGGGCGGTGGTGGCGTTGGTGATGGTCTCCACCGTGGTGAACGTCTTCGAGCACACGACGAAGAGCGTCTCGGCCGGGTCGAGGTCGCGGGTGGCCTCCCACACGTCGTCGCCGTCGACATTGGACACGAACCGGAAGGTCATCGACCGCTCGCTGAAGGCCTTCAACGCCTCGTAGGCCATCGCCGGGCCCAGGTCGGACCCGCCGATGCCGATGTTGACGACGTTGCGGATGGCCCGCCCGGTGTGACCCCGCCACTCGCCGGTACGGACCCGGCGGGAGAAGTCGGCCATCCGGTCCAGCACGGCGTGCACCTGGGCGACGACGTCGACCCCGTCGGCCATGATCGAGGCGCCGGCGGGCGCCCGCAGGGCCACGTGGAGCACGGCCCGGTCCTCGGTGACGTTGATCCGCTCCCCGGAGAACATCGCCTCGGTCCGCCGGCGCAGGCCCGCCCGCTCGGCCAGGGCCACCAGCAGGCGCACCGTCTCGGCCGTGAGCCGGTTCTTCGACCAGTCGAGGTGCAGGTCGCCGGCGTCGGCGACCATCGTCTCCCCCCGCGACGGGTCGTCGGCGAAGAGGTCGCGGAGGTGGGCAGGGGCCAGCCGGCGGTGGTGGTCCACCAGCGCGGACCATTCCGGCGTGCTGTCGATCGAGGCCATGGCTACCGGCATGATCGCGCGGGAGGCCCCGGTCCCCCGGGGCCTCCCACTCGCGACTCGAACCGGATTACAGGATCTCGTCCCGCACCACCCGGCGCCGCCCGTCGCCGTAGTCGTCGACCACGGTCTCCCGGCTGCCACCGCGGCGGCCGAACACGAACATGGTCATGATCAGGCCGAGGGCGCCCGCGACCATGAGGATGACGCCGACCGTTGCGATGTCGATGCCCGACACCGTCGCGTTGACGGCGAAGGTGAGGATGGCTCCGACAGCAAACAGGAACACGCTGACACCGATACCCATTGTGGATCTCCTTGATTGTCGGGCCCGGCGTTCGGCGGCGGGCACGGGATGTGTGTGGAACGAACGTCAGGCGGCGAGGCCGTCCCGGGCCGCCTCCAGGCGGAAAGGCTCGATGCGCGCCCGCTGGCTCTCGGCCCGGGCGATGAGGGCGGCGAGGTCGGGCCCTACGAAACGCAGGGAACCGGCCTGCGCCAGCTCCTGCAGGGCCTTCCAGAGCAGGCGCTTGCCCTCGATGCCGAGGGAGAGAGCTTCGAGTTGCATCAGCCGGCTGGTGGCCTCGCTGCCGGTGATGTGCTCGGCAAAGCGAACCCGGCCGAGCTTCTCCATCACCCAGGCGCCGGCCTGCTTGACCCGGCCGTGCTCGACACCGAGGCGGGACATGAGGTCCTCGAGGGTGGCCCGGTCCTCCTCGATCTCGGTCACCAGGCGGGCCATCACGTCCCCCAACGGGGTGCCCTCGTTGTCGGCCCGGCAACTTTCGGCCAGATCTATCCCCGCCTTCGAGCCCGCCAGGTGGTCGTTGAGATAGGCGGAGAGGGTGGAGGTGCTGAGCTGGGTCTGGCTCGACATGGCTGGTACGTACCCGCCTGCCACCCGCCGGAACCCATCCGGACGACTCCCGGCAGCTCAGATCACGGTGGGATGCCGGGGCTGGTAGAGGAGCACCTCCAGGCCTCCCGGAAGCACCATGGTGGCGGCCACGCCCCACCCGACGGACTCCGGCTCGCCCTTGAACTCGATCCCCTTGGACCGAAGGTCGGCCACCGTGGCCTCGATGTCGTCGCAGGTCATGGACAGCTCGTGATGGGCGCCGTCGGCCGGGTGGACGCCCACCTCGGCCGGTGGGAGGCCGAAGATCAGCCACCCCTCGCCGGCGTCGACGTGCTGCCATCCGAACACGTCGCGGAAGACGGCACGAACCGCGTCCGCGTCCGACGTGTAGAGCAGGACGTGGGCCCCGGTGATCGACATGGCCCCGAGGTTAAGGCACGGTGGCGCCGCCAAACTTCTTGTACGAACCGGCCGCTTCCCGCGTCATCACCACAGGGGCGCCAGCCCACCGGGCGCCGGGACAAGGGAGAGCGGAATGCGCACGCGAGGAGTGGCTCGAGCCTTCGGGCAGCGGTTGCAGGGCGGTCTGGTGGTGGTGGTCGCGGCGGCAACGGTGAGCATCGGGGACGGGGGACGCGAGCCTGCCGCACAGGTCAGGACCAGCGAGTCGGTCAGGCAGGCCCAGGTCGAGCTCGTCCAGGGCCTGACGCCATCACAGCCGAAGTCCCGGGCCCAACGTGGCCTCGACCCACAGGCGGCCGCGAGCGCCTCGCCGAAGATCTCCGGCGGCGACTGGCCGGCCGTGCCCGGGCCCGGCAAGGAGCGCGTCGTCTTCGCGTCCGGTGGCAAGGAGACGGAGCTCGAGTTCGACACCGCCGAGCTGGCCGTGCTCGCCGGCCGAGCCGCCCCACTGGGCCTCAACGAGGCCTCGGATGGCAGCATGGCTCCGGTCGCCTCGGGACTGGGCGGCATGATGACGGCCGGGTGGTCCGGTGGCGTCGACAACCGGGTGGTCAAGCCGATCAACGCCACCTACCCGATCCACCACCGAGTCCTCATGCGTATCGGCGAGCTCAACGGGGAGGGTTGCTCGGGGGCCATGGTCGGGCGCCGGCTCGTCCTCACCGCCGCGCACTGCGTCGTCCAGGCCGACCTGAGCTACAAGGTGCACACCTACCGGGCCCGCCGATCGGGGGCGCAGATGCCCTTCGGCACCGCCAGCAGCATCGGGTACTGGTACTCCGGGAACTGGGTGCCGAACAACTGCCACAAGGTCCGGCTCCCGGTGTGCTCGCCCCACGACTGGGCACTGCTCCTCCTGCCCGACAACGCCTGGGCGAACTCGCCCAACGGCACGCCGGGATGGATGGGCTACTGGGTCTACAGCCAGAGCTACATCGCCCAGAACGCCGTCAGCCACAACGACGGGTACCCGGCGAGCTGGTGGAGCAACAAGCCCGCCAACCACCAGAAGAACCAGCCCTACGGACAGCTCGCGGCCTGCACCGCAACCGGGTTCGAGTCGCCCCACGACGGGGTGCCCGCCTTCTACCGCACCTCCTGCGACATGAGCGGCGGGCACAGCGGCTCGCCCAACTGGACGGACTATCCGGGGACGAAGGGCCCCTACGTCATCGGGATTGCCATGATGTCCACCTGCTTCGAATGCACCAACGGCGAAACCCACCCGAGTGGCTTCCGTGGCATGACCCCCTACCTGGCCAACTTCATCACCAACCAGCGGGTCGCCTATCCGTGACCCGCGGGGCGCCGGCAGGCTTACGCCGGAGCGGCGTAACGGCGGGCGTGGTCGACCAGATGGCGGAAGAGGCCCCGCTGTTCGGGGTGGTCCTCGAGCACCTCGGGATGCCATTGCACCCCCACCACGAACGGCGCCCCGGGGATCTCGATGGCCTCCACCGATCCGTCCTCGGCCCAGGCCACGGCCCGGACGCCCTCCGCCAACCGGTCGAGGCCCTGATGGTGGACCGTGTTCACACCCAGCTCGGTCTCGCCCAACGCCCCGGCCACCCGGCTCTGGGGCTCGACCTTGATCCGGTGGACCTGCTCCCTCCACCGGCGGGGGTCGTAGTGGTACTGGCCCGTGACGGCGGCGATGTCCTGGACGAGCGTGCCCCCGAGGACGACGTTCATCACCTGCATTCCCCGGCAGATGGCCAGGATGGGAACGCCGGAATCGATCGCGGCGCGACACAGTGCCACCTCGAAGGCATCCCGTTCGGGATCGACGCCGGTCGTGCCGTCCAGGGGTGTGGCCCCGTAGAGCGAGGGCGCCACGTCGCCGCCGCCGGTCAGCACCAGCCCGTGGACCAGGCGCAGGACGTCGCCGACTCGGTCGGGCTCGGTGACCGGCAGGATCACCGGCACGCCGCCGGCGTGCTCGATGGCACCGATGTAGAAGCGTGACGCGGTCTGCAGCAGGGTCGAACCGAATGCCGTCTCGACCAGTCGCGGGTACGAGCCCACTCCGATGATCGGTCTCAAGATCACCCTCTCGAACCGGGGGAAATCACGCTGCGACCAGGTGGTTGGCGAACCGCCCCGGACGGACACCCCGCTTGCCGGTCGAAGGTAGCACCCAGGCTGGGGCAGGCTGCTCGGCCCGGGAACGCGTGACGGCCCCGTCCCCCGAGTTGGAGCCAGTGCGGCGATCCGGCACCAGGCCCCGCCCCCAGACGCCACGGCCCGGCGCGTCATCAGGACCGGACCAGGCCCACCCCGGGGCGTGGAACCGGAGGACAACCCTTTGACCTGCGCTTACGTGGTGGGCGACCGGGGTGTTGATCCCCGTACTTCTGCCGTGTGAAGGCAGCGCTCTACCGTTGAGCTAGTCGCCCGAGGGGCTGGCCTGGACCTCCCTCGACCACGATAACGCAGGCTCGGCCGCCCGCAGGGGGGCCCGGAGGGTGGCGGTGAGGCCGGCCGGGCGGCGGGCGGGGTTGACCACCATGCGCACGCCCGTCAGGACCATGCCCCGATGCGACCCGGCCAGACCGGCCAGGCCGTCGGTGTCGGGAGCGGTGAGCTCGACCCGGGCCGGGCGGGCGTGGCCCCGGAGCCGGCCGCCGACCACGACCAGGCCGTCGGCTCGTCGCTGCAACGACCGGACCGGAGCGATCATCGGCGCCGAGGGCCCCGACGGGCGGCCGGTGACCACGATGTCGCGGTCCTCCCACGCCAGCGTCCGCTCGTCCTGGTCGGCCAACCAGCGCAGCGTGCCCAGCTCCCGGGGCAGGCCCCAGTTGAGCCGGCCGCCCAGCCGGGACGCAGGCGAGTCGACCACCATGAGGGTGACGCACAGCCCGATCCGGGCGCCCACCCGGGCCGGCTCGGCGACGGAAAGCTCCAGGTAGGGGCCTACCGGCGATTCGGTGAAGCGGGCCGCAACGACCACCAGCGGCCCGGGCATGGGGTGCAGGCCGGCGGGCAGGGGCGGCCGGGAGGCAGGGGCCCGGATCAGGGCGACGACGCACTCGCCGGCCAATTCCCACGGTGCGGCCGGCGGTGTGGTGCTCCCCACGCCCCCCAAGGTACCGGGTGGGGTAGGTCCGACTCCCTCTCGCGGATGTGGTGGAATCGGATCCCGTGCGGATCGCAATCATCGCCACGCCATGGGCCCCGATTCCACCCACCCTGTACGGGGGCATCGAGCAGGCCATCGACGCCGAGGCCCGTGGCATCGCCGCCGCCGGGCACGAGGTCGTGCTCTTCACCACCGGCGATTCCACGTGTCCCGTGCCCCGCCGGTGGCTGCTGCCGGAGGCCGAGGGCGAACGCATGGGCGTCGCCGTCCCCGAGGTCCGCCACGTCCTGGCCGCCTACGACGCGGTGGCCGACTTCGACGTGATCCACGACCACACCGTTGTCGGCCCGGCGATGGCGTCCCGGTGGGGACCCGACAGCGGCGTGCCGCCGGTGGTCACCACCATCCACGGTCCCCTCGACGGCGAGCTGGCCGAGATCTACCGCCGCATCGGCGACCGGGTGGCGCTCATCGCCATCTCCCACGCCCAGACCCGGCCGGCGCCCGACGTCACCATCGCCCGGGTCATCCACCACGGCGTGAGCGCCGGCGAGTTCCCCCTCGGCGACGGGCAGGGTGACTACTTCATCTTCCTCGGCCGGCTGTCGGCCGACAAGGGTGCCCACCGGGCCATCGCCGCGGCCGAGAAAGCGGGCGTCCGCCTCATCCTGGCCGGCAAGGTACGGGAGCGGGCGGAGAAGGAGTACTTCGCGCAGGAGGTCGCTCCCCACCTGAGCGACGACATCCGCTTCGTCGGTGAGGTCCCCCACGACGAGAAGCTGCGCCTGCTGGCCGGGGCCCGGGCCACGCTGTTCCCCATCCGCTGGAACGAGCCCTTCGGGCTGGTCATGATCGAGTCCCTGGCCTGCGGCACGCCGGTCGTGGCGTTCCCCGAGGGGGCCGCCCCGGAGGTGATCGTCGACGGCAGCACCGGGTTCCTGGTCGACAGCGAGGGCGAGATGGCCGACGCCATCGCCAGCGTCGGTGAGATCGACCGCACCGCCTGCCGGGCCGCGGTCGAGGGCTACTTCTCGGTGGACCGCATGGTGGGTGAGCACCTCGAGCTCTTCGAGGACGTGATCGCAGGTCGCGTCGCCCAGGTCGCCCGGGTCGCCCGGGTGGCGCAGGGCGGTCAGGCGCCGGGCAGCAACGGCGGCAGCTCGTCGGGCGACGGCGACGGAGACGGCGACGGCGTGGCCGACCCGGGCATGGCCGACCCGTCGGACGTCGACGGTGTCAGCGGCGGCTCCATCCTCCAGTCCTGACGGGTCGCTATTCCCTCCCGGTAGAGCCGGGCCCCGATACGGGTGCGCAGCTCACGGGCCACCCGGACCCGGTTGCCGGTCGTGATCTTCACCTCGACCCGCACCGTCACCCCCTCGACGCCCATCGACTCCACCCCCAGAACCTGGGGCTTCTCCAGCAGGACGTCGGCCCAGTCCGTGTCGCCGGCCAGGTCGTCGGCCAGCCGGTCGACCTCGTCGGTGATAGCGGTGATGGCGAGGGCCAGGTCGGCGCCCCGGTGGATGACGACGTCGACCACCGCCCGGGACCATTCCTTGGCCGCGTTGCCGACCATGCGGATCTCTCCGTTGGGCACAAACCACACCGTGCCGTCGTTGGCCCGGATGCTCGTGACCCGCAGGTTCACCTCCTCGACCGTCCCGGTGACGGTGCCCACGGTGATCAGGTCGCCCACGCCGTACTGGTCCTCGGCCAGGATGAAGAACCCGGACACGAAGTCCTTGACCAGGGTCTGGGCGCCGAAGGCGAGGGCCAGGCCGACGATGCCGGCCCCGGCCAGGAGGGGTCCGAGGTTGAGCCCGATCTCCCCCGCCACCAGCAGGATGGCGACCGTCCAGACGCCGACCCGCAGCGTGCTGGCGGCCACCCCGGCGAGGGTGGAGGCCCGCAACTCGGCTCGCGGCGACCGTTCGGCGAGGGTGGCGGTCTTGCCCAGCCGGGTGACCGCCCGCACCGCCAGGCGGGTGCCGATGCGGCTGAACAGCAGGGCGACGAGCAGGATGCCGGCCACCTTGAACGGGCCCTCGATCAGGGACTCGACGGTGCTGGCCGCGGAGCCCTCCAGCCCCAGCGCGTGGAGGGTCTTGCAGACCAGGTCGCGGCTCTCGCATTCCATCGGAGCGCCAGCCTCTCACCCGGGGACGCCGGCCGTGGCGGCACGAGATGACGCAGGATGAGCGTTCGGTGAAGGGTTGGACTAAAGAAAGAGGGTGATCAGAGAGGCTCTGGCCGGCCGGCGCATCGGCATCACCGGGGCGACCGGGTTCCTGGGCACCGCCCTGGTCGAGCGGCTCCTGCGCTCGGTGCCCGACTGCGAGCTCGTCCTCCTCATCCGGGGCGGGCGACGTACCAGCCCCGCCACCAGAGCCAAACGGGAGCTGTTCGGCAACGACGCCTTCCGCCGGCTGCGGGACGAGTTGGGCGACGGGTTCGACGACGAGATCGCCCGCCGGGTCAAGGTGATCGCGGGCGACGTGTCGGTCGACGGGCTCGGCCTCGACGACGCCGGGCGGGACCTCCTCGCCACCTGCACCACCGTGATCCACTCCGCGGCCCGGGTGAGCTTCGACTCCCCTCTCGACGCGGCGGTGGAGGTGAACCTCGTCGGCCCGCTCCGGGTGCTGCAGGAGGTGGCCGCGGCGGCGGTCGCCACCGGCAAGGCCCCGGCCCACCTCATCACGGTGTCCACCGCCTACGTGGCCGGCAGCCGCCGCGGCCTGTCCCCCGAGGCACCCCTCAGCGAGACGCCGTTCAGCACCGAGGTCGAGTGGCAGGCCGAGGTCGACGCCGCCCGCCGCACCCGGGCCGACGCCGACGCCGAGAGCCGTCGCCCCGAGCACCTGGCCCGCTTCGGCAAGGAGGCCCGCGACGAGCTGGGGGCCGCCGGTCCCCCCCTGCTCGCCGCCAAATCGGAGAAGCGGCGGGAGGCCTGGGTGGCCGACTGGATGGTGGAGGCGGGGCGGCAGCGGGCCAAGGCCCTGGGGTGGCCCGACGCTTACGCCTACACCAAGGCGCTCGCCGAGCGGGCCGTCCACCTGACCAAGGGCGACGTGCCGGTGAGCGTGGTGCGGCCGTCGATCATCGAGTCGGCCCTGGCCGAGCCGTCCCCGGGATGGATCCGGGGCTTCCGGATGGCCGAGCCGGTGATCATCTCCTACGGCCGGGGCCTGCTCAAGGAGTTCCCAGGCATCCCCGAGGGCGTGATCGACGTCATCCCGGTCGACCTGGTGGTGGCCACCATCATCGCGGTCGCGGCCGCAGGACCGGAGGCCGCCGCTGCGAGTGGGAGTCCGAGTCAGAGCGGTGACGTGTACCAGGTGGCCACCGGCAACCGGAACCCCCTCAAGTACCGGGTCCTGGTCGACCTGGTCCGTGAGTACTTCTCGGAACACCCCCTCTACGACACCCACGGCCAGCCCATCGTGGCCCCGCCCTGGGAGTTCTCCCGCCGGGGACGGGCCCAGAAGCAGCTGGAGCGGGGCATCAAGATGCTGGCCACCGCGGAGAAGCTGGTCGGCAACCTCCCCATCCGGGGCGAGCGGGCGGAGATCACCGGTCGCCTGGAGGAGCGCCGCAACCTCGGGGAGCGGGCCTTCGACTACGTCCGCCTCTACGGGGCCTACGCCGAGACCGAGGCCATCTTCGACGACCGCCGGCTGCGGGCCCTGTGGGAAGGCCTCGACGCCGCCGACCGGTCCGCCTTCAACTTCGACTCCACCGTGATCGACTGGCGCACGTACGTGCTGGAGGGCCACATGCCCTCGGTGGTGAAGCAGGCCCGGGTGCGCACGACGGGCGGCGCCCGCGAGGGACTCTCGCGCTACGAGCGGGGCAAGCGGTCCGTCCTGTCGCCCGAGCGCCACATCGCCGCCTTCGACCTGGAGAACACGCTCATCGCGTCCAACGTGGTCGACAGCTACTCGTGGCTGGCCACCCGCCACAAGCGGGACGAGGACCGGGTGCAGTTCGTCCTGCGCATGCTGTCGCAGGGGCCGGGGCTGCTCTCCCTCGACCGCAAGGACCGCGGCGACTTCCTCCGCCACTTCTACCGCCGCTACAAGGACGCGTCGGCCGACCAGCTGCGGGAGGACGGCAAGGAGCTGTTCAGCTACCTGCTCCTCACCAAGTCGTTCCCGGCCGGCTTCCGGCGGGTCCGCGAGCACAAGCGGCTCGGGCACCGCACCGTGCTGATCACGGGCTCGCTCGACTTCATCGTCGAGCCGTTGCGGCCCCTGTTCGACGACATCGTGTGCGCCCGCCTGGCCGTCAAGGACGGCCGGTTCACCGGCGAGCTGGTCGACGCCCCGCCCACGGGCGAGGCCCGGGCCCTCCTCATGGCGTCCTACGCCGAGGCCGAGGGGCTGTCGCTGGCCGAGTCGGTCGCCTACGCCGACTCCGCCAGTGACCTTCCCATGCTCGAGGCGGTCGGACACCCCGTGGCCGTCAACGCCGAGCCCAAGCTGGCGGCGATCGCCCGCAAGCGGGGCTGGCACGTGGAGCAGTGGACCAAGTCCGCCGGAGGGGCCCAGGGCATCCTCCCGCTGGCCCCGCGGATGGCCGGGGGCGACCGGTGAAGGCGATCCGGGTGGCGGACTCCCTCCCCCGCTACGGCCTGGCCAAGGTGGCGGGGTCGTTGTCGCCCGGGCTGGGGGCCAAGATCGGGCCGTTGTCGCTGGTCGACACCGACGACCTGGCGCTGCCGGGCCCGGGTTGGCACCGGGTGCGGCCCCGGCTCGCAGGCATCTGCGGGTCGGACCTGGCGACGGTCGACGGCAAGTCCTCCCCCTACTTCCAGCCGCTCGTCTCGTTTCCCTTCGTGCTCGGGCACGAGATCGTGGGGGACCTGGATGGCGCCAACGGGGAGAGTGGCGGCCGGGTCGTCATCGAGCCGGTGCTCGGATGTGCGGCGCGGGGCGTCGACCCGCCGTGCCGGGAGTGCGCCACGGGACGCACCGACAACTGCGAGCGCACCGCCTTCGGCCACCTGAAGCCGGGGTTGCAGACCGGCTATTGCGCCGACACCGGCGGCGGATGGTCGACATCGATGGTGGCCCACGAGAGCCAGATCCACCCCGTCCCCGACCACTTCGACGACGACACGGCAGTGATGGTGGAGCCGGCCGCGTGCGCCGTGCACGGCGTGATGGGGGTCGAGGGAGCGACCGTGCTCGTCCTGGGGGCGGGCACCCTCGGGCTGTGCGCCATCGCCGCCCTGCGCCGCTTCGGCGATCCCGCCACCCTGATCGCGGCGGCGAAGCATCCCGAGCAGCGGCGATGGGCCAGAGAGCTGGGGGCCGACGTGGTCGTGGAGCCCCGGGAGACCCACCGCCTGGTGCGCCGCACCACCCGCTCGCTGAAGGTGGGAGCCAGCCTGTCGGGTGGCGTCGACGTGGTTATCGACTGCGTCGGCAGCGCTCGGTCGATCGAGGAGGACCTGGCGGTCGTCCGCCCCGGCGGCGACGTCGTCCTCCTCGGCATGCCGTCCACCGTCACCGTCGACCTCACCCCGCTGTGGCATCGCCAGGTACGGGTACGGGGCTCGTACGCCTACGGGACAGAGTCCGTCGAGGGCGGGGCGCGACGAACGTTCGACATGGCGTTCGAGCTGGTGGAGCAGGCCCGACTCGGCCGTCTCGTCTCCGCCCGGTACCCCCTCGACCGCTACCGTGAGGCGATCGACCACGCCGCCAACGCCGGCTCCCGGGGCGCAGTCAAAGTCGTGTTCGACCTACGAGGAGAGAAGCGTCGTTGAGCCCCAACGAACAGTTCGCGCAGTTGCCCCCTCACACGTGTAATTGCGCGGATCAGTCGAGGGTTGCGGCGTGAGTCGCCCCGGTTTCGTGCTGGAGGTCGACCGGTCGACGCCGCCCGTGCTCTTCCACCACGGTGAGGGATTCCGGCTGGAGAAGCTGCCCTCGGGCAGCCGGGTGGTCTACCCGGCCGAGCCCCTCACCCCCCTGGCCGACCCCGAGGGCGCCATCCGCCACGCGCTCGACAACCCGGTGGGCGACAGCCAGCCGCTGCGGGCCCTGCTCCGCCCGGGCATGAAGCTCACCATCGCCTTCGACAACGAGGCGGTGCCCCTTCCTCCGATGACGGGGCCCGACAACCGCCAGCGGGTGATCGAGGCGGTGCTCGAGCTGGCGGCCGAGGTCGGCGTCGACGACGTGGTGCTCATCGCCGCCCACGGCCTGCACCGGCGGGCCACCGAGGCCGAGCTGCGCCACATGCTGGGCGACCGCATCTACGACGCCTTCGCCCCCCACGGCCTACTGACCCAGCACGACGCCGAGGACCACGACAACCTGGTCGTCGTCGGCAAGACGGCGGAGGGCGAGTACGTCGAGGTCAACAAGCGGGCCGCCACCAGCGACCTGCTGGTCTACGTCAACATCAACCTGGTGGCCATGGACGGCGGCCACAAGTCCACCATGACCGGCCTCGTCTCCTACCGCAGCCTCAAGCACCACCACAACGTGGTCGGCATGCAGCACAGTCGCTCCTTCATGGACCCGCCCAACTCCGAGCTGCACAACGCCACCTGGCGCATGGGGCGGCTGTTCAACGAGCACGCCAAGGTCTTCCAGATCGAGACCACGCTCAACAGCGACACCTTCCCCAGCCAGTTCGGCTTCCTGCAGAAGCGGGAGTGGGAGTGGACGCTGCGCGACCGGGCGTCGTACCTGGCCACGGCCAAGAGCCTCGAGCGGGTGCCCCCGGCGCTGGCCCGGCGCATCTTCCACAACATCAAGTCGCCCCAGAAGATGACGAGCGTCCAGGCGGGCGAGGTGGAGGCGGTGCACCGCCTCACGCTGGCCGAGGTCCACCGCCAGCACCTGGTGCCGGTGGAGGGCCAGGCCGACATCCTCACCATGGGCCTGCCCTACGTGGGCCCGTACAACGTGAACTCGATCATGAACCCGCTGCTGGTCATGTGCCTCGGCCTCGGGTACTTCTTCAACCTGTACCGGGGCAGGCCCCTCGTGCGGGAGGGCGGGGTGGTCATCCTCAGCCACCCGACCCGGTGGGAGTTCCACCCCGTCCACCACCCGAGCTACATCGACTTCTTCGAGCAGGTCCTGTCGGAGACCACCGACCCGCTCGAGATCGAGAAGCGCTTCGAGGAGGACTTCGCCAACGACCCGTGGTACATCCACCTGTACCGCAACAGCTACGCCTACCACGGGGTCCACGCGTTCTACATGTGGTACTGGGGTGCACACGCGTTGCAGCACGTCGGCGGGGTCATCATCGTCGGCGGCGACCCCAAGGCGGTGCGGCGGATGGGGTTCAAGCCGGCGTCCACCATGCGCGACGCCCTGGAGATGGCGGAGGACGTGGTCGGCCGCGACCCGTCGATCACCCACCTCCACGCCCCCCCCATCCTCCTCGCCGACGTGACGTGAGCGTTTCGCCATCGGAAGCGGAGCTTCCTCGGCGAGCTGACGGAGCTCCGGGCGTCCGGCGGAGCCGGCCGCCCTCCGCCCTGTTCTTCCTGGCCGGCAGCCGAGGGGGCCGCCTTCGGCGGCATTCGGCGGCCGCCGGCATTGGAGGACCGCGGTGAGGCTGCCGCGGCCGAAGTTCCCGCTGGGGAGGCCGACGTGGCCGACGCCGGTGCCGCGGCCGCCGGTCGAGTCGGACACGGGCGTCGACTACGACACTTCCTGGGCCCGCAAGTTCCCGGCCCGGGTGGCCCGGGCGATGATCGTCGACGACATCCTCCGGCCGGTCGCCCTCCTCCTGGCCCGGCCCGACGTGACGGGCCTCGACCGGCTCGACGACCTCGACGGCCCCGTGATCTTCGTGGCCAACCACAACAGCCACCTCGACACCACCCTGCTCCTGGCCACCATCCCCGAGAGGTGGCGGCACAAGACGGTGGTGGCGGCCGCGGCCGACTACTTCTTCCCCACCCGGGCCAAGGGCGCCCTCTCCGCGCTCACCATCGGGGCCATCCCCATGGAGCGCAACAAGGTGGACCGGCGCTCGGCCGACCTGGCCGCCGAGCTGCTCGGCGACGGCTGGAGCGTGGTCATCTTCCCCGAGGGGGGGCGCAGCCCCGACGGCTGGACGTCCACCTTCCGCGGGGGCGCCGCCTACCTCGCCCTGCGGACGAATCGGCCGATCGTGCCCGTCCACCTGGAAGGCACCCGCAAGGTCTGGAAGCGGGGCGAGAAGCTGCCCACGCCGGTCGACGACGACTCCACCGTCCGCGTCACCTTCGGTGCGCCGATGTGGCCGGAGAAGGCGGACACGGGCAAGGACGAGACCTCCCGCCACTTCGCCGTCCGCATCGAGGCGGCGGTGGCCACCCTGGCCGACGAGCAGCGCACCGACTGGTGGCAGGCCCGCAAGCGGGCGGCGGCCAAGGCCACGCCGTCGCTCAGCGGACCCGAGGCGGGGGCGTGGCGGCGGGCGTGGGCGCTCGAGGGGCAGGGCCGGTCCCCCGTCAGCCGCGACTGGCCGTAGTCCGCCGGGGATGAAGGCGGAGCGGCTGGCGTTCGTGGTCAGCGGGGCGCCCGGCACCCAGGAGGGGCTCGACGTCCTCCGTCGCCGCTACGGGAGCGTCGAGCCGGAGGACGCCGACGTCATCGTCGCCATCGGCGGCGACGGGTTCATGATCGAGACCCTCCACCGCTACCTCGACATCGACGCCCCCGTCTACGGGATGAACGGGGGGACGGTCGGGTTCCTCATGAACACCTACGGCGAGGACGGGCTGCCGGAGCGGGTGCAGGCGGCCGACCTGAGCGTGCTGCACCCCCTGCGCATGCTCGCCACCAGCGTCGACGGGGCCACGGTGGACGCGCTGGCCATCAACGAGGTCTCGCTCCTGCGCCAGACCCGGCAGGCGGCCAAGGTGCGCATCACGATCGACTCCACCGTCCGGGTCGAGGAGCTCATCTGCGACGGGGTGCTGCTGGCCACGCCCGCCGGCAGCAGCGCCTACAACTTCTCGGCCCACGGGCCGATCATCCCCATCGGGGCGCCGGTGCTGGCGCTCACCCCGATCAGCGCCTTCCGCCCCCGCCGGTGGCGGGGTGCCCTGCTCGACTCCAAGGCCCGGGTGCGCTTCGAGACCCTCGAGCCCGGGAAGCGTCCGTTGAGCGCGGTGGCCGACCACACCGAGGTCCGCAACGTGGTCACGGTCGACGTGCGGGAGGATCCCGACGTCGACCTGCGCATCCTCTTCGACGCCGACCACAACCTCCAGGAGCGCATCCTCCGGGAGCAGTTCACCACCTGAGGACGCGTCGACTGTGTCGGCGGAGACACTCGGAGGGTCCGGAGGACGACGGTCCGATCCGGCGCCGAAGCCCATTCTGTTCCCACGTCATGCGATCACGGCGACGCTGGCGGAGAGGAGCGCACGATGAAGGTCAGAACCCACCAACGGGTCGGGCGCAGGGGGCAGCAGTTGTTGGCCGTCCTGCTCGTGTCCGGCGCACTATCCAGCATGGCCGCCTCGGCGAGCGCCGACACCGGCCCGACCGTCGAGAGCCAGCGACCTTCCCGTGACGGCGGCCAGAGCATCGACGCTCGGGACAACGCGACCGCGCTGAACTACTGGACCGAGGAGCGGATGAGGAACGCTTCGACGCCGCAGATGCTCACCCACGGTGCGAGCAGGACCACCGGCGAGCCGACGGACAGAGGTACCGCCGTCGAGGTGCCACCGGCGAGCCCGGACCCCGCCGCCCAGAAGGCAGTGACGGCAGACCGCTCCCGGCAGCAGGCGGCGCCGGTCACCGGGACCGCAGGCACGGCGGCCACATCGGCGGTGACCTCGGAGGGCTACTGGCAGGGCTCGAACACCGCCAACCCCAACAGCCAGATCGGCAAGCTCTTCTACCAGCAGTGGAGCCCCAGCCTGGCGAAGTGGGTGGACTACGCCTGCAGCGGGACCGTCGTGAACTCCGAGAACAAGTCGGTCGTGTGGACCGCCGGGCACTGCGTCTACCAGACCTACTCCAACGTGTGGAACCGCAACTACACCTTCTGCCCTGGTTACCGGAACGCGATCTGCGCCCTCGGAAGGTGGACGCCCTCCATGCAGGGCACGACGGCGCAATGGCAGAACGCTAAGTGCCTGGCCGATCTGCGTTGCTACCCGGACGAGTTCGCCTACGACTTCGGCATCCTGAAGATGAATGCCATCAACGGCGTTCGGATCGCGAACTCGGTCGGGTCGCACGGACTCTCCTTCAGCGGTCCGACCTACCAGACCCGATACCTGTTCGGGTACCCCGGCAACCAGTCGAACGGGCAGTACCTGTACTTCTGCTACGGCTCCAACACCTACGTCGCTCCCAACATGCGCATGACACCGTGCGGCGCGGGTGCCGGCGCCAGCGGGGGACCTTGGCTGTCCCAGATCAACAGCTCGTGGCTGGGTGCCGTCCACTCGGTGAACAGCAACGGCTCGGGTGAGATGAACGGGCCCTACCAGGGCAGCGTGGCCCTGAGCCTGTTCAACTCCCAGCGCTACTGACCAGCCACAAGCTCGGCCGAGGCCGCACCCTTCCGGGGTGCGGCCTCGGCGCGTGGGCGGACCGGTCGAAATCGCGCTCTGCGTGGCTGCTGCGCGACCTCTGCACCGGGCCGGACCGGGCAGTGCTGGGAGCCCGCCCACTCTCGGTGAACAGAAAACTCAAGTTTTTCACAACTCTTGCCGACGAAGCAGGCCCGAACCCGAACCGCCGAACATCCGGGACGGGCACCACTGCCGGCAGAGGCACGGCCGTTGGAGCGCCCGGTCCGACGAAGGAGACCGATGTCCCGCTCGCGTCCTTGTCGCGCCGCGGCAGCCGTTCTGGCGGCCGCCCTCCTCCTGGTACTGGCCCCCTCGGCCTCGGCCGACGCGGCATCCGACGAGTCCCGCGTGTTGTCCCTGATCCAGTCGGCCCGGTCGTCGGTGGGAGCGCCCGGCCTGCGGGTCGACGCCTCTCTGACCTCGGCCGCCCGGAGCTGGGCGGCCAAGATGGCGCGGGACGGCACCATCTCCCACAACGTCGGCATCGGATCGCAGGTCACGGCCTCGAAGCTCTCCGAGAACGTCGGGATGGGCCCGAGCATCGACGTCGTGCACCAGGGCTTCCTCAACAGCCCCGGCCACCGGGCCAACATGGTCGACACGGGGGTCAGCTCGGTGGGCGTCGGCGTCGCCTGGTCGAACGGGACGGTCTACGTGGTGCAGGACTACGCCCAGCTCAACTCCTCGCCGCCCCCGCCTCCGGCGAACCGGCCGCCTGCGGTCCCCACGCACATCACGCCCGCCAACGGCACCGTGCTCCGGACCCCGGCGACCCAGGCGGCGGCCCGCTACGCCGACCCCGACGGCACCGCCGGCAAGGTTTACTTCGCCGTCGTCGACGAGCGGGGCGCGATCGTGCGCCAGGCGTGGAGCCCCACGGTCTGCTCCGGCTGCCCGGCGAGCGCGTCCTTCGCCGCCCTCCCGGACGGTTTCTACTGGCTCCTCACGGCGGGCTTCGACGGATCCGTCGCCTCTGCCGTGTCACCCGTCGCGATGTTCTCCGTCAACCGGTCGGCTCCTCGCCCGCCCACCCGCCTCACGCGGGTCGGTAGCACCGCCAGCGCCGTCTACAGCGACCCGGACGGGACCGCGGGATGGCTGAACGTGTTCGTGGTCAGCGAGCGGGGCGCGCTCCTCCACCAGGGATGGACGGCGCGGGTGTGCTCCGGCTGCACCGCCACCTACGCCCTTCCGGCCCTCGGCCGGGGCACCTTCCACGTTTTCGCATTCGGCTACGACGGGCTGATCTCCACCGTCACCGGGCCCAGCTCCTTCGCCGTCTGACCGTCGGCCTCCGAGCCGGCCACCGGTGCGAGGATAGGCTCCGCCGGCGGAACCTGCGCTACCTCCACGTCCCGGTCGGCTAGCCTCCACGGAACTCACCGGGGCAGCGGCAATGGCGCCTCTCCCGCTCTCCGAAGCACCCTCGACACAACACTGAGGAGGCGCCCCGGGTCCTTTGCACTCCTTTTTCGAGGAAGGCCAAACACTTGGGCCCAATCCGTTCCGCCGAACGGGACGCCTGCGGTATCGGCTTCGTCGCCGACGCCTCCGGACGATCCTCTCGCTCCATCGTGGCCGCCGCCCTGAAGGGGCTGGCGTGCGTGAAGCACCGGGGGGCGCTGGCGGCCGACGCCCGCTCGGGTGACGGGTCGGGGCTGCTCCTGCCGATCCCCGCCGAGATCTTCGGCAGCGACGGCGAGGGGACGGCCCACGGCCTGGCCATGCTCTTCGTGCGGGGCGACGACCCCACCGACGCGGTCGAGGCCGCCGCCGCGGCCGAGGGCATCCGGGTGACGGAGTGGCGCACGGTGCCCACCGACGACGACGAGCTGGGCGAGCTGGCCCTCTCCACCCGGCCCCGGATCGTGCAGGCCGTGCTCGCCGCCACCGGGGGCAACGGCAGCGGGGCCAACGAGAAGGCGGCCTTCCGGCTCCGCCGGCGCATCGACGCGACCACGGCCGGCACCTACGTCGTGTCGTGCTCGTTCCGCACCGTCTGTTACAAGGGCCTGGTCACCGCCGACGCCCTGGGCGCCTTCTACCTCGACCTGGCCGACGAGCGCTTCGCCGCCTCCTTCGCCATCTTCCACCAGCGGTTCTCCACCAACACCCTCCCCACGTGGGAGCGGGCCCAGCCCTTCCGCATGCTCTGCCACAACGGGGAGATCAACGCCCTGGCGGGCAACGTCAACCGCATGCGGGCCCGGGCCGTGCTGGGCACGGAGGCGGCCGGCCTCGGCCCGGAGGAGCTGTTCCACCCCGTCCTCGACCCCGAGGACTCCGACTCCGGCCAGCTCGACTCCGCCATCGAGCTGCTCACCCGGGGCGGGCGCGACGTCCGCCACGCGGTCGGCATGACCATCCCCGAGGCGTGGGAGGGCGAGCGTGACCTCGACCCCGCGGTCCGGGCCTTCTACCGCTACCACGCCTCGCTCATGGAGCCGTGGGACGGTCCCGCCGGCCTCGTCTTCACCGACGGCTTCGGCGTCGGCGCCGCCCTCGACCGCAACGGCCTGCGCCCCCTGCGCTACTCGGCGTGCGAGGACGGGTTCGTGGCCTGCTGCTCGGAGACGGGCGCCATCGACGTGTCCGGCCACGGCCAGGTCCGGCGGGGCCGGCTCGGGCCGGGCCAGATGCTGTTCGTCGACCCCACCCGGGGCGTCCTCGACGACGACGACTGCAAGGTCCGGCTGGCCGCCGGCGGGCACTACGCCCGGTGGGCGGCCGACGGCCTCCGCGACATGTCCCGGGGCCGGGTCATCGAGCAGACCCCCGAGCCCGACGACATCGAGCGCCGCCAGGCCATCTTCGGCTACTCCAAGGAGGAGCTGGCCATGGTTCTGCGGTTCATGGCCAACGAGGCCAAGGAGCCGACCTTCTCCATGGGCGACGACTCCCCCCTCCCCCACCTCGCCGGCCGCCCCCGCCCCCTGCACCACTACCTCAAGCAGCGCTTCGCCCAGGTCACCAACCCTCCCATCGACCACCTGCGCGAGCGCCTCGTCATGAGCCTGCGCACCTGCCTCGGTCCCCGCAGCCCCATCCTGTCGGAGGGGCCGGAGGCTTCCCGCCTGCTCGTGCTCAAGTCCTTCTTCCTCTACCCGTCGGCGGTCGTCGACCTGCTCGTGAACGACCCCGGCTTCGGGGTGGCCCACCTCGACGCCACCTTCCCCGCGGCGGAGGGCCCGGGCGGACTGCGGGCCGCGGTCGCCCGGCTGTGCGACCGGGCCGAGGAGATGGCCCGGGCCGGCGTCGGGATCCTGATCGTCGACGACGGCGCGGTCGACGACGAGCGGGCCGCGGTGCCGGCGCTGCTGGCCACGGGCGCGGTGCATTCCCGGCTGGTCGCGTCCGGCCTGCGCTCCGACACCAGCCTGGTGGTCTCGGCCGACGACGCCCGCGACACCCACTACATCGCCTGCCTGGTGGGCTACGGGGCCGACGCCGTCTGCCCCGGCCTGGCCCTGGAGACGGTGGCCCACGAGGCCGACCACAACGTCGAGGTCGAGCTTTCGGGGCCCGAGGCCCAGGAACGGCTGCAGGCGGCCATGGAGGACGGCGTCCTCAAGATCATGTCCAAGATGGGCATCTCCACCGTCGACTCCTACCGGGGAGCCCAGATCTTCGAGGCCATCGGCCTGGGCCCCGACATCATCGACGTGTGCTTCCCGGGGACCCCCTCGATCGTCGGCGGCATCGGGTGGGACGAGCTGGGGGCCGACGCCCTCGACCGCCACGCCCAGGGACGCCTGGCCGAGGGCGGCTACTACCGGGTCCGCAAGCGGGGCGAGTTCCACACCCACACCGACGAGGTGGTGAAGGCCCTCAACGAGATGAAGGCCGCCCACCTCCTGCAGTCGGCGCTCCGGGACGCCACGGCGGCCTCTGCCGGCAACGGCAGTCCGGGATCGGGGCCGCCGGCAACGGCGCCGCGGCGGCCGCCGGCAACGGGAACGGGGCGGCTGCCGGCAACGGCAACGGTGGGAACGGCGGCGGCGACGGGACGGCCACGTACCGGCGCTTCGCCGACCTGGTCAACGGCCGGCCCGCCACCGAGCTGCACGACCTGCTCGAGCTGGCCCCGTCCGGGCCGCCGGTCCCCCTGGAGGAGGTGGAGCCGGCGCTGGCCATCACCCGCCGGTTCTCCACCGGTGCCATGTCGCACGGCGCCCTCAGCCGCGAGGCCCACGAGACCCTCACCGAGGCCATGAACCTCATCGGCGGCCTGTCGAACTGCGGCGAGGGGGGCGAGAGCTACACCCGGTTCAAGACCCGGGGCCAGGCCAAGGGCGACAAGAACAGCCGCATCAAGCAGATCGCGTCGGGGCGCTTCGGCGTCACCCCCGAGTACTGCGCCTTCGCCGACGAGCTCAACATCAAGATGGCCCAGGGCTCCAAGCCGGGCGAAGGGGGCCAGATCCCGGGCAACAAGGTGTCGGAGGAGATCGCCGCCCTCCGCCACACCCAACCCGGCATCGGGCTCATCTCCCCGCCGCCCCACCACGACATCTACTCCATCGAGGACCTGGCCCAGCTCATCTTCGACCTCAAGCAGGTCAACCGCCACGCCGACGTCTCGGTGAAGCTGGTGGCGGAGGACGGCGTGGGCACCATCGCCGCCGGGGTGGTCAAGGCCCTGGCCGAGGTGGTCCACATCAGCGGCTGCAACGGCGGGACGGGGGCCTCCCCCCTCACCTCGATCAAGCACGCCGGCCTGCCCTGGGAGCTGGGCGTGGCCGAGACCCAGCAGGTGCTCATCGAGAACGGGCTGCGCGACCGGGTCCGCCTGCGGATGGACGGCGGGCTCATGACCGGCCGCGACGTCATCATGGCCGCCCTGCTGGGCGCCGACGAGTACTCCTTCGGCACCGCGGCCATGATCGCCGAGGGCTGCATCATGCTGCGGGCCTGCCACAAGGACACCTGCTCCACCGGCATCGCCACCCAGCGGCCCCACCTGCGGGCCAAGTTCGCGGGGACGCCGGAGGGGGTGGCGGCCTACATGGTCTTCATCGCCGAAGAGGTGCGCGGGTACCTGGCCGAGCTGGGCCTGCGCACCCTCGACGAGGCCATCGGCCGGGTGGAGCTCCTCCGCCAGCGCGCGGCGGACGACCCCCGGGCCAACACCATGGACCTCGGCCCGCTGTTGGTGCCGCCCACCGACCCCGACGCGCCCCGTCACTTCGTCCGGGCCCTGCCCATCCAGCGCCCCCGATCCGGTCTGGGCGACCGGCTGGCCGCGGCCGCCTTCCAGGGGATGTGGGACGGCGCCGAGGTCAAGCTCCGCTACCCCATCGTCAACTCCGATCGCACCGTCGGCGCCGCCCTGAGCGGCGCCCTCGCCCTCGAGTTCGGCGAGACGCCGCCGCCGGGCACGGCCGTCGTCCGCTTCGACGGCTCCGCCGGCCAGAGCTTCGGCGCCTTCCTCGGCCACGGGATCGAGTTCGAGCTGGTGGGCGAGGCCAACGACTACGTCGGCAAGGCCATGGCCGGGGGCCGCATCGTGATCCGTGCTCCCGAGAACGACGCCGGCGACCCCGTCCTGGCCGGCAACACCTGCCTCTACGGCGCCACCGGCGGCGAGCTGTACGTGGCCGGGTCGGCCGGCGAGCGGTTCGCGGTGCGCAACTCGGGCGCCTCGGCGGTGGTCGAGGGCGTGGGCGACCACGCCTGCGAGTACATGACCGGCGGGTGCGTGGTGATCCTGGGGCCGGTGGGCTACAACCTGGGCGCCGGCATGACGGGTGGCCAGGCCTTCGTCTGGGACCCCGACGGCAAGCTCCCCAGCCGGCTCAACCCCGCCCTGGTCGACCTGGCGTTGCCCGACACCGACCTCCTCGACGAGCTGCGGTGGCGCATCGAGCGCCATGCGGAGCTCACCGGCTCGTCACGGGCCCGCGAGCTGCTGGCCGACTGGGACGCCACCGTGGCCCACCTGTGGCTGGTCGCCCCCGTCGACCTCATCCGCCGGCTCGAGCTGCAACGGGCGAGCCAGGTGGCCAGCGCCGTCTGAGCCGCGACCGTGGCGGGGGCGTGTAGGTCGCGTTCGGAGGGGGCAATGTTTACGTTGGCCGGCAGGAAGCCGCACACCGGCGGAACGGGGCTCCGGCAACGGAGTCGGAGAACTAGGGGGACTGTCGTAGTGGTTGCCTTCCCACGGTGCATCGGAACGACGTCCACGTGAGCAACGACGCCCGGCCGACCGGGTCGACCCGGATCGGCCGGTGGGAGCCTCCCCTGCCGAAGGCGCGAGGCCCCCTCACCGACACCGTCCTCACGGCCCTGACGGGCGCTCCGGGTGACATTCCCGCTTCCTCCGTGGGCGACGTCGATCCCCTGACGGACGACGACCTGCACCTCGCGCTGTACGTCTGTTACGAGATCCACTACCGGGGATTCGCCGGCGTCGACGACCGCTGGGAGTGGAGCCCGTCCCTCCTCGCCTTTCGAGGACGGCTGGAGGGCGCCTTCGAGTCGGCCCTGCGTTCCCGGTTCCCCTACGAGGGTTCCACCGAGCCGGCTGCGACCGTCTCCAACCTGAGCCGCATCGCGGGCCGGCCCGGTCCCCCGCTCTCCCGGTACCTCCGCGACAGCGCGACGGCGACCGAGTGGAGCGACTACGTCATCCACCGTTCCGCCTACCAGCTCAAGGAGGCCGACCCGCACTCGTGGGCCGTGCCCCGCCTCGAGGGCAGGGCCAAGGCGGCCCTGATGGAGGTGGTGTTCGACGAGTACGGGTGCGGCCGGGCCGAACGGGTGCATGCCGCGCTGTACCGCAACTCGATGGAGGCCCTCGGGTTGGACGGCCGTTACGGCGCCTACCTCGACCGCATCCCGGGAGTCACCCTGGCCCCGGTCAACCTGATGTCGCTCTTCGGGCTCCACCGGCGCCTCCGGGGGGCCCTGGTCGGCCACCTCGCCATCGCCGAGGTCACGTCCTCGGTCGCCAACAAGCGGCTGGCGGACGGCCTGCGCCGGCTCGGATACGGCCCCGACGCGACGCACTTCTTCGACGAGCACGTCATCGCCGACTCCATCCACGACATGATCTCGCTCCACGACATGGCGGGGGGCCTGGCCGAGGAGGAACCGCACCTGGTCGACGACATCCTCTTCGGGGCCTCGGCCTGGACGGGGATCGACGCCCTGTCCGGCGAGTTCCTGCTCACGTGCTGGCGCGAGGAGCGGCCGTCCCTCCTCCCGTGAGGGGCAGGTCCAAGCCGGCATGAGTCAGCCGCCGGACGGCGGCGGCGGCGGGTCGGGCCGTGGGAACCGGCCCGAATCGCGGAAGTTGGCCGCCCCGTGCGATCCGTCGCACATCGGCTTCAGCGCCGAGCGGCCACAGCGGCAGAGGGCGACCGTGCGGCGGGTCACTTCGACCTCGTTCCCGTCCACGTCCAGGATCTTGTAGGTCCCCCGCACCAGGTAGGGACCGTCCGGATAGGCGGTGATCGTGGCTTCGGGTTCTTCGCTCACCTGGCTCCTCTCATTCGGCATCTCCCGGACCGGACGTCTCCTCGACCAGCAGGTCGACGACGTCGGCGAGGCGGTCGGTCGCGACGAAGGCCCTCCGCTGCCGTTGGGCCGACGAACCGCTGCGCTGCAGGCCGCCGACAAGCGTGGTGACCTCGTCCCAGTCGCCGGCTTCCTCCAGGGGCGTTCGCACGTGGGCCAGGAGTCGGTCCACGAGCGTGGTGGCGGGGACGAGCCCGCCGGCGAACGGGTCGATCAGCCGGTCGCCGATTCCGAAGCGCGAGGCCCGCCACTTGGCGGCCCGCAGCAGTTCGGGCCGGACGTCGGGCGGGGGCTTCCCTTCACCGAGGTCGCCCAGGCAGGTCTGGACGAGAGCCCGGCACAGCCCCGCCTGGACGATGGTCTCGTCGACGGTGGTGCAGGAGTCGGCGATCCGGAACTCCAGGGTCCTGTGGGTCGTGCCGGGACGCACGTCCCAGAAGGCCTGGCCGGCGTCGGCGAGGAGCTCGGCCTCCACCAGCGACTCCACCGCTCCGGCGTACTCGGCGAACGAGGCGAAGGGCGGCGGCAGTCCCGCCATCGGCCACCGCTCCCAGACGACGCTGCGATAGCTCGTGAACCCGGTGTCCTCGCCCATCCAGAACGGGGAGCTGGCGGACAGGACCAGGAGCACCGGCAGCCACGGCCGGACCCGGTTCATGACCTCGACGGCCACGTCCCGGTCGTCGATCCCCACGTGGACGTGGCAGCCGCAGATCACGTGCTCGTAGGCCATCCGGGCGAAGACCTCGGCCACCCGCTGGTAGCGGGCCCCGGGATTGACCGGCTGCGTGCGCCAGTCGGCCAGGGGCAGGCTTCCCGCGGCCACGATCCGGTGGCCCGTCCCCGCCGCGGCCCGCACGAGTCCGTGGCGGAGGGTGCCGAGCTCGGCCCGCAGGTCGCCCAGGGTGTGGCAGGGGCTCGTCCGGGCCTCGATCATGCTCAGGCGGAACTCGTCGGCATAGCTCGGGTACCCGTCGGACGGCCCGCCCGCGGCGGCGAGGACCGGCCCCGCGTCGTCGACGAGCGTCCGAGTCTGCGCGTCGACGACGAAGAACTCCTCCTCGACTCCGAGGGTCAGGCGGGCAGCCACTTGGTCGGTTCCGTACCCGTCAGGAGTGGTGACGGCGGGGCTCGTCGGGCAGCACCAAGACCCGAACCGGCACCGGGCACCCGAACACATGCTCGTCCACGGCTTCCAGGTTGGTGGTCTTCGACCGGCAGGCGAACGTGAGGAGCTTCAGGAGGTCGTCGGGACTGAGAGCCGGCGACGATCCCGGCCCGGTCGAGGGCGAGCGTCGGCAGGAGATCCCGACGATGATGTAGTAGGTGGCGCCGTCGTCGGCCCGGAGCAGGGGGCCCTCCCCCATCGCTTCGAGCTCCAGGACCCGTTCCGGATGTTGCAGGGTGTAGTCCCCGAGCCGGAGCGCGCTCAGGGTGAGGCTGGACACCGCGTAACCCGACTCGGCCAGCAGCGACACCGCCCGGCGGACGGACGAGTAGCTGCCGATCGTGAGTGCGAGGTCGGACCCCAGCGCGGCCGCATGGCCCACGACCGTGCGGACGAGGCGGAGGCCGTCGGCGCCTCCGTCGATCGACACCCGGTCCTGCCCGGCCGCCGGCGGGACGGGGACGTACGGGGGGTTGCTGGCCACGACGTCGGGGGAACGGCCGAGGGGGGTGACGCCGAGCAGCTGGGGGGACGAGAGGAGCGTGTAGTCGGCGAGGCCGAAGGTGACCCGGTGGGCGCCCTCCTCGAGGCCGTAGTGCTCGGACGCCCAGCCCACGCTCTCGGGGGAGACGTCGAGACCGTGGACGTGCCCCGCGCCGGCCCGGGCCACCGCCGCCGCCGCCGCCCCACTACCGGACCCGAGGTCGAGCACGGTCGATCCCGGCTCGACCAGGTCGACCGTGGCCCAGATGCCGACTTCGGTGTCGGCCGGGTCGAAGAAGACCTTCGCCCGCGGCGGTGGGTCCCGGTCGAACGGGGTCAGGTGGTGGTAATCGAGGACCCTCGTCACCCCGGGAGCGGTCAACGGGCACCGCCCGCGCCCAGGCACCACTCGAGGATCGCCAGGGCGGTGTGGTACTTGTTCGCCGCCTGGCCGAAGGCGAGGCTGGCGGGGCCGTCGAGCACCTCGGCGGTCACCTCCTGGCCCCGATGCGCAGGCAGATCGTGCAGGAACCGGGCGTCGGGCCACCGGTCCATGAGCTGCTGGTTCACCTGGAAGGGCCAGAAGCCGTCCTTCCAGTCGGGGTCGGGCTTGGTGGTGCCGGTGGTCTCCCAGCGTGTGGTGTAGACGAGATCGACCTCGTCCGGCAGGTCCGAGGCGTCGTGGCCCTCCTCGACGACGCTCCCACTGATCTCGGCGTGGCGGCGCGCCCGCTGCAGCTTGTCGTCGGCCAGGCCGTAGCCGGGCGGTGTCCGCAGATGCAGCTCGGTGCCGGGGAAGCGGGCCAGCGCCAGAGCCAGGGCGGCCGCCGAGTTGTTGCCCTCGCCGAGGTAGAGCACCCGGAGGTTCTCGATCCTGCCGCAGTACTGGAGCATGGTGGCCAGGTCGGCGATGGCCTGGGTGGGATGCTCGTCCTCGGTCATGGCGTTGATGACCGGCATCGTGCCCTGGGCGGCCAGGTCACGGAGCTCCCGGGGGTCGCCGGCGGTGCGGGCGACGAGGGCATCGACCATGGTGGACAGCACCCGACCGGTGTCGGTGTACGTCTCGCCGGTGCCGGTCTGCAGGTCGTCGGGCCCGTAGCTGAGGATCTGCGCCCCCAGCCGCAGGGCGGCGGAGGAGAAGGCGGTACGCGTCCTCGTCGAGGTCTTCCGGAAGTAGATCGCCACCACCCGCCCGTGCAGGACCTCCTGCACCGCGACCGTGGGGTCGGCGTAGGAGCATCCCCGGCTGACCAGCCACCACAGGTCGTCGGTGGACAGGTCATCGACGGAGATGAGGTTCCGGGCCGCGATCCGGCCGCCGGGTTCGGTCACGTTTCGAGGAAGAGCCCGTAGTTGCGCAGCAGGGCGACCTCATAGACGCGGCTGGCCACCGCCAGGTCCTCGATCGCCATGCCGAACGGGTTGACGAGGACAATCTGGCGGTCGTCGTCACGGCCCGGGCAGGTTCCCGTGACCAGCTGGCCCAGCGTCCCGTCCACCACCCGCCCGCCCGGCTGGCCCCGGCCCCCGGTCCGGCCGGGGCCGGCGATCTTGCCGGCGCGGGCCAGCTTGCCCAGGAGGCGCTGGGTGTCGCCGACGACGAGGCCCCAGTCGTCGACGTACAACCGGTCGGCGCGGAGGTAGGCCTCCTCCTCGACGTCGTCGAGGGACACGTTCACGACCAACGCACCCGGTTGCAGCCAGTCGAAGCGGATGTACGCCTCGATGGTCGTCGTTGCGGTGACCACGATGGTGGCCTCCCGCACGACCTTCTCCGGATCGCCCATGTCCTCGACGTCGGCGGTCGCGCCCCCGTCCCGGAGCTCCCGGACGAGGGCTCGGGCACGATCCTCCGCCTGATCGCAGACGAGGACCCGCTCGACGGCGAGGTGCTCCGTCATCAGCCGGATGTGGGCCCGGGCGATCGGGCCGGCGCCGATCAGGCCCAGGACCTGGGGGACGGCCGGCTGCAGGTGCAGCGCGGCCAGGGTGGACGCCGCCGCCGTCCGCAGCGCGCTGATGGTGGCCGCCTGGAGGATCGCTTCGGGACGAGCGGTCACCGGGTTGAACAGCAGCGTCAGGCCGGCGGCCCGCGGGAGCCCCCGGGCCGGGTTGTCGGTGCTGGCGTTGATGATCTTGGTACCGAGGATCGGGACCGGGCCGGCGATCATCCCGGGCATGTTGAGGGTGCGGGCCATCCCTCCCCCGGCAGGGCTCCATCGGAGGACGGCCTCGTCCGGTATCTCGGCCTCACCGGCCGCGTGATGGGCCAGCGCCTGCGCCACACAGGCGACGGGATCCACCTCCCGGAGCGCCTTGTCGACGTCGTCCTCGCTGAGGTAGAGGAGCCCGTTGCCGACCCGCTCGGTGCCCGGCGCGGACCTCTCGCCCGACGCGGTCGTGGTGCTCACGAGGTCGTCATGCAGTCGTCGAAGGGCAGTGCCGCCATGTCCTGCGACGGGTCGAAACCGTGGCCCCCCAGCCAGGCGTCGTCGTAGATGCTGTTGAGGTAGTGCGACCGGCCGTCGGCGCAGACGCAAACCGCCCGGCGGACGTCGGGATGCTCGGCCAGGTAGCGGGCGCAGGCGGTGACGACCGCGCCGGCCGAGCCTCCCAGGCCGATCCCGACCGAACCGTAGACGGCGTGGCAGGCCGCTATCGCGTCTCTGTCGCTCACGATGACGACGTCGTCGTAGTCGGCCGGGCCCAGGAACTGCGACGCGCAACTCGACCCTACGCCGTTCAGCAGCCGCGGCGCCTGCACTGTGCCGAACACGAGCGAACCGGGGACGTCGACCGCCACAACGCGGACGTTGCGGCGCAGCGCCTTGAAATAGCGGCCGATGCCGGCCAGGGTGCCGCCGGTCGACGTGGCCAGGAAGACGGCGTCGACGTCGGGTCGCTGGGCCCGGATCTCGGGAGCCGTCTGGTGGTAGTGGATCGCCGGGTTGGCCGGGTTCCCGTACTGGTTGGGCCAGATCAGGCCGTCCTCCAGGACCATCCGCCGCACCGCATCGAGCCTGGTCAGGAGGTATCCCCCGGTGTGGTCCCGCTCGTCGACGCGCACCACGTCGGCACCGAAGCCCCGCATCGCGTCGACCACGAGCGGATCCACCTTGGGATCCACCACCGCGGTGAACGAGTAGCCCCGCTCCCGGCTCATCAGCGCCAGAGCCAGCCCCAGGTTTCCCGACGTCGACTCGACCAGGCGATCACCGGCGCAGAGGGCGTTCACCGATTCCAGGCTGCGTATGAGCGCGTAGGCGGTGCGGTCCTTGATGGATCCCGCCAGGTTGTACGACTCGAGCTTCAGCCCGACGGTGCGCCACTGATCGTCGATGCGGAGGCCGACGTCGACGAGGGGGGTGCGGCCGATCGCCGAAACCGAGCTCGGACGGGGACCACGTGTGTCACCGGCCCGCACCCGGGCCCGGTCGTTCGTGCCGCAGATCGGGCTCATCCGGCGCCCACGGGTACGAATCCCGCTGGTGAAGGCTCCCACCGTGCAGGGCGGTCGCCGGTAAGGAATGCGACGTCGAGGCCGCGGCCAACCTCGTGGGTCGGGGTCGGGAGGTGGCAGGCCATGTATCTCACTCCAGGGTGAAGCGCTCGCAGGTCATCCATTCGATCTGCCGAATCTCAACGCCGGAACGGATGGGCCTGGCTCGTCTTGCCGATCGCCCTGGTGGTCATGGTCAGCTCATCCCGACGAGGATTTCCCGGAAAGGGCACGGCGGAAACGTAGATGCCTCTCTCGCATCGCCCCTCGCTCCCCGGCGCCCGCGGGTCCCCGTCGTCGTCGCACGGAAGCGATGCCTTGTACTCCTGCAGGGAGTCGGCACTGCCGTCCTGCTGCGGCATCACATCACCGTCGGCTCCCGGCACCCGCTCGTCGGTGGTCCCGGCAACCGTTTTTTGCCCCCTGGACACCCGCCCAAACCATGTTAAGTTAACCCTCATAGGTTAGCGCCGTTCACGGAGGAGGTCCGGCATGCTGGTTCGACTGGCGCAGTTCACGGTCCGGCGGGGGCGGGCGATCCTGGTCGCCTCGCTCGTGCTCTTCGCCGTCGCCGGTGCGGTGGGAGGGGGCGTGGCCGAGCACCTCTCGGCCGGCGGGTTCGACGATCCGGCGGCGGAATCCACCCGAGCCGGCGACGTCATCGACGAGGTCTTCTACGCGGGCGAGCCCAACGTCGTCCTGCTCGTCACGGCCACGGGCGGCGATGTCGACGCCGCCGCGGCGGCGGCCGCCGGTCAGGCCCTCACCACCGAGCTGGCCGCCGAGGACGGCGTCGAACAGGCCAACTCGTACTGGAGCCTGGGCCAGGTGCCCCCGCTGCGCAGCACGGACGGGAGCCAGGCCCTCGTCCTGGCCCGCATCGGTGGGGACGAGGACGCGGTGGATGCCCGCATCGAGACCCTCTCCCCCGCCTTCACCCGCCAGGCAGACGAGCTCGACGTGCGCGTCGGCGGCCAGGCCGAGGTCTTCCGCCAGATCGGCCACACCGTCGAGAGCGACCTGGCCAAGGCCGAGTCGGTGGCCATCCCGATCACCCTGCTGCTGTTGGTCGTGGTGTTCGGCAGCATCATCGCCGCCGGCCTACCGGTGGGAATCGGCGTGCTGTCGATCATCGCCACCTTCCTCGTGCTGCGGGTGATCGCCGAGCTGACGACGGTGTCGATCTTCGCCCTCAACCTCACCACGGCCATGGGCCTGGGCCTGGCCATCGACTACAGCCTGTTCGTGGTGTCCCGCTTCCGGGAGGAGCTGCGCAACGGGCTCGAGCCGGGTCCGGCCGTGGTCCGCACGGTCAACACCGCCGGCCGCACCGTCGTGTTCAGCGCGGCCACGGTCGCCGCCTCGCTGGCGGCCATGCTCGTGTTCCCGATCGCGTTCCTCCGGTCGTTCGCCTACGCCGGCATCGCGGTGGTGGCCATGGCCGCCCTCATCTCGGTGGTGGTCCTGCCCGCCGCTCTGGCCGTGATCGGCCGCCGCATCGACAAGTGGTCCGTCTTCCGCCGCCACCCCAAGGAGGTCGGCGAGGGGTTCTGGCACCGGTTGGCCATGACCGTCATGCGCCGGCCGGTGGTGATCGGCGGCTCGGTGGTGGCCCTGCTGCTCGTGCTCGGCCTGCCCTTCCTCCACGTGCAACTGGGGCTGCCCGACGACCGGGTCCTGCCCGCGACCGCCAGCAGCCGCCAGGTGCAGGACGACATCCGCGCCAACTTCACGTCCAACGAGGCGGGCGCCCTCCAGGTGGTCGCCGCGGGCTCGGGCGACCCCGCGGCCCGGACGGCGGAGATCGCCTCCTACGCCGAGTCCCTGTCCCTCCTCGCCGGTGCGGCCCGCGTCGACGCCCTGACGGGCTCCTACATCGGGGGGAGCCGGGTGCTCGGCGCCGGTCCCGCTTCGGCCCGGTTCGCCTCCCCCGACGGCACCTGGTTGTCGGTGGTCCCGTCGGTGGAGCCGCTGTCGGCCGACGGCGAGCGGTTGGTGGAGGCGGTGCGCTCCCTCGGCGCCCCGTTCCCGGTCGAGGTCGCCGGTCCGTCGGCCCAATTGGTGGACTCCAAGGCCGCCATCCTGGACCGACTGCCCCTGGCCGGCGGGATCATCGCTGTTATCACGTTCGTGGTGCTGTTCCTGATGTTCGGGAGCGTCCTCGTGCCGATCAAGGCCATCGTGCTCAACCTGCTCAGCCTCACCGCAACCTTCGGTGCCATGGTGTGGATCTTCCAGGACGGGCACCTGTCCGGGCTCCTGAACTTCACCCCCACGGGCGACATCTCCATCTCCACGCCGATCCTCATGTTCTGCATCGCCTTCGGCCTGTCGATGGACTACGAGGTCTTCCTCCTCTCCCGCATCAAGGAGGAGCACGACCGCACCGGCGACAACCAGCAGGCCGTGGCGGTCGGCCTGGAGCGCACCGGGCGGATCGTCACCGCCGCCGCCGCCCTCCTGGCCATCGTGTTCATCGCCATGGCGACCTCGAGCGTGTCATTCATCAAACTGTTCGGCATCGGCCTTACGATGGCCGTGCTGATGGACGCCACTCTCATCCGGGCCGCCCTGGTCCCCGCCTTCATGCGCCTGGCGGGGGAGGCCAACTGGTGGGCTCCGGCGCCGATGCGGCGGATCTACGAGCGGTGGGGCTTCAGCGACGCCGATCCCGACGAGGTGGTCGCGGTCCCCGAGCTGGAGAAGGTCCGATAGCGACCGTCGCCGGGCGCCGGGCCCGGGCCCCGCGAGGCGAGGGCGATCGGCTGCGGGACGAGATCCTGGCCGCCACCGAGGCGCTGCTGCTCGAGACGGGGGACGAGTCGGCGGTGTCGATCCGCGCCATCGCCGACTCGGTGGGGGTCAGTCCGCCGTCGATCTACCTCCACTTCGCCGACAAGGACGAGCTCATCTACGCCGTCTGCGCGCTGCAGTTCAGCAAGCTGGACGCGGTCTTCGCCGAGACCATGGCCGGTGTCGACGACCCCGCCGAGAAGCTGCGGCGACGCGGGCAGGCGTACGTGCGCTGGGGGGTCGCCCATCCCGAGCACTACCGGATCATGCTCATGGGCAAGAGCGAGCTCTCCCGGGACGACTACGAGGCCGGGTTGCTGCCGGGAATGCTCTCTTTCCAGGGCCTCATCGAAAACGTCCAGGAGTGCATGGACATCGGCGTGATCACCAAGGACGACCCGTTCCGGGTGGCCACCATCCTGTGGGCGGCCGTGCACGGTATGACGTCGCTGCTCATATCCGTCCCGGGATTTCCCACCTTCCACGATCCGGCGGCCCTGGTCGACCAGATGCTCGACACCCTGGCCCGGGGGCTCGCTTCGCCGCCCCCGGCCACCGGAGGCA
This sequence comes from uncultured Acidimicrobiia bacterium, assembly GCA_963773275.1. Taxonomy (GTDB): domain Bacteria; phylum Actinomycetota; class Acidimicrobiia; order Acidimicrobiales; family AC-14; genus JAXDMK01. The sequence continues at coordinate 279,904 of CAVZAH010000012.1, read as the reverse complement.
GTCTCTAGCGGGACGCGGCCTGGAGGACCGGGAGGGGTTGGCGGGCCGGCATCGGTGCCGGTAGGCGCACCGGTCGAATTGGCCGGTCCGCGACCGGGGGTACCGCCCGCAGATTCGGCCTCACCGCGTGGTGGCGATCGGATCTCGGTTCGCGGGCGGCGTGGGCCAGGAGGGCGACATAGGCGATGAGGATGTCGTAGATCAGCAGGTGCATCCCCCATGCCAATCGGGTGCGCACGACGAGGGCGACCACCAGGGTGGCCACCATGCCGGCGGCGATCACCCGCAAGACCCGGCGGCGGCGCTGGGCCGCACTGCGCCGGATCGGCGCCGCGGAAACGGCGTCACGAGTGTGAGAGGGGGTGGCGGTCGAGCCGACGAAGCACAGTCGGATGCGGTCGAACTCGGCCAATTCCGCTCGATGCCCGACACGCCGACGAACGATGGGCGGCACCAGAACGAGGGCCCACACCACCGCCAGCAGCGGGTATACCGGCAACAAGCGCTCCCTTCGTCAACCGAATCCGGGGCCGGATTGCGGCTTCACCCGAAGGGGGATGGATGCGGCCCCCGTCGGTTGCCGACAGGTTATCGCAGTGAGTCCGGATGGCCAAACCAGTCTGATTTCGACATGACCGCCGACTCTGACCGAGCCCGTTCGAGGGGTCAGGAGCGGTCCCCGTCGCAGCATTCCGCCCTCCCTCGGCATCCGCCTTCTGCGGTAAGGGGAGGGACTGGGTCGGGACGACCAATTTCATGTCCCACCGTGAATCCGGCGACCCATCTCATCACCCCGCACGCCGACCCGGATGGGCCGGTCCATCGACGCCACTTGGGTGTCCCGAACCGTCGAGTGTGCAGTTGCGTGGGATATAGCCACTTTCCTGCACACTCGATCACCGTGCGGACGGGCGACCGATCTTCGGGCCGGCGCCCGGTTGGTGGTGCCCTATCGGGCGGAACCCTTTACCGACGCCGTCAGGGGTGAGCGGTCGGCGTTGTCGACGGCGCACACAAGGCCCCGTCGCCCATCGGACCATGCCTCGCTCTCGGGCACGATCTCGAACTCGGTGAGCTGCGACTGGCCCCGAGGGGTGCCGACGTAGTCGGTGAAGGGCTGCCCGAGGCAGGCGTTGGCCGCGAACTGGAGGAGCGCCTCGGCCCCCGGGAAGGCGTCGCCCGGGGCTGCCGGGTGGATGATCACGGCGAACACCTCGGCATCGTGCGGCTTCTCGCAGGAACGGATCCTCAGGCGGCGGACCTCCGAGGTCTCCGGCGTGTCGATGCAGTCGCCCGCCTTCAGCTCGGCGTAGTCGACGCCCTCGGGTCGGGCGGCGTTGGCGATCAGGATCCCGGCCACCGTTAACCACGCGACCAGGCTGAGCACGGCGACGATCCGGGCCGCGGTGATCAACGGGGAGGCGCCCTTTCCCGCCATTCGGCGCCTGGCCCTCCCGGCCACGATCAGGGCAGGGATGGCGGGCACGCCGAACAGGACGATCGACGCCAGGGCGAGCCCGAAGGCTTTCCTCGCCAGCGGTTCCCCGGCCTCCCCCGACGGGGTGCGGGCGGCCTTCGGCTTGGGTGCCTTGGCCGGGGGCGGGGGCGCGGGCGGCGGCGGCGCCGCCGACCGGTGCACCGGGGCCGGGATCGATCGGGTGGGGGGCGAGGGCCACTCCTCGTCGAACGCCTCGTCGTCGAAGGACGGTGGCGCGGCGGGGGGCGGCGGGGGCGAAGTCGACCGGGTGGTCCCGGCGGCAGGCGTGGCGTCGGCGGCGGCCGCGGCCCGGGCGGCCACGGAGCGTGTCGGCCCGACCCGGGGCGAGGCAGCCCGCGGCGAGGCAGCCGGGGGCGAGCCAGCCGGGGGCGAGCCAGCCGGGGGCGAGGCAGCCCGCGGCGAGGCAGCCGGGGGCGAGGCAGCCGGGGGCGAGCCAGCCGGCGGCGAGGCGGACCGGGGCGAGGCGGACCGGGGCGGGGCAGCCGGGGCGGGAGGAGCGTCGGCGGCGGAATCGGCCGGGGTTGGTGCCGTCCGTCCCGTGACCACTCGGGCGCGCTCGCGGCTCGTCGCTCGCCGGCGGGGGGGTCGGGTCGGGTCCCACGAGGGTCTGCGCCTGGGTGTCGTCGCCGGTGGACGGCCCACCGCCGGCGGCGGCCTTGGCTTCCCGCTCCTTGCGCAACATCGCACCGGTGACGACCCGGGGCCCCCGGGACTGGGGGCGCGCCGGAACCTCGGGATCTTCGTCTGCCATGCCGTTAGCTTACGGGCGCACGGAGGGGCGTCCGCCGCATCGGTCGCGATCGGCGTCGGCCGAATCTGCGGGCCCTAATCTGTGGACATCGACACGCCCGCCGCCTCCGAGCCCACCACCCCGCTCCCGCTGATCGAAGCGGCGTACGCCCGCCTGGCCGAACGTTCGGCCGCGGCCCGCACCCGCCTCGGGCGGGCCCTCACCCTGGCCGAGAAGGTCCTCTTCGGCCACCTGGCGGGTGACCCCGTGCCCGACCCGGCCGCCCTCCAGCGAGGCCGGTCCTACGTGGAGCTCCAGCCCGACCGGGTGGCCATGCAGGATGCCACCGCCCAGATGGCGCTCCTACAGTTCACCACCGCCGGCCTGCCCCGCGTCCAGGTCCCCACCACCGTGCACTGCGACCACCTGATCCTTGCCCAGGTCGGGGCGGTCGCCGACCTTCTGTCAGCCAAGGAGACCAACAAGGAGGTCTACGACTTCCTGGCCAGCGTCTCGTCCAAGTACGGCATCGGCTTCTGGCAGCCGGGCTCGGGGATCATCCACCAGGTCGTCCTCGAGCGCTACGCCTTCCCCGGCGGGATGATGATCGGCACCGACAGCCACACCCCCAACGCCGGCGGCCTGGGCATGGTGGCCATCGGCGTGGGCGGCGCCGACGCGGTCGACGTGATGACCGGCGGCACGTTCGGCCTGCGCTGGCCGCAGCTGGTCGGCGTCCGCCTCACCGGCGAGCTGTCGGGCTGGACGTCGCCCAAGGACGTGATCCTCAAGGTGGCCCAGATCCTCACCGTCAAGGGCGGCACCGGCGCCATCGTCGAGTACTTCGGTTCCGGGACGGCTGCCATCAGCGCCACCGGCAAGGCCACGATCTGCAACATGGGGGCCGAGATCGGCGCCACCACGTCGATCTTCCCGTTCGACCAGCAGTCGGCCGAGTACCTGGTCGCCACCGGGCGCAAGGCCGTCGCCCTCGCCGCCGAACTGGCCGCCGCCGACCTGCGGGCCGACGACGAGGTCGACCGCGACCCGTCCGCCTACTTCGACCGGGTCGTCGAGATCGACCTGTCCACCCTGGAGCCCCACGTGGTCGGGCCCCACACCCCCGACCTGGCCCGGGAGGTGTCGGCCCTCGGGGCCGAGGCCAGGGCCGCCGGCTGGCCGCTGCACATCTCCCAGGCCCTGGTGGGCTCCTGCACCAACTCGTCCTACGAGGACATCAGCCGGGCCGCCAGCGTGGCCCGCCAGGCGGCCGCGGCCGGGCTGCGCACCCGCACCCCCCTGCTCATCACCCCGGGATCGGAGACGGTGCGGGCCACCGTCGAGCGCGACGGCCTCCTGGCCGACCTGGAGGCCATCGGTGCCAGCGTGCTGGCCAACGCCTGCGGGCCGTGCATCGGGCAGTGGGCCCGGTCCGACGTGGTCGACGGGGAGGCCAACTCGATCATCAGCTCCTTCAACCGCAACTTCCCCAAGCGCAACGACGGCAACGCGTCAACCCTCGCCTTCATCGCCTCCCCCGAGACCACCGTCGCCTACGCCCTGGCCGGCACCCTCGACTTCAACCCCCTGGAGGACGAGCTCGACGGCGTGCGCCTGGCCGAGCCCTACGGCGACAGGCTCCCGGCCCGCGGCTTCGTGGCCGGCGACGACGGCTACCTGCCCCCGCTGGAGGACGGCAGCGGCATCGACGTGGTCATCGACCCGGCCAGCTCCCGGATCCAGCGCCTGGAGCCGTTCCCGCCGTGGGACGGGCAGGACTTCGACCGCCTCCGCATCCTCCTCAAGGCCGTCGGCAAGTGCACCACCGACCACATCTCGGCCGCCGGACGGTGGCTGCGGTACCGGGGCCACCTGGAGAACATCAGCCGCAACCTGTTCCTCGGGGCGATCAACGCCTTCACCGGCGAGCCGGGCACCGGGCTGTGCGCCATCCACGGCCAGACCGAACCTCTTCCCGACGTGGCCCAGCACTACCGCGACGCGGGCCAGCCGTGGGTGGCGGTCGGCGACGAGAACTACGGCGAGGGGTCGTCCCGGGAGCACGCGGCCATGGAACCCCGCTTCCTCGGGGGACGGGTGGTGATGGTGCGATCGTTCGCCCGCATCCACGAGACCAACCTCAAGAAGCAGGGGGTGCTGCCCCTGGTCTTCGCCGACCCGGCGACCTACGACGTGATCGGCCCCGACGACCGCATCTCGGTGCTCGGCCTGGCCGGCCTCGCCCCCGGGGTGCCGGTCCCCTGCCGCCTGCACCGGCCCGACGGCTCCGAAGTCGAGTTCGAGTGCACCCACAGCCTCTCGCCGGAGCACGTCGAGTGGTTCCGGGCGGGTAGCGCCCTCAACCTCATCCGCCAACGCTTCTCGAGATAGGAGTCCCCACGTGCCCAACCCGGTGCTGCATTTCGAGATCATGGGCAAGGACCCCGCCGCCACCCAGAAGTTCTACCGCGACGTGTTCGACTGGGAGGTCAACGCCGACAACCCCATGAACTACGGGGTGGTGGCGGCCCAGGACGACAAGGGGATCGGCGGAGGGGTCGGTGCCAACCCCCAGGGCGCCACCTACGTCACCGTCTACATGGCCGTGCCCGACCTCCAGGCCACCCTCGACAAGGCCGAGGCGGCCGGCGGCACCACCGTGATGCACCCGACGGTCATCCCCGGCGTCGTCACCATGGCCATGTTCAAGGACCCCGACGGCAACCTGATCGGAATCATCAAGGACCAGTGAGCCCGCTGGTCCTGACGTCCGCGCCGACGGCAACCGCGGGCAGAGGTCCCGGCTCACGTCCGGGAGCCCAGCGGGTCAGGCCGTCCCCGGCGGCAGGACGACCGAGCGCCGGATCAGCCGGCCGCAGAACCGGATGGCGAAGGGTATTCGTGCCGACGAGGACGTCGAGCCGGGCGCGTCGAAGAGAATGCCGTCCACGTCCTGGCAATCGCCGGGTGGGGTCGTGGGGCTCCACTGTAGGAAGAACACGGCATTGTCGCCCCGTTCGATCACCAGGCGCCCGCCAGGGCCACCGATCGCTCCCTCCCCCGGGGGGATGGGAATGACGTTGGCTTGCACCGACGATCCGGAGGCCCGGAACGGTGCAACGCCCGGTGGACCGACGAGCGAGCAGGCATTGGGGCCGGTGTTGGTCAGGAGGAACGTCTCGACCAAAGTCGAGCCCTTGGGCTGAACGGCGACCGGCTCGACCCGCAGTTGGGCCGTGGCGCACGGCCCACCGGGCTGATCGGGGGCCTCGGGCGCGGGGGGCCGAGCCGTCGGCGCGGGAACCCGAGCCGACGGCGCCGACGAGCGCCGGGTGGTGGGCCTTGCGGTGACGACCGTGGAGGCCGCCTCCGGCGCCGTCGACGTCGTCAACTCGGTGCTTGCGGGCCTGCCCGCGGAGGCGCCCGGCGATGAGTTCCCGCAGGCGGCGACGGCCAGGAGCGTGGCCGTCACCGCCAGGCGGGCTCCGACCCCGGGTCCAGGGCCGGCGGCTGTGATGCGACGGGTTCTACTCCCCGTCGTCGTCGTCTCCGGCGCCGCTGCCAGCAGCGGCCCCCCCGCCGCCGGCGCCATCCCCGCCGGCGGCGTCGGCGGCGCCGGCGCCATCCCCGCCGGCGGCGTCGGCGGCGGGGGCCGCGGCGTTGATGGTGGAGACGGCAGCGGCGGTGGTGCAGCCGAGCAGGTCGCAGACACTCATACGCACCACCACTTCGACCGGCCCAGCCCGCAAGGGCGCACCGCCGTCGACCAGGGCGAACACCGTGAACTCCTTATCGGCTCCATCGCAGGTCATGTCGGCGCTCTCGATGCGACCCCTGGCTCGGGTGACCGACGCACCGGCCTGGGCAACATCGACGGTGATGCTCTGAGAGGTGACGTGGGGCAGCAGCGGCGCCAGGTCGAGCGTCTTGGCGCAGGCGAAACCCCCGGAGATCTCCACGCCGGCCCCGCCGGAGAACAGCTCGCCTTCCTCGTCGATCTCGAAGCTGCCGAAGGGCGCCAGCGACCCGAGGATCTGGGCGACTGAGACGAGGATGGGTTCGACGAGCCCCGCGACCTCCGGAGCAAACTCGGGCAGAGTCTGGGCCGTCGCACTGGGCGCCGGTGCGACAGATGCGACCGAGCCCAGCAGCAAGGCCAGCACGATCCCTCGAAGCGACCGTCTTCTCATGTGCGTGTTGTCCCCTCTCGGCCCGGCGCCGAGCGCCGAGTTGTCGTTTTCGTCAATTTGCACAAGGTGCTGAAACGGGCCGCGTGGACGGAGCTCGCCATCCTTCACCTGCCACCGACGGACTCGCGATGCTCGGTCCGCAGTACTCCTTGGTCCCAAGTCCATGGAGCTGGTCAGCGCGCCGGGGGCTTCGGAAATGTGAACTTGAGGAGCGTGCGGACCTCGCCGTCATCATTTTTCTTGGTGGCACAGTTTGCGGCCCCGACATTTGCACTCACGCACAAAGCACCAGCCTTGATGTTTTTCGAGGGCGTTACTGTGTGCATGTATTCCTTCTCTGACGAGGAACCCTTGGCCAAGCATGTCATTGGACCGAAGCCATAGGAGTTCGTATAGGCGCAGCGTGTGGACGAGCCGATATTGCGGAGCTGCCCGGCCAAGCGAACTGAGCCGTCGGTCATCTGCCAGACCTGGGCAGCCTTGTACCTCGTACTGCATGGCGCCAGATATAACGCTAGGACGGTCTCGTTGGGCTTCGTTCCGTACTCCACGCACTTGTTGCCGGCCTTGAGGACGAACGTACCCTTGGGGAAGCCAGTCGCGGCGAGCGCTGGCGCCGGCAAGGCAGTGATCACGAGCATGGAAAACAGCAGAGTTGCAAGTCCCTTGATGAGCACCTTCAACGGTCTCTCCGATCTCGCTTGAACAATCCCGTGGCGCCTGCGGGCGGACACCCTTTACCGAAATGATGCCCAACATCAGGTGAAGGTCGTACGTACGGTCCCGAAGTGGCGGCGCGCCTTTCGGCCACCCCAGGAACAGGCTCTGTCGGGCATACGATCGTTGTCAACGCCACCCGCGGAGTTCGACTTCCTTACAAAGCCCGAGGCAGCACCTTCGATGCTGTTCGTGGGCACGCACGCTTCCACGGATGTGCCGCTTCTGGCGGGCTGAGACACTCCGCTGGATCACCCATACCCCGCAGCTGTCCGCCGAATCGAATAAGGCCGTCGATCATCTGCCAAATCTAGGAACCCTGAGAACCCGCTCAATGTCTCCCCGATCTACGATGACTTGGCCGACGGCAAGCGCGGACCAACTCGAGCGCTTGACAGGTTGTGACAGTCCACCCGCCCACTAGCTAGCCGCCAAGTCTCGACGGCCGAGTCATTTCCTTCGCCACCAGCCCCTCGGGACCGGACATCCAATTAATGCACGGGCGCGGGTCGTGAGCAAGGCGCGCCAAGGAAATGCCAAGTCCCTCGGTCTGTGTCGCCGATGGCCTCCGGGCCAGTGAACGAACGGCCCTCCGGCCGCCGATGACGGCGCCGTCGGTTCCCCGACCTCGGAGCGCATGGGGACGGAACTGACCGGGCGCCAGCCGGCCGAGGTAGGCGACGCCCTGCGCCTCGCGGTGACCCGGATGGTCGTCCGGTGCCTACGGCCGGGGTGTTCCGCCCGCATCACCGGCCAGGTGCGGCCGTGAGGGCGGGTTCGAGCTCCGCTCCGCAACCCTGCGTCGGAGGGTGCGCGCGCACGTGCAGCCACGGTGACCCCGCCGTTAGGATCTCCCCCCAAGAGGAGGCGGGGTGCGGTTCAGGGTTCTAGGTCCGTTCGAGGTGCTGGACGAGGCGCGGGTGCTCGAGCTCGGGCGACGCAAGCAGCGGGCGGTGCTCGCCGTCCTCACCCTGGAGGCGAACAGCGTCGTCGCGCTCGACTGTCTCATCGACCTCCTCTGGGGCGACGAACGCCCGGCCCGGGCGACCGCCTCGCTCCAGGTCTACGTGTCCAACCTCCGGCGCGTCCTCGAGCCCGGGCGCCTGCCCGACCGGCCGTGGGACAGGCTGGTCACCCGGCCGCCGGGCTACCTCCTGCGGGTGGGCCCGGACGAGCTCGATGCCGAGCGCTTCAAGGCCCTGGCCGCCGAGGGCCGGCGCCTGCTGGCCACCGGTCAAGCCGGTCCCGCCCGGCGAGTGCTCGACGAGGCGCTGGGCCTGTGGCGGGGCGAGGCCTTGGCCGATCTCTCCTCCGAGAAGTTCGCCCGGCCGGCGATCGCCCGGCTGGACGAGTTGCGGCAGCTGGCGACCGAGGACCGAATCGAGGCCGACCTCGACCTGGGAGCGAACGCCTCCGCGGTAGCCACCCTCGCCGGCCTCGTTGCCCGCTTCCCCCTCCGCGAGCGCCTGTGGGGCATGCTCATGGTCGCCCTCTACCGCGACGGCCGCCAGGCTGAGGCACTCCGGTCCTATGCCCGGGCCCGCGAGGTGATGATCGAGGAGCTGGGCATCGTTCCGGGGCCCGAGCTCTCCCGATTGGAGGGTGACATTCTCGCCCAGGCCCCTACGCTCGACTGGAACCGGGGTCCCCGAGTTGGCGCGCCCGCGGCGATCGTCGTCAGCCCCGCCGGGCACCCGTCGGCGGCCGTACCGCCCCTCGTGGGGCGGGCGGCCGACCTGGCCCGGCTCGACGGGTTGGTCGCCGAAGCGGCGGCGGGGCGGGGTTGCATGGTGCTGGTCTCGGGTGAACCCGGCATCGGCAAGACCCGGCTCGGCCAGGAACTGGCTGCCCGGGCCGCAGCTTTCGGAGCGACGGTGTCCTGGGGCGGAAGCAACGAGGGAGAGGGGCCGCCACCGTTCTGGCCCTGGGTGCAGGTCCTGCGGACCGTCCTGGCGGGCGTCGGCCACGGCGGGCTCGACGACGACGCCACGCGAAGGCTGGCCCAGCTCGTCCCCGGGGCGGCGGCCCTCGGGTCGCCCGGGCCGACGCCCGGGCTCGACGACGAGACGGCCCGTTTCCGCCTCCATCAGGCAGTAGTGGACGCCTTGACCACAGTCGCCGCCCGACGGGCGCTGGTGGTGATCGTCGACGACCTCCATTGGGCCGACGCCGCCTCACTCGCCCTGTTCCAATTCGTGGCCGCCCGCCTGGCGGGGACACGGATCCTCCTGGTGGGGACATACCGGCCGACCGAGCTGGCGCCCGACCATCCCCTGGTGTCGACCCTGGCCGTCGTCGCCCGGCTGGCGGCCTTTCAGGGCATCGGCCTCCACGGGCTGTCGGTGACCGAGGTGGGCGAGCTGGTGGCCCGGGGCTGGGGCGTCACGCCCTCCGACGAGTTGGCCGTCGCCCTCCACGCCCGCACCGACGGCAATCCGTTCTTCCTGGCCGAGCTGGTGAAGCTGCTGGCCAGCGAGGGGACCCTGGGACAGGCCGACGCCGTGGCGGCCGTCGAGGTCCCGGCCCGGGTGCAGGACGTGCTCCGGCGTCGCCTGGGTCGGCTGCCGGAGGCCACGCTCGCCCTCCTCCGGGTGGCGGCGGTGGCAGGGCGGTCGTTCGACCTCGGCGTGCTCGCCGCCGCCACCGGCCACGACGTCGACCGCACCCTCGACTCGGTGGACGCGCTCGTCGGCGTCGTCGTCGAGGACGGGAGTGTCGTCGGCCGCTACCGGTTCACCCACGCCCTCGTCCAGCAGGTGCTCTACGACGGGCTGAGCGGCATGCGCCGGGCCCGACTCCACGCCCGGGTAGGCGGGGCCCTCGAAGCGCTGGACCGGGACGGGGCCCGGTTGTCCGAACTGGCCCGGCACTTCTGGCGGGCCGCACCGGCCGTCGGCCCCGCCAAGGCGGTGGCCTACGCACTCGAGGCCGCGTCTGCCGCTCAGGCCGGGCAGGCGCACGAGGCGGTCGAGGAGCACCTCGGGCGGGCGCTCGAGCTGGTCGTGGCGATGCCGGCCGGTCCCGACCGCGACTGTCACGAGCTCCGGATCCAAAACCGGCTGGCGGTGGCGCGCATGCTGAAGGGGGGCTTGGTCTCGCCCGCCGCGGCCCGCGCCTTCGACCGGGCCGCCGAGTTGGCCCTGGCGCTGGGCGACACCCAGGAGCTGCTGTCGTCGATGGTGGGGGCTGTCGAGGAGGGCCATCATCCGGGCCGAGTGGCAGGTGTTGTCCGGCTTCGGTGCCCGGATGCTGGCACTGGGCGAGGCATCCGACGACGACCTCAGCCGAGCTGCCGGCCTCTACGCCCTCGGCCACTCGGAGTTCTTCAGGGGTGAGCTGCGGGCCAGCCTCGGGCACCTCGAGGACGCGATTGCCCTCGCTCGACCCCTCTGGGACCGGAACCCGGACGTGAGCTTGCCGTGGGTGAACCCGTTGTCGCCTGCCCTGGTGCTCCTGGGCGTGGGCCTGACTTTGTCGGGCGAGGACGAGTTGGCGGAAGCGGCGTCAGGAGAGGGGGCGGCAGTGGTCGAGGCCTCGGGCCACCCTTTGTGGCTGTGGGGCGTGCGGCTGTGGGCCGCCATGGGCCACGCGCTCGGGGGCCGGGTGGAAGAAGCCCGGGCGGCGGCCGAGCGCTGCCTCGACCTCGAGCGGGCCAGCGGCATCCGAGTGGTCGTCACCGGCCCCGCCCTCATCCGGAGCTGGGCCGTCGCCGCCGCCGACCCCGGGCCGGTAGCCCTGGCGCAGCTGCGCGCCGAGCTCGATGCCTGCGCCGCCGAAGGGGTGACGTTCTGGCGGCCCTTCTACCTGAGTCTCCTGGCCGACGCCTGCCTTCGTGCCGGCCGGTGGGACGAGGCGGTGGTCGCGGCCGACGAGGGCCTGGCCCACTGCCAGGCCTCGGGAGACCGCATCGGCGAGGCCGAGCTGCACCGCCAGCGGGGGTTGGCATTGGCCGCGATGGGTGGCGCATGTGCGGGCGAGGGTGTGGTCAGCCTCCGGCGGGCCGTCGCTGTTGCGGAGGCGCAGGGGGCGACCCTCCTGCAACGCCGCGCCGTCGAGAGCCTCGCCCACGTCATGGAGCCGGCCACCCCGTAAGCTTAGTGCTCTGGCACGTAATTCCGGTCACGTATTCCGGCAGGTCATGCGGCGGCTCGTGTGGTCGGTCTTGTCGGCGAGTCGTTCGAGTAGCTTGGCTGAGGTCTCGGCGGGTGAACTTCCATTCGAAGGGCTTGGCTGTCCTGCTGGTAGAGACGCTCGAAGGCGGCGAGGCGCGCTGGACCTCAGCCAGGTTGGCGAAGTCGTTGGGCATCGAGGACCTTGCGCTGGATGACGGAGAAATAGATCTCGACCTGGTTGAGCCAACTGGCATGAACGGGAGATGGACGAGGTGGGCGTTGGGCCAGTCTTCAGTGAGGCGGTCACACTGAGGAGTCCCCCGCGGTGACTGCTGCCGTTGTCGACGACCCAGAATACGCGTCGGCGCGAGGCGTAAGGCTCGGCGTCCCATGACCTGTTCGACCAGGCGGCGGAAGGGCTCGATGCCCGTGGTCGGTTTCGCAGCGGCCGAAGACCTTGGCCCGACCGCAATCCCAGGCCGCCAGGTACGCCAACGCCCCCCCGCGCTCGTATTCATGTTCGACCCGCTGCGCGCCCGCCGGGCCGGGCGGCAGCGTTGGATGGCAGCGATGGCGGGCCTGGATCGAGGTCTTCTCGTCGGCAGAGATGACGAAGTCCTGTTTCCCAACGGCTTGCCCTCCCATTGGCGAGCATACAGGTCCAGCACGCGACCGGCCTTGGCCTCGAAATTGGGGTCGCGGGGAAAGATCCACGAACGGCGACTCCAAGGCCGGATGGCGTCCGGAGGCGAGCCATCGCCACATCGTCGTGCCGGAGATCTCGGCGACGAGGCCGCGGGGACACTTCAGCGCGGATATCTGGAACATGCAGCCTCGACAAGGGCACGCCAAGACGCTTCGGAAGCTCGCAGGCCATCGCCTTGACTTCGACGACGACCTCAGGGGGGAAAAACCAGGGGTCGGCCATGCCGAGGGCGCTCCTCCAGCCCGGCGAGCCGCTCTTCGAAGAATCGCTTGCGCCACTTCGACACGATCTCCCGGCAGGTGTCGAAGCGGGCCGCGATCTCGTCGTTGTCGATCCCAGGGCGGCCATGAGCACGATCTTGGCCCGCCCTACGTCCCTATACGGCAACGTATATCGACGGGCCCGCGCCTCAAGCTCGGCTCGCTGCTCGGACGTTAGGGTCAGCGTGTACGGGCTTTCCTGGGCATCGCTCCCCTCCGGAGGGGAGCCCATACGTTAACGGAGGCCCCTGATTACGTGACAGTAGTTACGTGATTGTACTTACGGTGGGATGCACTTAGCTCACCTTAGACCGAGGGGGACAGATGCGGAGCATCGAGCTACGAGGCCATCGCCGGGCGCAACGCATGCTCAGCACGGTGGCGCTGTTCGTCGCCGCCGGGGTGGTGGCGGCCGCCTGCGGCGGAGGTGACGACGACGGGGCCGGTGGGTCGTCCGCCGCGGAAGGGTTCCCGGTCACCATCGAGCACCGCTTCGGCTCGGTCACCCTCACCGAAGCGCCCCTGCGGGTGGTCTCCGTCGGCTATCACGAGCAGGACCCGATCCTCGCCCTGGGCGTGAAGCCGGTGGCGGTGCGGGAGTGGTTCGGGGAGCAGCCCTACGCCACGTGGCCCTGGGCCCAGGACGAGCTGGGCGACGCCCAGCCGGAGGTGCTCACGGGCGAGGGGATCAACTTCGAACGGGTGGCGGGCCTGCGGCCCGACCTCATCGTGGCCCTGTCGGCCCTGCTCGACCGGGAGCAGTACGACACCCTGGCCAAGATCGCGCCCACCCTGGTCGAGCCGGCGTCGGCCGCCTCCTCCCGGCCCAGGGCGCGGCCGATCACCGTCGTCACCCGTCCCACGGGGTTGGTGGTCGCCGTGGTCGGCGGACGGGGGCCGCCGTGGGGGCGATCAGGGAGAGCTGGTCGTGCTCCTCCGCGGTGAGCCCCGCCCGGATGGCCAGGATCACGTCGGGCCTCAGGCCCGCGATCCGCTCGAAGTCATCACCGGGAAGGGCAGCGCCTCCGGCTTGCCCTCGCCGAGCTCCTCCTGGGCCCACGGCCACCCGCCGTAGGCCTGGCCGCCCGGGATCGGGCCTGGGCAGCCGTTCAGGATCCGGGGACCTTGGTGGACGGGTCGCCGTCGACCGCGGCCGCCAGGCGGGGCACCAGCTCGTCGAGGACCGTGGGCAGGCTGAGCACGGTGTTGAAGCCGTAGGCGGCCTGGAGCACGTCGTCCTGGTGGAGGAAGACGTCGCGCCCCTGCTTGGCCACGTCGAGTGTCGGGTAGAGCGGGTTGCCCTCCAACCGGCTCTTGACGCCCTCGTCCAAAAACACGAGCCACACCAGCACGTCGGCCGACAGCACCCCGACCTGCTCGTCGGCCACCTCGGCGAAGAACTGGTCCTGCACCAGGTCGGCGACGGCCGGAGGCAGCTCGAAGCCGAGGGTGGTGAGGAACCGGGCCCGCGGGTCCTGGGGGCCGTAGAACCCGAACGACGACGGGCCGAAGTCGTAGGCGGCGACTGCGGTCTTGCCCGCGAACTCGGGGTGTGCGGCCCGGGCCGCGGCGAAGCCGCCCTCCACCTCGGCCACCATCGCGTCCGCCTGATCGGCCCGCCCGAGGGCCCGGCCGAGGGTGCGGGTGATCTCCTGCCAGGGCATGCCGAAGCCGACGTACTCGGCCGGCACCCTGGTCCCGGCCGGACCCCAACCGCCCACCCGGGCGGAAGCGATGGACATCAGCCGCAACCTGTTCCTCGGGGCGATCAACGCGTTCACCGGCGAGCCGGGCACCGGGCTGTGCGCCATCCACGGCCAGGCCGAACCACTTCCCGACGTGGCCCAGCACTACCGCGACGCGGGCCAGCCGTGGGTGGCGGTCGGCGACGAGAACTACGGCGAGGGGTCGTCCCGGGAGCACGCGGCCATGGAACCCCGCTTCCTCGGGGGACGGGTGGTGATGGTGCGATCGTTCGCCCGCATCCACGAGACCAACCTCAAGAAGCAGGGGGTGCTGCCCCTGGTCTTCGCCGACCCGGCGACCTACGACCTGATCGGCCCCGACGACCGCATCTCGGTCCTCGGCCTGGCCGGCCTCGCCCCCGGGGTGCCGGTCCCCTGCCGCCTGTACCGGCCCGACGGCTCCGAACTCGAGTTCGAGTGCACCCACAGCCTCTCGCCGGAGCACGTCGAGTGGTTCCGGGCGGGTAGCGCCCTCAACCTCATCCGCCAACGCTTCTCGAGATAGGAGTCCCCACGTGCCCAACCCGGTGCTGCATTTCGAGATCATGGGCAAGGACCCGGCCGCCACCCAGAGGTTCTACCGGGACGTGTTCGACTGGGAGGTCAACGCCGACAACCCCATGAACTACGGGGTGGTGGCGGCCCAGGACGACAAGGGGATCGGCGGAGGGGTCGGTGCCAACCCCCAGGGCGCCACCTACGTCACCGTGTACATGGCCGTGCCCGACCTCCAGGCCACCCTCGACAAGGCCGAGGCGGCCGGCGGCACCACCGTGATGCACCCGACGGTCATCCCCGGCGTCGTCACCATGGCCATGTTCAAGGACCCCGACGGCAACCTGATCGGCATCATCAAGGACCAGTGATCTCCGGTTCCGCCGCGGGCCGGTGATCTCACACTCGGCCCCGCTCACCACCCCGCCGGGGGCCCGCTCGCCGGCACCTACAATCTCCCGCACAGCCAATCGTCGAGGGAGGTAGCAGTGCAGGGCAGCCCGGCAGTTCTCGAAGTGCTCAACGACGTGCTCACCGCCGAGTTGACAGCCATCAACCAGTACTTCGTCGACGCCAAGATGTGCGCCAACTGGGGCTACGACCACCTGGCCGAGCACATCATGGCCGACTCCATCGACGAGATGAAGGACGCCGACAAGCTCATCGAGCGCATCCTCTACCTCGACGGGATCCCCAACCTGCAGCGCCTCGGCACCGTCATGGTGGGCGAGACGGTGCTCGAGAAGCTGAAACTGGCCCTCGACCTCGAGAGGGCGGCGATCCTGCGCCTCCAGGCCGGGATCGAGCTGTGCGAGCGGGAGAGCGACAACGGCAGCCGCCAGCTGCTGGAGAAGATCCTGACCGGCGAGGAGGAGCACGCCGACTGGCTGGAGACCCAGCTCGAGCTCGTCCGCCAGCTGGGCGAGCCGCTCTACCTCACCCAGCAGGTGCGCGACTGATCGAGGTCCGTCGCCTCCGTCGCCTCCAGGGGTGCCGGGACGTTCCGAATCCCGTTCGGCAGCTAGCCCCCTCGTCCGGTGCGGTTGGCCCGGGCCAGGAGCCAGAGCAGGTACGGCGCGCCCACGATCGAGGTGATGATCCCGACGGGAAGTTGGGTCGGTGCGAACAGCCGGCGGCCGACGAGGTCGGACAGGAGCACGAGAGCTGCACCGGCGAGCGCCGCCGGCACCAACGAAAGATTGGACGCTCCCGCCAGCCGGCGGGCGATCTGCGGTGAGACCAGGGCAACGAACGGGACGGGCCCGGCCGACGCGGTCGCCACCGCGGCCAGGCCGACGCCGGTCATGATCAGTGCCATCCGGGCCCGCTCGATACGGACGCCGAGCCCCCGGGCCGCGTCGTCGCCCAATTGGAGGGCGCGCAGCTGGCGGCTCAGGAGCAGGCCGGCGGGGAGCAGGACCACGAGCGCCACCCCCACCGGGCGGACGTGCTCCCAGCCCCGGCCGTTGAGGCTCCCGGTGAGCCAGATGGTGGCCTGGGCCGCGTCGAACAGCTCGGCCCGGGTGAGCATGTAGTCGACGACGGCGTAGAGCACGGCCGAGATCCCGATGCCGACCAGCACCATGCGGTAGCCGGTGACACCCTTGCGATAGGCGAGCAGGTAGACGGCGATGGTGGCGGCCGTGCCGCCCGCCAGGGCGGCCAGGGCCACGGTGGTGCTGCTCACGCCGCTGGTGAGCACGATCACCGACACGGCCGCCGCCGCGGCCCCGGCGTTCACCCCGATGATGTCGGGGCTGGCGAGGGGGTTGCGGGCCAGGCTCTGGAATATCGCCCCCGACGCGCCGAGGGCGGCGCCCACCATCACCCCGGTCAGCGAGCGGGGCAGGCGCAGGGTGCGGATGATGAAGTCCGAGTCGGGGTTGCCGAAGCCGAGGATCGATGACACCACGTCCCGCAACGGGATGGGGAAGTCGCCGACGCTGACGTTGACCGCGAAGGCGACCAGGATGAGAGCCGACAGCGCCCCGCAGACGACGGCCACCCGGGCGTCGACGCGAAACGAGACCGACGGCCGCCGCAGGCGGACGGTAGCCCGCCGCCCCGCCGCCGGCACCCGGGCGGTACCGGCCCTCACAACTCGGCCAGCTTGCGCCGGCGGACGAGGATGATGAAGAACGGAGCCCCGATGACAGCGGTGATGATGCCCACCTGCAGCTCGCCCGGCCGCAGGACGAGGCGGCCGACGATGTCGGAGCCGAGAAGCAGGATCGGCGCCAGCACGGCCGAGTAGGGCAGAACCCAGCGGTAGTCGGGCCCGGTGATGGCCCGGGCGACGTGGGGCATGGTGAGGCCGATGAAGGCGATGGGCCCGGCGGCGGCCACCGCGGAACCGCAGAGCACCACGATGGCGAGGGCGGAGGTGGCGCGGGCCAGGCCCACCCGCTGGCCGAGGGACCGGGCCACGTCGTCGCCCAGGCTCAGCGTGTTCAGGGAGCGGGCCGAGGCCAGGCCCAGCACCGTCCCCACGATGATGAAGGGCGCCACCTGGCGGAAGACGGTGCTGTCCCGACCGGCCAGCGAGCCGACCACCCAGAACCGGTACTCGTTGAGGGTGGCGACGTCGAGCAGGAGGATGGCCTGGGTGAACGAGAGCAGCAGCGCCTGCAGCGCGGCCCCGGCCAGGGCCAGCTTCACCGGGGTGGCCCGGTCGCGGCCGAGCGAGCTCAGGCCGTAGACCGCGACCGACGCCAGGGCCGCCCCGGCGAAGGCGAACCAGACGAAGACGGGCAGGCTGGAGACGCCGAGGACGTTGATCGCCAGCACGACCGCCAGGGACGCCCCCGCGTTGACGCCGAGGATCCCCGGGTCGGCCAGGGGGTTCCGGGTCACGCCCTGCATCAGGGCGCCGGCCAGCCCGAGGGCCACGCCGACGCCGATGCCGACGAGCGTCCGGGGGACCCGCAGGCTGCGCACGATGAGGTGCTCGTTCGAGCCGTCGTAGTCGACGAAGGCGGACAGGACGTGGCCGAAGGGAATCGGCTTCGCGCCGTAGGCCACGCTGGCCAGGGCGACCAACGCCAGGGCCACCAGCAGCACGACCAGGACGATCGCCCGCCAGCCCCACCCGTGCACGAGTCCGGTGCGCTCGATGCGCTCGAGCAGCGTCGGCTGCGCGGCCGGGTCGCCCGCGCCCCGCACCGGCTCGGTCGTGGCCCCACCGGTGCGCCCCTGGCTTTGGACCATGCCCGCCTTAGGCTGCCCTCACGAGGGGGTGTAGGTCAACCTACTCAGAGGTGATCACCGACGGGCCCTTTCCGGCGAGCGTGTCGGCCAGGGCGGGCACGAGGTGCTCGAGCACGTGGGGAAGGCTCAAGAGGCTGGTGAAGTAGACGGCGCCGGCGGTCACGGCATCGGTGAAGACGAGCCGGCCCTCCCGCACCTCCTCCAGCCCGAGGTAGACGGACTCCTTTTCCAGCGCGGCGCGGTCGTCGGGCACCTCGGTCGCCCAAACAAGGACGTCCGCGGCATCGAGTACGGACAGTCGTTCGAGGGGGATGTGGGCCTGCGAGTCCTTCTCGAACGGGGTCAGCTCGGGGGGGATGGTGAAGCCCAGGTCGGTGAGGAACTCGGTGCTGAGCCCGTCCTGGTAGGCGATGGCGGCCCCCTCGTAGAAGGCGTTCTGCAGGAAGACGGCCTTCCTGCCGGCGAATTCGGGGTGAGCGGCGGCGGCCGCCGCGAACTGGGTGCCGATGCCGTCGACCAGGGCCCGCATCTCCGGCTCGCGGCCCACGGCCCGGCCGATGAGCATGGCCTGGTCGTCCCACCGGGCGAAGTAGTCCTGCCCGCCCTGCGGATGGGCGATCGTGGGGGCGATGGCCGAGAGCAGGCCGTACTCCGCCTCGTCGATCCCCGCGTTGGTCCCGATGATGAGGTCGGGGTCGAGGGCGGCGATGCGCTCGTACTGGAAGCCCTCCTCGGTGGAGAGCACCTCGGGGGTGGCCGCACCGAGCTCGTCCTGGGCCCAGGGCCAGGTGGCGTAGGGGTGGTCGCTGTACCACTCGGTGACCCCGACGGGGACGACGCCCAGCGCCAACAGGGAGTCCTGCTCGGACAGGCCGACGGTGACGATGCGCGTCGGCGCCGCAGGCACGACGGTGACGCCGAGGGCATGTTCGATCTTCACCGGGAAGGCGCCGCCGCCGGAGCTCGACGGGGGGATCGAAACGGTGTCGTCGTTGTCGCCAGCGCACGCCGCGGCCAGCAGGGCGACGACCAGCACCGCCGCCCCCAAGGCTGACTTCCGACGGCCGACCACACGAACTTGGTGATGCCAAAGATATTTCATTAGGCTCACCTTAGACCGAGGGGGACAGATGCGGAGCATCGAGCTACGAGGCCATCGCCGGGCGCAACGCATGCTCAGCACGGTGGCGCTGTTCGTCGCCGCCGGGGTGGTGGCGGCCGCCTGCGGCGGAGGTGACGACGACGGGGCCGGTGGGTCGTCCGCCGCGGAAGGGTTCCCGGTCACCATCGAGCACCGCTTCGGCTCGGTCACCCTCACCGAAGCGCCCCTGCGGGTGGTCTCCGTCGGCTATCACGAGCAGGACCCGATCCTCGCCCTGGGCGTGAAGCCGGTGGCGGTGCGGGAGTGGTTCGGGGAGCAGCCCTACGCCACGTGGCCCTGGGCCCAGGACGAGCTGGGCGACGCCCAGCCGGAGGTGCTCACGGGCGAGGGGATCAACTTCGAACGGGTGGCGGGCCTGCGGCCCGACCTCATCGTGGCCCTGTCGGCCCTGCTCGACCGGGAGCAGTACGACACCCTGGCCAAGATCGCGCCCACCCTGGTCGAGCCGGCCGAGTACGTCGGCTTCGGCATGCCCTGGCAGGAGATCACCCGCACCCTCGGCCGGGCCCTCGGGCGGGCCGATCAGGCGGACGCGATGGTGGCCGAGGTGGAGGGCGGCTTCGCCGCGGCCCGGGCCGCACACCCCGAGTTCGCGGGCAAGACCGCAGTCGCCGCCTACGACTTCGGCCCGTCGTCGTTCGGGTTCTACGGCCCCCAGGACCCGCGGGCCCGGTTCCTCACCACCCTCGGCTTCGAGCTGCCTCCGGCCGTCGCCGACCTGGTGCAGGACCAGTTCTTCGCCGAGGTGGCCGACGAGCAGGTCGGGGTGCTGTCGGCCGACGTGCTGGTGTGGCTCGTGTTTTTGGACGAGGGCGTCAAGAGCCGGTTGGAGGGCAACCCGCTCTACCCGACACTCGACGTGGCCAAGCAGGGGCGCGACGTCTTCCTCCACCAGGACGACGTGCTCCAGGCCGCCTACGGCTTCAACACCGTGCTCAGCCTGCCCACGGTCCTCGACGAGCTGGTGCCCCGCCTGGCGGCCGCGGTCGACGGCGACCCGTCCACCAAGGTCCCCGGATCCTGAACGGCTGCCCAGGCCCGATCCCGGGCGGCCAGGCCTACGGCGGGTGGCCGTGGGCCCAGGAGGAGCTCGGCGAGGGCAAGCCGGAGGCGCTGCCCTTCCCGGAGATGAACTTCGAGCGGATCGCGGGCCTGAGGCCCGACGTGATCCTGGCCATCCGGGCGGGGCTCACCCCGGAGGAGCACGACCAGCTCTCCCTGATCGCCCCCACGGCGGCCCCCGTCCGCCGACCACGGCGACCACCAACCCCGTGGGACGGGTGACGACGGTGATCGGCCGCGCCCTGGGCCGGGAGGAGGCGGCCGACGCCGCCACCCTGGTCCCGGCCGGACCCCAACCGCCCACCCGGGCGGAAGGGATGGCAGTCGCAAGAACGACCCGTCCGGCCGACCGCCCGACGTTAGGGTGATTGCTTGCTATTGGGGCGAGGGGAGCGACGGTGAGCGCCGAGCTGCTCGCGCCCCACGATTTCGTGCCGGGGATCAACGTGTACGTCGAGCGCATGCCGCTGCCGGGGGGCGCGCGGTTCGAGACCCACGCGCACCTGCAGCACCAGGTGGTGTGGACGGCGTCGGGCAGCATCCTGGTCGCCGTCGGCGATCGATCCTGGGTGCTTCCGCCGACCTTGGCACTTTGGGTGCCGGCGGGGGTCGAGCACACGACGTGGGCTCCCCGGGCCACGGCGATGGTGGGCGTCTACGTACACCCGCAGATCCCCTCGCCGTGGCCGGAGCCAGTCGTGGTCGGCGTCAGCGCCGTGGTCCGCGAGCTGCTCGACCTGCTCTCCGATGTCGAGCTGGTGGGGCCGACCCGGGAGCGGGCGGAGTCACTCCTGCTCGACCTGGTGCGTCCGGTTTCCGTCCACGCCATCAGCCTGCCGATGCCGGTCGACCCGCGGGCGCTCGAGGTGGCCCGCCGCCTCGAGGAGCATCCGTCCGAGTCATTCGGCATCGAACGCTGGGGCCGGAAGGTGGGTGCCAGCAGGCGGACGCTCTCGCGGCTCTTCGTCGAGGAGACCGGGCTCACCTTCAGCCAGTGGCGGACCAACGCCCGGATGCGGGCGGCGCTCCCACGGCTCGCGGCGGGTGATCCGGTAACCGCCATCGCCTGCGACGCCGGCTACAGCACGGCGAGCGCGTTCATCGCTGCCTTCCGGAGGGCGACCGGCGAGACGCCGGGCAGGTACTTCCGCGACCCGGCTCCTCGCTGACCCATCCTCGACATGGTCTGGCACCTTAGGCGTACCTAACAACACCAGTTCGATCTACCTTCAGCCGTATGAGCCTCACCGAACGCATGCCTCTCGCCGCGGCGCGGCCTGCCCGCGCCCTCAGCAGCCTCCTCGTCGCCCTGGTCCTGGCCCTCACGGCGACGGCGTGCGGCGACAACGGGTCCGACGACACCGATGCGTCGGGCTCCGCGACACCGGCCGCCACCGACGCCTTTCCCGTCACGATCCAGCAGGCCGATGGCGATGTGATCATCGAGCGTGAACCGCGACGCGTGGTCGCCCTCGACTTCCCGAGCGCCGACGCCGCGATCGCACTCGGCGTCGTGCCCGTGGGCATGGCCGAGATCTCCTACCTCGACGCCGGCTTGTTTCAGTGGACCAAGGACGCCCTGAACGGCGCCACCCCCGAGATGTTCCCTGTGGGCGACGGCTACCCGTTCGAGACCATCGCCAGCCTCGACCCCGACGTCATCCTGGCGGTGGGGAACGCCTTCCCGTTGATCAGCGACAACTGGGAGAAGCTGAACCAGATCGCACCGGTGGTCGGTCCCCGCAACGGCCGGGGCAAGGACACCTGGCAGCAAGGGCACACCCAGGTCGGCCAGGCCCTCGGGCGGGCCGACCGCGCCGCCGAGCTCGTCGCCGAGGTCGACCGCAAGGTCACCGAGGCGCGCACGGCCAACCCGGTCTTCGCCGGCAGGACGGTCACGTTCTTCAACTACGCCGCTGGCGTGCTGTACCTGATCAACTCCAACGACGACACGTCCATCAGGTTCCTGCGCGACCTCGGCTTCGCCGGCATCTCCGACAGCGTCGCCGGGACGCCCAGCATGGCTGGTGCTCCCGGGCGCGCCGAGGTCTCCGAGGAGCTGTACTCGACCATCGAGGCGGACCTCATCATCGGGACCAGCTCCGACGGCAAGCTCGACGACCTCACCGGATCGCCGATCTTCTCCCGAGTCCCCGCCGTGGAGCGCGGCGCCTTCGTCCCATTGGACGTCGCAAGATCCACAGCCATGGTGTATCCGTCGGTGCTGAGCCTCACCTACGCGGTGCAGGACCTCACGCCGGAGCTGGCGCGGGCACTCGGCGCCGACTGAGCACTCGGCCTGACGGCCGAGGCTTAGGCGCCGAAGTGCCGGGCCAGGGCCTCGGTGTAGCTCCGGAGATAGATCGGCGTGCTGACCGGCCCTGAGGCCGACTGCCGCTCGTCGAGCAGCGCGGCCAGAACCGGGACGGTTGCGGTTCCGAGAACCGGGCCCGCCGGGGTCTCCCGCCAGTCGACGGGCCCGATGGCGATGATGGTGTCCGTGTCGAAGTCGGCCAGCCGTTCGGTGGAGATCGAGCCGACCCCCGGGAACGCCTCCGCCGCCTTTTCGATGCCCACCAGCGTGAACCCGAGCTGGACGAACACCTCGGCCAGGGCGAACGTGGCGTCGAAAACGAAGTTGTCGCCACCGCCCCGGTAGTTCGGGTATATGACCGTGATCCGGGGAGCCTTGGCCACGACCGGCGCCAGGCGCGCCTTCGCCTGCGCGATGTCGGCCGCGAACCGGTCGAGCACCTCCTTGGCCTGCGGCTCACGATCGAGGCCCCGGCCGAGCTGCAGCAGCGCCGCCTGCCACGAGCCGGGAACGGTCACGTCGTACACCAGGGTGGGCGCGATCTTCTCGAGGGTCGGAACCTCGTCGTCGACCTGGCCGTGGACGATCAGATCGGGGTCGGCGGCGGTGATGGCCTCGTAGTTGAAGGGCCCGGGTCCGACGAATGTCGGTGTCCCGATCTGGGCGGGGGTCAGGTAGTAGCCGTCGAGGCTGCGGTCGCCCTTGGTCGCGTCGACCCGGGACGAGCCGACCGCGACCAGCTGCAACCCGAGGGCGACGAGCAGCTCGGTCGACTCCTCCCCCGTCGCCACGAAGCGGGTCGGCCTCCCCTGCACCGCCACCGCCCCCCGGTCGTCGGTGATCGACAGGGTCTCGGTGGGCGCCTCACCGTCCGCGTCATCGTTGTCGCCGTCGCCGCAGGCGACGAGGACGCCGAGGGCGACCAGCCCGGCCAGGAACTGGCGTCGGGTGGCGTCGTCGACGATGTCGGGGACGATCGACGGCCGGTCGAGCAGGGCGAGCGACATGCTGTGCCTCCAGGGGCTCCGGGTCGGGCGGAGGCGGCTGGCTGGCACCGAGTTAGGTAAGCCGACGCGCCTCTCTATGGTCCGCCTAACCTAACCGGGGTAGATCCTCGACACCATCGAGACATCCCGACGACCCTGCTTCGGCTCACCGAAGAAGGCGACCCATCCGGACAGGAGGAACGCCTCTCCCATGATGATCCCCAGGTGGTCCATTGTGCCGATTCCCCCGACACGGCTTCCTCGCCGAGCCTTTGCGGCGCTGGCGCCCGCCATCCTGCTGGTGCTCGGTGCCTGCGGCGGCGGCGACGAGGCGCCATATGCCGCGGGGAAGCCGGCTGCGGCCGAGGCCGGCGCCTTCCCGGTGGTCGTCGAGCACGAACACGGCTCGACCGAGCTCACCGAGCCCCCCGAGCGAGTCGTCACCGTGGGCTACAGCGACCAGGACTACGTGCTCGCCTTCGGCGTCCGTCCCGTCGGGGTCACCGACTGGTACGGCGAGAAGCAGTTCGCCACCTGGGAGTGGGCCCAGGACGAGCAGGGAGACTCCAAGCCGGTCGTGCTCAACAAGGGCACGTTCACCGGGACCGCCGACTACCGGTACGAGCAGATCGCCGGTCTCCAACCCGACCTCATCATCGGCCTCTACACCGACATGGACGAGCAGCAGTACCGCCTTCTCTCGCAGATCGCGCCGACAATCGCGTCTTCGGGCGACTACCCCGAGTTCGGGATGCCCTGGCAGGAGACAACCCGGATGGTCGGGGCAGCCCTCGGGCGGCCGGCACAGGCGGAGGAACTGATCGCCGAGGTCGACGACCTGTTCGCCGAGGCCAGGTCGTCCCACCCCGAGTTCGGCGGCAAGCAGATCGTGGTGGCCGAACTGTTCGACCCAGGCAAGTCGTTCGTGCGCAGCGCCACTGATCCCCGTACCGTCTTCATGACGTCGCTCGGGTTCGTCCTGCCCGCGGATCTCGCGGCCCTGGCCGGCGACAAGGACGGTGCCGAGGTGTCCGACGAGCAGATGGGGCTGCTCGATCGCGACCTGCTCGTCTGGAATGTCGGGCACGACTCGACCCTGCGAGGGCAGATCGAGGCCAAGCCCCTCTACCCGACGCTGGCCGTCGTGAAGGCCGGCCACAGCATCTTCATCGACGACGCCCTCGTCTCGGGGGCGCTCACGTGGGCGACGGTGCTCAGCCTCCCGTATGCCGTCGCCCAGCTCGTGCCGCGGCTGGCCGACGTGGTGAGTTGACCGGGCGGCGCCTTTCAACGCCCGCGAAGGTGGGTCAATTCTCAGAATCGACCGCAGAGCAAACAGACAGGACAGACACGCCTGCTGGTAGGCGAGCGGGTGCACGACGATTGCGGTCACGAAAGCCCCGGCGAGGGCCCACGCCGCCACACCAACCGACCAACGCGGAGAGACTCGGGCGTGGACGGCTTTTTCCTGAGCTTCGGGATCATCTTCGTGGCCGAGCTGGGTGACAAGAGCCAGCTCATGGCGCTCGCCTTCGCCGCCCGCCACCCGGCCCTTCCCATACTGGCGGGCATCACTGCGGCCACGGCAGTGGTCCACGGGTTCTCGGTGGCTGCCGGCGCCCTGGTGGGCGCGGCCCTGCCGACGAGGCCGATCAGCGTCGTCGCCGGCCTCGCCTTCCTGGGCTTCGCGGCCTGGACCGTCCGCGGCGACCGCCTCGACCAGGCCGACGAGGAGCGGGCGGCCCGGACGGCCCGTTCGGCGGTGATGGCGGCGGCGGTAGCGTTCTTCCTGGCCGAGTTGGGGGACAAGACGATGCTGGCCACCGTCACCCTGGCTACCACGGAGGGCGTCGTCGGCACGTGGGCGGGGTCGACCCTCGGCATGGTCGCGGCCGACGGGCTCGCCATCGTGATCGGCGCCCAATTGGGTCGGCGGTTGCCGGCGCGGGCGATCAAGCTCGGGGCGGCGACATCGTTCGTGGTGTTCGGCCTGCTCCTCATCCTCCAGGGCCTGCGCTGACCGGTCGCCGGCGGGTGCAACTCCGCCTCCTGCGCGACTTCGTCGGCCAGGACTGGCGGTCGGCAGGCCGACCGTGCCTCGGGTGGCGCGAGAGGGCGAACGGCCCGAATCGGGACGTCGGGCTGGGTCCTGCGGCCTATGGTTGGCCGATCTCTTAGGTCGACCTTATCTGCCGGTTTCGACACGCCGAAGGGCATCCCGTGGACGACGCGCCCGACACCATGATCATGGCGGTGGTCGAGCTGGCCGGCACGGCCCGGCTCACCCCCCACATGTGCCGCCTGACGCTGCGGGGCGAGGCCCTGCACGGCTTCGATCCCAACGCCACCCCGGCGTGGGGACTCAAGCTGTACGTGCCCCCGCCCGGCACCACGGAGCCGGTGCTGCCCACCTACGACGGGACGTCCCTGGCGCCCGGCGTGGTGCCCGCCATCGCCCGGTCGTTCACCATCCGCCGGGTCGACACCGACGCCGGCGAGCTCGACGTCGATGCCACCCTGCACGCCGAGGGCGTGTTCATGTCATGGCTGCGGGCCGCCCGGCCGGGCGCCCGCCTGGGCCTCGCCGGGCCCCGCCATTTCGCCGCCCCCGCCGCCGGCGCCGACGCCTACGTGCTGGCGGTCGACGAGTCGGGCCTGCCCGCGCTGGCAACGATCCTCGAGGCCCTGCCGGCCGGGGCCCGGGGCCATGCCTTCGTCGAGGTGCGGGACAGCCACGAGGAGCAGCCGCTCGCCACCGAGTCCGATGTCGAGGTGGTGTGGCTACACCGGCACGGGACGCCGGCCGGCACCTCCGGCCGGTTGGAGCGGGCGCTGCGCGATGTCGACTGGCCGGCGGGGCAGGTCGAGGTGTGGATGGCCGGGGAGGGCGCCGAGATCCGGGCCCTGCGGGCCTTCCTCAGGCACGAGCGGGGAGCCGACCGCCGGTCGGTCCGGGCCGCCGGGTACTGGCGGCGGGGACGGTCGGAAAGCGATCTCGACGTGGCTTACCTGGAGAAGGCCATGGCCGCGGAGGACGATCCCGAGCGCAACGCCGCGCTCGACGAGATGCACATCGATGCCTGAGCCCGAGGGCTCGGCCGCCGCGATCGTGGGAATCGCGCCGGTCACGCCAAAGGCGCTGTTGCGCTCGATCCGGGCCGATTCCCGGCGACCACTCGTCCTGTCGACCGCGCTGTTCGTGTCCCACCAGTTCGGGGAGCTGATGGTGCCGGTGGTGGCCGGAGTGGTGATCGACCGGGCGGTGGTCACCTCCGACGGCGGCGCCCTCGTGCGCTGGTTGGCGGTGCTGGCGGTCGCCTTCGCCGGGCTCTCGCTCTCGTGGCGCTTCGCCGACCGCATCCTCACCCGGTCGCTGGAACAGGCCGCCCACGGCCTGCGGTTGCGCCTGGTCGCCCGGGTCACGGACCACCAAGGAATGGCGGCCGCCCCCCCGGTGGGCCAGATGGTGAGCGTGGCCAGCTCCGACGCCATGGCCGTGGCCCAGACCCAGACCGCGGTGGCCATGCTCGTCTCGGGCGTGGCCGCCATCCTGACCGCCGCCGCCGTCCTGCTGTGGATCTCGGTTCCCCTCGGCCTGGTGGTGGTCCTCGGCCTGCCCCCGGTGCTCGGCGCCCTCCACCTGCTGGGGGCCCCGCTCGAGAAGCGGGTGGCCGCGCAGCAGGCCGACGTGGCCCACGCCGCCGCCACCGCCACCGACCTCCTGGCCGGCCTGCGGGTGCTCAAGGGGCTGAGGGCGGAGAACGAGGCGTCCGCCCGCTACCGCGCCGCGAGCCGTCAGTCCCTCACCGCCGGCCTGCGGGCCAAGCGCCTCTATGCATGCCAGGAGGGGCTGACGGTCGTGGTGACCGCGTCGTTCGTCGCCCTGGTGGCGCTGGTCGGAGGGCGCCTGGCAGCCGACGGGAGCATCACCGTGGGCCAGTTGGTGGCGGCCGTGGGCGTCACCCAGTTCCTGGTCGGCCCCCTGGGCCGCGTCGGGTGGGCGGCAGGAGTGCGGGCCGCGGCGCGGGCATTGGCCGATCGGGTGGCGTCGCTGCTCACCGAACCGGTGGCCACCGTGGACGGTAGGGAGGACGCGCCGGCGGGCAACCCGGCGCTGACCCTGGCCCAGGTCGGGTCCCGGCAGCTCGACGGCGTCGACCTCGCGGTTGCGCCCGGCTGCTTCGTCGGCGTGGTGTCGCCGGACCAGGCCGCGGGCGGGTCGCTGGTCGCCCTGCTGGCTCGTGCCGTCGATCCCGACCGGGGTTCGCTCGCCCTGGGGGGACGACCCCTCGACCGCATCCGCCTCGACGCCCTCCGCCGCCAGCTCCTCGTTGCCGGCCACGACGCGGCGCTGTTCACGGGGACCGTCCGGGAGAACCTGATGGACGGGCGCGGCTCCGCCTCTGGCGACGGCAACGGCCGCGGCCCCGGCCCCGGCGACGGCAGAGGCGACGGCGACGGCGACGGCGACGGCGATGGCGGACTCGCCGGGGCGATCGCCGCCTCGGCCGCCGACGAGTTCATCGACAGCCTCCCGGCCGGCTTCGACACGACCCTGACCGAGCGGGGCCAGTCACTGTCCGGTGGTCAGCGGCAACGGTTGGCGCTGGCCCGAGCCGTCGCCGCCGAGCCGCCGGTGCTCGTCCTCCACGAGCCCACCACGGCCGTCGACGCAGTCACCGAGGCTCGCATCGCGGTCGGCCTGCGGGCCCACCGCACGGGCCGCACGACGGTCGTGATCACCACCAGCCCCGCCCTCCTGGCCGCGGCCGACGTGGTGGTCCTCCTCGAAGGGGGCAAGGTCGTCGACTCGGGCAGCCACGCCGAGCTGGTCGCCCGCAACCCCCGCTACGCCGAGGTGGTGCTCGCGTGACGACCGAACCGGGCCCCGGGGGCCGGGTGCTGCTGCCTTCGGCGGACCGCAAGACAACTGTCCGGGGCCTCCGCCGGCGCATGCGGCCCCGCCGGGCGCTGCTGCTGGGCGCGGTGGGCCTCTTCTTCGGACGGTCGCTGGCGGGGCTGGCGGGACCGGCCGTCCTCGGTCACATCGTCGACCTCGTCGTCGACGGTGCCGGGTCGGCTGCCGTCACCGGACCGGTCCTCCTCCTGGTGGGGGCCGCCCTCGTGGAGGGGCTCTTCGCCGCCGCCGCCCCGGCCGTGGCCGCCCAGGCGTGCGAGCCGGCGCTGGCCGACCTGCGCGAGGAGGTCGTCGACCGGGCCCTGCGGGTTTCACTGGGCGACATCGAGCGGGCCGGTACGGGCGACCTGGTGGCCCGGGTCGACGGCGACGTGACCAAGGTGTCGGAGGCGATCAAGGGCGCGTTCCCGGCGGTGGCCGAATCGGCGCTGACCATAGGCCTCACCATCGTCGGTCTGGCCGTCCTCGACTGGCGCCTGGCCCTGGCCGGGCTGTGCGCGGTGCCCATCCAGTTCAACACCGTGCGCTGGTACCTGCCCCGGTCGAGCCCGCTCTACTCGGCCGAGCGGGCGGCGGCGGGAGAGCGCTCGAACCAGCTCCTCGAGACCATCGCCGGGGCCGACACGGTGCGGGCCTTCCGCCTGGCCGACGCCCACGCGGGCAAGGTCGCCTCCCGTTCCCGGGAGGCGGTCGACCTGGTGATCGCCGCCACCCGGCTACAGACCCGGTTCTTCGGTCGGCTCAACCTGGCCGAGGTCGTCGGCCTCACCGCCATCCTCCTCACCGGCTTCTGGCTGGTGGGCGCGGGCGAGGCGAGCGTGGGCGCGGTCACCGCCGCCGCCCTCTACTTCCAGCGGCTGTTCGACCCCATCAACGGCCTGCTCTACCTGCTCGACGAGGCCCAGGCGGCCACCGCCGCGCTGGCCCGCCTGGTGGGCGTCGCCGACATGCCCGGGGCGCCGGCGCCGCCGGACGCGGCCCCCGACCAGCGGTGACGTCGTCCTCGAGGGCGTCGACTTCGCCTACGAGACCGGCCATCCCGTGCTCCACCAGCTCGGCCTGCGGGTCGAGGCCGGGCAGCGGGTGGCGGTGGTGGGCGCCAGCGGCGCGGGCAAGACCACGGTGGCCAAGCTGGTGGCCGGCGTCCATCTGCCGCCGGTCCGGCACGGTGGCGATCGGGGGGCGTCGCACCCGCCGCCTCGGCCGCCGACGGCCGCCCACCGGTCGCCCTCGTCACCCAGGAGGTGCACGTCTTCGCCGGCACCCTCGCCGACGACCTCCGGCTGGCCTCGGCCCGAGCGAGCGACGACGAGCTGGAGCGGGCGCTGGCCACGGTCGGCGCCCTCGACTGGGTCAAGGCCCTCCCCGAGGGCGCCCGGACGGTGGTGGGCGACGGCGGGTTGGCCCTCACGCCGACCCAGGCCCAGCAGCTGGCCCTGGCCCGCCTGGTGCTGGCCGACCCGCTGGTCGCCGTCCTCGACGAGGCCACCGCCGAGGCGGGCAGCGCCGGCGCCCGGGTGCTCGAAGCGGCCGCCACCGCGGCCGTGGCCGGCCGTACCGCCCTCGTCGTCGCCCATCGCCTCACCCAGGCCGCCGCCGCGGACCGCATCGTGGTTCTCGACGCCGGCCGCCTCGTCGAGCAGGGGACGCACGCCGAGCTGGTCGCCGCCGGGGGCCGCTACTCGAAGCTGTGGGCAGCCTGGTCGGACAGGCGGCCGCCGACCTGATCGGCGCGAGGGGATGGTCGTTCTGGAAGGCGGCCCAGAGCGGGGAGGTGACCATCTGGCCCGCCTTCCGGGTGCGCAACCACGGGACTACGCCATGGCCCCCGACCGGCTCACCGCCGCCATCGGGTCGGCCGACGAGGGCCTCACCTGACTCGAACCACCGGGTTCTCGCCCGCCGAGGCCGCTCTCAGTCGGCGGCGAGGACGAGGGGGCGGCGGTGACGAGACCCGATGGGGATGACCATCGGGGTGCCCGCGACCGGGTCGGGTACCACCTGGCAGTCCATCCCGAAGACCGTGGCCACCAGTTCCTCGCACACGATGTCGGCGGGAGCTCCCTGGGCGACGACCGCCCCGTCGGCCATGGCCACCAGGTGGTGGGCGTAGCGGCAGGCCTGGTTGAGGTCGTGGAGGACGAGCACGACCGTGCGGCCCTCGGTGGCGTTGAGCGTCGCCAGCAGGTCGAGCACCTCCACCTGGTGGGCCATGTCGAGGAACGTCGTGGGCTCGTCGAGAAGCATGATCGGCGTGCCCTGGGCCAGGGCCATGGCGATCCACGCCCGCTGCCGCTGGCCGCCGGAAAGCTCGTCGACCGGGCGGCCGACCAGGTCGGCGGTGCCGGTCGCCTCCAGGGCGGCGCCCACCGCGTCCTCGTCCTCGGCCGACCACTGCCGGAACCAGCGTTGGTGCGGGTAGCGGCCCCGGGCCACCAGATCGCCCACGGTGAGGCCCTCGGGCGCCACCGGCGACTGGGGCAGGATGCCGACCTTGAGCGCCACGTCGCGGGTCGGCAGCCGGAAGATGCTCTCGCCGTCGAGATGGACGGTGCCCCCCGCGGGCTTGAGCAGGCGGGCCAGGGCCCGCAGCAGGGTGGACTTGCCGCAGGCGTTGGCGCCGACGATCACGGTGATCTTCCCCGGGGGGATGGCCAGCGACAGGCAGTCGACGACGATCTTGGCGTCGTAGGCCAGGCGCAGGCCCTCGGCCCGCAGGTCGTGGTCGGTGCCGATCCCCGCGCCATCCGTCAGCGGGGCGTCGGTCACCGGGGCGTCGGTCAGCGGGGTGGGCGTCAACGGGGCCGGCGGCGGGGGAAGGTGGTCACCATCATTCAGCTTAGGCGTCCTGTACCCGAACTGTTAGGCGCACCGAAATCAGAGCGCCGAGGCGCCGTCCCCGCTCCAGCGGCCGCCCCACCTGGCCGGAGGGTTCCCGGATGTCAGGCGCGGCCTCCGGCACGATTGCGCAACGCCTGGTCGCGGGGAACCGTCCCGAGGAGTGGGCAGTTGGAGCAGATCGCCCCGGGGACGACCTTGAGGTAGAGGCAACAGGTGGAGCGCCGGTAGACGACGCGGCGGGTGTCGTCGCCGGCGACGGAGAGCACGCCCAGTCCCCGGAGCTGGGAGCGTGTCCGGTCGAGGTAGTCGTCGGCGGTCGACAGCGCGGCCGGGGGGTCGCCCGTGAGGTCGCCGACCACCCGGGCCACGCCTGACACGTCGGTCGCCAGGTCACCCAGGAGGCCCCGCCGGCCGAGCCGCCAGCGCCGGCCGACGGCGGCATGGAGAGGGTCGAGGTGGGCGCCGAGGACCCGCTCCTCCCACCATCGGGCGTCGGCGGGACCGGTCCTCGACGTGAGGAAGGTGACATCGCCGGGATGATGGCCGTCGACCCGGACAGCGATGTTGTCGCCCGCGGGGTCGGGCGTCACCCCTTCGAGGAAGGCGAGCCCCAACGACGCGGCGGCGACGCTCCATCCCCAGAGATAGCAGAAGCGTTGGGCCGCCACCCGGGCCCGGACCGGTGGCGAGGCGTGTGGGGGGAAGGCGGCCGCGGTGGCGGCCACCAGGTCCTCCAGCACGGGCGAGGGGCGGCCGGCATCGTCGAGCAGGTCGGCGACCGTCAGCCAGCCGGGCCCGTCCGGACAGCCGACGTCGAAGCCGAGGGCGTAGTGGAGGGCCCGCAGGCGGGCGCCGCCCGCAGCGAGGTCGTCCGGGCTCAGCCCCATGTGCGTTTGGGGTCGTCGAGACGGAGCCGGGAGAGGGCGAAGATCCCGGCGGCGGCGGCCACCACGGCCAGGACGACGACCGGCCGGGCGACGTCGGCCACCGCCCCCCCGTCGAGGATCGCCGTGCGGTAGCCCTCCATCGCCCAGTAGGTCGGCGACACGGGAGCGACCGGGCGGACCCACGACGGCAGGACGCTCACCGGCACGAAACCGCCACCAATGCCGCCCAGGACCATCGCCCCCAGGTTGGTCACGGCGTTGACCTGCTGGATCGTGGCAAGGGCCGCCGCCGCGGCCAGGGCCAGGCCGAGCACCGCGGCGGCGAAGGCGGCCGAAACCGCCGCCACCGCCAGGCGGGAGCCGGTCGGGCGCAGGCCGAGGAACAGCAGCCCGTAGTCGAAGAGGAGCAGGTGCTGGAGGGCGAGGAGCCCGGCCGGGACTGCCAGCTTGCCGGCCAGGACCTGTCCCGACGGGATGCCGGCGGCGCGGATGCGCACCCAGGTGCGCCAGCCGTGCTCGCGGAAGAGTCCGAAGCCGACCAAGGCCACCGCGAAGAACGAGAACACGCAGACCATGCCGGGAACGGCCTGGTCGGCGCCCGAGGCGTTCGGGTAGCCCTCCGCCACCAGGGCCAGGCGCAGGGCCGGGGCGAGGAGGGCCATGAGGACCATGGGCATGGCCAGCAGGAGGACGGCCGGAACCGGGTCGTGACGGAGGAGGCGGAGCTCGTTGCGCACGACTGCCTCCACGCCGGTCACCGGCGGCCGTCGGGGGTGGGGGCCGGCTCGGTCGGCACGCCGGCGCGGGAACGCCGGCGCGGCCCGCGGCGCGGTCGGGCAACCGCCCGCGTCACACGGGCATCGCCAGGCAACTCGTCGGCGCCGCCGATGACCGGCGGTGCCGGCGGGATCGGCGGGGATGGCGGTGCCGGTGTCGGCGGTCTCGGAGGGGACGACGGGGCCGGCGGGGATGACGGGGTCGAGGTCGGCGGTGCGGGGCCGGCATCGGGGGGGCCGGCATGGGGGCGGCCCGTCAGGCGGAGGTAGACGGCCTCGAGGGACGGGCGGACGACCTCCACCGACCGCAGGCGGGAGGCATCGTCGCCGAGGGCCGCCAGCACCGCGGCCAGGGCCGGGCCCGATTCCCGGTAGGGCAGGCACAGGCGGTCCTCGAAGACCCGCCCGCGGCCCATGGGCAGGGGAGCCCCGCCGTCGAAGTCGAGGATGAGCAGGGGGTCGGCGTGGCGGGCGACCAGCTCCTCGACCGGCCCCGCGGCGACGATGCGGCCCGCCTCGATGATGGCGACGTCGGCCCCGAGGGCTTCGACCTCGGGCAGGAGGTGGGTGGTGTAGACGACCGACGTCCCGTCCGCGGCCAGGTCCCTGACCGCCTCCAGGAGTCGGGCCCGGGTGGGGATGTCGGCGCCGGCGGTGGGCTCGTCCAGCAGCACCAGCGGGGGCCGGTGGACAAGGGCGATGGCGGCGTGCAGCCGGCGTTGCTCGCCGCCCGAGAGCCGGCCCGCGGTCCGGTCCAGCAGGGCTCCCAGGGCGAAGGGCTCGGCCAACGCCGCCGCCCGGGCCCGCGCCGCCCGGGGCCGCAGCCCGCACAGCTCCCCGAAGGCGCGCAGGTTCTGCTCGACGGTGAGGGACGGGTAGATGCCGATGTCCTGGGGCGCGAGGCCCACGAGGCGGCGGTCGCGGGCCCGCCCCGAACGGGGATCGCGGCCGCAGACCCGCACCGTCCCCCCGTCGGGTCGGACCACACCCGCCGTCACCGACACCAACGTGCTCTTCCCCGCTCCGTTCGGGCCCAGCAGGCCGAGGATGCGGCCCTCGGGCACCACCAGGTCGATGCCGTCGAGGGCAACGTGGTCGCGGTAGCGCTTGACGATCCCGTCCAGGACGAGGCGGGGCTCGCTCACTGGGTCGCCGGGTCGCGGGTCGCCGGATCGCGGGTCGCCGGGTCGCGGGTCGCCGGATCGCGGGTCGCCGGATCGCGGGTCGCCGGATCGCGGGTCGCCGGATCGCGGGTCGCCGGATCGCGGGTCGCCGGATCGCGGGTCGCCGGGTCGCGGGTCGCCGGGTCGCGGGTCGCCGGATCGCGGGTCGCCGGATCGCGGGTCGCCGGATCGCGGGTCGCCGGATCGCGGGTCGCCGGATCGCGGGTCGCCGGATCGAGCGACGCCGGGCGCCGGCTCGACAGGCGCTCGAAGGTGCGCCGCTCGCAGACCATGAAGGCGGCCCGCTTGTCGGGCATGTCGAACTCGGCCACCCTGCGATACCCGATGAAGGCGAGCAGGGACAGGAAGTTGTGATGGTTGACGTCGGGCTCGCCGACGATGCGGCGGACCTCGGGTCGGCGGAAGAGGAGCCGGTTGACGGCCATCCCGATGGCGACGCTGTAGCGGCCGAGGTACTCCTCCTCGCCGATGATCACGTGGGCCCCGATGTCGCCCGGCTGCACCGGGTAGTGGGCGCCGAGGATGTCCTGGGCGGGGTCGTACACCTCCAGGTAGCCGACGGGCAGGTCGTCGACGAAGCCCAGGTAGGAGCTGCGGGTGGGGTCCTGGTGGTGGCGCAGCAGGTAGTCGTGGATCCAGGCCAGGGGCCAGTCCATGTTCCAGAACTCGACCACGTGGGGCTTGGCCATCCACGCCCGGATGAGGGGGGCATCGATGTCGGGGTCGATCTGGCGGCACCACAGCCGCCGGCCGAGCGCCTCGTCGTACTCCTCGTAGACCGCCCGCTCGGCCATCACCGGCGTGGTCACCGGGTCCACGACGACTCCACGGCCTGGGGCTCCCGGGCCAGGGGGTTTTCCACCCATCCGACCGCCGATGCCAGCGGGCGCTCGGCGTGGTCGGCGTAGCCCCGTTCCAGCACCCGCACCCGGTTGAGGCACAGCTTGACGAAGGCGGGGGCGTCGAGATCGAAGAGGCGGTAGCGGTGGCTGAGCTCCGATGCCAACCGGTCCTGGTAGGCACGCACGGTGGCCGTGGCGGCGGCCCAGAAGTCGGCCTCGGGGTAGCCGAAGTGGTCCTCCAGCAGCTCCGACAGGTACCGGTACACGCAGACCAGCAGCCCACCCTGGATCCACTGCACCAGCAGCGCCGACTCCAGGCCCCCGCCGAGCGCGTGCCGCACCTCGGGTGGGAGGTCGGCCAGCTCCGGCAGCGGCTCGCAGCTGATCATGGCGTCGTCGACGAAGTCCTTGACCACCAGGCGGGCCGGGGCGTGGTCGCGGAGGACGAGCATCGTGTTCTGGGCGTGCGGCGAGAACGTGAACCCGAACCGGTAGAGCACGTGCAGCAGGGGTGGGAGGACGGCCCGGTGCAGCCCCCGCACCCACTGGTCGACGGTGAGGCCGCTGCGGGCGATCACGGGGTCGAGGAACGGCATCCCCCACGGGTCGCGGTGCAGGAGGGCGGCCATGGTGACGGCCGTCTCGCCTGACGCCAGCCGGGGCCGCACCGGCTCCCGCCAGATCGCCCCCAGCAGCTCGGTGTGCTGGTAGGGCACGCCGACGATCGACTCCATGGCCGGGTGGGCGACGCTCACGCTGGCCACCTCGCCCAGCAGCACCAGCCCCGTCTCCACCAGGAAGGGGTCGGCCGCCACCGCGTTGGCCAGCCACCGGGTGAGGGCGGGGGCGACCAGGGTGCGGGCCCGGGGCAGGCCCCGGTAGACGGCCGTGTTGAGCACCGACAGGGGCAGCTTCATCCATCGCCGGTCGGGATGTTCGACGTCGACGAAGGTGCGCAACGACTGCTGGGGCTGGTAGTGGCAGGGCCCGGGACCGAGAGCCACGATGGCCCGGCGGGCGATGTCCCCCGCATGGAGGGCGGCGATGCGATGACGCCACTGCCACGGGTGGACGGGAAGGTAGGTGGCCGAGGACGGATCGAGGCCGGCGGCGGCGGCCGTGGCCCGGAACCCCTCGAAGGCGACCTCGCCGACCTGCTCCCTGACCACCCCGGCGTTGTCGAGCCCCCGGGCGTCGGCCCGGTCGGGATGCACTGCGATCCAGGGCAGGGACAGCGCCTTGGCCGACTCGGGAGCGTGGTCGAGCAGGTCGCTGGTGTCGAAGCCGAGGCGGCCCTTGTTGGCGACGATCCACGGGTGGCCCCGCATCTCGGCCTCGACCGCGATCGGGTCGAGGTCGGCCGCCAGCTCGGCGGCCGGGCGGCCCCGGGCCAGTTGGTAGGAGTCCGACAGGAGGGTGTTCGACAGCTCGACGACCGCGCCGGCGGTGGTCGAGGGGTCGACACCGATGACGGGTGCCAGTCGGGCCACCAGCTCGGCCACGTCGGGCACGGGGGCGTCTCGACCGGCGACGGTCCACGTCAGCGAGGCGGGGTCGACCCGCCACTGGCCGAGGAAGCGGAGGCGGCCGGTGAAGGTCAGCTCGCCGGCGCCGGGCAGGGGGAGGCGGAACGTGTCCCCGGCCCGCTCGGGCGTCACCAGCTCCTCGAACATGAACTCGGTGAGGAGCTTGGCCAGCAGCTCGCGGTTGGCCCGCTCCCACCGCTCCGGTTCCAGGCCGAACTCACTCATGCCGGCTCCGATCCGAATGTCTGGAACACGTTGCGGGAGCGCACCGGGAGGACCTCGCGCCCGCAGACGGCGTTGAGGATCACCGAGTTGCGGTGGGCGCCCAGCCCGAGGTCGGGGGCGCCGACGCCGTGGGTGTGGAGCTCCGCGTTCTGCACGAACAGGCTCGACTTCTCGTGGTCGACCAGACGGAGCCGGAAGTCGCGGTCGACGACCGGCCGGCCCCGCTGGTCGCGGTCGACGAGGGCGGGGTCGATCGGGAGAGGGGCGGGTTCGTAGCCGGTGGCGAGCACGACCATGTCGGCGTCGTGGGTGAGGGCGACGTCGTCGTCGCGGTGGTGCAGGTGCAGGCGGACGCCGCCGGCCGTGCCTTCGATCCGCCGCAGCTCGCACGTCGACCGGTAGGTGACACCCGGTTCGGCACGGTCGATTGTCCGCTCGTACAAGCGGTCGTAGATGTGGGCGCTGGTATCGGCCGAGATGCCCTTGTAGAGCAGATCCTGTCCGGAAAGGAGCTGGTCACGGGTGGCATCCGGCAGCCGGTGGAACCACTCGCCGTACTCCGGCGAGAAGTGCTCGAGGCCGAGCTTGGAGTACTCCATGGGCAGGAAGCCCCGGCTGCGGGTGAACCAGTCGAGCCGCCGGGAGCCGTCCGTCGGGAGGTGGTCGAGGAGGTCGGCGAAGACCTCGGCCGCACTCTGGCCCGACCCCACCACCGCCACCGACCTCGCCGCCAGCGCGGCCGGGCGGTGGGCCAGGTAGTCGGCCGAGTGGAGGACGCGGGGGCCCAGGGCGGCGACCGCGCACGCGGGCACCGTCGGGCGGGTGCCGACGCCGAACACCACGGCCCGGGCCCGATGCGTCTCCCGTTCGCCGTCCGGTCCCCCGACGACGACTGTCCACCCGTCCTCGGCGGCGCGGGTGACCGACTGCACCCGCCGACCGAACCGGCACGACCCCAGGCTGGCGGCCACCCACCGGCAGTAGGCCTCGAACTCCTGGCGGGGGATGTGGAAGCGCTCGTAGAAGTAGAACCGGTACAGGCGGCTGCGGCAGTGGAGGTAGTTGAGGAAGCTGTAGGGGTTGGTCGGGTCGGCCAGGGTGACCAGGTCGGCCAGGAAGGGCACCTGCACCCGGGCGCCGTCGACCATGAGCCCGCCG
The DNA here is from genome assembly GCA_963773275.1 of uncultured Acidimicrobiia bacterium. Taxonomy (GTDB): domain Bacteria; phylum Actinomycetota; class Acidimicrobiia; order Acidimicrobiales; family AC-14; genus JAXDMK01. The sequence continues at coordinate 242,363 of CAVZAH010000012.1, read as the reverse complement.
TGCCACGAGAAGTCGGGCCGCATGTCGAAGAAGGCGGCGTCGAGGCCGTCGACCTGGTCGGCCAGGGCGGCCAGGCCCAGGTTGAACGGGCCCAGTCCGACGCCGACGAGGTCGAGCACCCGGTCAGGCGCCATGCGGTCCCCCGGCGGGGATGGGGGCGGGAAAGGCGGAGGAGTACTCGCTCCGGGTGCAGCCCAGCAGCAGGGCCCGCTTGTCGGGGAGCTCGAGCACGGCCAGCGGCAGGAGTCCGAGGTGCAGGCACAGTCGGATCATGCGCACGTTGCGGGCGTCGGGTTCGCACACCACCCGGTCGGCGGCCGGGTCGGCGAACAGCCGGGCGATGACGACGCGCCCGAGCAGCCGGGCCAGGCCGGTGCCGAGCAGGTCGGGCGGCCCCACCAGGACGTGCCAGCCCCGGTCGCCCGGCAGCGCCGGGTAGTGGTCGGCCAGGGGATCGGCCGCGGCGGCGTAGGTCTCCACGTAGCCGAACGGCGTGCCATCGATCGACGCCACCCATGGCTCGAGGTGGGTCAGGGCCAGCTGCGCCTCCAGGTAGGCCCGGACACCGGCCCGGGAGCGGTCGACGACCCACCACGGCACCACGTGGGGCTGGTTCATCCACCCGTGGAGCAGGTCGGCATGGTCGTCGGGGTCGGCCGGGACCACCTCGATCATCGGAGCGGGTTGGGCACGGTGACGTAGACGGACTGGGTGGCGATGTCGCCGACCAGCTCGTCCATATCGTGGAGGCGGGTGGCGAGGTTGGCCTTGCAGGGCCACCGTTCGTCGTCGAGGAGACGGTCGAGGAGGGTGGCGGGATAGCGCCCGCCGGCTGTGCGTTCGGCGTCGAGGAGGCGGCGGAGGTCGCCCAGGAGCACGTGCTCGTCGGCGCACCCGGCCGCCCCCAGCGCGTTGACCACGCCCAGGGTCAGGTTGAGGAACAGGTAGTAGACGAGGCGCTCGTCGGCCAACTCCTCGGGAAAGATCGACTCCGTGATCTCACCGAGCTGCGGGATCACCCGGCACAGGTCGTCGTGGGCCGCCTCCCGATGGAAATAGCCCTGGCTGTCGCGGTAGAGGCCGGTGGCCGGCCACCCGTCCTCCAGCTCGACGAGCGTGTTCTGTTGGTGGGCCTCGAAGCACAGGCCCACGTCGAGGTAGAGGCGGACGAGCGATCGCACGACCACGTGGCAGAAGCGGGCGAACCACTCCCGCCCGACCTCCGCCGGCGGGCGGCCGTGGCGGGCGGCGAGAGCGCCGACGATGGCGCCCAGCCGGCTGGGGCCACCGCCGGGACGGTCCTGGCAGAGGGTGGTGAGGGCGGACACGTCGGCCGCCGCGGCGAAGGCATTGTCACGGAAGAGGACCGAGAAGCCGGGATGGCACGCGGTGAGGTAGGCCGGGTCGTGGACCAGGCGGAAGTGCGGGGCGGCGGCCCTGGTGTCGTCACCGACGGTCGTCGCGGCCAGCAGGGCTGCCTCCACCGCCCGGTCGAGCTCCTTGGGCAGGGTGACCCGCATCGAGTTGGTGACCCGGACGTGGAGCGAGAACTTGAGCTGCCACGGCCAGTCGGCGCGGTAGACGGTGCGAACCGACGTCGTGGGGGTGACCTCGGGCCCGGACGGGCCGAGGTCGATGATGGCGCCGGACTCGAACAGGCCGGCCGTCGCCCGGTCGGTGCGGAGGAACGTCGCCTCCCAGGGGTGGGCCGGAAGGACCGTGCGGCCCTCGGCGACGGGCCGGCCGTAGAGCCGGGCCGCCATGACCGGCGCCGGGGTGCCGGTGGCGCTCGCGTGGCGGACGAGGTCGGGGTCGACCGACAGCCAGTGCAGCGGGAACCGGGCGGCGGCCTCGGGGGCGTAGGCCAGGCGGTCGGCCGGGCTCATCTCCGTCCGGCTCTTGGGCGTGGGGTGAACCATGTGGCCGAGGAGGAGCGCCTGCTCCGACTCGATGAAGCAGAGCGGCCCCGGTCCCCACAGGCGGTCGATGTCGACCGCCCGCAGGCCGAGGTAGGCGGCCGTGTCGTGGGTGCTGTCGAGAATGCGGGAGAACAGGACGGTGGGCGAGCCGGCAGCGCCTTTCCCGACCTCGTCGAGGAGGAGGGCGACGACGGTGGTCAAGCCCGCCGGTCGGGAGCAGCCGCCGCCGAACGAGACCATGGCCGGGAGGTCGAACAGGTGGCGGTGGGTCGGGGACAGGTAGCGGACGCCGACCCGCAGCTCGCCGTTGCACCGGGTGAGCGGCACGACCGCGGTGGGCCCCGGGCCGGGCTCCATCCGCCACCCGTCCGTCTCCCGCAGATAGCAGTTGAGGAAGGCGTGGGTGGCGGCGTGGACCGCCTGGGCAAGCGGCGCCTGGGTGAGGGCGGCCTCGGTCACGGGTGGATCTCGTCGAGCAGGGCCCGGAGGTCGTCGATGGTGACGAGTGGGTTCACGAGCGTCAGCTTGAGGACGACCCGGCCCGCCACCCGGGTGCGGCCGACGACCGCCCGCCCGGACTCGAACAGCCGGCGTTGGATCTCGGTGTTCGCCCGATCGAGTTCGGCGGCCGGGTCTGCCGCCGGGTCTGCCGCCGGGTCTGCGGCCGGGTCGCCGCACCAGCGGAAGAGCACCGTCACCGTCGACGGCGGGGAGACGAGCTCGAGATCCGGACGGGCGGCCACCTCGTCGGCCGCCTGGCGGGCGACGTCGACCAGGTGCTCGACCATGCCTGCCAGCCGGCGGCGGCCGGTCGTGCGTAGGCCGACCAGCACCTTCAGGGCGTCGAACCGGCGGGAGGTCTCGAGCGATCTCGACACCAGGTTTAACGACGAGTCCTCGGGTCGGTCGAGGTAGTCCGTCGGATGGCGGGTAGCGGCGAACACGGCCTTGTCGGCCACCACGAGGGCGCTCGCCGCGATCGGCTGCCACCAGAGCTTGTGGAAGTCGACGGTGACCGAGTCGGCCTGCTCGAGGCCGGCCAGCGCCGGCCGGAGGCGGTCGGACAGGGCGAGGGCCCCGCCGACGGCGGCGTCGACGTGGAACCAGGCGCCGACGGCGGCGGCCCGGTCGGCCATCGCCACCAGTGGGTCGATGGCGCCGTGGTCGGTCGTCCCCGCGGTGCCGACCAGGGCTATGGGGATCAACCCGTCGTTGGCCAGTCCGGCGAGGACGCGATCGAGGGCGGCGACGTCGATGCGCCCGCCGTGGTCGACGGCGGCGGTGGCCACCGCCCGCCGCCCCAGGCCCAGCACCGCTGCCGCCTGGGACACGCTGAAGTGGGCCGCCTCCGACGTCACGATCCGCCACCGGACGGCGTCGGCCGGCAGCCCGTCGACGCGCACGGCGGGCGCCGCCCGCTCCCGGGCCAGGTAGAGAGCGAGAAGGTTGGACGCCGTTCCCCCACTGGTGAGCACGCCCGCGGCCGTGGCCGGCAGGCCCAGAAGGCCCCCGAGCCAGGCCAGGAGGTGGTCCTCGACGAGGGTGGCGGCCGGGGCCTGGTCGAAGGAGTCGAGCGACTGGTTCGTCGCCGCCACCGCCACCTCGGCCGCCGCCGACGCCAGCAGCGGGGGACACTGGAGGTGGGCCGCGCACCAGGCGTGGGCCGGGCGGATGCCACGGGCCAGCACCACCGGGCCCAGCTCCTCGAGGACGAGGGCCAGGTCGACGCCCTCCAGCGGGCACGGGTCGATCGCCGCCACGTCCCTGGCCATGACGGCGGGGTCGGCCCCCGACCACGGCCCCGGGGAAGGCCGACCCTCGTCGGCGAACGTCCACCGGGTCAGGGCGTCGATGACGTCGCCGGTCGCCGCCCGCAAGCGGCGGTGGCTGCGGTGGTCGGCGGTGAGGAAGAGGCTGGCGGCTGTCATTCGGCGGCTGTCATCGGGCGGCCGTCATTCGGCGAGGATGCGGGCCAGGGCGGCGGCGAACGCCTCGACCGCCCGGTCGATGTGGTCGACGGTGACGATGAGGGGTGGGAGGAAGCGCACCACCGCGTCCTCCCGTCCGCCGACCTCCACGATGACGCCCAGTTCGAGCATCGCCCGCTGGACCCGGCGGGCCAGGCCGGGTCCCATCAGCTCCACCCCCACCATCAGGCCCCGTCCCCGGACGTCGGCTGCCTCGCCCAGCTCCGCCACCGCCTCGCCCAGGCCGTCCATCAGCCGTTCGCCCATGGCGGCGGCATGAGCGGGTAGGCCGGCGTCGACCACGTGGCGGATGGTCGCCGTCCCCGCGGCCATGGCCAGCTGGTTGCCGCGGAACGTGCCCGCGTGCGACCCCGATGGCCACCCGTCGAGCTCGGCCCGGTACACGATCAGGGCCAGCGGGAGCCCGCCGCCGATGGCTTTGGAGAGCACGAGGATGTCGGGCTCGATCCCGGCCTCGTCGCACCCCCACAGCGACCCCGTGCGGCCGAGCCCGGTCTGGATCTCGTCGACCACGAGCAGGGAGCCGGCGGCGGCGGTCAGCTTGCCCACCGCGGCGGCGAACGACGCCGGGGCCACGTGCACCCCGCCCTCACCCTGCACCGGCTCCATCACCACCGCCGCCGGGAGGGAGATGCCGCTGTGGTCGTCCTCCAGAGCCCACTGCAGGGTTCGGGCGCACAGCTCGGCGCCGGCCTCGCCGCCGACCCCGAACGGGCAGCGGGGCCCGTTGGGAAAGGGCAGGTGGTGGACGTCGGGCAGGAGTGGCCCGAGGCCCTCCTTCGGCGCCCGGGCCCCGGTGAGGGCGAGGGCGCCCTGCGACATCCCGTGGTAGCCGCCGCCGAAGGCGATCACCCCGGTCCGTCCGGTGGTCAGCTTGGCCAGCTTGAGGGCGGCCTCCACCGCGTCGGCACCGGTCGGCCCGCAGAAGAGCACCCGGCCGTCGGCCAGCCCCGGGGGCAGGATCCCGAACAGCTCCTCGACGAAGGCGTCCTTCACCGGCGTGGCGAAGTCGAGGGTGCTGAAGGGGATCTCGTCCTTCAGGGCCCGCTCGATGGCCTCGACCACGACCGGGTGGTGGTGGCCGAGGGCCAGCGCCCCGGCGCCCGCCAGGCAGTCGAGGTACTCGCGTCCGGCGCTGTCGTACAGGTACGGTCCCCGGGCTCGGACGAGCGCGATCGGGAGGTGGCGGGGGTAGGTCCGGGCCGAGGATTCCCGGCGTTCCTGGCGAGCCAGAAGGGGGTCGCTGTCGTCCTCGATGATGGCGGGTGCGTCGGCTCGGGCGTTCATCTCCGTAGGTTGGAGACTAGAACAGATTGTGTTCTGCGTGCCTTATTCTTCGACTTAGGCTAGCCTAAATTCCATGGTGCCAGCGAGGCCCGTTCCCGCTCCTGTGCTGGCCGCCCGTGGCCTCACCCTCGCCTACGAGGACGCGATCGTGGCGACCGCCCTCGACCTCGACGTCACCGAGGGGACGGTCACCGCCGTCATCGGGCCCAACGGCTCGGGCAAGTCCACGCTGCTGCGGGCACTGGCCCGCCTCCTGCCGGTGCGGGAGGGCGTGGTGCTGCTGGACGGCACCGACATCCGGGAGCGACCGACGCGGGAGGTGGCCCGCCGGCTCGGGCTGCTCCCCCAATCGCCGCCGCTGTCGGTGAGCATCACCGTGGAGGAGCTGGTGGGGCGGGGCCGCTATCCCCACCGCCGGTGGTACGAGGCGTGGTCGAAGGACGACGAGCGGGCGGTGGAGGAGGCGCTGGCCATGGCCAACCTCGTCGAGCTGCGGCGCCGGCCCGTCGACCGGCTCTCGGGCGGGCAACGGCAGCGGGTGTGGATCGCCATGGCCCTGGCCCAGCAGTCGCCGGTGATGCTCCTCGACGAGCCCACCACCCACCTCGACATGGCCCACCGGCTGGAGGTGCTCGACCTGCTGGCCGCCCTCAACCGCCACCTGGGCCGCACGGTGGTGATGGTGATGCACGAGCTGGACGAGGCCGCCCGCTACGCCGACCGGCTGGTGGCGATGCGTGACGGGCGGATCGTGGCGTCGGGGCCGCCGGCGGAGGTGGTGACCGTGGAGATGGTGCAGGCCGTGTTCGGCGTGCGCTGCCGCATCGTCGACGACCCCTTCACCGGCCGCCCGCGGTGCGTGCCGGCCCCGGCCGTCGTCGCCCTGTGACCCACGGCCGCCCCACCACAACCGAACTGGTGACACTTCAGCCGCCCCTGACCGGTCGAAGTGTCACCAGTTCGGTCGTGGTGGTGGTTGTGGTGGCGGTGGTGCTCGCGATCGCTGTCCTGGGCTCGGCGTGCAGCTTCGGGCCGAGCGGCGGAGCGGTCGGCGGTGTGGCGGGTGACGACCCGTTCGCGCCGGGGGTGGAGGCGGACTGCGGCACGGTGCGGGACGGGGTACGCCTGGTGGACCATGCCATGGGTACCACGCCGGTTCGACTCCGGCCGGAGCGGGTCGTGGTCCTCGACACCGGCGAGATGGATGCCATGGACGCCCTCGATCTCGTCCCGGTGGGGACCGTCGAGGTCGGCAACTACGTCGACCTGCCCGCCCACGTGGCCTCGTTCGCGGCCAAGGCGACCCGGGTGGGCACCATCGCCCAGCCCAACCTGGAGGCCATAGCCCGCCTCCGGCCCGACCTCATCCTGGGCAACAGGGTCCGGGACGAGGAGATCTACGAGGAGCTGTCCGGGATCGGGCCCACCGTGTTCGCCGACGACATCGGCCCCGTGTGGCGGGAGAACCTGCTGCTGGCGGCCACCGCCACCGGCCGCTGCGACGAGGCCCAGGCGCAACTGGCCGTGTACGACGCCAAGGTGGAGGCGCTGCGGGCGGCCCTCGGCCCCGACCGGGGCCGGCTGCGCGTCTCCGTGGTGCGGGCGCTGTTCGGCACCGTCCGCATCTACGGGCGGGGATCGTTCGTCGGGTCGATCCTCGACGAGGTCGGCGTGGGCCGCCCGCCGGCCCAGGGCTTTCCCATGCTCATGAAGGAGATCGGGCTGGAGGGGATCCCGTCGATGGACGGCGACGTCATGTTCGTGAGCTCGTGGGGCCCGCAGCAGCCGGCATTCGACATCCTCAAGGGCAGCCCCGACTGGGACGCCCTCGCCCCCGTGCGCACCGGCCGGATCTTCGAGGTCGACGACTCGACGTGGATGCTCGGCCTCGGCGTCGTCGGGGCCAGCGCCGTGGTCGACGACCTCGCCCGGCTCCTCGTCGCCACGCCGTGACCGCCCCCACGACGGTCGCTCCCCTCGCCGACGCGCCGCCCGAGCCGCCGTGGCGGGACCGGCGGCTGCGGCTCACGCTCGTGCTCGGGGGGTTCGGCCTGATCCTGTTCGGGGTTATCAGTCTCTGCGTCGGACACCGGATCCTGGGCCCGGGGCAGGCGGTCGGTGCGCTCTTCGGGCGGGGCGATGCCAGCACCAACGCCCTCGTCCAGGACTCCCGGTTGCCCCGCACGCTGATCGCGGCCTGCGTCGGGGCGGGCCTGGCGGTGGCGGGGGCGACGTCGCAGGCGCTCACCCGCAACCCGCTGGCCGGTCCCAGCGTGCTCGGACTGGTGCACGCGTCCGCCTTCGCGGTGGTGGCGCTCATCGCGGTGGCCAGCCCCGGACCGGGCGTGCTCACCGCGGCCGCCGTCCTCGGGTCGACCGTGTGCTTCGCGGCCGTGTTCCTGTTCGCCTCGGCCGGGTCGCGCGGCCCGAGCCCGGCCCGCCTGACCCTGGCCGGGGTGGGCCTCACCGGCGTCTTCCTGGCCGGGATCGAGTTCTTCGTGATCTACGACGAGGTCACCTTCGAGTCGGCCCGGCGATGGATCAGCGGCTCGATCGCCGACCGTCCGTTGGACGCCCTGGTCCCCGTGCTGCCGGTGCTGGTGGTCGGATGGGTGCTGGCCCTGGCGATGGCTCCCGCCCTCGACCTGCTGGAGTCGGGGGACGACGTCGCCTCGTCGCTGGGCCAGCGGGTGCGGGCCAGCCGGCTGGGGGCGGGCGCCGCTGTCTGCCTGCTGACCGGCGCCGCGGTGGCGGTGGGGGGGCCGATCGTGTTCATCGGCCTGATGGTGCCCCACGTGTGCCGCAGGCTGGTGGGGGCGGCCAACCGGGCCGTGGTCCCCGCGTCGTTCGTCGTGGGGGCGCTGTTCCTGGTCGTCGCCGACACGATCGCCCGCCGCCCGTTCGGTGCGGGCGAGCTGCCGGTCGGCGTGATCACGGCCCTCGTCGGGGGCCCGGTGTTCGTCCTCGTCGCCCGCAGGCTCGGCGAATCGAGGTGATCCGGTGACGCAGACGACGGCGCCGTCGCTTCCGCTCCAGGCCCCGGAGCCGACGGGTATGCGGACCCGGTGGCGGGCCCGCGACCGCTACGTCGGCCTCCGGCTGCCGTGGACGACGGTGCGCTTCCGGCCGGTCGTCCCCCTCGCCTTCCTCGCCCTCGCCGCGGTGGCGGTCGTCGCCCTCGTCGCCCATCTGGTGGTGGGCGAGTACCACCTGTCGGTGGGGGCGGTGGTGGACGCCCTCCGGGGCCACGGCGAAGCCGGCGACCAGTTCGTCGTCCGCCAGCTGCGCCTGCCCCGACCCCTTGTGGGACTGGCCGCGGGCGCCGCCTTCGGGCTGAGTGGGGCGCTCCTGCAGCGGGTGACGGGCAACGACCTGGCCTCGCCCGACCTGCTGGGCGTGGTCGCGGGCGCCAACCTGGGCGTCACCGTCCTCACCTTCGGATTTCCCGACCTGCCGGCGACGATGCGGCTACCGGTGGCGCTGGTGTGCGGGCTGGTGGCGGGCGTCCTCGTGCTGCTGGCCGCCGGCGGGGGCGGACGGGCGCCGCTGCGGGTGCTCCTCATCGGCGCCGGCGTCACCGTCGTGGCCCAGGCGATCGTCGCCGCGGTGGCGTCGAGCGGCGATCTGGTGCACGCCTTCCGGATCGTGCTGTGGATCGTCGGTGGCCTCTACGGACGGTCGTGGACCGAGCTGAACATCGCCGTCAACTCGTTGTTCGTGCTGGCCCCGGCCGCCTTCCTCCTGTGCAGGCGTCTCGACCACATGGAGATGGGCGACGACCTGGCGGTGGCGATCGGCGTGCCGGTGCGTTCCACCCGGGGGGCGGCGTTCGTCGTCGCCTGCGCCCTGGCCGCGGTCGGCGTCGCCACCACCGGACCCATCGCCTTCGTCGGCCTGGCCGCCCCCCACCTGGCCCGCCGGCTGGTGGGCGACGCCACCGCCGGGCTGCTGGCGGTGTCGGCCGCGGCCGGCGCCGCAGTCGTGGTGGTCGCCGACCTCGTCGCCCGCACCGCCCTCTCGCCCCGGGAGATCCCGACCGGCGTCCTCGTCCCCCTCGTCGGGGTGCCGGTGCTGCTCTCGCTGCTCCATCGCCAGGGCCGCGAGTGACCCTCGTGCGCAGCCAGACCCGGGCGGCCACGTCGGTGCTCGACCGGTTGGCGGCGGGGACGGCCACGGCGGCCGTGACCTTCGCCGGGCAGGGCGTCGACGCCCTGCCCGAGCTGGCCGACCTGGTCGCCGAGCGGCCTGAGCTCGGCCCCGGGCTGGCGGCCTCGTCGGCCGTCCTCCAGGGACTGGCCGCGGCCGACGACGGGGCCCGGTTCCGGCACGGGTTCGACGTGGCCGCCTGGGCCGCCGACCCCGACGGCGCACCGCCGCCCGCCTACCTGCGGTCGAGCGCCGTCTCCTACCCGCTGATCCTGTTGACCCAGGCTCTGCGGTGGCGGGCGCTGTGGGCCGAAGGCGTCGACCGGGCGGTGGAGGCGGGCGGGATCGTCGGCGTCACCGGTCACTCGCAGGGCCTGCTGGCGGCGGTGATGGTGGCCGAGACCCCGGTCGGCCAGGTCGACGACGACCGCCTGGCCCGCTACCTGCGGCTGGCGCTCGCCCTGGGGACCCACATGCCGGCCGGCGCCGGGACGATGGCTGCCGTCGTCGGTCCCCGCCGGGCCCGGGTGGCGGCGCTCCTCGACCCGGGCAACATCGAGGTGGGCAACGTCGAGGCGGGCAACGTCGAGGTGGGCCACGTCGAGGCGGGCAACGTCGAGGTGGGCCACATCGAGGCGGGCGACGCGGCCGTGATCGCGCTCCAGAACTCGCCCACCCGGCTGGTGGTGAGCGGACCGGCGGCCGGCCTCGATCGGCTCCGGTCGCGGCTCGACGAGGTCGCCCGGGCCGAGGCCCTCGACCGCCGGCAGGGGCGGCGGGGCGGGGCTCCCCTGCGCTTCGGCTGGCACCCCGTCCCGGTCGACGCTCCGTACCACTCGCCGCTGCTCGCCCCGAGCCTGGACCGCTTCCGACAATGGCTGGCGACCGAGTGGCCGGTGGTCGCCGGGGCCGGCCTCGGCCTGCCGGTGGTCTCGCCGGTCGACGGCTCCGACCTGCGCCGATGTCGTCCCGAGGACCTCGCCGGGGTCGTGGCCCGCAGCCAGTTCGTCGACCCGGTGGACTGGGTGCGAGCCACCCGGGCCCTCGGCGGATCGTGGATCCTCGACGTCGGCCCCGGCACCGACGTGGCCCGCCTCACGGCCGACAACGTGCGGGGCACCGGCGCCCGCGTCCTGCCCCTGGCCTCGCCCGAGGGCCGCCGGCTGCTGGTCACGCCCGGCGCCGCCCCCGAGGGTCCCGACGTCGTCAACGCCGACTTCGCCCCGGGCGTGGTCGAGCTGCCCGACGGGCGCCGCCACGTCGACAACCGCTACACCCGCCTGGCCGGCCAGCCGCCCCTCATCCTTCCGGGGATGACCCCGACCACGGCCGACGCCCCCATCGTGGCCGCCGCCGCCAACGCCGGGTTCACGGCCGAGCTGGCGGGGGGCGGGCAGCGCACCGAGCGGGTGTTCGGCACCCGGATGGAGGAGCTGGCCGAGCTGCTCGACCCGGGTGTGTCGGTGGTGTTCAACGCCCTCTTCCTCGACCGCAACCTGTGGGACCTCCACTTCGGCAGCCACCAACTGGTCGTCAAGGCCCGGCGGGCGGGCGCTCCCCTGGCCGGTGTCACCGTGTCGGCCGGCGTGCCGGAGGTGGCGGAGGCGGTGGAGCTGCTCGACCGCCTGGCGGCGGAGGGGATGGTGCACAACGCCTTCAAGCCGGGCACCGTCGAGCAGGTGGGCCAGGTGCTGGCCATCGCCGACGCCGCCCCCCGGCACACGGTCTTCGTCCACCTGGAGGGGGGCAAGGGCGGCGGCCACCACTCGTGGGAGGACCTCGACGAGCTGCTCCTCGACACGTACCACGATCTCCGGCTGCGGCGGAACGTGGTTCTTTGCGTGGGTGGGGGCATCGCCACGCCGGACCGGGCGGCCGACCTGCTGACAGGCGCCTGGTCGGTGCCCCACGGCGAGGCCCCGATGCCGGTCGACGGCGTGCTCCTGGGCACCGTGGCCATGGCCTGCGCCGAGGCGGCGGCGTCGCCCCAGGTGAAGGCCGCCCTGGTGGACGCGGCCGGGGTGCCCGGGTGGGTGGCCTGGAAAGGAACGGGCGGGGGCGTCACGTCGGGCCGGAGCAACCTCAACGCCGACATCCACCTGCTCGACAACACCGCCGCCCGCACCGGGATCCTGCTGGAGGAGGTCGCGGGCGACCCGGCCGCGGCCGCCGCCCGCCACGACGAGTTGGTGGCGATCCTGTCCCGGACCTCGAAGCCGTGGTTCGGCGACGTCCCGTCGATGACGTACCTGGCCGTGCTGGCCCGGTGGGTCGAGCTGTGCGCCACCGGCCGGGGCGGCCGATACGACGACGGGGCCTGGGGCGATCCCGGCTGGCGGGCCAAGGCGGTCGACCTGTTCCGCCGCTACGCGTCCCGTTTGGCGCCGGTGGAGGACGGACCGGTCACGGAGATACCGGTCGGGGTGGCGTCCGACCTCGACGACCCCGCCGCCGCCCGGGCCCGGTTCGCGGCCGGCTACCCGGGGGCGGCGACGACCCTGCTCCACCCGGCAGACGCCCAGCATTTCCTGGAGGTGTGCGACCGCCCGGGCAAGCCGGTGCCGTTCGTCCCCGTCATCGACGGCGAGGTGCGCCGCTGGTTCATGGCCGACGCCCTGTGGCAGGCGCAGGACGACCGCTACCCGGTGGACTCGGTCATCGTCATCCCCGGCCCGGAGTCGGTGGCGGGGATCACCCGGGCCAACGAGCCCGTCGCCGAGCTCCTGGCCCGGTTCGAGGCGGAGACGATCCGCCGGCTGGTCGCCACGTCCCCGGCCGCCGTCGTCCGGCGGGACCGGTTGGCCGACCCCGGCCTGGTGCCGGCCCCCCTGGCGGGGGTCGTCCGGGGGCGGCGCGGCCCCGTCGCCCGGCTGTGCGCCCAGGCGTCGGTGGTCGACGGCGGACGGTCCGTGCCCAACCCCCTGTGGCGGTTGGTGGGTCCGGGCGACGACGTGGCGGTGGTGGTCGATGCCGGCCGACGCCTCGTCCGGCTGGAGGTGGTCCCCCCCGGCTCCGGCGAGTCGCTGGTCGTGGAGGCCGACGCCGTTGGCGGTGGAGACGGCGGTGGGGACGGCGGCGTGCTGTTGGCGATCTCGATCCCGGGCCTGCGCCGGCCGGTCGACGGGCTCGAACTGCGGGTGGTGGACGGCGCGATCGTCGACGGGCCGTCCCGCCGGGCCGCCTTCCACCGCAGTGTCCTGCTGGGCGACGTGGGGCTGGCGACGGTGGACCCCTCCGCCGGCATGGAGACGGCCTGGGTGTGCGACGCAGACCGGGTGGACGCCTACCGGGCCGCCATCGGGGCGGCGCACCTCGGCGTGCCCCTCGACCTCGCGTTCTCGCTGGCCTGGCCCGGCCTGGCCGCCCTCCTGGTGGCGGACGGGCAGGCGGCGGCGTTCGAGAGCCTCGTCCACCACGGGCACCGGGTCACCGCCGGCGTGGCCTGGCCCCCTCGGCCCGGCGAGCGGGGCCTGGTGTCGACCCGCCTGGAACGGGTGGTCGACGGCGAAGGCGGGCGCCGCATCGAGTGCCGGGCCGACGTCCGCTCGGCTCGAGGACCGTTGGCGACCGTGCGAACGGGCGTGCTGGTGCGGACCGCCGGCGAGAGCCGGGGTGAGCGGTTCACGGGACGCCGGGAGGTCGTCGTGGCCGACCAGCCCGAAGCCGATCTGGTGGCGGAGCAGGAGTGGATCCGACTCCGCCCCGACGTGGTCGTGTCCCCGGGCGACCGCCTCGCCTTCGACGGCGGGGTCGTCCTGCGGGACGGCGCGGTCGTGGCCGACATCGTCGACGCCCACCGGCCCGGCCCGCGGGTTCAACCGGTGACGCCGGCGGGCGCCCAGCACACCGAACCGGTGACACTTTGGGGCGCCCTGGCGCCCGAAAACGTCACCAGTTCGGGGGCGGGAGCCCAGCACACCGAACCGGTGACACTTCGGGGCGCCCTGGCGCCCGAGAACGTCACCAGTTCGGGGGCGGGGGCGGGGGCGGCGGACCAGGTCGGCGATGCCCGGGTCGAGGCCTTGGTGGCCGTCCTCGACCACGAGCCCGACGGGCGCCGACCCCGGCGGCGGCGCCCGCTGGCCACCGCTTCGGACCTCGCGCCCGTCTCGATGCGGCCGTTCGCACTGGTGGGAGGCGACCACAACCCGCTGCACCGGTCCGTCCTCGCCGCCCGCCTGTCCGGGCTCCACGCGCCCGTCGTGCACGGCCTGTGGACCGCGGCCCGGGCCGGCGCCTTCGTCGTGGACGAGATGTGCGCCGGCGACCCGTCCCGACTGCTCGATTGGAGTGTGCGCTTCGTCGCCCCGCTGCCGTTGGGCGCGGCCGTCGAGCTGGAGGCGGCCCGGGTGGCGGTGGAGCAGGGGGCGGACCGGGTCGAGGTGGTCGTCACCGCCGGTGGGGTGGTCGTGGCCACGGCCGACGCCCTGGTGGCTCCACCGCCCACCGCGCTGCTGTTCCCGGGACAAGGCGTGCAGGCGGTGGGGATGGGCCGCGCCGGCCGGGCCCGGTCGGCGGCCGGGCGCACGGCGTGGGCCCGGGCCGACGCCCTCACCCGGGCCCGGCTCGGCTTCTCCCTCCTGGAGGTCGTCGACGAAAACCCCGCCGCCCTCCGGCGGGCCGGCGGAGAGATCATGCGGCATCCGGCGGGCGTGCTCTTCCGGACCGAGGTGACCCAGGTCGCCCTCGTCGCCCTGGCCGCGGCGCAGGTGGCCGAGCTGGAGGAGGACGGCGACCTCGGCGTCCACGCCCGCTTCGTGGCCTGCGGCCACAGCGCGGGCGAGTTCGGCGCCCTGGTGGCCCTGGGCGTCCTCCCCCTCGAGGCGGCGCTCGAGCTCGTCTGGCGGCGGGGCCTGGCCCAGCAGGCGTGTGTCGTCCGGGACGGGCAGGGGGCGTCGCCGTACCGGTTGGCGGTCGTGGACCCCCGGTCGGCCGGGATCGACCTCGACGAGATGCGGGCCCTGGTGGCGGCGACGTCCCGGTCCACCGGCGAGCTGCTGGAGGTGGTGAACCACAACGTCGACGGTCGCCAGTACGCGGTGGCCGGCACCGAGACCGCCATCGCCGCCCTCGGCCGGCGGATCGCGGTGTCCGTGGTCCCCGGCATCGACATCCCCTTTCACTCGTCGACCATGGCCCCGGCAGTGGCCGCTTTCCGGGCCGACCTGGAGGCGCTCGTCCCCGATGTCGACGCCCGGCTGCTGGTCGGACGGTGGGTGCCCAACCTCGTCGGGCGGCCCTTCTCCCTCGATCCCGGCTTCGTGGGCGAGGTGGCCCGGCGGACGGGGGTGGCCGGGCTGTCGGCGGGCACCGGCAGGTCGAACGGCGCGGGGCCCGACCCCCGCCGTCTGCTTATCGAGCTGCTGGCCCACCAGCTGGCCAACCCGGTGCGGTGGGTGGAGACGCAGGCCGCCGTCGCCGGCCGGGCCCGGCTGGTCGAGGTCGGGCCGGCCGAGCACCCCGTGCTCACCAACCTGGCCCGCCTCACCTTCGCCGGCCACGCCCATGGGCCGGAGATCGTCCACGTCGAGCTGCAACGGGCGGCCGACGCGGCCGTCGACCGCCCGGGACCGGAGGCACCAGGGCCGTCGGTCGCACTGGTCACACCCGGCAACGGATATCTCGGGCCTTCGAGCCGCCGGCCGGTCGAGGACAGCGAGCTCGACGCCGGCCGCGCCTTTCGCATGGTGCTGGCGGTGCAGGCCCGCATCCGCCCCGACCAGCTCCGGGGGGACGAGACGATGGACGAGCTGTTCGGCGGGGCGTCCTCCCGGCGCAACCAGGTCCTGGTCGACCTCGGCCGGGAGCTCGGCCTGTCGGGGTCGGAGGGGTTCCAGGACTCGCCGGTCGACCGCCTGGCGGGAGAACTGCGGTCCCGGGTGACCCGCTACCGGTTCCCCGGTCCGTACCTCCGCGACACCATGGCCGCCGGGATCACCCGCGCCCTCGGCGGATCCGGGGTGTCACGGACCGACGCCCTGGCCCACCTCGGCCGGCGCTGGGGCCTCGGTCCGGGCCTGGCCGAGCAGGTCCTGGCCGGGCTCGTGCTCGACACCCGCCCCGGCCCGTCCGCCCGGGGGGCGGCCTCGGGCGCCTGGCCGGCGAACCCCCCGCCACCGCGAGCGAGGGACGGGCGCTCGTCGATCGGGCGGTGGCCACGGTGGCGGCCGACCTCGGCCTCGACCTCGCCGGTCCCGACCACGACGCCGACGTGGCGCCGGTCGACGCGGCCGCCGTCACCGACCTGGCCCAGCGACTGGAGGGCGCGCTGGTGGCTTCGGCCCGCCAGCTGGCCGCCGCCCTCGACCGGCCGTTCCCGGTCGAGGGGGAGCCCCTCGGCCGGTTCGACGCCGACCACGAGCGGCTGGCGGCGCTCGACGCGGAACTGGGCGCGGGGCGGTCGGAGGAGGTCCGGCCCCGGTTCGACCATCGCCGTCACGTGCGCTTCGCCTCCGCCGGGGCCGCCGCCCGATGGGACCTGGTCACCTGCTACCACGATGCCCTGGCCGGCCGTCTCGACGGCGCCGCCACCACCGCCGAGATCGACCGCCTGGCCCCGTTCGGCGACGACCCGGTTCTGGCCGGCATCGCCCGCTGGCTGTCCGGTCGGGCGTCGGCCCGGGGCCGGCCCGACATGGCCGCCGCCGTCGCCGCCGTCG
Source organism: uncultured Acidimicrobiia bacterium (assembly GCA_963773275.1). Classification (GTDB taxonomy): domain Bacteria; phylum Actinomycetota; class Acidimicrobiia; order Acidimicrobiales; family AC-14; genus JAXDMK01. The sequence continues at coordinate 226,364 of CAVZAH010000012.1, read as the reverse complement.
CCCCCGCCCGCCACACACCCCTGCCCGTGGTGTCGACCCGCCCCATTGTCGAGGTCACCGCGACCGGCGAGATCGTCCCCCGCGAGATCGCCGACCATTCCCGTGCGGGCCGCTCCCTGGCCCCCGCCCCGGCCGCCGCCGGAGCCCCCAACCCCGCCTCCACCGACTCGAGTGTGCAGAAGCGTGGCTATATCCGACGCAACTGCACAGTCGGCGACGATCTGGGCGATCTGCGGCACCACGTGGCGCTGGTGACCGGGGCCAGCCCGGGATCGATCGCGGCGGAGGTCGTCCGCCACCTCCTCCGGGGCGGGGCCACCGTCGTGGTGGCCACGTCCACCGACACGCCCGGCCGGCGCCGCTGGTACCGCGACCTCTACCGGCGGGCGGCCGGACCGGGCGCCGAGCTCCACGTCGTGCCCGCCAACCTGGCCGCCTTCGCCGACGTCGACGCCCTGGTGGCCTGGCTCGAACGGCCGGAGGTGCCGCAGCGGGGTCGTCCCGACCTCCGCCTGGACACTCTCGTCCCGACGATCGTCGTCCCCTTCGCCGCGGTCCCCACCGTCGGCGACCTCAACCAGGCGGGAGCGGCGGCGGAGGTCGCGGTCCGGATCCAGCTCCTCGGCCTCCAGCGGCTGGTGGCCGGAGTGGCCGGTCTCGCCGCCGGCGCGGGGGGCGGCGGGGCGGTCAACGTCGTCCTGCCCCTCTCCCCCAACCACGGCGCCTTCGGCGGCGACGGCGTCTACGGCGAGACCAAGGCCGCCCTCGAGGTGCTCCTCCGCCGGCAGCGGAGCGAGCACGACAGCTGGGGCCGGTCGGTCCGCCTGGTGGCGGCCCGCATCGGCTGGGTCCGGGGTACCGGCCTCATGGGCTGGAACGACGCCGTCGCCGCCCTGGTCGAGGAGCGCCTGGGCGTGCGCACCTTCTCCTCCGCCGAGATGGGGCGGCTGCTGGCGGCGGCCGCCGTCGCCGGCACCCCCGAGGTCGACCTCATGGGCGGGCTCGACCGCGTCGACGACCTGCGGGCGGCGGTGCTCCCCCTGGCCACCGAGCTGGCCGGGCGAGCGGCGGCCGCCCGCCGGGCTCACGGCCTGCGCACCGCCCTCGCCGCCCACGCCCACGCCCACGCCCACGCCCACGTCGCCGGCGCCCCGCCCGACACGGCGACAACCGTCGCCGCCCTCCCCTCGACGCCGACCGACACCGCACCCCCACCTGCCACCGCCCCTCCGCCCGGCACCGCCGTCCCGCACCTCGACCCGTCCGAGATGGTCGTGATCGTCGGCACCGGCGAGCTCGGACCGTGCGGCACGGCCCGGACGCGGTTCGAGCTCGAAGTCGGCGCCGACCTCTCGCCCGACGGCGTGGCCGAGCTGGCCTGGCTGTGCGGGCTCGTCACCTACCAGCGGGACGGCTACCGCGGCCGGTGGGTCGACCGGGCGTCGGGCGACGACGTGGCCGAGGAGGATCTCGCCCGCCGCTACCGGGCCGAGGTCATGGCCCGCGTCGGCCTCCGCCCCCTCGAAGCCGACGGCGTCATCGACCCCGAGGGCCTGGCCGTGCTGGCCACCGTCCACCTGGAGCGCGACCTCACCTTCGAGGTGGCGTCGGAGGACGAGGCCCGCTCCTTCGTCGACCTCGATCCCGCCCACACCGACGCCCGCCGTGACCCCGGCACCGGCGGGTACCGGGTCACCCGCCGGGCAGGTTCGCCCGTCCGGGTGCCTCGTCGCGTCCGCCACACGAGAAGGGTCGCCGGCCAGTTCCCGACCGGCCTCGACCTCGCCCGCTACGGCATCCCCGGCGACCTGCTCACCGGCGCCGACCGGATGGCCCTGGTGAACCTGGCCTGCACCGTGGAGGCGTTCTGGGACGCCGGCCTCGACCCCGAGGAACTGCTCGCCCACGTGCACCCGGCCCTCGTGGCCAACACCCAGGGGGCGGGACTGGGCGGGATGGGCTCGCTGCGGCGCCTGCTCATGGACTGGCTGCTCGACGACGAGCGCCAGTCCGACCGCCTGCAGGAGTCGCTCGGCAACGTGATCGCGGCCCACACCGTGCAGGGCCTGGTCGGCTCCTACGGCCCCATGGTGCACCCGGTGGCGGCCTGCGCCACCGGCGCCATCTCCCTGGAGGAGGCGGTCGACAAGATCGTCGCCGGCAAGGCCCTGGCCGCCGTCGCAGGGGGCTTCGACGACCTGACGCCCGAGGGCATCGTCGGCTTCGGCGACATGCAGGCCACCGCGTCCAGCGACGAGCTCGACGCCATGGGGATCGCGCCCGGGGAGTCGTCCCGGGCCAACGACGTCCGCCGGCGGGGCTTCGTCGAGGCCCAGGGAGGCGCCACCCTCCTCGTGGTTCGGGGCGACGTCGCCCTCGACCTCGGCCTGCCGGTGCGGGCCGTCGTGGCCTACGCGGCCAGCTTCGGGGACGGGATCAACGCCTCCATCCCCGCCCCCGGGATGGGCATGCTCGCCTGCGTCCGGGGGGGCCCCGACTCACCCCTCGCCCGGGCCCTGGCCCGCCTGGGCCTGACCGCCGACGACATCGCCGTGGTCTCCAAGCACGACACGTCCACCGAGCTGAACGATCCCAACGAGGCCGACCTCCACCAGCGGGTGCAGGACGCCCTCGGCCGCACGCCGGGCAACCCGCTCCTCGTCGTGTCCCAGAAGACGGTGACCGGTCACTCCAAGGGCGGCGCCGCCGCCTGGCAGGTGGACGGGGCGCTGCAGATGATGGAGACGGGGATCGTCCCCGGCAACCGGAACCTGGAGAGCCTCGACCCGCTGCTCTCGCCCTGCCACCACCTGCTCCACGGCGACCGGCCCATCCGGCTGGCACCGGGCGAGCGCATCGCCGCCTGCCTGGTGACCAGCCTCGGCTTCGGCCACGTGTCGGCCGTGATCGCCCTCGCCCACCCCGACACGTTCCTGGCGGCGGTGCCACCCGCCCGTCGCGACGGCTACCTGCGCACCGCCGCCACCCGCCGGGCCCATGGGGCACAGCGGCGGCTGGCGGCCCGACTGGGCCGGCCGGCACCGGTACGCCGCACCGACCGTCGATTCGGCCCCGCGGGGCCGATGGCGCGGGAGGCGGAGGCGGCGATGCTGGTCGACCCCTCTGCCCGCCTCGGGCCCGACGGCGCCTACCGGACGACCCGGTGACCGTCGTCGGCGTGGGAATCGACCTCGTCGACGTGCCCGCCTTCGCCCACCAGCTGGACGACGAGGCGTCGGCGTTCGTGGCCACCACCTTCACCGCCGCCGAGCGGCGGGTCGACGGGTTCGACCGCGACCGGCGGGCCCGTCACCTGGCGGCCCGGTTCGCGGCCAAGGAGGCGTTCGTCAAGGCCTGGTCGGGCGCCCGCCGCGGCCTCGCCCCGACGGTGCCCGACGTCGACCTGCGGGAGATCGAAGTCGTGTCCGACGGGTATGGGCGGCCCGGCCTGCGGCTCCGTGGCCGGGTGAAGGAGGCCGTGCAGGCGATGGCCGGGGACGACGAGGTCCACCCGCATCTCTCGCTGACCCACGACGGGCCGGTCGCGGCCGCGGTAGTGGTCCTGGAAATACTCGAGCCACGCTGACACCGGATCGAGCGCGGGCTCAGGCTCGGCCGCGGGGTCCGTCGGCGGCGCGGTCGGCGGCGCGGTCGGCGGCGCGGTCCCGGACTCGGACCCGGACTCGACCGCCGGTGCGGACCAGGGTTCCGTCCCGGCCTCGGACTCGGGCTCGGACTCCGACGCCCGCTCGGTCGGCGGCGCGGTCGCGATCCCGGTCCCGGCCTCGACTGCCGGCGCGGACTCGGGTCCGCGCTCCGGCTCCGGCTCGGCCTGCGGCGCGGCCCCGGTCTCGGATGCCGGCTCATCAGCGGCCCACCACTCGTCGCCCTCGTCGAGGGCGTCCCCATCGTCGAAGTCGTCCCCATCGTCGAGGGCGTCCCCATCGTCGAAGTCGTCCCCGTCGTCGAGGCCGTCGTCATCCGGCTCCCGCACCCAATCCGGCTCCGACCCGGCCGTGACCGACCCGGGCGCCGACGGCGTCCCGTCGACGGCGGGCACCAACCGGGACCGGAGCCGGTTCCGCCACCCGAGGAGGACGAGTTGGACGGCGGCGGCCAGCGACACCACGCCCAGCCACGGGTGGGCTCCGGCCTTGACCCGGAACCCGGAAGGTTGGTCGAGGCCGGTGACGTCGCCCGTCACCGTGTACGTGCCGAAGGCCACCGCGCCGAAGTCCACCTCGACGAGGAAGACCCGCTCCTCGCCCGGCACCAGCGTCCCGAGACGGGGTGCCTCGATCAGGCCCGACGGACTCTCCCCGCGGCCCACGGCCATGGTGAACGCGGGATCGGTCACCGCCACGTTGCCCACGTTGTGGACGGTGAAGGTCACGGTGCGGCGGGGCGGGGCGCCGAACCACGACGTCCACGGCCCCCCGCCCGCGATCTCGGCCCCCTTGATCTCCACCCGCCGGTCGGGCCGGTCGGCGGGATCGACGACGCGGGCCGCGGGCGACGTGGCGAGTGTGAGCGGTACGACGACCGCCCGTGATCCGCCGGCGCTGATCGCCCGCACCACGCATGGGCAGGCGACGGGCGGCACCGCCAGCGTGACGATCGTGGCGAAGCTGCCGTCGGCGTCGACCGGCACCGTGACCGCCCGCCCCTGGTCACAGTCCGGCGAGCCCCGACGGCCCTCGTTGCCGCATACCTGCACCTGGGCCAGGCGGGCCGCCGGCCAGCCTTCGCCCCGCACGACCACCGGCGCCCCGACGGTCGTCACCGGCGCCTCCACGGACAACGTGGGTGGCGCCTGGGCGGTCGCGGGGGCGACGACGAGTCCGGCGGCCGCCACACCGAACGCGGCCGCACCGACGACGGCCGCCCGACCGGCCGACGATGGCGCTCTCAGCGCCGCTCCCAGGGTTTATTCATTCGGACGAACATCCGGTGCTTGGCTTGGCTAATGACTTTTCTTAGGTTAGCCTTACTCAGGTCAAGGGGCGTCGACGGGAGGGTAGATGCGAATCGGCTGCACCGGCCGCACGAGCGCGGTCCGGGCCGTTGCCGCCTCGGTGGTCGGGGGACTGCTCGGCGTCGTCCTGCTCGGCGGCACGTCGGCCCGGGCCGGTCAGGCGTCGGTCCTCAATGCCTGCTGGAGCAGCTTCGAAGCCCGCTACCGCGACCTCACCCTCGTCTTCACCGGCGACGCCGCCGGCACCGGCACCGACGTCACCCTCAGCGGCGTGACCGCGTCGGTCACCCTCCCCGACTTCCTCCCCCTCGGCGCCTACAACACGGGCGCCCTGGCCGCCGGGCAGAACTCGATCCCCGCCATCGTCCACTTCGCCATCGCCGGCGACGGAACCACCGAGGGCAGGCAGGTCGTCGACACCCAGGTGACCGCCACCACCACCATCACCGACCCCGACGGCTCGCCCGGCACCGGGGACGAGACGGCGACTCCGATCACCGCCACCGCCAGCTTCCCGAACACCACCTGGACCCGCGTCGTCACCGACGCGGTCAGCTTCCGCCAGGCGGGGCCCAACACGCTGCCCCAGGTGAACAACCCCGACGGGACCAAGCTCTACGCACCGACCGGCAGCCTGTTCTTCTCGGCCCTGCTTCCCGGCAACCTCCGGGTGAGCTTCGACTGCCGGCCGGGCACGACGCCGCTGGGGGACGTCAAGACGTACACGCCCGGCAACGCCGACCCGTTCGCCACCCTCGCCGGCGGTGGCGGAGCGACGACCACCACGCCGGGCGCAACGACCACGGTCGCGCCGCAGTCGAGCACCACCGTGGCCCCGTCGGCGTCCACCACGGTCGTCACCGCGACCACGGTGGCCGCAACCGCCACGACCGTGCCCACCTCCTCCGGCGTCGTCCAGGTCGCGCCTACGACCACCCGGCCCGCGACGGCGACGACGTCGGCGACCACCTCGGCCGCGGACTCGTCGTCCCTGCGGACGCTCCCCAACACCGGCATTGCCGTCGGACTCGAGGCACTGGCCGGCATCGTGCTGGCCGACGTCGGGTATCTGGCCTGGTCGAGCACCCGGGGACGCCGCCCGCGTCCGTGGCCGTGGACGAGGCGGCCGTGACCCGGCGCCGCACCCTCGTCGCCGCGGCCGCGGCCGCCCTGGGCCTGTCCCTCGCCGTCGGACCCGGTCCCGCCGGCGGGGCCCAGTCCACCACCAAGAACGCCTGCCGCTACAGCTACGACGGCAAGTGGCGCGACCACGACCTCGTGCTCTCGGCCACCGCCTCCGGTTCGGCCGCGCCGGGGGCGACGATCACCCTGGCGTCGACGACCATGTCGGCCGAACTCCCGGCCTACATCCCCGAGTACGGGTACAACCTGGGCCTGCTCCAGGCGGGTGACAACCCGATACCGACCAAGCTGTGGCTGGCCATCGCCGGGTCGAACACGTCGGAGGGCACCCAGGTGGTGGAAGCCGAGGTGACGGCCACCGCCACGGCCACCGTCGACGGGGACTCGGTCGTGGGCTCGCCCATCCGGGTCAACGTCTCGCTCCCCGACACGACCTGGACCGCGACCGGCAACGACATCGTCGTGTTCACCCAGGCGGGGCCGGACAAACTGCCCGACGGCCTCCCGGGGGCGGGCGCCAACGGCACGTTCAACCCCACGGGCAGCCTCTACGTGAGCTCCAGCCTCACCGCCGCCCTCCGTTTCAATCTCGACTGCCAGCCGGGACGCTTCACCGACGAGGGCAACGCCATCGAGACCGGGCCCGCGTCCCCCATCGCCACCGTCATGGGCACCTCGGCGACGACCACCGCCGGCAGCGCCACGACGGTCACGACCGCGACCTCGGGCACCACCGCAACCACGATCTCCTCCCGCCCCGTCACCGACCGGGCCGGGTCGGGGGCGACCGCCTCGCCCGTCCCCCTCGCCAGCACCGGGCCCAACCCGCTCGTCGTGGTCCTCGAGGTGGCCGCCGGCCTCCTCCTTCTCGACCTCGGCTACCTCGCCTGGTCGGCGAGCTCGCCCGCCCGCCGCCGACGCTGACCGAACAGGAGCACCCTCCGCTATGCCTTCACGCGCCCCTCGAACGGCGACGCTGCTCGCCCTCCCCCTCGTCCTCCCCCTCGTCCTGGCCCTCGTCCTGGCCGTCGGGGGGACCGGCCCCGCCCGGGCGGCCGAGGTCAAGACCACCAACGCCTGCTACAGCAGCTTCGAGACCCGCAACCGCGACCTCGACATGACCATCTCCGGTACCGCCGGGCCCGGGACCGGCGGCACGGTCACGCTCTCGGCGCTTTCGGTGAGCTCGGGCCTCCCCGACTTCATGCCCGTGTTCGGCTACAACCTCGGCATCCTGCAGAGCGGCCGCAACGAGATCGCGGCGAACGTCCATGTCGCAGTCGCCGGGTCGAACACCGTCGAGTCGGTCCAGGTCCTCGACGCCGACCTCACCGCCACCACCACCGTCACCGATCCCGACGGCACGCCGGGGACGGGCGACGAGACCGCCACGCCGGTCGCCGTCACCGTGGCCCTGCCCGACTCATCCTGGACGCCGTCGGGATCAGGCCCGATCGAGTTCACCCAGGCCCTGCCCGGCGCCCTTCCCGAGGTGGCCGGTGCCGGCCCCGCGGGCGCGGTGGCGAAGCCCAGGGGGAGCATCTTCGTGGGGGCCACGATCGGCCCGGCCAAGCTCAACTTCGACTGCGTGCCGGGGACGACCGACCTGGCCGACCTGGCCCGCATCACCCCGTCGACACCCGCCGCCTTCGCGTCGGCGGCGGGGGCCGCGTCGACGCCGACGACGGTGACCGCGGCGGGTGCCGCCGAGGAGGGGTCGAGCGACGACGGCGGCGGGCTGCCGGTGGTCGTGCTCGGCGCGGGGGCACTGGCGGTGCTCGTGGCCGGCGGCGTCGTCCTGTCCCGCCGCCGCCCCGGTTGACGCCCACCAACCGGTGCCACCGTTCGCCCGCCACGCCCCCCTGACCGGTCGCCCCTGACCTGACCGGTCGCCCCCTGACCGGTCGCCCCCTGACCGGTCGCCCCTGACCGGTCGCCCCTGACCGGTCGCCCCGGATCGGGCTCACCGTCACCCGTGCGGCCGGGGTCAGCCGGTCGGGCGCCCTCGGCGGCGGGCGGGGCGGGAGGCGGACCACAGCAGGTAGCCGGCGTTGAGCGCGATCGTGCCTGCGGCCAGCTCTATCCCCACGTCCCCAAGGCCGGTCTCCGACAGCCGGGAGGCCGGTGCCGCCACCGCGGTCGTCCCCGTCCCGCCCGCCGCGGTCGTTGTCGCCGTTGTCGCCGCCGTCGTCGGTGACCCACCGGACGAAGTGGTCGTCGTCGCGCCCACGATCGATGACGAGGTCGACGTGGCCGCAGCCGCCGCCGTGGTGGTCGTCCCGGCGATGGAGGTCGTCGTCGTCGCGCCCGCGCCGACTGTGAGCACTGCGGACATGCCCAGCTGCTCGTGGCCGGCGATGGTGCACACGAAGGTGTGGGCGCCTGCGGTCAGGGTGCCGACGGACAGCGTCGCCGTACCGCCGGGTGGCAGCTCCGAAGTTGGCGTCCCGCCTTTCAGCGCCAGGGTGTGTCCCTCGGCGCCGCCGTTGGTGACGGAGAACACCACCTCCCCGGCCGGCACCTCGGCGGGGACGAGATCCAGGCTGAACTCGTCGGCGGGCGACCCGAGCGTGGCGCTCACCGAGGTTTCGGCCCGCACCGGTCCGGCCAGCCCACCGAGGAGCGCGGTCGCTACCGCCCCGGCGCAGGCGGCCCGCACCCACCGACTCCGGGGGCGCCAGTGCCGGCCCCCGTCGTCCGGGGGCCTCACCCGCCTGGCCGCCTCACCCCGCCGGCACCGGCAGCCGCCCGGCGCACCAGGTCGACCGGGCCCCGCCTGGTGGCGGCCTCGGTGGGCGGCTGCTCGATGACGACACCGCCGCCGCTCGGGCCGCCACGACCGCCGCCCGCCGAGCCGCCCGAGCCGCCCCCGCCGCCGCCCGCGGATCCAGCCGCGCCCGACCCGCCCGCCGCCGCCCGCCGCCGGCGCCGGATCACCCGGTAGCCGACGAGGGCCGCGAACGCCAGCACGGTCGGCCAGGGCAGGGCCAGACTCGACACCGACCGGCGCACCTGCAGGTCACCGGAAGTGAGCGTCACCGTGGCGGTGAACCGCCCCCACGGGGCAACGTCGCCCAGTGGCTCGCCGATCGTCACCGTGCCTCCGGGCAGCAGTTCGGTGAAGTCCCGAGCCTTGCCCTCCGCCAGCGACTTGTCGAACGGCCCGCCCAGGGTCAGCTCGGTGTGCACCGGCAGGCGCACGTTGCCCGTGTTGAGCACCTCGTAGGTGGCGGAGGTGGCGCCTTTTTGGAACGGCGTGGCCGGGCCCTCGTACTTCAGGCTGATCTTCGTCACCTGCAGGGCCGGTCGCAGCGGACCGTCCACCCGCAGGTAGACGCGGGCCGCCACCCGCCGGTCGAGGGTGACGCTCGATCCCGGCACCGCCTCCGACCGCAGCGGCGTGCCCGTCTCGTCGGCGGCGGTGGCGATGATCGCCCCCGCGTGGTCGCCCGGCTCGGCGTCGGCGGGCACGTTGATCTCGAACGGGATGTCGACCCGGCTGCGAGGGTCGATGGTGTGGAGGTTGGTCGCCAGGCTGGACCAGTCCCCCACGCCGAGCTGGGTCGCGTCCTCGAGGGCGAGGGCGAAGCCGCCGTCGGCGGTGTTGAAGGCGTCGGCCGCGTAGATGGCCACGGTGAGCGGCTCGACCGAGAGATTGGAGATGGCGACGGTGTCCACCAGCCGCTCGCCGGGGGTGACGTCGTACACGAAAGCGTCCCGGTTGCCGGGGCCTTCCGGCCCCGCCGGCTCCACCGCCCACGTGAAGCTCTCCGCCCCGCCGGCCACCGGGGCGGTGGCGGGGGCGGGGGCGGGGGCTTCCTGGGCTCGGGCAACCGCGAGCCCGGGCCCGACGAAGGCAACCCCGACGAAGGCAACCCCGACGGAGGCAACCCCGGCGGCGGCGAGGGCGGCCGCGGCCAGGCCTACGGCCCCCGCTCGAAACGGTGGGCGGGCGCGCCCCTGGGGCCGGCGCGGGCCGGCCCCAGGGAGGGAGTGTTGCGGGTTCGTTTTCAGGAGAGGAGCCCTTCAGGACAAGGTGAGCGTGAGGTTGCCGACGTAGGTGCCCCGGCTCGCATCACCGGGGATGCCCAGGTACAGGGCGGCGTTGCAGTGGAAGACGCCGCCGCTGTGGGTCGGGGTCCCCGAGCACAGGGTGCGGGCCGTGCCCAGTCCGTCCACCCACGGGGCGGTGGTGTCGGTCAGGCCCGGGCCCGCCGTCACCTCGGGAGTCCCGCCCGGGGGCTGGTTGGGCGCCAGCGAGGCGCTCGGTCTCCAGCCCAGGTTGTTGGCCGGGATGGTTTTGACGTCGCCCGTGGGGCTGGTGGAGATGAAGTCGGGCGACTTGTTGGTCGTGGCCGCCACCTGCGGTCCGGCCGTGGGCGTGACCTGGCCGGTCACCGTCCAGCCGGCGTTGGTGCCCCTCGGGTCCTTGATGGTGAGCTGCTTGAGCGCCCCGGTGGCCACCTCGCCCGGTCCGGCCGAGTTCATCGACACGGTGTGGGCCAGGGCGTCGAAGCTCAAGGGCCGGCCGATGACGTTGACGGTGATCACCTGGTAGCTGAGCGCCGAGGCGTTGACGGCGGTGACGTTGAAGGTGCGGAAGGCGTGGTTGGTGTTGTTGGTGATCGTGTAGCGGGCGGCCGACACCAGGCGCCCGAAGTTGGAGTAAGGGGTCACCGGCGGGGTGGTGTTGACCGCCACCGTGCCGTTGACGCAGTCCAGGTTGGAGCCGTACTGGTTCGTCATCTGGCGGATGAAGACGCTGCCGTAGGGGTTGACCTGGTAGGCGTTGTTGCCCTCCCCCTGGCCCTGGATGCCGATGGTCGACATCGTCCCCTGGGGGGCGGCCGAGAACTCGATGAGCCCGGTCCCGAGGGGGGTCCACAGGGTGGTGGGCATGGTGAAGACGTAGGTCACCTTGTGGGTCACCGGGTCGGCCTCGGCGATGGACTCGTTGCCGTCGTTGTTGGTGCCCCCGGCGTCGACCACGGTGGCCGTGTAGGGGACCTCGACGGCCATGGTCTGCGTCCCCTCCTGGGTGTTGGTGGCCTTGACCGCCAGCCACACGAAGGCCTGGAAGGTGTTGGGGCCGGCCAGGAGCTGGTTGGCCCGGTAGGCCCGCACCAGGAACTCCTCGGGCATGGCGACCGAGACCCGGGGTTGGCGGAGCCTGATCTGGCCGGCCGCGGCCTGGGCCGTCTGGCCCGTCGACAGGGTGATGTCCATGGCCAGGATCTCGGTCGCACCACCGTTGGTCGACGCCGCCTGTCTTCCCAGGCCACTGATGCACTGCCACGTCCCCGTCTGGGGGGTCGAGGTGGGGGCGGTGGTGGTCGTGGCGCCCGGCACCGTTGTGGTGGTGGCCCCGGGAACGGTCGTCGTCGTGGCGGGGGCGACGGTGGTGGTGGTGACTGGGGCGACGGTGGTGGTCACACCGCTGACCGAGGTGGAGAAGGGGAGGGCGGTGGCCGGTGCGTAGAAGTTGTAGTCGTTGTTGACCCCGGCCTCGCCCGAGCCGCAGTCCCCGCGCAGGACCGGCCCGCCGTTGAAGAGCGCGCCGCCCCCGTAGAAGCTGAGCGCGGGCGTGACGTTCGACCCGCCGACACCGGCGCCGTTCAGGGTGCCCAGCTGCCCGGGGTCGCCCTGGCGGAAGCTGACCGGGCCCGCCCCGGTGGCGTGGAAGGTGAGGTCGGGCATGGGGACGTCGACCACGATGTCGCTGATGGGGTCGAGGTTGCTGTCGTACTGGATGTGGCCCACATAGCCGTCGGACTCCGGACGAGCCGCCACCAGGCTGCCCTCGGTGGTGTTGCTGGCGCGTACGGACAGGTAGAGGCCGACCGGGACGGTGTTGTCCCCTGGGTGGATCACCGCGCTGCGCTGGCCGCCGTAGGTGGCGAGGGCGGTCTCGACGTAGGCCTGGGGGAGGGTGAACTGCACCCGCAGGCCGGACAGCGTCACCGCCTGGTTGGCTGCGGTCGGCGATGCCGGGTCGGTGCCCACCAGCGTGAGCTGGAGGATGTGGAACAGGCCGTCGAAGTTGTAGCGGCAGGCGTTCTCCGTCTGCCGGGTGCCGGCGGCGGCCGGGCTGAAGGGGACGAGCGCCATCAGCCCCGCGATCACGCCGACCGCCGTCGCCATGGTGCCGGCTCTCTGCCACTTGGTGCGGTGCATGGGGTTCGCAGTCCCTTTCCGTGCTCGGGTAGACGTCATGACAGGGTGAGGGTGAGGTTGCCGATGTAGGTGCCCTTGGCTGCGTCGCCGGGGATGCCCAGGTAGAGGGCGGCGTTGCAGTGGAAGACGCCGCCGCTGAAGCCGGCCGCGGCCGAGCACAGGGTGCGGGCCGTTCCCAGGCCGTCGAGCCAGGGCTGGGACGTGTCGGTCAGGCCGGGGCCGGCCGTGACCAGGCCGGTGCCGCCCGGCGGCTGGTTGGGCGCCAGCGAGGCGCTCGGTCTCCAGCCCAGGTTGTTGGCCGGGATGGTCCTGACGTCGCCGGTGGGGCTGGTGGAGATGAAGTCGGGCGACTTGTTGGTCGTGGCCGCCACCTGCGGTCCGGCGGTGGGCGTGACCTGGCCGGTCACCGTCCAGCCGGCGTTGGTGCCCCTCGGGTCCTTGATGGTGAGCGGCTTGAGCGCTCCGGTGGCCGTCTCACCGGGTCCGGCCGGGTTCATGGAGGCGGTGTGGGCCAGGGCGTCGAAGCTCAAGGGCCGGCCGATGACGTTGACGGTGATCACCTGGTAGCTGATCGCCGAGGCGTTGACGGCGGTGACGTTGAAGGTGCGGAAGGCAAGGTTGGTGTTGTTGTTGATCGCGTACCGGCCGGCCGAGGCCAGGCGCCCGAAGTTGGAGTAACCCGGCGTCGGTTGCTGGACCGTGTTGACCGCCACCGTGCCGTTGACGCAGTCCAGGTTGGAGCCGTACTGGTTCGTCATCTGGCGGATGAAGACGCTGCCGTAGGGGTTGACCTGGTAGGCGTTGTTGCCCTCCCCCTGGCCCTGGATGCCGATGGTCGACATCGTCCCCTGGGGGGCGGCCGAGAACTCGATCGGTCCCGGGCCGAGGGGGGTCCACAGGGTGGTGGGCATGGTGAAGACGTAGGTCACCTTGTGGGTCACCGGGTCGGCCTCGGCGATGGACTCGTTGCCGTCGTTGTTGGTGCCCCCGGCGTCGACCACGGTGGCCGTGTAGGGGACCTCCACCCCCATCGTCTGCGTCCCCTCCTGGGTGTTGGTGGCCTTGACCGCCAGCCACACGAAGGCCTGGAAGGTGTTGGGCCCGGCCAGGAGCTGGTTGGCCCGGTAGGCCCGCACCAGGAACTCCTCGGGCATGGCCACGGTGACCCGGGGTTGGCGGAGCCTGATCTGGCCGGCCGCGGCCTGGGCCGTCTGGCCCGTCGACAGGGTGATGTCCATGGCCAGGATCTCGGTCGCACCACCGTTGGTCGACGACGCCTGGCGCCCCAGGCCGCTGATGCAGTTCCACGTCCCCGTCTGGGGAATCGACGTGGGGGCCGTCGTCGTGGTCGCGGCCGGGACGGTGGTGGTGGTCGTGACCTGGGCGAATGCGGGGCCGACCCCGCCGACCAGGCCCAGGACGCCGGCCGCCGACGTGGCCGCCGTCACCAGGGTGCGGCACCTCATGCTGCGTCGCATCGCGATCGTGGTTCCTTTCGAGGTCATGAGAGCGTGAGGGTGACGTTGCCGGTGTAGGTGCCTCTGGTCGCGTCCGGCGGGATGCCGAGGTAGAGGGCGGCGTTGCAGTGGAAGACGCCGCCGCTGAAGCCGGCTGCGGCCGAGCACAGGGTGCGGGCCGTGCCGAGGCCGTCGATCCACGGCTGGGTCGTGTCCGTGAGTCCGGCGCCGGCGGTGACCACGCCGCCGCTACCGGGCGGGTTGCCCGGCGCCGGCGAGGCGCTCGGTCTCCACGCCAGGTTGTTGGCCGGGATGGTCTTGACCAGGCCGGTAGGGCTGGTGGAGATGAAATCGGGTGTCTTGGCCGCAGTGGAGGCGACGATGGGGCCGGCCGTGGGCGTGACCTGGCCGGTCACCGTCCAGCCGGCGTTGGTGCCCCTCGGGTCCTTGATGGTGAGCTGCTTGAGCGCCCCGGTGGCCACCTCGCCCGGTCCGGCCGAGTTCATCGACACGGTGTGGGCCAGGGCGTCGAAGCTCAGGGGCCGGCCGATGACGTTGACGGTGATCACCTGGTAGCTGAGCGCCGAGGCGTTGACGGCGGTGACGTTGAAGGTGCGGAAGGCGTGGTTGGTGTTGTTGGTGATCGTGTAGCGGGCGGCCGACACCAGGCGCCCGAAGTTGGAGTAGGGGGTCACCGGCGGGGTGGTGTTGACCGCCACCGTGCCGTTGACGCAGTCCAGGTTGGAGCCGTACTGGTTCGTCATCTGGCGGATGAAGACGCTGCCGTAGGGGTTGACCTGGTAGGCGTTGTTGCCCTCCCCCTGGCCCTGGATGCCGATGGTCGACATCGTCCCCTGGGGGGCGGCCGAGAACTCGATGAGCCCGGTCCCGAGGGGGGTCCACAGGGTGGTGGGCATGGTGAAGACGTAGGTCACCTTGTGGGTCACCGGGTCGGCCTCGGCGATGGACTCGTTGCCGTCGTTGTTGGTGCCCCCGGCGTCGACCACGGTGGCCGTGTAGGGGACCTCGACGGCCATGGTCTGGATGCCCTCCTGGGTGTTGGTGGCCTGCACCGCCAGCCACACGAAGGCCTGGAAGGTGTTGGGCCCGGCCAGGAGCTGGTTGGCCCGGTAGGCCCGCACCAGGAACTCCTCGGGCATGGCGACCGAGACCCGGGGTTGGCGGAGCCTGATCTGGCCGGCCGCGGCCTGGGCCGTCTGGCCCGTCGACAGGGTGATGTCCATGGCCAGGATCTCGGTCGCACCACCGTTGGTCGACGCCGCCTGTCTTCCCAGGCCGCTGATGCACTGCCACGTCCCCGTCTGGGGGGTCGAGGTGGGGGCGGTGGTGGTCGTGGCGCCCGGCACCGTTGTGGTGGTGGCCCCGGGAACGGTCGTCGTCGTGGCGGGGGCGACGGTGGTGGTGGTGACGGGGGCGACGGTGGTGGTCGTCGCCGGGGCGGCGGTGGTGGTCGTCGCCGGGGCGACGGTGGTGGTCGTCGCCGGGGCGGCGGTCGTCGTGGTGGCGCCGACCCCTGTCAGGGTGAGCGCCGACATCATCCCCAGCTGGTCGTGGCCGGGGATCGTGCATATGAAGGTGTGGGTGCCGGCACCCAGGGTGAGGTTCAGCGTTGCCGACGTACCCCCGTCGAGATTGGGGGTGGTCTTGCTCTGGTCCGCCTGCAACGCCAAATTGTGCGTGATCGACCCGTTGTTGGTGACGTTGATCTGGACGTCACCGCTCGGCAGCGTCGTCGAGCTGAACACGATGGCCCACTCCGAAAGCCCGGCCGTGATCGTCGTGGCCGCGGCCGCGGGTGTCGCCGCGGCGGCCAGCAGGCCGGTCAGGCCCGCCCCCACCATGAGCCCGGCCAGCGCGGCACGGCCCGCCCACTGTCCCCTCGACCGCACGATCGTCTCCCTCTCCCCCGGCCCGCCGGCTGTCCGACTTAGGCACGCCTAACAGAATCTGTCAGGGCCCCTCTACGAAGGTCGGGCGAAAATGGATTGCACCCGGGCAGATTTTCTTCGGAGTACCGACTACTGGATGCTCGGGTTGCCGTATACAATTTGTATGGTAGACCTAAGAGATCTCGTTCGACTACCCTAAATCCACGCCCGAGGGCGCCGGCAGTCGACGGACGACCGACGAGGCCCTCCTCGCAGGCCTGGCCGACGGCGACCCGATCGCCGCCGCCCTGTTCATCGGGCGGTTCAAGCGCGACGTGTTCGGGATCGCGGTCCGCATCCTGCGCGACCCCGACGGCGCCGAGGACATCTGCCAGCGGGTCTTCGAGCGGGCCTGGACGCACGCCGCCACGTTCGACTCGAGCCGGGGATCGGTGCCCGTCTGGCTCACGACGATCACCCGGAACATCGCCATCGACGAGCTGCGCAAGGGCCGGATCGTCACCCTGGCTCCGGAGCACATCGATCGCCGCGCAGACCTCCGCCAGGCAGGCCGGGGACCGGCGGACGAGGCCATCCTCGAAGACTGGTTGCGGTGGGTGCTGGCCGGCCTCTCGTGCCTGCCCGAGACGCAGCGGCGGGCCGTGCTCCTCTCGGCCTGGCACGGGCGGACGGCGGCCGAGGTCGCCGAGCTGGAGTCGATCCCCCTGGGGACGGCCAAGACCCGTATCCGCGTCGGGCTCCGCCGCCTGCGGGCCGCGCTCATGGAGAACGGGGCGGCGATCCCCGGGTCAGGGGCGGCGCGACCGGCGGAGCGAGGCCAGCAGGGTCGCCGCCACCAGGGCGAACAGAAGCCAGCCGACCACGTTGCGGGGACCCAGCAGCGATGGTCGGGA
Source organism: uncultured Acidimicrobiia bacterium (assembly GCA_963773275.1). Taxonomy (GTDB): domain Bacteria; phylum Actinomycetota; class Acidimicrobiia; order Acidimicrobiales; family AC-14; genus JAXDMK01. The sequence goes on along the minus strand of CAVZAH010000012.1, from coordinate 209,812 downwards.
GAGCACCCAGGCCGCGGTCAACGCCCCCAGGGTGCCGGCGAACACGAGCCCGTCGTCGAACACCAGGCGGACCAGTGCCCCGACCGCGGCCCTGAGCGCGCCCATCACCCGAGCCACCCGGTCAGCCCGTCGCTCTGACGGGCTGCAGCATCCGGACGGCCAGCGCCGACACCGCGCCGAAGGCGGCGGCCAGGGCCAGGAGGGCCCACGGGCCCCCGGCCCATTCGACCGACATCCCCTCCGCCGCCCAGTAGACCCCGAAGCTGCAGAGCATCACCCCGACCGTGAACTTGAGCAGGTTCTCGGGCACGCGGGTCAGCGGCGCCCGCACCGCCGCCCCGAGCACGGCCACGACGACGAAGGCTCCACCGGCGCCCAACGAAGCGGCCCCGACCCCGCCGTCGCGGGTGGCGCCGACGGTGATGACGATGAACACCACCTCCAAACCCTCGAGGAACATGGCCTTGTAGCTGGCCAGGAACCCGATCCAGTCGAACCGATCGGGCCGGCGGCCCTCGGCCCGCAGCGCCGCCACCCGGCGCCGGTAGATCTCCTCCTCGTCGTGGAGAGCGACGATGCCCGCGCTGCGCAGGATCGCCTTGCGCAGCCACCGGGTGCCGAAGAGCAGGAGCAGCACGCCGATGGTCAGCTCGAACAGGTGCTCGTCGACCCGGCTGCCGAGGGTCGAGCCGAAGACCGCGACGAGGGCTCCGAGCGTGACGACGGAGGCGACCACGCCGATCAGCGGCGCCCGCCACCCCCGGGTCAGCCCGATGGCGAGAACGATGGTGAAGGCCTCCACGAACTCCACCAGCGACGCCAGGAAGGTGGGCAGGGCCGAGACCAGGAGCTCCATCGTCCTAGTCCGCCCGGGCCAGGCGCCAGCCCTGCGAGCGGCGGCGCTCGTCCCAGAACGCGGCGTAGCGGCCACCGGCGGCGAGCAGCTCGGCGTGGGTGCCCACCTCCGCCGCCCGCCCGCCTTCGAGCACGACGATCTGGTCGGCGGCCACCACCGTCTCCAGCCGGTGGGCGATGACGAGCAGGGTGTGATCGCCATGCAGCGCGGCCAGGGCCTCGCCGATGGCCGTCTCGTTGTGGATGTCGAGCGCCGCCGTGGCCTCGTCCAGCAGGAGGATCGGTGCGTGCTTGAGCACGGCCCGGGCGATGGAGATGCGCTGACGCTCGCCGCCCGACAAGGCCACGCCCCCCTCGCCCACCGGGGTGTCCCACCCCGCGGGCAGCCGCTCGACGATCTCGTCCACCCGCCCCAGGCGGGCCGCAGCCATCACTTCCCCGTCGGACGCCCCCGGCCGGCCGACCCGGACGTTGTCGGCGATGCTCCCCTCGAACAGGTAGACGTCCTGGAACACGAGGGCGACCTGGGCGAGGAGGTCGGTGGTGGCCAGATCCCGTACGTCCACCCCGGCCACCCGCACCACGCCCCAGTCGACGTCGGCGAAGCGGGCGACCAGGCGGGCGACGGTTGTCTTCCCCGCCCCCGAGGCACCCACCAGGGCCGTCGTGGTGCCCGCCGGGACGCTGAAGGTCAGCCCCGCGAGCACGGGCCGCCCTTCGTCGTAACCGAAACCGACGCCCTCGAACTCGATCGTCGGGGGACCGGGGCGCCCGGGGACGGCCGGTTCCGGCAGGGCCGGGGTGCCCAGCAGGTCGTCCATCCGGTCGAGGCTGTTGCGGGCGATGCGGAGGGCGCCCGACAGGTCGGCCGCCGCCACCATGGGCTCGGTGTACCGGGCGGCCAGCACCAGGAGGACGACCACCTCGCTGGCCCCGATAGACCCGCCCAGGGCGAGCGCCGTGCCCACGACCAGCACGCCCGTGAACCCGCATTGGAGGACGGCCACGAACGCCACGAACCCGGGCATGGTCGTCCACAGCTGGTCCCGCCGGGTGGACCGCTGGCGGCTGAAGGCCACGTCGAGGTTGCCCCCGGCGGCGGACGGGTCCCGGCCGAAGGCCCGGAGCACCGCCTGGGCCTGGGCGAACTCCACCACCCGGCCTCCGGCCTCGGCCGCGGCCGCATCGGCCGCCCGCTGGGACCGTTGGAGGAGGTCGCCCGACCAGCGGTAGGCGACTGCGGCGAGCGGTGCGGTGGCCAGGGTGGCGACCGCCAGCCGCCAGTCGAAGACCACCATGGCCACGGCCACCGTCAGCGGGGACACGAAGGCGGTGAGGATCGGCCGGACCAGGTGGGCGGGCACGCCGATCACCTCGACCACCCCCTGGCTGGTGAGGCGGCCGACGGTGCCGGCCCGATCGGCCCGGAACCAGCCCAGGGGCAGCGTGGCGATGTGGTCGCCCAGCCGCCGGAACAGGCCCCGGGCCACGACCACCGCCGTCTCGTAGCCCGCCATCTGGCTGCGCTGATGGACGATGGCATAGGCCACCAGCACCGCCACCTCCGCCACGAGCCACCCGGCCGCACCCCCGGCGTCGCCCGCCAGCAACCGGCGCAGGATCGGCACCATGAGCACGAAGCCGACCCCCTGGAGCGCGGCGCCGGCCACGATCCCGACAACCATCCGCCGCACGGGCGGGGCCGCCTCGGGCCCGGCCACGGCCAACAGGCGGCGGATCACGTCGCCCCGCCCGGCGAACCGGTGACGATTCGCCCGCCCAGGACCGGGCGGAGTGTCACCAGTTCGCCTGTGCCCCCGCAACCGGTGACGATTCTGGTTGCCCTGGCCACCGATTCCGTCACCGGTTCGCATGGGCCGCGGCCCGCTGGTGGGCGTCCCACATGGCCGCGTACCGGCCGCCGGCCGCGACCAGCTCCTCGTGCCGGCCCGCCTCGACGACCCGCCCCCCGTGGAGCACCACGATCCGGTCCGCACCAACCACGGTCGGCAGTCGGTGGGCCACGACGAGGAGGGTCCGGCCTGCGGCCAGGCGGGACAGGGCGGCCTGGATGGCCGACTCGGTGTCGGGGTCGGCGTAGGCGGTGGCCTCGTCGAGGACGAGGATGGGCGCGTCGGCCACGAGCGCCCGGGCTATCGAAAGCCGCTGGGCCTCCCCGCCCGAGAGCCGGGCGTCGAGGCCGATCACGCTGGCGTAGCCCCGGGGCAGGTCGAGGACGCGCTCGTGGACTCCGGCCGCCCGGGCCGCCCCCTCCACCTCGGCGTCGCTCGCGATCGGCCGTCCCAGCCGGAGGTTGTCGGCCACGGACGCCCGCAGCAACACCGGGTCCTGGAACACGAACCCGACCAGGCCCGACAGTTCGGCCGATGCGATGTCCCGCAGGTCGACGCCGCCGAGGGTGATCCGCCCCTCCGACGGGTCGGCGAAGCGAGCCAGGAGCCGGGCGAGGGTCGACTTCCCCGAGCCCGACGCGCCGACGAGGGCGGTCACGGTCCCCGGCTCGAGCACCAGGTCGACGCCGGTCACCGCCGCCAGCGAGCCGCCGTAGGAGAAACCCACGCCCTCGTAGCGCACCGTCGTCCCCGACGGGGACCGATTCTCCGCCGGCCGGGAGAGGGTGGGCGTGTCGAGCAGGGCCCGCACCCGGGCCGCCGCCGGACGCGACACCTGGAGCTGGTTGGCCGCGTACCCCAGGCTGATGACGGGCCCCGGCAGCCCGATGCCGAGCACGGCGAAGGCGAGCAGGTCGACCGGCGCCAACCACCCCTGGCCCACGAACAGGGCGCCCATGCCGAGCACCCAGGTGAGGCACGCCAGGGGCGATGTCACGATCTCCGCCGCCGCGGCCAGTCCCAACAGGCCCCGCACCCAGGCCCAGAAGGTGGCCGCGAACCCGTCGGCGGCCTCGACGAACCGGGCGTGGGCCCGCCCCGTTTCCCCATAGGTCTTGACCACCGCGATTCCCTGGACGAACTCCACGGACGCCGCGTTGATCCGGGCCAGAGCCTCGTCGTAGGCGGCGACCTTGTCCGGATACCCCCGCATCTGGGCCGCGTACAGTCCGACGCCGGCCACGAGGGGCACGACCGTCACGAGGGTGAAACGCCAATCGGTCCAGGTCAGGTAGGTGACCGCCGCCGCCGGCGCCACCACGGCTGCGGTCATGTCGGTGAACGAGTGGGCCACCAGATGGTGGAGGGCGGCCACGTCGTCGAGCAGCGCCTTCTTCACCGCTCCCGCGTTGCGGGCGGTGAACCACCCCAGCGGTACCTGCCCGAGATGCACCACCAGCCGGCGCTGCACGGCGAGTTGCAGGTCGGTGTCGGCCAGGTGGGTGATCCCCGACGCCGCCAGCAGACATCCGAGCCGCACCGCCAGCGCACCGATACCGACAAGTGCGATCGCCCACGCCCGGCCCTCGTCCACCGGCGGTAGGAGCAGCACCCGGCCCAACTCGACGATGGCCACGAACGGCACCACGCCCGCCACCGCGCCCACCCCATGGAGGGCGCAGGCGACCGCGACTCTGCCCCGCACCGGGCGGAGCAGGTCGGCGAGCGGGTTCAGGCGGAACGCTCCAGGACGAGCTTGAACTCGAGCGTGGCATCAGGGTCGACGGTGACGAAGTCGCCGATGTCGGGCGGGTCCATCCCGAAGTCGGTGAAGGGGAACGCCAGCGACCCCACCACCTCGCCCTTGTCGGCGCCCAGGCGCACTTCGAGGGGAACGGTCACCTCCCGGGCCGCCCCGTGAATGGTGAGCCGGCCCTTGACCTCGACCGTCGTCGTTTCGCCGTCGGACACGCCCGGCGGGAGGGCGACGGGGCCCGAGCCCACGAACGAGGCGGTCGGGAACTCGTCGGACTCCAGGCCGGTCGTCCTTATCCGGTTGTCACGGGGCTTCTGGTCGCTGACCAGGGTGGCCACGTTCACCTGAACCGCGATCGCGTCGGCCACGAGGTGATCGCCATCGACGCGGAGCACGACGGAGCCGACCACGTCGGGGGTGCGGCCCACCGCCTCGCTGGGCGCGGGCACGCTGGCCAGCTTCTCCTGGACCCGGTACCCCGCCACTGATCCGGTGCCCACGGTCCAGGTCCCGGCGAGCTCTGACGCATTCGTCGGAGCCGCCGCGCCCGGAGCGGGCGCGGAAAGCGTCAGCCGGGCGGGCGAGTTGCCGACGAAGAGAAAGACGTAGATCGCGACCAGCAGGAGCACCGGCCCGAGCACGACCGCCACCAGCGACGCCCGACGCCGCCATCGGCCGGGACGGGGAGGAGCGGGGGGCGACGGGGTCCGGGTGGGCGCCTCGATCACCTTTTCCATCACCACCTTCCCTCGGAGTCAGGTGTACTGAACTACTTTCGTTCGGTATACCTTATATTGTTCCTTCGTGGTGACGAAAGGCCGATCGATGTCCACCCCCAGCCCCGCGAACCCCGTCTCGCTCGCCACCCTCCGGCGCAGCCAGCGCATCACCCAGACCCGGCTCGCCGCCACCCTCGGCGTCTCCCAGTCGGAGGTCTCACGGATCGAGCGGCAGCACAATCTGCTGGTGGCGACGCTGCGGGCCTACGTCGTGGCGGTCGGGGCCGAGCTCGAGGTGGTGGTGTGCCTCGGGGCCGGCGAGCGAATCGTCCTCGACCTCACCCGGTGAGCCACCTGCAGGCACCACCCCGGAGGGGGATCCGAGCGGCGACCCTCAGACCTGGGCGACCCTCAGACCTGGGACCCTCAGACCTGGGCGACCCTCAGACCTGGGCGACCCTCAGACCTGGGCGACCCTCAGACCTGGGCGACCCTCAGACCTGGGCGACCCTCAGACCTGGGCGACGAAGAGCTGGCCGGCCAGGGCGGGGCCGAGGGCGATGGTGCCCTCGTCGAGGTCGAGGGTGAGGGTGCCGTCGGGCGCCTTCGACCGCACCTCGGCGGCCGTGCCGGGGACGAAGCCGTTCTCGTCGAGGTAGACGAGGGCGGCCATGTCGACCTCCACCTGCTCGGTGACCCGCTCCAGGCGGATGCGGTCGCCGGGCTCGGAGTCGGCCAGCGCCGACAGCTGGCGGGCCGGCCCGCCGGCGCCGGGGATGGGGTTGCCGTGGGGACAGGTGGCGGGGTTGCCCAGCAGCACCACCAGCCGCTCCTCGACCTCGTCGGAGATGACGTGCTCCCACCGGCACGCCTCCTCGTGGGTCTTGTACCACGGGATCCCGATGACGTCGGTGAGAAGGCGCTCGGCCAGGCGGTGCTTGCGGACCACGCTGACGGCCCGGGTGCGGCCCTTGTCGGTGAGGCTGAGCGTCCGGGCGTCGATCGAGATGTAGCCGTCGGTGCGCAGCCGGCGGATCATCTCCGACACGGAAGGGGCCGAGTGCCCGAGGTGCTCGGCGAGGCGGGCCTGGATGACCTGGACGCCCTCTTCCTCCAGCTCCCAGATCGCCTCCAGGTACTCCTCCAGGGGAGGGTGGAAGCCGTCGGCCATGGGCCCGACCGTAGCCGCGGCTGCGCGCCCGCCGGCGGCGGCCGACCACCATCGCCCGGTCGTCACCGTGGTGCGGCGCTCGGGGGCCGAGCGCATTCGCGGCGTCGGTCATCCGTCGCTCGACGGACCCCGGCTCCTTCTGCACGAGCTTCTCGACCGCCGACGAATCGAGACAGGTCTTCAGCGCTCCTCCGCGCGTATCGACCTCAGCCGGCTCGATGCGTCCAGGCCGTGGTCACCCGGTGCCAGTAAGTTGACTGGGTATGGCACCCCCTACGCCCGGGCCGGACTACAAGCCCCTCGTCCAGCAGGTCGCCCGCATGGGTGGCGACCTCTCGCAGGTGTGGCCGCAGCTCGACGAGCTGCTGCGACCCGTGCTCGGCTACGACTCGTCCGCCTTCTCGACCATCGACCCGCCCACGCTGCTGTGGACCAGCCGGTCGGTGATCGGCATGGAGTCGAGCCCGACCCGGGAGCGCCACGCCCTCGAGCTGGAGTTCCGGGGCGACGACCTCAACAGCTTCCCGAACCTGCTGATGCAGCAGATGCCCATCGGCAACCTCTACGTCACCAGCGGCGGGAACCTGTCCCGCTGCATCCGCTACGAGGCCCTTCTCCAGGGCCTCGACCTGGTCGACGAGCTACGGGCCGTGATCCGGTCCGAGGGCCTGAACTGGGGCGTGATCACCCTCTACCGAAAGCGTCCGGCCGAGGTGTTCGTCTACAAGGAGCTGCGCGCCATGCGCGACGCCCTCGAACCCTTCGCCGACCTGCTGCGGCTGCGCATGCTGCGCGACGCGGCCGAGGACCCGGGCACGCTCGAGCGCCCTCCGGGCCTGATCCGGGTCTCCTCCGACGGGCTCGTGGAGGAGACCAGCCCGGCGGCGGCGGCCCGGCTGGAGGCCGTCGACGACCCCTCCGCCATCCCCGCGGCGGTAGCCGAGGTGGTGGCCGCCTTCAACGCCGGCGACGCGCTGGCCATCTCCACCCTCCCCGCGGGCGAGGAAGGGTCCGTCACCCTCCACGCGTCGGCCGGCGCCGACGGGACGCTTTCCATCGTGGTGGAGGAGGACCGGATCGTGTTGCTCGACCAACGGGTGGTCGAGGGCTTCGGGTTCACCGACGACGAGATGGACGTGCTCCCCTTCTACGTCCAGGGCCGTACGACGCGGACGATCGCCCAGATCCTGCGCATCGACGCCTTCGCCATCCAGGCCCTGCTCATCGGCATCTTCGAGAAGACGGGCACCAAGAACCGGGCCGACTTCCTCGCCACCATCTGGGCCGGCTACTTCCAGGAGCGGTTCGAGGCCGGCGTCCGTCCCAGCCCCTACGGGTTCTTCATGGCGTGAGGGGGGCCCGGCGGGGGTGCTCCCGGCGCCCCGTCGGCCACGGCGGTCGGGTTCGTCCCCTAGACTGAGCAGCAATGGCACGGAACAACGACCGCGATCGCGGCAAGAAGCGGACGCCGGTCCGCGACCTCAACCGGCGGGGCAAGCCCAAGGTCTGCATCTTCTGCCGCGACCACATCGTGTTCGTCGACTACAAGGACGTCAACCTGCTGCGCCGGTTCATCAGCGACCGGGCCAAGATCAAGGCCCGTCGCACCACCGGCACGTGCGTCCAGCACCAGCGCGACGTGGCCGTGGCCATCAAGACGGCCCGCGAGGTGGCGCTGATCCCCTACACCCAGCGCACCGTCAGCGACAAGGCCGGCGGCCGTGAGGGTCGCGGTGGCGGCCGCGGGCCCGGAGGCGGACGCCCGCCGTCCGACCGGGTCGCGATTCCCGATGTCGACACCGCTGGCATCGTCGCCGACGACGGCGCCGACGAGCTCGACACCGACATCGTCTACGCCGCCGAGTAGGTCCCACTCCGCAGTGGGTCCGCCCGGCTGGTCCAGCTCGACTAGGCCAGCGCGTCGAGGGCCTGGATGAGGTCGGCCACCAGGTCGGCGGGGTCCTCGATTCCCACCGAGAGCCGCAGCAGGGCCGGGTCGACGGCCTGGGGAGTGCCGACCAGGGCGGCGTGGCTCATGAGGGCCGGGTAGCCGAGCAGCGACTCCACCCCGCCCAGCGACTCCCCCAGGGTGAACAGGCGGGTGGCACCGGCGACGGTGCGGGCGGCGGCCTCTCCCCCGGCGAGGGTGCACGCGACCATGCCGCCGAAGCCCCGCATCTGGCGGGCGGCCACGTCGTGGCCGGGGTGCGACGGCAGGCCGGGCCAGCGAACCTCCTTCACCGCCGGGTGGGCCTGCAGGGCGTCCACCACCGCGGCCGCGTTGCGGCAGTGCCGGTCCATGCGGGCGGCGAGCGTCTTCACCCCCCGCAGCACGAGGAAGCAGTCCATCGGCCCCGGCACCGCCCCCGCTGCGTGCTGGACGAGGGTGATGGCGGCGGCCAGGTCGTCGTCGTCGCAGGCCACAAATCCCCCGAGGACGTCGGAGTGGCCCCCCAGGTACTTGGTCGTCGAGTGCACGACCGCGTCGGCGCCCAGCTCCAGGGGTCGTTGGAGGTAGGGGGTGGCCAGCGTGTTGTCGACCACGCACAGGGCGCCCCGCCGGTGGGCCAGGCCGGCGAGGGCCTCGATGTCGACGATCGCCAGGGTGGGGTTGGTGGGCGACTCGGTCCACACCAGGCGGGTCTCCGGGCGCCACGCGGCGTCGACCGCGGCCAGGTCGGACTGGTCGACGGCGTCGAAGCGCACCCGCAGCAGCCTCGACACCAGCTTCCACGTGCCGCCGTAGCCCTGGTGGGGCAGCAGCACGTGGTCGCCGGGGGCGAGCCGGCGCAGGACGGCGTCGGTGGCGGCCATCCCGCTGGCGAAGGCCATGCCGTGGGCCGCCCCCTCCAGCGACGCGAGGCACCGCTCCAGCGCCCGGCGGGTGGGGTTGGCGGTGCGGGCATAGGAGTATTCGGGGTCGAGGCCCACGCCCGGGTGGGCGTAGGTGGAGGTCTGGTAGATCGGGACGCTGACCGCTCCCGTGGTGGGATCAGGTTCCTGGCCGGCGTGGATGGCGCGGGTCTCGAATCCGTCCACCTCAGGCGGGAATGGTGCAGCGGACGAGGGTGCCATGGGAGCCGGACTGCACCCGGCAGTCCCGGGTGAGGGACTGCACCAGGAACAGGCCCCGGCCCCGTTCCGACGCCGGATCCGGGAGCGCCTCGCCCAGGGGGAGGCCGTCGAAGCCGGGGCCGTCGTCGGCGACTTCCACCACGACGCAGCCGGGCCCGGTCCAGGAGCGCACCTCGATGGCGGTGCGGGCCGCCTTGGCTGCGTTGGTGCCCAGCTCGCCGGCGACCAGCAGGATGTCGTCGAGCGATGGTTCGGCCACCCCCGCGTTGGACAGCCACGCCCGGAGGCGGCGGCGGCTGGCCGAGAGACCCTCGGCGGTCGGTGCCAGGCGCTCCCGGAAGCGGGGACCGGGCGCGCGGATCACCAGCACCGCCATGTCGTCGCGTGGATGCCCGCCCTGGAACTCGAGCATGGCCGCCTCGACCGCGGCGGCGACGGCGTCGGCCGGCTGGCCGTGGGTCCGGCTCAGCACCGCCTCCAGCAACCCGTCGGCGAAGGAGCCGTCGGGGGCCCGGGCCTCGATGACGCCGTCGGTGTACAGGACCAGGGTCTCCCCCGGCATCAGGCGATGGGTGTCGTCGAACACCAAGGGCGCGGTGAAGAGGCCGACGGCCGTTCCCGGCCGCCCCAGCGTCCGGACGGTGCCGGCCGCGTCGACCAGCATCGGGAGGGGGTGGCCGGCGCACGAGAGGGTGATGCGCACCGGCTCCTCGGCGGTGTCGACGAACACCTGGACGATCGTGCAGAACCGGTCCCCGGTCTCGTGGTCGAGGAGGCTGCGGTTGAGCAGGGAGAGGACGCCCGAGGGCCGAGCCTCGCTGCGGGCTGCGGTGCGCACCGTGTAGCGGGCCAGAGCGGTGAGCTGGGCGGCCATGACCCCCTTACCGCAGACGTCGCCGATCGCCGCCCCCCATCGACCCCGCCCCAGGGGGAACACGTCGTAGAAGTCGCCGCCGACCTCGCTGCGGCCCCCGACGGGGTGGTAGCGGCCGGCCACCTCCAGGCCGGGCAGGAGCGGCAGGGTGTGGGGCAGCAGGCTGCGCTGGAGGGTCCGGACCACCTCGGCCCGCGCCTCCTGGGCCCGGGCGTTCTCGATGGCCACCGCCGCCCGACCGGCCAGGTCCTCCACGAAGGGCAGGTCGGAGGGCCGGTAGCGACGGCCGGAGGCGCTCATGGTGAGGGCCAGGACGCCGATCCGGCGGTCGTGGGCCAACAGGGGCACCGCCATCGCCGACCGGATGTCCATGCTCTGCAGGATGGCAAGCTCCTCCGGGCCCCACGAGAGCTCCTCCCATCCCGCGGCCGGGACGTCCGGGACGACGATCGGTTCGCCCGTCTCCAGGATCCTCGTGCTCACCGGATTGACCGACGGCCGGCGCAGTTGCACCCGTTCCCGCAGGACGGCGTCGCGCTCGGGGTCGACGTGGGCCGTCGCCACCAGCCGCAGCCCGTGGTCTTCGAGGAGGTGGACGCTGCACGAATCGGCGATTCCGGGCACGGCCAGCCGGGCCACCTGGGCCAGGGTCTCCTCGTAGTCGAGCGACGAGCTCAGCACCCGGCTGGCCTCGGCCAGGAAGCCCTGCCGGAGGGCGGACTCGTGCTCGGCGGCGTAGAACCGGGCCCGGTCGAGGGCCTGGCCGGCCTGCTGGCCGATGGCATCGAGGAACCGGGCGTCGTCGTCGGAGAAGGTCCGGGCCGTGGCCCAGCCGAGGGCCACGGCACCCACCGGGTCGTCGCCGGCGAACACCGGCACGATGGCGAACGCCTGGTTGCGGGCAGGGACGCCCGCCAGCTCGGGGTACAGCCGGTCCCGCTCGGCGATCGACCCCATGAACACGATGCGACGGGTGCGGAGGGCGTCGGCGGCCGGCAGGTCGGACGCCAACGGGAAGGTGCGGAACCGCTCGATGGCAGCTGCGTCGTAGCCCACCGAGCGGACCACTTCCATGGTGAGTCCGTCGTCGTTCAGCAGGCAGAGGGCACAACTGGCCGCACCCGACCCGTCGGTCGCCCGCTCGACGATGACCTTGGCCACCTGGTCGGGCGTCCGGGCCTGGGACAGACCGGCGGTGATCGCCTGCAGCTCGGCCAGGCGCCGGGCCGACCGCTCGGCCGCCGCCCGCGCCTCGCGCTCGGCCTGGAGCAGCCGGGCCAACTCGGCCTCCGTCCAGGGCCCGAGGGGGATTCCCCCGAAGTCGTCCGGGGCACCCGCCACCACGGCCGTGGTGGTCGGAGCCGGTTGGCCGGGACCGAGCGTCTCGTCCGGCTCCACGGCGGTGCCGGCATCGTCCTGCACGGGGGCAACTCTACGGGAGTCGGCCGCTTCCCCGCCTCGACGCCGCCGTCGCCTGGCTTCCCCGATCGGGACCGGCCCAGTAGTCGACCCGGCGGACGCCGACCCGGCGGACGGTGACCCGGCGGCGGACCCGACCCGGCGGACCGGACCCGCCGGACGGTGACCGGCGAACGGTGACCCGGCGGACGGGTGACGTGGCGACAGTGACCCGGCGGACCCGACCTGGCGGACGGTGACCCGGCGGACATCGACCCGGCGGACGGTCACCCGCCGGCGGGTGACCCGGCGGACTGGACCCGGCGGACGTGACCCGCCAACGGTGGCCCCGACCGGCACCGTCCTCGTCGTCCATCAGGGCACTCTCCCCGACCGTCCGCCGGGCCCACCAACCGGCGATCGCCGGCCCTACCCGGCCGGCGGTAGGGTGCCCGGCGAAAGGGGGGATGCGCTGTGCGCCGTCGCTGAGCGAGCTGTCGACGTCGCCCGGTCGGGCGACCATGGCCGTCGAGAAGTCGGCCCGCGCCCGTCCCACCGCCTCCCCGGCGCTGAGCGGGGCGGGGCTCGGTTCCGGCGGTGAACGCCATACCAACCGCCTGAACCCGAGTCACAGGAGACCGCTCCATGACCAAACCCCACCTGGAGGCCCTGTCCACCATCGTGGCCGACGTGGTGGCCCCCGCCGCCGACGAGATCGACCGCTCCGGCACCTTTCCCCGGGCGGCGGTGAGCGCCCTCGGGGAGGCCGGACTGCTGGGGCTGGCGAGCTCCCGCGATGTGGGCGGCGGAGGCCAGAGCTTCGCCGGCGCCGCTCCGGTGATCGAAGAGTTGGCCCGCGCCTGCGGGTCCACGGCGATGGTGGTCCTCATGCACTACGCGGCCACCGCCATCATCGAGGTCCACGGCCCGCGGGACGTGCGGGAGGAGATCGCCGCCGGTCGCTGCCTGGCCACGCTCGCCTTCTCCGAGGTCGGGTCGCGGAGCCATTTCTGGGCGCCGGTGAGCACGGCGATCGCGGATGACGGGTTCGTCCGGCTGGACGCCCGCAAGAGCTGGGTCACCGCGGCCGGCGAGGCCGACGTCTACGTGTGGTCGAGCCGGCCACTGGCGGCCGAAGGTCCGATGACCATGTGGCTGGTGCGGTCCGACGCCCCCGGGCTGAAGGTGGCCGGCCGGTTCGACGGACTCGGCCTGCGAGGCAACGAATCCCGCCCGGTCGACGCCGAAGGCCTCATGGTGGGCCGGGACGCCATGCTGGGTGCCGACGGTGGCGGGCTCGACGTCGCCCTCACGGTGGCCCTGCCCTGGTTCCTCGTCCTCAACGCCGCCTTCTCGCTCGGCCTGGCGGAGGCGGTCACGTCCGAGGCAACCGCCCACCTCACCAAGACCCGCCTCCACCACCTCGACCAGTCGCTCGCCCAGCAGGTGCTGCCCCGTGTCGACCTGGCCCGCATGCGGATCGAGACCGACCGCACCCGCGCCTTCCTCAACGACACCATCGCCGCCCTGCGCACCGGTCGGCCCGAGGCCATGTTGCGCGTCCTGGAGGTCAAGGCGGTGGCGGCCGAGGCCGCCATCGCGGTCACCGACCTGGCCATGAAGGTGTGCGGAGGCGCCGCCTTCCGCCGCGAGCTGGGCGTGGAACGCCGGTTCCGCGACGCCCGGGCGGCCCGCGTGATGGCCCCCACCACCGACGCACTCCTCGACTTCGTCGGGCGGATGATCTGCGGCCTCCCCCTTCTGGACCCCCCCGCATGACGGCGTTGCTCATGGGGGCCGTGGCCTACGACCCCAGGGTGGTCACCATCTGGAACGGCTTCCGGGCCTGGTTCCGCGACCAGGATCTCGAGTTCGACTACCTGCTCTATTCCAACTACGAGCGCCAGGTGGACGACCTGGTGGCGGGTCGAATCCACGCCGCCTGGAACTCACCCCTGGCGTGGGTGCGGACGGCGCGGTGCGAACCCGGGGCCCGTGGCCTCGTCATGCGGGACACCGATCAGGACCTCACGTCGGTGGTTGTCGTGGCGGCCCACTCGGGCATCGAGACCCTCGCCGACCTCGCCGGGCGGACAGTTGGGGTCGGCGCCGTCGACTCGCCCCAGTCCACCCTCATCCCCCTGTCCCACATCCGGTCGGCGGTGGCGGGCGACGTGACCGTTCGGCGCTTCGACGTGGGGGTCGGCCTCCACGGCGACCACATCGGCGGCGAACGGGACGCGGCCCGGGCGCTGGCCGCGGGCGAGGTCGATGCCGCCTGCATGATCGATGCCAACCACCTGCTCTTCGTCCGTGAGGGGACGCTGGCGCCAGGGTCGACCCGGGTGCTGGCCCAGACCGCTCCGTACGACCACTGCAACATGACGGTGGTCGACGGACGCGAGGGTGCCGCGGTCGAACGCTTCCGCCAGCTGCTGCTGTCGATGTCGTACGGCGACCCCGTCGTGCGGCCGCTCCTCGACCTCGAGGGGCTCACCGAGTGGAGACCGGGCCGCACATCCGGCTACGCCGCCCTGGAGGCGGCCGTCGACGAGACCGGGTTCTACGACGCCGCCGGCCATGTCACCGCCGCCCAGTATCGACCTTGAGGGACTGGGCTTCGAGGAGGGGGCCCACCTCCTCCTGAAGCGGGCGCTGGCGGGGCTGCCCGCCGGCGGGCGACTGGCGGTGATGGGGCGGGCGCCCGGCCTGGCCGTGCACCTGCGGGCGTGGTGCCGGTCGCACGGTCACCGGGTCGAGTGGCCCGACGCCGGTTGGCCCGTCGGCATTTGGCCCGACGGCGGTTCATCCGACGACGTTTCACCCCACGGCGGGGGCGCCGCAGATGCGTTGGTGGGCGTCGTCGTACGGGGTGACACCGTCGACCTCCGGTGGGCGGGGGCGGAGCGGGCGGGGGCGCCCGACCCAACCCGCACCGGGGCCGTCGTCGACCGTCCCTCACCCCGTTGGGGACTGGCCGCTCGCGGCGCCCTGGTGGAGGCGGGCGGGCCGGCGGTGGACTTCGAGCTCGACGACCGGGGGGTGGTGTGGGCTGACGCCGCCCCCCGGCTCTACGCCCGGGCCGCAGCCGGCCAATGGGACCCGGCCACCGCCGTCGACTGGGACGCCCCCCGCGACCACCCGGCCGACGTGGAGCGGGCCGTGGTGCAGGTGATGACCTATCTGGTCGAGAACGAGCAGGCCGCGCTGGTGGTGCCGGCCCGCTTCCTCGGCCGCATCCACCCCCACTTCCGGGAGGTCGTCCAGCTCCTCGCGGTGCAGGTCGCCGACGAGGCCCGCCACGTCGAGGTCTTCACCCGCCGGGCACTCATGGGCGACGGCCGGATGGGGGTGTCGGGCGCCGGCGGGCGGGCGTCGCTGGCCACCCTGCTGGCGGAGCCCGACTTCTCCCTGTCCTCGTTCCTCCTCTCGGTGCTGGGGGAGGGCAGCTTCCTCAACCTCCTGGCCTTCCTCGAGCGCCACGCCCCCGACGCCGTCACCCGCCAGGTGTCCCGCCTGGCCCTCCAGGACGAGGCCCGCCACGTGGCTTTCGGGCTGGCCCACCTCGAGCACCGGGCGGCGGCCGACCCGTCGCTGCGCGACCGCCTGCGGGCGGCGGTGGAGCGCCGCCACGACGCCCTGGCCGACACCGCCGGCCTGAACGAGGAGGTCTTCGATGCGCTGGTGGTCCTGGCCGCCGGCTCCTGGCAGCCCGCCGCCCTGGCCGAGGGCCACCGTCGGGTGCAGCGCCTCCAGGCGGAGATGGACGAGGGCCGCCAGCGCCGCCTGGTCCGGCTCGGCTTCCCGCCCGCCGAGGCGGCCGCCCTGTCGGCCCTGCACACCCGCAACTTCATGTGAGTCTCCCCGTTCGGATCACCCGGAGGGCCCTGAAATCGCCCGCCCGGTCCCCGATCAGGGCCCTGGGAGTGATCGAAACCGGACTTCCCCGCCCCGCAGTTCGGAATCCGGGAGAACGGCGTTTTCCAGAAGTTGTGTTCGAATTGTTAGATTCTAGAGCCCTTTTACTAGTGTTTAAGTGCCGGTGTGTGGTTCGATGGTAGTGCCCGATCGCCACCCCTAGCGCCTCCCAGGCGCGCCGACAGAGGAGCACCTCATGAACCACATCCACCACCACCGAGTCCGCGGCGCAGCGCTCGCCGGCACCATGATCCTGGCCGCGAGCATCCTGGGCGGAGCGGCTCCTGCCCATGCCGCCGTCAATTGCGTCGCCGGCCTCGGGGTGACCCAGACCGCCACGACCGTCACCGGGACCTCCGGCAACGACACCATCGACTGCGGCGGGGCGAACCCGGGCAAGATCGTCTACGGCAACGGTGGCAACGACACCATCACCGGCTCGGTCTTCGTGGACAAGATCTACGGGCAGGACGGAAACGACACCATGACCGGCGGCATCGGGAACGATGTCCTGGTGGGAGGGAACGGCCACGACACCCTGACCGGGAGTGCGGGGAACGACTCTCTCGCCGGTGGGTCGGGCAACGACACCGTCACCGGCAGCGAGGGCGACGACAGCATCCACGGCGACGGCGACAACGACACCCTGAGCGGCGGCGTCGGCAACGACTACCTGCGCGGCGGCCTCGGCACCGACATCATCAACGGCGACGCGGGCAACGACTACCTGTCCGGCCCGCCCCTCGACGGGAGCATCGACAACCTGAACGGAGCGGCCAACACCGACGTCTGCGATCCCCCCGTGCTCGCGGATCTCCTGACCCGGGACATCCTCGTCGCCTGCAACCCCTGACCGAGGAGGGCGATGGGCGCCCCCATGGACACGATGGCTCCAACCTCGCCTGCACTGCGAGGTCGGGGCCATCGGCGCGTCGGCGGCGAGGCGCCACAGCCTCGTCGGACCTTCGCCGGCGGCGCCGTACTGTGATTCCGTTCGTCTCGAAACGACTCGTCCCACGAGCCGGGTAAGGGTGGTCAGGAATGGATGCGGTCAGCTGGCTGGTCCTGGTTCTCATCGCACTGCTGGTCGCGGTGATCGCCTTCGTCGTCGTCCGGCGTCGCGGCCGTGCCGGCGGCGTGTTCGCCACCCGTGACAAGCGATGAGGCTGCTCATGCACGCCTCCCAGATCAACGGCCTGCCCGTGGTGACGGTGCGGGGCGGGGACGACGTGGCCGAGGTCCGGGACGTGATCTACAGCCCCGCGGCAGGCCGTCTCGTGGGCCTCACCCTCAACAAGCGGGGGTTTCTGTCCGGGCGACGCCGGGAGGTGCTGCCAGCCCAGGCGATCCACGCCATCGGCCCTGACGCCGTCATGGTCGCCGACGAGTCGAGCCTCGTGCTGCCCGAGGACGCCCCCGACGACGTCGCCCACCCGGGCGCCGATCGCAACGTGGTGGGCGACGACGTGCTCACCGAAGGCGGTGTGAGCCTGGGCACGGTGCGCGACCTGGCCCTTCTCGTGGGCACTGCGGGCGAGGTCGTCGGCTACGAGATCGAGAAGCCCGACGGCGGGCGGGGCTACATCCCGCTACCCGCCCAGCTCGCGGTCTCCGGATCGGCGCTGGTGGTCCCCGACATCACCGAGGAGTTCGTGCGCGACGACCTCGTGGGTCTCGGCGCAGCCGTCGACGACTTCCGCGCCCGGCTCGGACTCCGATGAGCGACTCGTTCCGCCAGGCTTCCGGCCGCAAGCTGATCAGCCGGGCCAGCGCCCAGGAGCTGGGCACGGTGGCCCACCTGCTCGTCGACGGCGAACGGCGCCAGATCGCGGCCGTGGTGACGGGCCGCGGCAAGAAGGCCCGGCTGGTCGACTGGGCGGCGATCAGCGGGTTCGGGCCGGACGCGGTCATGGTCGGCGACGAGGCCGACCTGCGCCCGCCGGCCGACGACCGCGAGCGGCTCGCCGCCGACGGAAAGCTCGAGCTTCTCGGCAAGCGGGCCCTCACCGAGTCCGGCCACGAGATCGGGACGGTCGACGACGTCACGTTCGACACCGGGACCGGCGCCCTGGAGTCCCTGCGGGTGGGCGACCGGGAGGTCTCCGCGGGCGCCATGCTGGGCAGCGGTTCCTACGCGGTCGTGCTGGCCGACCCCGAGGACTCGCTTTCGTAGCCGACCACGGTGCGGCGAACGGTGCCGGTCCCGCCGCCGCAGCCGCCGGTCCCGGGGCCGCCGGTCCCGCCGCCGGGACCACTCACGCGTGCAGTCCGCACTCCGTCTTGGTCTGGCCCGACCAGCGGCCGGCCCGGGGGTCCTCGCCGGGGGCGACCGGGCGGGTGCACGGCCAGCAGCCGATCGACGGGTAGCCCCGGTCGATCAGCGGGTGGACGGGCAGGTCGTGGTCGGCGATGTAGGCGTCGACCTGCTCGTCGGTCCAGGTGGCGATGGGGTTGACCTTCACCAGGCCGCGGCCGATGTCGAAGCTCACGATGGGCGTGGCGGCCCGGGTGGGGGCCTCCACCCGGCGGACGGCCGTCATCCACGCCGACCGGCCCTCGAGGGCCCGGGCCAGGGGTTCCACCTTGCGGGCGCCGCAGCAGGAATCGACGTCGAGCTGCCACAGGTCGCCCACCTCGACCGCCGGGTGCATCACCGTCAGGTTCATCCGGTAGCGCTGCCTGAGGCGGTCGGCGAACCACATCGTCTCCGCGAAGTGGAAGCCGGTGTCGAGGAAGACGACCTCGAGGTCGGGAGCCACCCCCAGGGCGAGGTCGAGCATCACGCAGTCCTGGAACGACGAGGCCAGGACCAGTCCGTCACCGAAGGTCTCGACCGCCCAGGCAACGACCTCGGTGGCGGGCGCGTCCTCGAACCGGCGGGACAGCAGCGCCAGGTCGGCCAGGTCAGGAGTGGTGGCGGTCATGATCCGGCGCACTCGCCGGCGCCCACCTCGGCGACGTAGGGACCGGTCTCGTCGTAGTCGACGTAGAACTCGGGCGCCTCGTCGGGGTGGGGGAAGTGGTCGAGATCGGCCAGGTAGATGGCCATGGCCTCCACCCCGCCCGACCGGTCGAGCCAGTCGCCGAACGTCTCCCCCGCCGACCGCTCGGCGGCGAACCGTCCGATGAGCCGCACCGACGCCTCGCCCGCCCGCTTGGCCGGCACCCGCATGGCCTTGCGCCCGAACTCGATCTCGGCCGAGCCGACCCGTCCCCCGAGCATGATCTGGTAGCCGGGGGCCGACTGCCCGAAGGCCCGCCGCTCGACGCCGACGAAGCCGATGTCGGCGATGTGGTGCTGGCCGCACGAGTTGGTGCAGCCGGAGATGTTGATGCGGACGCCACCGACGTCGGCCAGGCCCGCCTCCTCCAGCTGCCGGCCGATCTCGTCGGCCAGGCCCCGGGACTGGGTGACGGCCAGGTTGCAGGTGTCGGCGCCCGGGCAGCTGACCACGTCACGGGCCAGCTCGGCGCCGGGCAGCGCCATCCCGATGGCGTCGAGCCTGCTGTAGAGCCCGGGGAGCTGGTCCTCGGTGAGGCCCCGGAACACGAAGTTCTGGCGGTTGGTGACCCGTACCTCGCACCCGAGCTGGCGCTGGATGTCGGCCACGGCCCGGAACTGGTCGGTGGTGATGTCGCCCAGGCGGGCGTAGGCCAGGGCCGACACGGTGCCCTTGGCCGTTCCCCGCACCACGTTGGCTTCGTCCCAGCGCCCGAAGCGGTCGGTGGACCGCAGCACCACGTTGGTGCCGACGTCCTGGCCGATGGGCGTGATCGGCATGGTGGTGGACCCGCCGGCGGGCTCGTCACCGTGCTCCTTGACGTAGTCGGGGATGCCCCCGGCCCACGTGGTGGCGGCCAGCAGGAGCTTGCGCTCCTTGAGGATCCGCTTGCGCAGCTCCTCCATGCCCATGGTGTCGACCAGCCACTTCATGCGGGCCCGCAGCTTGTTCTCGCGGTTGCCGTAGTGGTCGAACGTGCGCAGGCAGGCCTCGAGGGTGGGCAGCAGGTCCTCCCGGGACGTGAACTCCTCGAGCGCCTGGGCCGGGTGGGGGTTGGCGCCCAGGCCACCCGCCACGAAGACGCGGAAGCCGGGCTCGACGCCCCCCTCGGCGGTGGGCCGGTTGACGGCGATCACCCCGACGTCGTTGAACATGGCCTGGCCGCAGTCGGTGACGCAGCCCGAGAAGTTGAACTTGAACTTCCGCGGCAGGCGCTGGGAGTACCCGTGGCGCAGGAAGTGCTGGAAGGTGGCTTCTGCCCACGGGCTGATGTCGAGGACCTCGAAGGGGCAGGCCCCGGCCAGGTGGCAGCCAATGATGTTGCGGACGGTGTCGCCGCACGCCTCCCGGCTCGTCATCCCGACGGAGGCCAGGTCGCGCAGGAGGGCCGGTACCCGCTCGAGGTCGACGAAGTGGAACTGGATGTTCTGCCGGGTGGTGATGTGGCCCCAGCCCCGGGAGTAGGTCTCCGAGATGTGGGCCATCATGTCGAGCTGCTCGGGCTGGATCGACCCGTAGGGCACCTTGATGCGCACCATCTGGTTGTGGCCGCCCTGGCGCTGCCCGTAGATGCCGTTGTTCAGCCGGAAGATGCGGAAGCGATCCTCGTCGAGATCACCCGCCAGGTAGAGGGCGAGCATCTGCTCGAACTTCTGGATGTCGGCGAGGGCGGCGGGGCTGATGGAGCCGGGCCCCACCTCCACGTCGATGGTGCGGCTCATGGTTCACAGAGTACCGAATCCCGACTTATGTACTCAACTATGTTGCGATTTCTTCCCCGGTGATCGGTCCCGGCAGGTCGGGGGCCGCTTCCGGCTCCAGTCCCTCCATCGGTGCGACCGGGGCGCGACCCCGGTCGACCCGCCAGATGCTGAAGGCGGCGGTCGAGACCGCCAGCCAGGCGAGCCCGAGCACGATGCCCCCGACGACGTCGCTCAGGTAGTGGACCCCGAGGGCCAACCGGGTGAAGCCGACCGAGACCACGACCGCAGCCGTGGCCCCGATCAGGGGCGTCCGCCACCGACGGGCCACCGCCGGGAGGAACGCCAGCAGGAGCGCCCCGTAGACCACGGTGGACGACATCGCGTGACCCGACGGGAAGCTCTTGCCGCGGGCGCTGTGCACCGGATCGAGGACTACCGGACGAGGGCGGTCGACCACGACCTTGACCACGGTGTCGATGAAGCTGCCCAGCAACGCGGTGACGATGACGAACACCACCAGGCGGGTGCGCCCGGCCCGCACCAGCACCACCACCGCCACGCTCGAGATGATCCAGAGCCAGATGGGCGCGCCCAGGTCGGTCACCCGTTTGAGCACGGCCAGCGTCCCCGGCGAGGACCGGACCCGGTCGTGCAGCCACTCGAGCCCGGCGGTGTCGATGTCGACCAGCCGTCCGTCACCGTTGACCTGGCTGACCAGCCAGCCGAAAGGCACGGCCACCAGGACGAAGGCCACGGTGAAGAGCGTCAGGCGCAGGCCGTAGCGCCCGGCCGGGTCGAGACGCCGGCGGACCAACTCCCGCAGCCTCACGGGGCGGGTCTCACGGTGCCGGTCTCACCGGGCGGGTGTCACGGGGCGGGTCTCACGGGGCGGGTCTCACGGGGCGGGTCTCACGGGGCGGGTGCGAACACCAGCAGCCGCTCGTCGGCCTTGCAGATGTCGAACTCCTCGGCGCCGTCGAACGTCTCACCGTCGCGGGCCAGGCGAAGCGGTCCCTCGAGGGAGCGGACGTGCATCCGGCGGACGAAGCGCTGCTCGTAGACCCGGCACCGGCCGAGGGTCCCGGTGAGCACCGACGCCAACAGCCGGGTCCTCGACCACGGGTGCCCGTGGACGATGCGGATGTCGACGATCCCGTCGTCGAGCTGCTCCCGCCAGCTGGGGCCGAAACCGTCCGGGTGGTAGCGGCAGTTGCCGACGAACACCATCCACACCGAGGTCGCCTCGCCGTCGAGCTCGACCGCCATCGGCTCCGAGTGGCGGAGGACCTGGACCAGGGCGACGATCATCGCCAGCCATTTCCCGATGCGGTCCTCCAGCTTCTCCCGGGCGTCGACCAGCTCCGTGTAGCCGCCGATGCTGCCCGTGTTGAGGAAGGTGTGGCCGTCGATCTCGGCCCGGTCGACCTCCACCAGCTGGCCGTCCCGGATGGCCGTGGCGGCGTCGGCGATGGTCTCCAGGCCCAGGGCGTGGGCGAAGTGGTTCAACGTCCCGCCCGGGACCACGAGCAGCGGCATCTCGTGGGCCGCCGCCACCTCGGCCGCCGCGTTCACCGTCCCGTCACCTCCGGCCACGCCGAGGGCGCGGGCCCGGTCGGCCGCCTTCTCGAGCGCGCCGATGAGGTCGTCGCCCCCGCCGGCGTCGATCTCGACGATCTCGGCGTGCGGCAGCTCGGCCCGCAGCTCGTCGGCCACCTTGTCGGCGCTGCCGGCGGAGGCGTTGATCACCACCACCAGCCCCTCGCCCTCGGGGGACGGCTCGACGTGGGCCGACGTCAGGGCGGTTCTGGTCTCGGCCGCCTCGTGGGGGGCGACGGGCCACAGACGACGGGTCGCCACCGCGACGCCGGCGCCCAGCGCCGCCCCCGCCAGCACGTCGGTGGGGTGGTGCACTCCGGTCCGGACCCGGGAGTAGGCGACCAGCGCGGCCAGGGCCGCGACGGGGACCCCCACTACCGGCAGCTCCTGGGCAACGCCCGCGGCGAACCCGGCGGCGACGGCGGCGTGGGCCGAGGGAAACGACGACGTCGTGGGCCGGCGCACACCGGGGAACCGGGCCGACACGCGGGACGCCCCCTTCGGACGGGACCGGCGGACGAGGAACTTCACCGGGCCGCTGGCGATCGCCGACGCCAGCCCGGCCGAGAGCAGGCCCCGCAGGGCGGCCCTCCGCCCGAACCGGCTGCCCGAACCGGCGAGGATGAGCGCGACGATCCACCACAACAACGACCGGTCGGACGCCTTCGACGCAGCCGCGGCCAGCCGGTCGGCCTGCGGCAGGCGACGTCGCAATCGAAGCCGGCCCGATCGAAGCCGGCCCGATCGAAGCCGGCCCAGGACGCCCGCCCGCCGGCTCGGCAGGAGGCGTTTCACTTCGACGGGAGCCGTCGGTAGCGGGCCTCGGCGAAGGAGTAGAAGCCGAAGGCGGCCAGGCCGAAGGCCAGCACTCCGAGCAGGGCCGGCCCGTACTCGTGGCTCGCCAGCCGCCGCAGGGCGCCGTCGATGCCCCCCGCCTCGCCCGGATCGGCTTGGACGGCGGCCACGACCAGGAGCACGCCGATGAGGACGAACACCACCATGCGGGCGATGCTGCCGACGGTACCCAGGCGGAGGATCCACTTCCGCTCGTCCGTGTCCATCTCGTAGCCCTTCAGCTTCTTGGCGAACTTCTGTTTCAAGCCCCGCCACCCGACGTACCCGCCGGCCACCACCACCCCGATGCCCACGGCCGCCACCAGCCACCGTCCTCCGGGCCAGTCGAGCACGCGCGCCGTCCAATCGGTGGCGACGTTCTCCTTCTCCTCGCCCTCGTCCGCCCCCACGAGCAACTTCGCCGTGCTGGCGAACAGCGCCGTGTAGAGGAGTCCGCGGGCGGCGTAGCCCAGCCGCTTGAAGGTGGCCTTGCGGGCGTCCCTCTCGTTCGGCGGCCCGAGGACGGCCTCGACGAAGCGCCAGAGGGCGTAGCCGGCGAATCCCACGGCCAGGGCGACGATCAGCACCTTTCCCAACGGCTGGCGCACGACCGCCTGGAGGGCTCCCTGCTTGTCGGCCCTCTCGTCGAAGTCGCCGGTGGCGATGCGCAAGGCGAGGAGGGCCACCACGACGTACAGGACGCCCCGGGCCACCATCCCGAAGCGGGCCAGGCGCTTGAACCAGTCGCTCGACGCCACGTCGCCGGCCACGTCCTCCGCCCGGTCGACGAGGTCATCGGTCTGACGATTGGTCACGAGGCGGGTGTCCCCGACCCGGCCAACCGCAAACTCGCCGGTTTCGGCGGCCCGGGCGGTTCGGCGGTTGTCCGGGCGGGTGGTGGACGCGACTGGACTTGAACCAGCGACCTCCTGCGTGTCGAGCAGGCGCTCTGCCAGCTGAGCTACGCGTCCGGGTACGGCGCGACCCATGCTAGTCGGGGCCGCCCGACAGGGCCGCCCGGATCAGGTGGCCCGGCCGTCGTCCTCGCCGGGGACGAAGCCCTGGCGCAGGGTGTTCTCGCTCACCGCCCGGGGCTCGAGGAAGTGCAGGAGGTAGTCGGGACCACCCGCCTTCGACCCCACGCCCGACAGTCCGTAGCCCCCGAACGGGTGCCGGCCGACGACCGCGCCGGTGATCGATCGGTTCACGTACACGTTCCCCGCCCGCAGCTCGGCCTCGGCCAGGCGGATGTGGGCCGGTGACCGCGAGAGCACCCCGGCGGTGAGGGCGTAGTCGGTGGCGTTGGCCAGCTCGACCGCGGCCTCGAAGGTCGGCGCCCGCATGACCGCCAGCACCGGCCCGAAGATCTCGTCGGTGGCGAGGTGGCTTCCGGCGTGCACGTCGGCCACCACCGCCGGCCCGACGAAATACCCCTGGTCGGGCACGTCCTCCCGGGCAACCACCACCCTCCCCTCCCCCGGCGCCGCCTCGACGTAGGCCCGCACCCGCTGGTACGCCTCGGCGTCGATCAGGGGTCCCACGTCGGTGCCCATTTCCCGGGGATGGCCCACCCGGAGCTGCCTGGTGGCACCCGCCACCCGCTCGACCACCTGGTCGTAGACGGCGTCCACCACGATGAGGCGGGACAGGGCGGAGCACTTCTGGCCGGCGTAGCCGAAGGCCGAGCCGACGATGATGGGGACGGCCTGGTCGAGGTCGGCGTCGGCGTCGACGACGAGGGCGTTCTTGCCGCCCATCTCCGCCACCACCCGCTTGACGTGGCGCTGCCCCGGGCGGTGGACGGCTGCCGCCTGGACGATGTGCAGCCCGACGTCCTTGGAGCCGGTGAAGGCCACGAACGACACGTCGGGGTGCTCGACCAGGTAGGCGCCGACGTCCTCCCCGACGCCGGGTAGGAACGCCAGCACCCCGGGCGGCAGCCCTCCGGCGACCAGCGCGTCGACCAGCTTCGACGCCACGCCCGGCGTCTGCTCGGCCGGCTTGAACAGCACCGCGTTGCCCGTGACCAGGGCGGCGGCCACCATGCCGGTGGGGATGGCGAGGGGGAAGTTCCACGGGGCGATGACGACGCCGATCCCCCGACCCTGGTAGCGAAGCCGGTTGTGCTCCCCCGGCGGCGACTGCACCGTCGCCCCGTGGTCGAGGCGCAGCATCTCCCGCCCGTAGTACTCGAGGAAGTCGATCGCCTCGCAGACGTCGCCGTCGGCGTCCTTCCACGGCTTGCCCGCCTCGAAGACCTCGAGTGCGGCCAGGTCGTTGCGGCGCGCCCGCATCCACTCCGCAGCCCGGAACAGCACCGCCGCCCGCTCCCCCGCCGGCGTCCGCAACCACGCCGGCCAGGCTCTCCGGGCCGCTTCCAGGGCGGCCTCGGCCTCGGCCGCCCCGCACGAGGCCGACTCGGCCACGATGGTGTTCGGGTCGGCGGGGTCGACCGACCGGATCGCGGCCGCCGTCTCCACCGGCCGCCCGTCGATCACCGCCGGCACCCGCACGAGGAGCCCGCCGTCGGCCACCTTCCGCACGGCCGCCGCGAACGTGGCCCGGGTGGTGGCCCGGCGCCACTCGGCCACCGGCTCCGGCTCGTACCCGGCGGGTGCCCTAGGGTCGCTCGGTGGACGGCGGGCGGGGCCCTCCGGCCCGGGGAGGCTGTCGACGTCGGGCGGAGCCAGCACTTCGTCGAGCGCCCGCCCCTCGACGAAGCGTCGCCGCACGAAGCTCTCGTTGGCGGTGTTCTCCAGCAACCGCCGCACCAGGTAGGCCATCCCCGGCACCAGCTCCCCCACCGGGGCGTACACCCGCAGCCGCATGCCCATCCGCCGGACGGCGGCGTGCAGCGGCTCCGCCATCCCGTAGAGGAGTTGCACCTCGTAGCCGGCGTCGGGGATCCCCTTCGACCGCCCGTAGGCGATGGCGTAGCCGAGCGAGCGCAGGTTGTGGCTGCCGAAGGCGGCCCGCACCCCGCCGTGGTGGTCGTGGAGCAGGCGGGTGCAGCGCTCGTAGTTGGCGTCGGTCTCGACCTTGTGCTCGTACACCGGCACCGGCCAGCCCTCGGCCCGGGCCAGCACCACCTCGGTGTCCCAGTAGGCCCCCTTCACCAGGCGGACGGTGATGGGCCGGCCGCCGGCGGCGGCCCGGGTCGACGAGAAGGCCACGAGGTCGGCCAGGTCGTGGCGCGAGTCCTTCAGGTAGGCCTGGATCACGATCCCGGCGTCGAGGGCGACGAGCTCGGGCTCGTCCAACAGCTCCCGGAAGAGCTGCAGGGTGAGGTCCTTGACGTCGTAGTGCTCCGCATCGAAGTGCACGAAGGCGCCGCCGGTGATGGCCTGGCGGAGGATGGGCCGGAGGCGGGCCTTCGCCTGCTCGAGCCCTTCGGCCCTGGTCAGGGGCGAGTAGCGGGCCGAGAGGGCGGTGGGCTTGACGCTCACGTTCACCCGCGGCAGGTTGCCCAGGTCGTCGAACTCGAGGTGGTCGTCGGGTGCCCAATGGGGTGTCTCGGCGATCAGAACAGCCAGCAGGCGGCTGACCCGCGCCGCGTACTGGTCGGCCTCGGCGTCGGTGACCGTCTTCTCGCCCAGCAGGTCGACCGTGAAGGCGCTGCCGCCCCGCCAGAGGCGATGGAGCCCGGCCACGGCATCGGCCGGACCGGTGCCCACGATGAACTGCTCGGCCACCCGGGTGATGTTGCGGCGGGCGATGGTGGCCGCCGCCGCCTTGCCGAAGGGAACGTGGTCGGCCACGTCGAGCCCGAGGTCGAGGACTTTCGGGACCTGGGCCCCCTCGAAGTACTCGTCGAGGTGACGCATCACGTCGGCGTCGCTGGTGGTGGCGGGGAAGACGTCGACGAAGCGGAAGAGCTGGGTCTTGAACGACGGGTGGGACATGGCGAACTCGAGCATCCGCTCGGTCCACCGCGACGACTGCACCACGCCCGACTTGTGGTTGCCGGCCAACTCGGCCAGCTGATGGGCGACGGCCGTCGCGGCCCTGTCGATCGACGAAGCCATCGTCCACCGAATGTACGTCGGCGGCACCGCTACGGCGGCACGCGCCACCGGCGCTTCCGCGCCGTCTCGCCACCCTCCAGGGGTGACCATCCGTGCCACTTCCCCCGTCAGGCGCAACTTCCCCGGGCGCCCGCCGATGCCCGGGTAAGCTGGTCGGGAAGGGCGGCGTGGCCGAGTGGTTTAGGCAAGGGCCTGCAAAGCCCTGTACAGCGGTTCGATTCCGCTCGCCGCCTCCAGTCCCCTGAACCTGCATAATGGCAGGTCAGGGGCCATTTTCGAGGTGACCGACAGGCACCGCGAGAAGCCGCTTCTGACCCCCTGAAACCCCTGGTTTCGCTCCCACGCGCTCCAAGGCGCTCCCAAGGAGGTTTCAGATGGGGTTCATCGAGAAGCGCAGCGGCGGCTACCGGGCCCGGTACCGCGATCCGCTCGGCCACCTGACGTCGAAGACGTTCACCCGCAAGGCCGATGCCGAGCGGTGGGCCCGGGAGATGGAGGTCGACATGGAGCGGGGCGACTGGCTCGACCCGCGCGGCGCTCAGGTGCCGCTGGCCACGTGGGCGGAGGAGTTCCTGTCCCTCGCCCGGCGCCTGTCGCCCACCACCCAGGAGACCTACCGGCGCGACCTGACCAAGTACATCGTGCCGAGGTTCGGCGCCTACCGCATCGGCCGCCTGCCGGCCGACGAGATCGAGAACTGGCTGAACGACGAGATCGCGGCCGGCCTGGCGCCGTCGACGGTCCATCGCCACTACCGCACCTTCCGCCGCGTGCTCCAGGTGGCGGTGCAGAAGCGCAAGATCCAGGCCAACCCGTGCGACCGGGTCGAGCCGCCCCGCGTTCCGAAGCGGGAGATGAGCTTCTTGACTTGGGAGCAGTCGGTGGCCCTGGCCGAGGCTCACCAGGAGCGCTACCAGGCGCTCGTCTACCTCGCCGTCGACTCGGGGATGCGATGGAGCGAGCTGGTAGGCCTGCGGTGGGCCCGGGTCGACCTGCGTCGGGGGAAGGTGCGGGTTACCGAACAGCTCGTTCGCCTCGAGGGAGGCAAATGGCTGCGCAAGGAGCCGAAGACGCCGGCGTCGGTCCGCTCGATCACCGTCTCCCCGGTCACCGCCGAGCTACTGGCCGATCACGTCGAACGCTTCGTCGCCGTCGGGCCCGACGCTGCCGTGTTCGCCGACACCGTCGGCAGCCCGCTGATCTCGTCGAGCTTCTGGCAGCACCACTTCTCGAAAGCGCTCCGCGCGGCCGAGGTGTCCTGCCGATTTCACGATCTCAGACACACGAGCGTGGCCCTGGCCATCGCCGAGGGCGCCCACCCCAAGGCCATCCAGACGAGGATGGGCCACTCGTCGATCGCCGTGACCCTCGACCGCTACGGCCACCTCTTCCCCGAGCTGGACGAGGCCATCGCCGTCTCCTTCGGCGAACGCCTCCGGGAGGCACGGCACCATCGTGACACCGACGTGGCGCGTTCCACCTACAAGTAGGGGGGTACCCTGGGTCCCTGCCGCCAGCGATATGGGACGGCACGCCTCTAGCACGGTCGAGACCCAACACAGACTTGAGATCACGGCGTCGGGTAGTTGGCGAGCTACTTCTTGCCCCCGCGGAGTCTCGCGGTGTCAACGTTCACCGGACCTACGCCACCGAAAGCCCGCCTTCCGGGTTCCGCTAGAGGTGTGGAGCGGGCTCCAGGCGGGACGGGAGCCCGAGGAGCGCCGACCATATCCACCAGCGGAGGCAGGACCCTCAAATGGCGGGTTTGCCACGCACCATGTCGATGATGAAAGCAAACAGCTTCTCGTCATCGTCGCACCAACGGTGCAGGAGCCGAAAGACCTGCGGTATGTATGCATCGCGCCCGTGCGGAAACAGCTCCGCATCCTTCGCGTAGTCAAGCATGACTGCTCGGATGACGACGGGGTTAGCAATATCGCCTTCGGCGAGCTTTCGGCGGCACCACTCGCCAAACGACCTGATCCATCGCCCAATCTGTGAACAATTGAGGAGATCGCGATCCAGCCGAGTTCTGACCGAGAACACCTGATCCCAGGTCTCGGCCTCGGCGATCCCGCACTACAAGGTGGGAGGCAAGCTCCGCTTCGTCCCAGACGAGCTCGACCGCTGGCTCGACGGCCGGCGTCGTGGTCCCAGCCCCGAGGCAGCATGAGCACCGGCGAGATCGCGGTGACCAACGGTGACGTCGTGATGCCAGTGGAGCGGGGTGAGTGGTGGGGCGCATCGCTCGGCATCCTGGTCAGCGCCGTCCACCATCCCCACCTCCTCGCAGTCCACCAGCCCGACACCGATCCGGCCGAGGTCGCCCGTGAGGTTCTCCACCAGCTCGACGAGCTTCGCGACGCGGCCGACGCCGCCGAGGCCCAGCAGAGCACCGAGCCCGAGCGTCGCCAGTCGTTAAACGTCCGACGTGACGGCGACACCATCGTCGTCTCGCCCGGCGACGAGGTCCGCAACCTCGCCTGGTGTCTGGAGGTCTTCGCCCGAGGGGTCCTCGAGCCGGCCAGTCCCGATGCCACCATCGCGCGAGGGGCAACCGGGTATGCGGCGTCGGCTTGGTCGACCGCCATCGGCCAGGCGGCCGGCACGCTTGCCGCCCCCGGTCCGCTCTACCTCGAGCCGCCGGCAATCAGGCTCGACGGGCTCGATCTCAGGCTCTAACCCCGAGAGTTCTTCCGTAGACTCGGGAACGTGGCGACGACACGAAGCAGCCGCCTCGGTCCCGAGGCCCGACCTGTTGCTGTTCCGGACGACGTCGGCGATCCGGCGATCGCGAAGGCGAACGGCAAGGTCGAGCTACCTCTGCACGTGCGGTGGAGCGGCCAAACCAAGGTGTACGACCTCACCGAGCGGGCGGACCGGCTGCGGGTCTACGAGCAGGTTCTGCGCGAGGGCAACGACGACGATGTCCGCCGGTTCATCGACGTGGACGAGTTGCTCGTGCTTTGGGACGAACTCGTCCTGCCAGGTCCCATCCGCCGAGCCTGGGCCGAGTGGTACCGCCGGCACCGCGGGCTCGACCTGAGTTGCTGAGCGAGCTGCAGCGGCGTGTCGCCGCCATCCTGTCCCAGCTGCCCGAGGCCTCTGACTTCGTGCTGGCTGGCGGCGGTGCGCTGATCGCCCGCGGTGACGTCGACCGCCTTACCCGTGATCTCGACTTCTTCACGGTGGAGCCCGGGCAGGTTGATCGGCTCTTGCCCGTGCTCGAGGCGGCCCTCCGGGCCGCGGGCTTTGACGTGGCCGAGGAGCGGGTGGCGGCCGGCTTCGCACGCCTCGTCGTCAGCGACGGCGGCGAGCGCACGGGAGTCGACCTCGCCGCCGATGCCCGCCTGCTCCCGGCTGAGGCGAGCGACCTCGGGCTCCTGCTGAATGTCGAGGAATCGGCTGTCGACAAGGTCCTGGCGATCTTCGGCCGGGCCGAGGCTCGCGACTTCGTCGACCTGGCCGCCCTCGAACCGCGGTTCGGGCTGGATCACCTCTGCGAGTTGGCACGTGCGAAGGATCTCGGCTTCCTGCGCTCCGTGTTCCTGGAAATGCTCGGCAGGTTCGACCGCCTTCCTCGGGACGAGTTCGACGTAGACGAGGAGGCCTACGCGGCAGTCGTGGAATCGGTCCACCGGTGGCGGCTGACCCTCCGAGTCGACGATCGCGAGTAGTCCATCCTGCGACATTGGGGTTCAGGCGCCTGGAGCGGCCGGTCTCGCGGCCTCTTCGGCCTCGGCGCCGTCGGCTCATCATGGCCCTCTCGACGATGCTTTGTCGGAATTGCCTTCGACGCGCGGGACCAAACTCCTACCATGTGAGGACAGACAAGGGGGGGCGCGCTATTGATCCCGATCGACCTCACGGCCGACCTCAACGCCGAGGACGAGACTGGCCTCGTCTGGACGCTCCTCGACGAGGCCATGGACCCGGACACGATCCGACCCGGTGCCATCGTCGTCGCTGGCTCTTCCCTGACCCCGGCCGTCTGTGAGGTCGTCGATCTGATCGAGAAGCCCGCCGGCACGGTGGTCCATCTCCGCGTGGTCCGTGGCTTCGGGGTCCCATCGGCGTCCGGTCGTTAACGTGACTGCCGATCCGCGATCGTCGCAGCACCCTGCGGGCCGGGCGAGTTCGACGCGAGCCACGCTCGAAGACTTGATTCGCCGTTCGGGTAGTCGCCCGGTTGGCTCGATAGAGGATCTCGACCGGTTCCGCGCCGACTTGTGGGAGTCCGACGAGGAACTGAACGCCTTCCTGGCCGACGCCCGTTCGCATCGCCTGGGCTCAGTCCGACCGCCCGTAGGCTGTTGACGATGCGCACGCAGCGGAGCTTGGAGTTGGATGAGCGGCTGTGGGAGGCCGTCCAACGAGCCGCGGCCGAGGACGGGGTGCCCGAAGGGCAACTCGTCGAGGAAGCCCTGCGGCGCTACATCGGCCTGCGGGGTATCGCGCTTCTCGATGACATCGCCGGCCGCCAGGGTCACGCTGGGCTGAGTGACGAAGAGGCGATGACGCTGGCGGTCGCCGAAATCCGGGCTGCTCGGGCCGAGCGAGGCCGGGCCGGCGAGGCTTGACCTCGGCTCATCTCCGAGTCGTCGTCGATCCCAACGTCTTCGTCTCGGCGGCCATCTCGCCAGCAGGGACGACGGGCCAGCTCGTACGATTGGGCTTCGGGGGCAGGTTCAGATTCGTGGTGTGCTCGCACCTCGTCTGGGAGCTCGACAGGGTGCTTCAGCGCTCGTCGTTTCGTCGCTACTTGTCGCTCGAGGATGTGCGGGAGCTCGTCGATACGGTCGAGGGCGTGGCCGACGTCGAGCCTGACCCCGAGGCCGTGGTGCAGGTAAGCCGCGATCCCGACGACGACTACCTGCTCGCCCTTGCGATCGCGGCGGGCGCCGATCTCGTCGTGAGCGGTGATGCCGACCTACTCGACATCGGCGATCCAACAGTCGAGATCGTCTCGCCACGCGACCTGCTTGACCGGCTCAACCGTTCTTGACCGCTGCATGTAGTCATCGGTCACCAAGCGAGGCCTCCCCCGGGGTCCGTCGGGGTCGTTGTTCCATAAGCCACTCGGGTTTCCGGCGAGGGCGACCGGATGCCATCCGGGAGAAAGGTTGGAAAGAACGGTCCACCACCCAGCCAGCCGTCGGTGTGAGGATTGGCGACAGGGACGAGGGAGGAGGGCCAATGGCCGGAGTTGGGCGCAATCAGTCAGGAACTCCTCGACCCAGTGCGTCAGCCTCGTGGTCCCCACCGCCGGGTCGACCCACTGGCCCCCCTGCATGTCGGCCCCGACGCCGTTCAGGAAGCGTTGCGCTTCCGCCTTGGTGTCGAACGTCCGGCTACGGCCGGCCCGACGGATCGCGATAGCGCGCTCGCCATCTCGTGGTGTCGGTCTTCTCGATGGATGCCATGCTCGGCTCCCGACTACAGGCAACGACCGGGCCGCTTCGCTTTACGGACGCCGCTCCAGGGTGTCGCGAGTCTGGTCCACCCAAGCTCGCAACGCTTGGTAAGGCGGCATCGTCGATACCGGAGTCGGCCTGGTCGAGGCGGTCCATGCGGCCGAGAGACTCGGCGAGGCGCTCCGGGCTGAAGCCGGCATCCTTCTGCTTGGCGAGAGCAAGCAGGCGCGGCCAGCCGAGGCGCTGGGACAAACCGTAGACATCGAGGAAGTCGCGCGGCTCAGCCCGCCCGAACAAGGCGAGGACCTTGTCGGCGGCCAACTCCTCCTGGTCGAGCACCGGCCCGAGATCGCTGGCAACCGCCCGGCCGCATGCGAGCGTCCCACGCCAGGTCGACAAGGGTGTCAGCCGTCCCGTCACCGACCGCCAGTCGCACGAAGGCCTCGCAATCCCTGACGATGGCGACGGTGAGGCCGGCTTCGCCGAAGGCAATCTCGAGGGCTTGGCGAAGCAGGGGGACGTCGGCGGGCGCGGGGGTGAAGAAGTCGAGATCGTTGGTGGACCGCTCGGTGAGGCCGTGGACGACTAGCGCGCCGCCACCGGCGAGGGCGAAGCCCCGGGCCTCGGGAAGGGCGGCAACCATTCGAGCGACCCGTTCCTGAAAGGCGCTCAGCACCCGATCGCGTCCACCCGAGTCGCGAACCAACGGTCCCAGGCGGTACGGACGTGGTCGGGCAGGACCAGTTCGTCCCAGAGGTCGACAAGGTCGTCGATGCGCACGAAGTGCCGGACATCGTCCTCGCTCCCCTCGCGCAGCACCTGCTCGTAGACGCGGGCGCGGTCGCGTCGGTTGTCGAGGTCGTAGGTTCGGGACGGCCCACTCCATCGGATGTGCGGGGGCAGTGCCACCACGCCGACAGCCTTGGACTCGTGGGCGTCGGCGATCTCATCCGGAATCGCCACCGGCCGCGTGGTGGCTGACTCGCGCCCCGAGCGGCGTGTCGGCACCGCATCGACGGTGAGGCGCTGACCGCAAACGCCGAGCAGACGGTCGAGCGTCCGAAGGTCGGGCAGTACCCGGCCGGTCTCGTAGCGGGCGACCGCCGCCTGCGACGTCTCGCCGGCGCGGGCCAGCTCCCGCTGACTCATGCCTGCACTGCTACGAGCCCGCCGGAGAAGGTCGCCGACTGCGACGGCCTGATCGGTCATTCCCAAACGATACCTGATCAGGCATCCACGGCGAGCCCGGGTCGGTCGGGATCCGAGCCGTGCCGAGCCACACTTCGATCTCGGCGGGGTCGAAGCGCAAGGATGCCCGAACTTGATGAACGGGACCCGCCTCTCGGCGACCAGCCGACGGACGTAGCGGTGGTCGACGCCGAGGCGTTCGGCAAGAGCGGGCAGGTCCATCAGGGGCAGCCGGTCGCGCAGGCCGGCCCCCGTGTTCGCCCGGGGCCGACCAGACCCTCGTTTTCGACCCAGGCCCTCCTGGTGGGGAACTCGCCCATCGGGCCGAGGTTGTCCTTCCCCAGGCGCTGGACCCCACGCCTGCCGCCATCACCACGGAGTGTGCCCCTTCAGGGCGTTCCCGGACTGCGCGTGATGTCTTCAGCAGGCGGGTAGGACGACCAAAGGTCGAACAGTCGTCATACAACGAGGAGGCATGGTATGTCGATCACCGACGAGCTGTTGGCACTCGAGCGCAGGGGCTGGCAAGCCCTGTCGACCGACGGCGACGCGGCCGCGGGCTTCTACGAGCGCACGCTGGCCAGGAACGTGCTCATGCTCCTACCCGGCGGCATCGTCATCGACGACCGCGCCCAGGTCGTCGAGTCGATGAGCGGAACGCCATGGTCCTCCTTCGAGCTGTCTGACGAACGAGTCCACCACTTGAGTGACACGAGCGCGGTGGTCGCCTACCGCGGCGTCGCCGTCCGAGGACTGGACACCTATACAGCCCTGTTCAACAGCACCTACGTGAACGAGGATGGGCGCTGGCGGCTCGCGCTGCACCAACAGACGCCGGTCTAGCGGCCCACGGCTCGTTCGAGTTCGGCCTTGGTCATCGTCGAGCGACCCTTCACGCCCTTGTCCCGTGCCTCGTTGTACAGCTGGTCCCGGGTCCGTCCCCCCGGACCTCGGCGGGAGCGCAGCCCGCCCCGGCGGCCCGAGGAGATGTCCTCCGTCGAGGTCCGGCTCGACTCCCGGGCCTCGCCCGCCGGGCGCGCTCCTTGTTCACGGTCCGAGCCGCGATCTCCTCGGCCGTGTCCTCGTCCTCGCCGCGCTCGCGCAGGCCTTCCTTGATGTGCTCGTACTGGCGTTCGCGTTTGTCGCTCCAGGCTTGTTGGGGCATTCCGTCGCTCCTTGGTCGAAGTTGGTTTGGACGTTGTCGTGACGGTCGGCGACCGCCCAACGGTCGGCTGCGCAGCCTCCTGATCCGCTCGGCGGCATCGCGTTGCGCCTCAGGCGGACCACGGGGGCTGGTTCTGCGGGCCGAAGGCTCGACGGGGTATGCGATGGTTGTTCTCCACCCGGAGCTCGGTCATCGGCCGGAACCGCGCGACCCGACAGCCAACGAGTCCGAATCGGCGTGGTTGTGGGCGGTGCTCTCCTGCTCCTCCAAGCCAACCGCCGTCCGCAGTTCTGCCATGTCCTGCCGCAGGCCGCCTTCCTCTGCGCCGTCGGCCAGGTAGGCCATCAGATCCCCGAGTCCGTCGGCGATTGCGTTGAGCTTGTGCTGGACCGCCTGATCGGCCCGGGTCTGGCTGTTCTGCAGGACAGCCACCATCAGGAACGTGATGCACGTGGTGGCGGTGTTGATGATCAGCTGCCACGTGTCGACGTTGCCGATGATGACGATCGACGGCGCCCAGATCACGATGAGTAGGACGCAGAAGGCGAAGAACGTCGCCCGGCTGGCCACATGGGAGGCCCAGCCGGCAAAGCGGTCGAAGAACCCGACGCGCCCGGACACCTCGGTGGGCATCTCCACGTGTTCGTCGCTCTCGGACATCACGCCTCCTTCGTCGAGCGCGCGCGACGATCGTTCCCTCGTAAGCGTGCTCCCTAACGTCACACGAAACGTCGGGTCTCAGCCACGAGCGCAGCGTTCGAGCACCGGAGCCGGCGGCTACCCCCCCCCCCCCCCCCCCCCCCCCCCGGCGTCGGTCAGGGCGTCTGCGCCCCGACGTCACGGAGCGCCGGCAGCAGCTCGGCGGTCAGGAACCCGAAGAAGCCCTCCTGGTCGGGACCGATCTGGTTCAGGTAGACACGGTCGAAACCGGCGTCGACATAGGTCTTCACGACCTCGACGATCGGCTCCACGCGAGGGCCGCACGGGATCTTGTCGGCGACCATGTCGACGTCGACCAGCTGCGCCGCCTGGTCGAAGTGGGCGGGCATCCGTAGCTCCTGGCTGAGCTCGCCGGGCACGCCGGCCGTCCGCCACAGCCGGTGGGCGAGCTTGGCCGCGTCGTCCGCGTTCGGCGCCCAGCACAGCTTGATCCCCGCCGAAGCCTCACCCGTCCCGCCCTGATCGCGGTAGAGCTCGAAGAGATCCTTGTCGGGCTTCGTGCTCGCCAGGCCGTCGCCGATCCTCGCTGCCAGCCGGGTGGCCTTGGGGCCGAATGCGCTCACCACGATCGGCGGAGGCGTGTCGGGCCGGGAGTAGATCCGAGCGTTTTCGACCACGTAGTGCTCGCCCCGGTGGCTCACCTGCTCGCCGGTCCACAGGGCCCGTATCACCTCGACCGCCTCCTCGAGCATGTCGAGACGCTCGTCGGTGGCGGGCCAGCGATCCCCCAGGATGTGCTCATTGAGGTTCTCGCCGGTGCCGACGCCGAGCTCGAAGCGACCGTCGAGAAGCAGGGCCGAGGTGGCCGCCGCCTGGGCGACGATCGCCGGGTGCATCCGGATGGTCGGACATGTCACCGCAGTCGTCACCCGCAGCCTGGTGGCAGCGGCGATGGCGCCGATGACGCTCCAGACGAACGGGCTCTGGCCCTGCTCGTCGAGCCACGGATGGAAGTGGTCTGAGATCCAGACCGACCCGATGCCGGCGTCGGCCGCCAGCCGGGCCTGATGGAGCAACTCGGTGGGGCCGTGCTCCTCCGAAGACAGGAAGTAGCCGATCTCGACCATCGCGTCGTCCCTTCCGTTCGCTGTCGGGCGGCCTCTACCCGTCGGCGGCGCGGCCGGAACAGCCCGATGGCGCGAGCGAATTCCTGGGCGACCTTTTCTCAGGATGACATCCGTGACCAACGGCGGTCGAGACCGAGGTTCACGTTTCATACATGCCTGCAGGAGGGCAGGAACCCGATCGGTTGAACAGCCAGCCCCGCCGCCGGGCCCTCCTTGAGGCTCGCCCGTCGAGCGCTGCTTTGGCGGGTTCTCGCAGGAAGGAGCCGACAGTGGCCCCCGGCGAAACCACCCAGGACGCCGTCGAGTTGCTCACCGCCGAACACCAGGTGGTGGACGGGCTCTTCGCCCGGATCGAGTCGGCATCGGGCACGGACAAGGACGAGGCCGTCGGCAACGTGACCCGGGAGCTGTCCATCCACGCCGCCATCGAGGAGCAGGTCGTGTACCCGGTCATGCGGCGGTCATTGCCCGACGGCAACGCGAAGGAGAAGGCAATCGCCGAGCACCAGACCGTCAAGGAGACCCTGGCCGAGATCGAGCGGTCCGATCCGTCCGCCGAGCGCGACCACAAGCCCGGGTCTCCGTCGAGCGAAGGGCCGGGGACAGAGGTGTGGGTCGATTGGCAGCTCTGCCCGACCTCGGCGACCGAGACGGTCGAGATCGCCCCGCCCGCTCCCGTCGGGGATCGATCTCTCAGTTGGCGAAGCCGATCAGAACGCGGTGGCGGCGGATGCGTCGCGCTGCCGGTTGGCCGAGTCAGGTCAGTCGGCTAGATCACGCCTGAGGTGGAGCAGCGCGGCGCCCGACATGCATTCCGGGAGCAGGGTCTGCTCAGGTCTCGCCGACGCCCGGGCCCGGAGGTGAGTCGTCTCGTCGGGCCCTGAAAACAAGGATGGCCATATCGTCGCGGTGGCCGCCTTCGATCTCGATCGCGGTCGCCTCCACGGCTTCTGCGATCGCGGCCGCCGACTGGCCGGCGACGGCGGTGAGACATTCCCGCAGCACCTGGAGGGAGTCGCCGCCCTCGCCGACGCAGCCGTCGGTGAAGAGGACGAGGGCATCTCCCTGTTCCAGGACGACCTCCTCCTCTATGACGCCGAGCTGCTCGAGGACCCCCAGCGGAGTGCCCGGTCGGCCCAAGGCGACGACCTCGCCGCTGCGGCGGATGACCAGCGGGACGGGATGGCCGGCGATCGCGATCGTCGCGGTGAGGCTGCGGCCCCCGGGCTCCAGGACAACGGTCGCAGCCGTGCAGAAGCGCCCCTCCGGCAGCTGGTCGGCCATGGCGTCGTTGGCGGCATCGAGGACCGCTCCCGCCTCGTCGTAGTGACGGGAGAGACTACGGATGGTGTGGCGGGCCATGGCCGTGAGGGAGGCGGCCTCGGCTCCCTTCCCGCAGACGTCGCCGACCATTCCCAGCCATCGGCCGTCGCCCAGCGCCACGATGTCGTAGAAGTCTCCGCCGACGGCGCCTGTCGCCGGCCGGTAGCGGGCTGCGATGTCCACACCGGGGATCTCGGTCAATGCCGCCGGAAGGAGGGCCTGGGCCAGCGTGGCCGCCGCCTGGGAGTGCTCGGAGAACAGCCGGGCGTTGTCGACAGCAGCTCCCGCCCGGTGGCCGATCTCCTCGGCCAGGGCCACGTCGTGGGGCCGAAAGCGCCGGCCGGAGGCGTCGGCGGTGGCGAAGGTGATCGCACCGACCGACCCCGTCCGCCCTGCAATCGGGACGATGACAGCGGACGTGGCCGCCATCTTCCTGAGCAGCTCCAGGTGTCTCGACGGATCGACCGTGTCGCGCAAGATGTCGTCGTCGATCTCGGGAAAGTAGGTCGTCTGGCCCCGCAGGGCCCGCACCACCGGGTACACCGGTTCGTCGCGGCTGGGATTGGAAGCCTGGAGGCGGGCATCGAGGTCGGGGTCGCAGCCGCGCACCGCCACCCTGGTGACGGCGCCGCCCCGATCGACGAAGTCGATCACGCAGCGATCGGCGAAGGTGGGAACCACTCGGTCCGCCAGGGAGCGTAGGACCTGATCGACCTCGAGTGTGGCGAACAGCACCCGGCTCAGCTCCGACAGCAGCTCCAGCCCCGCCCGGGCGCGGTGTTCCGCCTCGTAGGTGCGGATGATGTCGAGAACCTGGCCCCCCCGGCGGGCCAGGTCCTGGGCCAAGGCGACATCGCCGTCCTCGTACCGGCCCATCGTGCTGCGGGCCAGGAGCGCGGCACCGGCCACGCCACCGCGGAGCGGGATGGGGACCGCCAGCAGCTCTTGCGCCCCGACCTCGCTCAGCAGCCGGTGCTGGGGCGCGTCGGTGGTGGATGGGTCGAGGAGGCCCGGGCCGTCGACGAGCACGGTTTCGCCTTCGCCCACCTCCTGCCAGAGCGGATGGTCTGCCAGCAGGCGGGGGCAGGTTCGCAACCCCTCGGCGAGACCGGGTCGGTAGCCAGGGCCGACATGGCAGGCCAGCATCTGCGGGTGGTGCTCGTCATCGAGCTCCCACACCGTGCACCAGTCGGCCAGGGCGGGCACGGCCAGCTCGCTCATGCGGCGGGCCAGGACCTCGACGTCGAGGGAGGATGCGAGCAGCGACCGGCTGGCCGAGGCCAGGAACGCGAAGCGCTCCTCGCTGCGGCGCAGCGCGTCGAGGGCCTGCTGGCGCTCGGTGACGTCCCGAAAGACGCTGACCGAGAACCGGACCCGGCCCCCGCCGTCGAGCACCGGGCGGCCCCGGACCAGGGACCACCGCTCGTCACCGCTGGCGCGCACCCGCCATCGCAGCAGGGCTTCGGGCGGCTCCTCGCCGGTGAGCGCCCGCCGACCGGGCAGCTCCGCCAGCGGGAAGGCACGACCGAGTTGGTCGAGTACCTCGAAGCGGGCCATCACCTCGGCGACGGGGGTGGCGAGGAACTCCGGGGCCGAGGAGAACCCCATCAGCTCGGCGGCGGCATCGTTGGCCCACACGAAGTTGCCGTCGCCGTCGAGCACGGTGATGGCCTCGCCTACCGCGTTGAGAATGGCGCCCAGCTCCTCCGATGTCGCCCGCAACTCCTCCTCCAGCCGGCGCTTCTCCAGGGCAAAGGCGATGTGGCCGGCCACCGTGCGGGCGAGGTCCACCTCTTCGGCGCTGAACGGGTGGGGCCGGTCGAAGTAGACCATGAACTTGCCCAGGAGGCGCTCCCCGTACAGCAGGGGTATGAAGGCGACGGCGGCGATGCCCTCGCGTTGGATGACCTCGCGCAGCGGGCCCAGGTCGGGGTCGGTGCCGACATCGGGGATGAGCACGGGTTGGGGCGCAGCCGCGTCCGGCGCCCACGGGGAATGACCCTCGACGGCCTGGCGGTAGCCGGCCGACAGACCCCGCGACGCCGTGAAGCGCATGACGCCGTCCGCGTCCAACAGCAACACCGCCGCCCGGTCGGCGGCGAGGGCCTGGATGAGCACATCCAGAGCCTCGGTCGACATGGCGTCCACGCCGCCGCCCCGCGACACGGCCGATGCCAGCCGATGCAGGGCGTCGAGGTGGCGCTCGGAGCGCTTCGCTCCCTCGCCAGCCGCCACCGCCACCGGCACCGAGGCGGCTGATCGCCTCACGGTCGGCTCAGTCCGCCGTCATCGGGAAGACCCGGTCCAGACCGCTCACCGCGAGGACGCGCCGGGTTTGCGCCGGCACCGACCGCAGCCGCAGATCGCCGTCGCGTTCCCTGAGCCGCTTGAGGGCCATGACCAGCACCGACAGCCCGCTGGAGTCGATGAACTCGAGCTCGGCGAGGTCGAGGACCAGGTCGACGACGCCTGCGTCGACGACGCCGACGATCTGCTCGCGCAGCCGGGGGGCGCTTCCCAGGTCGAGCTCACCGACGAGACGCATGACCGCACGGGACCCGTCGATCTCGCAGCTGAGGGCGAATGTCGTGTCATCCACATCACTCAGCAGCGTGCGAATAGTGGCGGCGACAGTGACGTCGCTGCCCGGACCGATCGGCCGCTCCTCGCACCGCGGTCGCACCACGGTCTCTGCTCCAGTGCCATCGAAACGACGACACCAGGCCTCCTCCTGGACCTGAGCGTCTGGACCTGCCATCCCTCCAGCGCCGTCAGCCGACAACGTCCGGTAGGCGGTACCAGTCAAGCGTGTCCCCTCTCAGATGTCTAGGGCCTAGGCGGTTTGGAGGCGGCAAGTCAGGGGTATACGACAGGACAGCTGTCATCAGTCGGGGTTTGGCCGCGCGACCGCATCCTCGCCCCACGATTCCTGACAGCGATCCAGCTGGCGGTGTTCCGGTTGGCCGACTCGCTCGCGGGCAAGGTGGGCATGCGAGACATCGCCCGCCTCGTGGGCGTCTCCCATCAGCGAGTCCAGCAGGTTCTCTCCAGCCCCGCACCGGGCGACCACCGGTAGGCCGCCAGCCGGGAAGTCATCTTGCTCGGTCCTGCGGTATTGCTAGTCCTTGTCCTTGCCGCCCTCGTCCTTCGCCTGAGCGTTGGAGATCTTGGCCGCTCGCTCCGGCCTCGGCCTGCGCCCCGTACGGGAAGGTACCGACCGAGGAGGAGGTGACGGGATGGGCCCATGTCAGGCCCCCGCCGCAGCGCTCGGAAGTGCCCTCCTGGTCAGGTCCTGCTGCATTCGACAAGCGCAGTTCCCTTGCCAGGAGGGCGTTCGCGGACCGCCCCTACCGCATTCGGCGAACTACTGAGAGGTCCGGGCCTAATGGGGGGTGTCGTCGTCCCGGATCGTGCCGGTGGCGACGCCGTCCGCGATCGGCTGGGTGGCGCTCGTCAGCTTCAGCGTAAAGGTCTCCATGTACGTCTCGGGCGCGCGGTCGCCGATGATCCGGATGGGGATCGTCCCGGTCTTCTGGCCCGCGGCGAAGGAAATCGAGGTGCCCATCGGAGCGGGGTGGAAGTCCGAGCCCGCCACCGCGGTACCCGACATCGTCGCGTAGCGCACCGTTGCGGGCGGGAGGTTGGACCCGGTGCGGGTCACGGTGAAGACGACGAACCTCGTCTCGTTCGGGGGGCAGAAGGTGCAGTCGCCTTCCTGGCGGAAGTTGTCGGCCACCGAGATCGTGGTGGCGAGCGTCGAGCCGGTGCCGATCGGGCCGGTGCCGCTCCCGGGGTCCCCGGTGGCAGCGAAGGCAGCAACGCCGAATGGAACGCTGAGCGCGGCGAGCATCGTCGCGCCAGCGGAGACCTTACGTACACGGTTTTTCATGGGGATTCTCCAATCCGCAGGCTTGCCGGACCGGTTTGGCCCACCGCTATGAGCGCACCAAGGGCCGATTAGATACCAAATAGAGAAAGACCACCCACACGCGGAGCAGGAAGTCGAGCGAACCCGGCCAGTGTGCGGTTCCGCTACGCCTGGCGGATCATCTCTGCGCATTCCTGGGCGCTCGTGCAGAGGAGGACGGCCTCCTCCAGCCGTGTGATCTTGATCAGCCGGCGGATGGGTGAGGTTTCGGGAACGGCCAGGGCGACGGGGCGGCCGGAGGTTGCGAGTTGGGCGGCCAGTTCGAAGAAGACGCGCACGCCGCCGCTGTCGACGTAGCGGACGTCGGAGAGGTCGAGCACGAGACCGAGGGCCGCATCCGGCATCTCGACCAGGATGTCCCGGCCGAGGTCGCCGGCCGACCCGAAATCGATGTCGCCCTCGATTCGGGCCACGAAAACGCCGTCGACGTCCGCCAGGTCAAATCGCATCGAGACCCGGTCGGGGCTCGGCGACTCCGGCGGGGATGCCGTTCTCGAGGCGGCGGCGCATCCTGATCTCGGTGGCGTCAGGCCCGCCGTCGACCTCGGTGTCGTCCATGAACTGGCGCATGATGTCGAGCCCCCTCCCTCCGGGGGCGGACGATCGTCGCTCCCGCCACCTGCCGGAGCTCCGCACCATGATGGCGACGTCGCCGTTGAGCTCGGCCTTGAGCTCGAAGTGCGTCGCCTGCGGCGCGCCGTGCCGGATGGCGTTCGAACAGGCCTCGGTGGTCGCCACGAGGATCTCGAACGCCTCGTGATCCGTCACGCCCCCCGCCGCCAGCCAGCGCCGCAGGGCGGCGCGCAGCGGTCGCAGGGCTCGGGCCTCGCTGGGCACCTGCAGATCGATCGTCGTGCCCAGGGCGAGCCACCGAACGACGAGGACGGCCACGTCGTCGTGGGCCGTCCGGGCCGTGCGGGCGTCGACGGTGAGGTGCTCGCACATCGCATCCACGTCGTCCGGGGCGGTGAGCAGGCTGTCGCGAAGCCGGTCGAGACCGCTGTCGAGGGGCATGGTGCGATCCTCCACGAGGCCATCCGTGGGCGGAACCGGTCGCCATGGCGAGGGCCAGCACACCCACCGGCCCTTCGCGCCCGACCAGGGGCACGACGATCCCCGAGGGGGCGCCGGTCCCCGCATCGGCCTCATCGGCTGTGGGGGTGAGCAGGACGCTCTCTCCCGTGGTGAAACTGCGGGCGATCGGACTGGACGGATCCCCGGCGGTGATCGGCAGATGCGACAAGGGCGTCCCCGCCGACCCCGGTTGGTCGGAAGCGGCGACGACCTGGCGGATCAGTCCGTCGTCTCCGGCGAGGTACACCATGCACCTGTCGGCCAGGGTGGGCGCCACGATGCCGGTGAGCCCTTCGAGGATGCGGTCGACGTCGAGCGACGACGCCAGCACCCGGCTGGCATCGGCGAGCACGGCCAGGCGGGCCTGGGCCCGTTCCGCCAGCTCACGGGACTGGCGCTGCGCCTCGTAGAGCCGGGCGTTGTCGATCGCCACGGCAGCGTGGGCGGCGATGCCCTCGACCAGCCGTTCGTCGGTCTCGGTGAAGCGGCCGCTCTCCGGGTGCCCGAAGAAGAGCCCGCCGAGAACCTCCCCCCGCACCGAGCGCACGGGCACCGCCAGGTAGCTGCGCACCGGGGGATGGCCCTCGGGTAGGCCGCGGAACGGCAGGTTGTGACCGTAGCGGGGGTCGGCGGTGACGTCGTCGAGACGAACGGTCGCCTCGCCGGCGAAGGTCGGTCCGAAGACCCGGGTGTTCCTCGGCATGGGGAACGGGGCGAAGGCCTCCGCGGGCACCCCGGACAGCGTGTAGAGCATGAACGACTCGCCCGCCGTGTCGACGACGTTGTAGAAGAAGGCACCGAAGGCGGCGGGGGTGAGGTCGGTGGC
Organism: uncultured Acidimicrobiia bacterium; assembly: GCA_963773275.1. Lineage (GTDB taxonomy): Bacteria > Actinomycetota > Acidimicrobiia > Acidimicrobiales > AC-14 > JAXDMK01. Next base: position 166,328 of record CAVZAH010000012.1, on the reverse strand, counting down.
GGCGTCGGTGACCCGCTGCACCACCGCCCGCAGGTCGAGCTCGGCGCCTGCTCGTAGACGCGGGCGCGCTCGCGTCGCTTGTCGAGGTCGTAGGTCCGAGGAGGCCCGCTCCACCGGATGTGCAGCGGTAACTCGACGACGCCCAGGGCCGTGGTCGCGTCGCAATCGAGGATGTCATCCGGGATCGCCACCGGCCGCGTGGTGGCTGACTCCCGCCCCGTACGGCGTGTAGGCACCGCGTCGACGGTGAGCCGCTGGCCGCAGACCCCGAGCAGGCGATCGAGTGTCCGCAAGTCGGGCAGCACCCGGCCGGTCTCGTAGCGGGCGACCGCCGCCTGCGATGTCTCGCCGGCGCGGGCCAGCTCCCGCTGGCTCATCCCCGCACTGCTACGAGCTCGCCGGAGAAGGTCGCCGACTGCGACGGCCTGATCGGTCACCCGTCAACGATACCTGATCAGGCATCGTCCGGTGGGGCTCCACCCGAGCCGCACCGAGCCACACTTCGATCTCGGCGGGGTCGAAGCGCAGGAGATGCCCGAACTTGATGAACGGAACCCGCCTCTCGGCGACCAGCCGACGGACGTAGCGGTGGTTGACGCCGAGGCGCTCGGCGAGAGCGGGCAGGTCCATCAGCGGGAGCCGGTCATTCTTGGTGGTCGGCATGGTCGATCTCCTTCGGAAGTCGTCACCGAACTAATGGGGGTCCACCGCCTAACGGAGTCGATCCGGAAGGCTGTGGCCGAGCCGCTGGCAGGTCAGCACTCTGTAGAACAGAGCGTGGAGCTCTAGGCCTAGACCGTGCGCCTGCCAGTTGGTGAGGTAGACCTCCGACGGCTGGTGGGATGACGTGCTTCGAGCACTGAACCATTAGTGAGCTGCTGGTCGCCTCGGGCTCGACATCCGACGACCAGGGAGGTTGCGGTGGGACAGGTCTTCGTGGGTCATGACTGGGCCGAGGCCCATCACGACATCCACGTGGAGGACAGCGACGGCAAGCGTCTGGCGAAGGCGAGGCTGCCGGAGGGCATCGAGGGCGTAGCCCGCTTCCACGAGCTGGTGGGTTCCTTCACCGCCGAGCCGGGGGAGGTGACCATCGCCACCGAGACCGACCGGGGTCTGTTCGTGGGGGCGCTGGTGGCATCGGGCTATCGGGTGCTGGCGGTGAACCCGATGTCGACGTCTCGCTATCGGGAGCGCCACTCGACGTCAGGTGCCAAGTCCGATCCGGGGGATGCTTTCGTGCTGGCCGAGCTGGCCCGCACCGACGGCCACAACCACCGCCCCGTGGCCGGCGACAGCGATGGCGCAGAGGCCATCAAGGTGCTGGCCCGGGCTCATCAGTCGATGATCTGGACCCGCCAGCGCCAGACCAACCAGCTCCGATCGACCCTGCGGGAGTTCTACCCGGGTGCCCTGAGCTGCTTCGATGACCTCGACGGCAACGACGCGGTGGCCGTATTGGCGATCGCGCCCACGCCGGCGCTGGGTCGGGGCCTTGCCTGCACCATGATCGAGTCGGCCCTGCGCCGAGGGGGACGGAAGCGCCGGATCGAGGAACGGGCAGCGCAGATCCAGGACGCACTCCGCTCGCCTCAGCTGGCGGCCCCCCACGCGGTGGCCAACGCCATGGGAGCGAGCGTGGCCGCCGTGGTGGCGGTCATCTCCGCTCTCAACACCCAGATCGCCCGGCTCGAAGAGACCCTGGCCGAGGGTTTTGAACAGCACCCGGACGCCAAGGTCATCCGCTCCCTGCCAGGACTGGGGATGGTCCTCGGCGCCCGGGTGCTCGGCGAGTTCGGGGATGACCCGAACCGCTACGCCGACGCCAAGTCTCGCAAGAACTACGCCGGCTCGTCGCCCATCACCAAGGCGTCGGGCACCCGCAAGGTCGTGCTCGCCCGCTACGCCCGCAACAAGCACCTGGCCGACGCCTGCCACCAGTGGGCGTTCTCCTCCCTCACCGCCAGCCCCGGGGCACGGGCCTTCTACGACGAGCGCCGGGCCGCCGGCGACACCCACCACCGAGCGCTGCGAGCCCTCGCCAATCGCCTCGTCGGCATCCTCCACGGGTGCCTCCGCCACGGGGCCCTCTACGACGAGGACACCGCCTGGGCGCATCGCGCCAAACAAGCTGCTTGACAGTTACGGCCGTGGGATGTCTAGGCCGGTGGGCGCCGTGGAATCTCGCGACGCACCGCTACCGGCTCAACCGCTGGACCGGCGGACGATGCGTCGGTAGCTGCTTCAGCCGCTCGGCCATCCGCCGGGCTGGGTCCTCGGACAGCGACCCCGGCGGCATCGCCACCGCGGGCGGGCGTACCCCGGCGGCTCGATAGAGCTGCTCTCGCACAGCGTGAGCGGTGCGGGCGTTTGGCGGCCGGGCGATAGCGGTGGCGAACACCTCCTCGGCGTCCTCCAGGCCGGTCCGGTCGAGCACCCAGGCAACATTGCGACCCCGGCCTCGGGTCATGGCCACATAGATGCCGGCCCGGGTACTGGCCGGCTCCCACCACGCAGATGCCGTGGTCGACGGTGACGCCCTGGTTCCCATAGCCGGTGACGGCCCAGCCCAGCTCCACATAGCGGGCGACATAGGCATTGGGAAGACGTACGCGGCCTCGCCGTTGGTCCTCGACGGTCAGCGAGCCGTTGTCGTCGATCGCAGTCACCGTCCAGGTGTGCCGGTTCCGCACAGGCGTTCCGCTGCTGGTGACCATGCTGGGGTCGTTGCGGCGCGTCGCCACGTGGTCGCCCACGAACACCTCGGTCCCGTCGGCGAGGGCGACCGACCTTCCCTGCCGGCGAGGATTGCGGCGACGCTGGATCTCGACGTTGATGGCCCGAGCCGTGCCAGCCGAGGCCGTGGTGATGGCGAGGGTGGCACCGCCTCCGCTCATCTGCTCGTACTGGCGGGCCACCCGGTCGGCCAGCAGGGCGGGATGGACGGTACGAAGCCGTCCATGCTCGGCGTAGTGGGCGGCGGCGGCTGGGTCGCCGTGGCGTAGCAGCAGGCTGGACTCGCCCTGCCAGGCATCGTGGAACCGCCGGACTTCCTCCAGGTGGTGAGCGGGGAACGCCACACACCAATGGGCGAAGATGCCACCTCGACCCACGGCGGGGAGCTGGGCCGCGTCACCGACGCAGACCAGGCGCCAGTGACGGCGATCGGCCAGTTCGACCAGCCGCGCCAGGTCCTCGGTTGACGCCATGCCGGCCTCGTCGAGGATGATCGAAGTGCCGGGCCGGAGTTGCCACTCAGGCGGCGGGCCTTCAGGACGGCCGTGCTCGTGGAGCAGCTTGGCCAGGGTGGTCGCCGGCGTGGCGGTCTCACGACCGAGCACGTCGGCGGCCTTGCCCGAGGGAGCCAAGCCGATCACGGCTCGGCCCTGCTCACGTTGCGAGGCGACCGCCGAGGCCAGCGTGGTGGTCTTGCCCGTCCCAGTCGGGACCACGATCAACACCAGGCGCTGTTCGCCCGCCACCGCGTGGGCAGCCGCGGCCTGGAGATCCTCGCCATCCGCCACGCGGCGCTTCGTCCCCGCGTTGGCGGCAGCCCAGGACGGCAGCCTGGCTTCCTGGTCAAGCACGGCCGGGGCGCTCAGCCGGCGATCGACGACGTGCTCGGTGACCGCTCGACCGTCCCGCCGGCAGGCCACACCGGGCTTGGCCGGCGGGTGCAGCTCCACACAGCGACCGGCCGCCTCGGCGGCGAGTGGGTCGACGACCTCGACCAGATCCGCGGCCGAGCTGGTCACCTCGGCCGGAAGGCGGGCCGCGACCTCCCGGGCCAGGTCGGCCCGCAGCCACGTCGACGACGAGGAGGCCACCGCCACCAGCGCCTCGGCGATGACCGATTCGTCCCTCCAGTCGATCGGGCCCGGCAGGCGTCGCTGACCTTCGGGGAGGACCAGTGGAGCGAACCCGGCTTGAGTCGCTCGCTCCGCCCACTCGGCACGAAGCCGCGCCGCGTCGATCGGCTCGGACTTGCCCGGCCGGCTGGCCAGCACGGCGTCGCGCTCCAGTCGGTAGAGGGTGCGGGGACCGGGCTCAGCGCCGTCATGGTCTCTAGGAGCGCCCCTCGGTGTCGAAGGAGCCCCGCTTGGACGAGGCGACCAGCAGGCCGCCGAGGATCAAGGCCATGAGGGCCACGACCATCAGCGATCGGGAGGCCGCGCCCGTACGAGCCAAACTCGTGTCGGACACGACGGCCGGACGAACCGCGGCCGACGCCCTCTCGGTGGGAACCGGGAGCTGGTCGACTGCGAGCAAGACCGGGCGCGTGACCACCGAGCGAACGACCGGCGGGGTGACCGCCGGGGGGACGACCGGCGGGGTGACCGCCGGGGGGACGACCGGCGGGGTGACCACCGGGGGGACGACCGGCGGGGTGACCACCGGGGGGACGACCGGCGGGGTGACCGCCGGGGGGACGACCGGCGGGGTGACCGCCGGGGGGACGACCGGCGGGGTGACCACCGGGGGGACGACCGGCGGGGTGACCACCGGGGGGACGACCGGCGGGGTGACCACCGGGGGGACGACCGGCGGGGTGACCACCGGGGGGACGACCGGCGGGGTGACCACCGGGGGGACGACCGGCGGGGTGACCGGCGGGGTGACCACCGGGGGGACGACCGGCGGGGTGACCACCGGGGGGACGACCGGCGGGGTGACCACCGGGGGGACGACCGGCGGGGTGACCACCGGGGGGACGACCGGCGGGGTGACCACCGGGGGGACGACCGGCGGGGTGACCACCGGGGGGACGACCGGCGGGGTGACCACCGGGGGACGACCGGCGGGGTGACCACCGGGGGACGACCGGCGGGCTGACCACCGGGGGGACGACCGGCGGGGTGACCACCGGGGGGACGACCGGCGGGGTGACCACCGGGGGGACGACCGGCGGGCTGACCACCGGGGGGACGACCGGCGGGGTGACCACCGGGGGGACGACCGGCGGGGTGACCACGATCGGAGGTACCACCACGACAGGAGGAGTTTCCTCCTCGGCCGGTATGACGTTGTTGGTGATGGATGCGGTGCACGTCACCGTCGCCCCACCGCCGTTGCCGGAACCGTTGCACTGATTGATGGTGACCGGCAGGTCCGAGCTCTCGGTGGAGGGGGTGACCGAGCAGTTCACTCGCATCGTGCCCCCGCCTCCGTTCCCGGAGTCGTCACACTGGGTGATGGTGGCGTTGGTCGTGATGCCGATCGGGGTGCAGGAAGTGGTCGGCTCGGTGCCGCCACCCTGGCCCGTCCCGTTGCACTGGTTGATGGTGACCGGCGTCGGTGCCGGCGACGTACCGGTGATGTTGTTGACGACGGACACGTTGCACTCCACCGTGCCGCCGCCACCGCTGCCGGACCCGTTGCACTGGTCGACCGAGGTCACCAGCTGGTCCGACTGGGTCATGGTGGTGGTGCAGGGCAGGGCCGCGTTGGCCGCACCGTGACACTCCTTGACCTCAACCGTGGAACTGGCCACGTTGGTTGCGAGGTTCAGGTTGTTCGTGACGGTGACGTCGCACGCCACGGCCTGGCCGCCGGCGTTGTCCATCCCGTTGCACTGGTGGATGGCCACCGGCGCACCTCCGGGGGCGAGCGCCGCCAGCAGTGTCGGGGCGAGAGCGGTTGCAAGCGCCGGGACGGTCTCCACCAGCGAGACGGGAGCGAGGTCAGCCGCAGCCAGAGAAGGGCTGAACTTGCGCGCCACCGGCACACGGGCGGCGTTGGCCGCTTCCGGAGCCATGATCGGGCTGGTCGCCACCGGGGCTGGGGCCTCGGCAAACATCGGCTCGTTCAAAGCCTGCATCCGGTCCAGGATCGACGAGACCGCGTCCATCGTGGGCGATGACGCCTCGATGGGGTTGGACTCGACCACTGGGACTACCGGGGCTGGTGTCGCCACCGCGACCGGGGCTTGCGCCGCAAACGGGGCTTGCGCCACGACCGGGAGGGGCACGACAGGGGCTCGCTCGGCAAAAGGCAGTTGCGTCGGGACCGGCTCTCGCACCGCTACCGACGAGGGTGGGCGAGCAGCGGAGACCGCCGGGGCGGCAGACGCGGCAACCGGCCGCACTGCTTCCGGGGCTGATCGCCCCTGGCCGGCGGACTCCGGTACGGCCGGCATTCCGCCTTCGCCGTACGCCGAATCGCGAAGAGCGCCCACAGCAAGCATCAGGGCAACCGAACCCAGCAGCATCCCGACGTACATGACGCCGCGCGAAGCCATGTGTTTGGGTCCAAGGGAGACCGGGGGTGGGTTGGAAAATTCGAATATTGACATGGGACTCCTTCCTCCCTGTCAACATGCGCCCAGCGAAGTCACCCGCCTGTCACCGGTTTCACTCCGAGCTGACAACGACCCTCCCGAGTGAACCGGCCGATTCGACCGTCAGGCCGGCCCGTGCTCAGGCGTTGGGAGGAGCGGAGTGCTGGAGCCGCCGGAGGTCGTCGAGCAGGCCCCGCAGGCGAGACGTCGGTTCGAGTGCGACCTCAGCGTGGAGCAGCACCCGGTACCGCTCGAACTCGTCGATGGCGGCCGATTGGTTCCCCTCGGCCAGGTGCACCCGGATCAGCGCGGCCCGGGCGCTCTCCCGCAACGGTTCCGCCCTCACCGCGGCCAGGGCTGCGCCGGCAGCTTCGGCGAGGCGGTCGGCGGCAGTGAGCCGCGCCGCTACCGCCTCCAGCGCATGGACCCGCAGCTGGCGCCAGTCCTCAGCCGCGAGCACCGCCCAGTCCTCATACCAGCCGGGAAGCATGTCGCGGGACAACGCCGCCACCGCGGGACGGCCGATGTCCTCCTTGACGTGCGGCTCGTCGCTGTCGATCAACCGCTGGGCAAGCGCCCGCGAGTAGTGCACGTCGACGACCACGCCATCGGCCAGGCCGAGGTCGCGGGCGGTGACCCTCACCGCGCCGCGGGTCGCCACGCCGAGGCGGGCGATGGCCGCCCGCAGGTTGGCGCCGGCGTGCTCGTCGGTGGAGTCGGGCCAGAGGGTGCCGGCGACTCGCTGGCGCGTCATCGTTTGGTCTCGTACGGCCAGGAACGCGAGTAGTCGCTGTGTGCCCGCCGAGATCCCGAGGATCGCGTCGCCCTCGATGGAAAAGACAAACCCACCGAGAAGCAACAGCTCCTTGCCTTCGTCCAAGGTCCGATACCCCGTCCGTCCGCGCGGCAATGCACTTGAAGAATACCTGCTCGCCCTGACACACGCCATCGGCAATGCCCGTTGCAGGTCCTCGATCCCGGCGCGGCCGGCCCGCTTGTGACGGTCGCGTCACGGCACTGCGCGTACGTTCCAGGCGATAGGGGCCGACGGAGCGTTGGGGAGAGAGAGACGATGCCACTGAAGCGGTGGCGTCTCGCCCCAGGGCCCTCCGACCCCTCCGCTCCCGCCGGTCGCCGCACACGTCCGATCCGGGCCCACATCGATGCTCTGGTGGCGATGTTCATCGTCGCCACCGTCCTCGCCGTCGGCTATCAGCGAGTGAGAGCGTCCAGGGACGCGACCGCGATCGCGACCGGCGACGCCGCCTTCGGCGCCGAGCTGGCCGCCCGTCACATCGACCAGGACCTGGCCTCAGTCCGGTCGATGGTCTCCCGCCTGGCTGCGAACCCGCAGGTCACCGGCTTGTTCACGTTCGAGTCGCCCGCCTGTGCCCTCGAATTCTCGGGCTCGGGCGCCTTTACCGCCGGACACCTCGACCTCATCGCCGCCGACGGCCGCGTCGCCTGTTCTTCCGTCGACGGCCCTGCCGCCGACGGCTACCGCGACCAGGCCTGGGTCGCCGACGCGCTCCGCACGGCCACGCTCTCGCCGCCCGTCGTCGACAGCCGGACCGGCCGGCCGGTTGTGATCGTGTCCGCCCCGATTCCCGGACTTGGCGTCGCTGCCGCCTTCCTCGATCTCGACGCGCTCGGGCCGAGCCTGCTCGCTACCTTCGGCGGGCCCCGGGACCTCGAGTTCCTGGTGGTCGGCCGCGACGGACAGCGGGCCGTGACCCGTTCGATCGACCCAGAACGCTGGGCGGGGACCGACCTCTCCGCCACTCCCTTCCACCAGTCACAGCCCGGATCGCCCCGAAGCGATGTCGATGGCGGGGCGCGCATCTACGCCTCGGCACCGGTCGGGACCGGTGCATGGGTGGTCTACGCGGGAGCGGACCGCAGCAAGGCGTTGCAGGGTGCCCACAGCGAAAACCGCAACAATGTGGCTATCGGGCTCACGTTCATGGTGGTCGTGATCGCCTTCGGCTTCGTGCTCGCGCGGCGGATCTCCTCACCGATCATCAACCTGAGCGATCGGGTGCGGGAGCCGTTCGCCAACCAGTCGCGCCTGCCGCCACTGACGCGGGGGCCACGGGAGATCGTGGAGTTGGCCAGCCATCTCCACCGGCTCACGGAGTCCCTCCACCAGGAGTTGGAGGTCACCGCTCGCGGGGCGGCCATCGTCGAGTCGTCGAACGACTCGATCATCAGCTGGGCACCATCCGGGACGATCACCACTTGGAACTCCCGGTCCGAGAGGATGTACGGCTACTCGGCGGCGGATGCCATCGGGCGCGACCTCACCCTGATCGTCCCGACCGAGCGCATGGCTGAGATCCGAAACCTCCATGAGCGGGTCCTCGGTGGCGAGTCGGTGGTCGACCCGGTCGAGACCCAGAAGCTCCGGCGGGACGGGAGTGTCGTCGACGTCTCGGTGACGCTCTCCCCCATCCGCGATCGGTCGGGCACCGTGGTCGGTTTGTCGGCGGTGGGACGCGACACAACCCAGAGCAAGCGGGCGGTAGCGGCGCTGCGCTCCAGTGAGGCCCGCAAGGGGGCCATCCTCGACGCCACCCTCGACGCCATCATCACCCTGAACAGGGACGGCGACATCGAGGAGTTCAACCCCGCTGCCGAACGCATGTTCGCCATCACCGCCGCCGAGGTGCTCGGGCGGCGCCTGTCGGACGTCATCATCCCCCCCGATCAGCGTCAGGCCCACGCCGACGGTCTCGAGCGGTTCCTGGCCACGGGTGAGGCCCGGCTGTTCGGCCGGTGCACGGAGCTGACCGCGATGCGGGCCGACGGGACGCGCTTCCCGGCCGAGGTGACCATCAACGGGGTCGACGTCCCCGGATCCCGCGTCTTCATCGGGTTCATCCGCGATCTCACCGAGCAGAGGGCTGCCGAGTCCGAGCGGCAGTCGCTGCAGGACCGCATGCACCAGTCCCAGCGGCTCGAAAGCCTCGGCCAGTTGGCGGGAGGCGTCGCCCACGACTTCAACAACCTCCTCGCCGTCATCCTCAACTACGCCACTTTCGTGGGCGAAGCCGTGCCCTACGACGAGGGCGTGCAGTTCGACGTCGAGCAGATCCTGTCCGCGTCACACCGGGCCGCAGGGTTGACCCGGCAGCTGCTGATGTTCGCCCGCCGCCAGCCCGTCCACCCCGAGCTGCTGGACCTCAACGCGGTCGTCGACGAGGTCCGCGAGCTTCTGGCCCGCAGCATCGGCGAGCAGATCGACCTCGTCGTGCGGGCCGGTCCCGACCTGCCCACCATCCGGGCCGACCGGGGCCAGACGGAGCAAATCCTGTTGAACCTCGCCGTCAACGCACGCGACGCCATGCCTGGCGGAGGGGCCCTCGTCATCGAGACGGCGCCCGTCGAGCTCGATGCCACGTACCTCCAGTTCCACCCGGGAGCCTCACCCGGGGCCTACGTCCAGCTGTCGGTGAGCGACAGCGGGACGGGCATGAGCACCCAGGTGGCCGCCCGTGCATTCGACCCGTTCTTCACCACCAAGGGCCGCACGGAGGGGTCGGGCCTGGGTCTGGCAACGGTGTACGGCATCATCACCGAGGCGGGGGGCGCGGTGAACCTCTACTCGGAGGAGGGCGTGGGGACCACGGTCCGGGTCTACTTCCCGGCCACGACCGAGGCCGCGGTCGCCGTCCTACCGGCCACCGCCCGGGCCCACCCGATCCGGGGCGACGGTGAGGTCGTCCTGGTGGTGGAGGACGAGGAGGCGGTGCGGGCGGTCAGCGTCCGCCTCCTGCGCCGGAACGGCTACTCCGTCGTGGAGGCGGCGGCCGCGTCCGACGCCATCGTTCTCGCCACCACCCACCACATCGATCTCCTCGTGACCGACGTGGTCATGCCGAAGATGGGCGGACGGGAACTGGCCGACCTCCTTCGTCTCGAACATCCCGGGCTGCCGGTGCTCTTCATGTCGGGGTACGCCCAGAGCATGCGGGGACCAGACGGCACCCTCGGTGACGGGGTGACGCTGGTGCAGAAGCCCTACAACGAGGTCAGCCTGCTCCAGGGCGTCCACCGGGCGCTCACGGCCGGGATGGCGGTGAGCGGGTGAGGCTGCTCCTGCTTGAGGATGACGTCGCCGTGCGCCGGCTGGTGACCAACCGGCTCGAGGTCGAGGGGGTCAGCGTGATCCTGGCAACGACCGTGGCCGAGGCGATGACCCAGGTCCAACACGAGGTGTTCGACGCCGCCATCCTCGACCTGACCCTGCCCGACGGGTCGGGACTCGAGGTGCTCCACGCCCTCCGCTCTCTCGGCGCCATCACCCACGTGACAGTCCTGAGCGGCGCCGGATTGGAGCCCGACCGGGTGGGGGCCCTGGATCTCGGCGCCGACGACTACGTCGTCAAGCCGTTCTTCGTACGCGAGCTCACCGCCCGCATCCTCGCCGTGCAGCGGCGCCAGGACGCCTCGAACGTCGCCGCCCTGCACTACGGCCCGCTTCGGATCGATCTCTCGGCACGCGAGATCACCGTCGACGACGTCCCCCTGCACCTCACGACCAAGGAGTTTGACCTGCTGGCGTGCATGGCCACCCATCCCCGGCAGGTGTTCAGCCGCGACGACCTCCTGCGCGAGGTGTGGCACTCCGCCGGCGACTGGCAGCAGGAATCCACAGTGACGGAACACATCCGTCGCCTGCGGGCCAAGATCGAGGTCGACCCCCTCAACCCAAGCATCCTGCGCACCGCCCGTGGCGTCGGCTACCGCTTCGACCCACCGGTCGCGGTCGCGCCTGACACGACGGTGACCAGCCCCGCGGCCCGGTCCAGTGCGCCGCCCGCTAGGGCGCAGACGTGACCGAGATCGTCACGGTGCTGCTGTAGACGTCGGCGAAGACGTGGGCCGGGAGACTCAGGGTCAAGGTCGTCGCGCCGAAGTCGTAGGTGCCCATCCCCTGGTTGAGGGCGGCGCTGGCGACCTGCACGGCGCCGTTGTCGACCGTGTAGGGGCCGGTCACGACCGTGGGCAAGGAGGACGCGGTGCCGTTGGCCGCCACCGAGGGCTGCGACATCGACAGGGACGCGGGGGCCAGGTCATGGGCGGCCCCGGTGAAGGTGCTGGCCTCGGCGGTGACGTGCCAGCCGGCGCCGGTGCCCGTGAGATCGTTCACCGAGAACGAGGCGAGGCTGGCGGTCGTGGTCTGGGCGAGACCGGTGACGGCTCTCGGGGCGAAGTTGGAGGCGGCCGGGTTGGTGATGCTGACGGTGCCGGGGGCGCAGGCCGACCGGGTGAACGTGTTCGTGTCCAGGGTCACAGCCCCCCCCTTCGCCAGCATGCTCCCGTCGACGTCGGTCCCGGCCACCACCGTGATCGAGGTGAAGGCCAGCACACTTCCGGCAAAGGTCGTATCCGCGCCGATGGTCGCCGAACTCCCGACCTGCCAGACGACGCGGCAGGCCTGAGCCCCGTTGATAAGGGCGACCGTGCTGTCGGCGGAAATAGTGAGCGTGCTCCCGATCTGGAAGATGAACACCGCATTGGGGTCGCCGGCGGCGTCGAGAGTGACCTGGCCGCCGAGCGCGGCGGTGACACTGAACGAGTAGACGCCCGAGCCGAGCGTCATCCCGCCGAGGTTCTGCCCACTCAGGTCGCTGGTCGCGGTGCGGGCGACGGCGTCGGCGTAGGCCGTGGCCAGGTCGGCTTGCGCCTGCACCGCCACAGGATCGCCGGGGTGGATTGACCCGGTGAGGGTGCCGGGCGGGAAGCCGGTGACGGCGGTACCCGGGCTGACGCCGATGTCACCGGTGACCTGGCTGGTCCCGGCACTGGTGACAGTCGTTGCCGCCAGTGCGGCGAAGGTGCTGGCGCTGCGGAGCGCGACCGGCGCGAGGGCCGCGGCGGCGGGCCCGGCCGAGACGCCGGCGGCTGCCACCACCACGAGGACGAGGAGGAGAGCCCTGCCGGCGGTCCGCCAGGCGTGGCGGACCACTACGAGCCCGTCGGCGTCGGCTCCGGGCTGTCTTCCTTCGACCTACGACCGAGCATGATGCCTCCCCCGAGGAGGAAGACGGCACCCACGACACCCCCGAGCACGAGGACAAGGGGGAATCCCCCGCTCGACGGAGCCGGGGCGGGCGGGTCGACCTGGCGGTTGGCCAGCTCGTCACGGACCTCCTCGCCCACCCGGATCCTTCCGTCCCACACGGCGACTAGATCGCCGTAGCGGATCTCCACATGGGCGTCGTGCTCACCGTCGGGGACGCTGTCGGCCCACTTGACCGGGTAGGCGATCGACGTTCCGGGGACGAAGGTCCCGATGCTCAGGGGGCTGGCGAAGTTCTCACCGGGCAGGGTCAGGTCGCCCTCGCCTTTGGTGAGGCCTCGGCCCCGGTTGTCGACCCCCACCTCGAGGTAGAGGCCGTCGGGGCGGGCCACGGGCGTCACGCCCGTGATGACGAGCTCGGGATCGGCGGGCCCGGGCAGGTCAACCTGGACCGCGATCACCCGCCGGCTCTGGACGGTGACCGAGGCGCCCGTTTTGGCTCCGGAGTCGTCGGCGCCGGCGGCCGGCGTGGGTGAGAGGATGGAGATGCCCGCCAGGTGCACGCCGCTGGTGGCGTCGGCCGGGACGGTGACCTTGAAGCCCACCAGCGCCGACTCGGCCGCGCCGAGCGTTACCGAGGTGCGCTCCAGGACGACCCAGGCGCCGGCCCGGGAGGGTGTCTCGCTCTCGAGGCCGAACGAGGTGCCCCCTCGCTGGGCGGTGCTGGCGTCGACCGCGGCCAAGCGCAGGTCGATCGGGCCCGGGGAGTCGTTGCGGAGGGCGACGGACTGGGTGAACTCACTACCCGGCGCGGCTGCAACGACGAAGTAACTGCCCCTCGGCTCGGTGCTCGAACCGTCGGCCGGCTTGGCGAGGAATTTGGCGTCGTCCACCTGGAAAGCAGTCGACATCGCAGGAGTGAGAAGCAGCATGGCGCACGCAAGAAGGAGCGCCGATCTTACGGTTCGCATTTGGATACCTCTGGTTCGATGGTAGGGCAGGTGGACGTCTCCGCGAACGGGGCCCTCAACGCGCCCCATGGGCCCGGTCGCGAGACCGAGCCCATGGGGGTGACGCTGTAGGCGCTGCTACGGAGTTGCGGCCGCCGAGACGGTGACGGTGCTTGTGTAGGTCCCGGCGAAGACATCCGCGGGAAGAGCGAGGGTGAGAGTCGTCGCGCTGAAGACGTATGTGCCCATTCCTTCGTTGACGTCTGCGGTGGCAATCAGCACCGCACTAGCCCCAGTGTCGATGACGTAGGGGGCGGCCTCGACCGTAGGGTCAGGCGACTCGGTGTCAGGGGAGGTCACCGTCGGCAACGACATCGAAAGTGAGCCGACGTCGAGCACGTTGAGGGCGTCGGCATCATCCTCGAAGGGGGTCGCCTGTGCCGTGACGGTCCAGCCCGCTCCGGCGCCGGTGAGATCACTGACCGAGAAGGTCGCCAGGCTAGCCGTGGTCGTCTGGGCCGCACCGGTGATCGACCGTCCGAGGAAGTCGCCGGCGAGGGGATTGGTGATGCTGAAGCTGCCGCCGGTAACGGTGACGGAGGTGTCGTCGGCGGCGAAGGCGGACGGGGCGAAGGCGGCGGCGAGGAGGGCGGTGGCGGCGATGGTCGAGATGGCCAGGCGCTTGGTGGTCTGTCGAATGTTCATGCGAATCTCCTTGGTGTGGGTTCCGGTCATCCGGAGTGGGGCTTGGAAACTTTGTGGTGACACCCACATCTTCGGCGGTCCCCGGCAGGAATGGCGGGTTGTTGTCCCGCTATTGATCGAGCCAGTCGACCGGTGGTTTCATGCATCGATGGGGACGTGATTCCGTCGATTTCGGCCCGGATCACGGCCTTACGGGTGCAGGAAACGACGGTTTAGTCGACGACCGCCGCCGGGTCGGCGGGGAGCCACTGGGTGAGCATCCGCTCGAGTTCGGCCCGCTTCACGGGTTTCGACAGGAAGTCGTCCATGCCCGCCGCCAGGCACCGTTCGCGGTCCTCCGCCCGGGCGCCGGCGGTCATGGCGATGATGGGGACCGGAGTGTTGTCGGCTTCCCGGCGCCGGATCTCGGCGGTCGCCTCGAAGCCGTCCATCTCCGGCATCTGGCAGTCCATCAGCACGGCGTCGTAGTGCCGGCGATCCGACGCGGCCAGGGCCTCGATACCGTTGCCGGCGACATCGCAGCTGTAGCCCAGCTTGCCCACCATGGCCCGGGCCACGGCCTGGTTGATGGCGTTGTCCTCGACGATGAGGAGCCGACCCCTGGTGGCGGGACTCGGCGTCGCTTCCGCCTGCGGGGCTCGGCGCGGCGCCGGTTCCGGGGCGGAGGGGGCCAGTGCCCGCACCAGCGCCTCGTAGAGCTGCGAGAGACGGGCGGGTTTGGTGAGACACACCGAGAAACCGGCGCGTGCCGCCTCGTCCGCCCCCACCGACACCGAGGTCAGCAGCAGCAGGCGCACCGAGCGCAGCGCCGGGTCGGCCTTGACGATGCGGGCCAGGTCCATCCCGTCCCGACCGGGCATCGCCATGTCGACCAGGGCAATGTCGTAAGGACGGCCATCCTCCGCGGCCCGCTGGAGCAGGTCGAGGGCGGCGTAGGCGTCGGGCACCAGGACGGCGGTCAGGTCCCATGCCAGGAGCTGGGCCCCGAGGACGAGGCGGTTGGTCTGGTTGTCGTCGACGACGAGGACCCGCAGGTCGGGGGGGAGCCGGCGCGATCTCTCCGGAACGCGACTGGGATCGGAGGCGCGGGCCAGGGGAAGCTCGAGCCAGAAGAGGCTGCCCTTGCCCAGGTCACTGTCGACGCCGAGAGTGCCCCCCATGGCCTCCGTCAGCCGACGGCAGATGGCGAGGCCCAGGCCGGTTCCGCCGTAGCGGCGTGTGGTGGACGCGTCGGCCTGGGAGAAGGGGTTGAACAGCTGCTCGGAGGACCCGGGCGCGATGCCGATCCCGGTGTCGAGCACCTCCAGCCGCACCACGACGTGCTCGGCATTGCCGGCGTGGTCGGCGTGACCCACGCTCGCCCGCAGAACCACTTCGCCCTGGGCGGTGAACTTGACCGCGTTCGCCACCAGGTTCAGCAGGATCTGCCGGAGCCGGCCGACATCGCCCCGGAGCATGGTGGGCATCCCCGGGTGGCAGTAGGCGACCAGCTCCAGGCTCTTGGACCGGGCCGACTCCGCCACCAGGAAGGCCACGTCGTCGAGCGCCTCGGCCAGGTCGAAGTCGACCATCTCCAGCTCCAGCTTGCCCGCCTCGATCTTGGAGAAGTCGAGGATGTCGTTGATGATCGCCAGCAGGGCGTCGCCGGAGGCCCGTACCCCCTCGGCGTACTGGCGCTGGGTGTCGGTGAGCGGGCTGTCGAGGAGGAGCCCGGTCAAGCCGATGACGCCGTTCATGGGTGTGCGGATCTCGTGGCTCATGGTGGCCAGGAAGTCGGACTTGAGCCGGGAAGACTCCAGGGCCTCGTCCCGGGCCTCGGCCAGCTCGGCCTCGAGCCCCCTCCGCTCGGTGATGTCGTGGAAGTTCCACACCCGGCCCACGACGACCCCGTCCACCCGCTGGGGGCGAGACGACCGCTCGTAGATCAGGCCGTCCTGGAAGTAGAGGATGTCGTGGAAGTCGTCGTCGGGGTGGGCGAACACCTCGCCGGTCGACACGAGGAACGCGTCCGGATCGGCGAGCAACCGGATGGCATGGGCCATGCCCTCGGCCGTGTCGGGCGATCCCCGCATCGATTCCGGCAACTGCCACATGTCCGCGAAGTGGGTGTTGAAGTTGACTGCCTCACCCGCGAGGTTCGAGACGAAGATGCCGTCGGCCGTCGCCTCGAGGGTGGCGGCCAGGAGCGAGAACGTCGTCTTCAACTCGGCCTCGCTGGCCCGCAGAGCTGCCTCGGCCCGGCAGCGAGTGGTGATGTCGCGGGCGATGGTGCCGCCCCCGATCACCTCGCCGAGAGGGTCCTTGACGCAGGAAACCGTGACCGACACGTCGATGAGGGTGCCGTCCTTGTGCAGCCGCTGCGTATCGTACGGCTCCACGCCGTGCCCTCCCCGGATGTGCTCGAACTGGATGCGCGACTCGTCCCGCCGCAGCGGGGGTACCAGGACGACGAAGGACTGCCCGATGATCTCGTCGTGGCTGTAGCCGAAGAGCTCGACCGCCCCCCGGTTCCAGCTGTTGATCGTGCCGTCAGTGGCCCACCCGTAGATGGCGTCGGCCGACGATTCGACGATGGCCGCCAGCCGGAACAACTGGGACTGCGACCGCTCGCTGAACTTCCAGTTGGCTACGCCCGCGACGGACATGGCCAGGATGAAACCGCCGTGGACCCCCGCCCACACCCAGGGGTGCTGCTGGGCGCCGGCGTGGTTGTAGACGTCCTGGGGCGCGAGCACGCCCACGATGCCGTGGTGGAGCAGGACGAAGGCGATGGCGGCGAGGAACGGCCGCCAGTCCTGGTAGAGGGCGATCACCCCGACCATCACGAAGAAGTGGAAATGGGCCTCGATCATCCCGCCCGACAGGTGCACGAGCACCGCCGACGCGGTGATGAGACCGAGCGATGCGCAGATGGTGCTCCTCAGGCGGTGGCGGGTGCCGAGGTAGGCGCCCATCGCCAGGGCGGCGATGGGGAGGACGTCCATCAGGGCATGGCGCCAGCCGTCACCCTGGTGGAGAGCGAAGAGGAAGACGCCGGGGACGTGGAGCGCGAGCAGGCCGAGGATGCCGCGGTGCCAGCGACGCCACGCCTCGTCGGGCAGAGCGCCGCCTGTCGGGAGCAACAGGGTACGGACCCTGACCTTGCTCGCGCCCACCTGGGAGGTGATCGTGGGCGAGGCAAGGACATGGCGGTGCCTGGATCGCATACCCCGACTGTCGACCCCCCGGCCGCCCTTGCGCCGAAGTGTTGTGCGACTGTTGGGACCTCGCTACTGGGCGTCTTTCGTCACGATGGTGGCGCTCACCTCGGGGACGTTCGGGCCGTGCTCGGCATGGGCCTCGATCCAGTGGACGACGGCCGCGCAGAACGTCTCGCCGTGGCGGTCCTCAGGGAGGAACGGAAGCGGCGGGGCGACCTGGAACGCCGGGAAGCAGCCGTACTTGCGGGGGCGCTCTTGATGAACTCACGGAAGAAGCGCAGGAGGTTGCGGGTCTGGTCGATCTCGTAGAAGAAGATGCCGACGTAGACGTCGGAGATGGGATGCAGGCTGCGCGGCGGCGGCAACTTCGGCGTGGTGACCTCGTTCGAGTACCGCGGGCCCAGAACAGATCGGGACGGTCGGTGGCGCTGGCGTTGACGACCTTTCCATCGGCTGTGACCACTTCGGCGGACAGCAAGTTGTCGATCGTCAGCCCGTAGCCGCGGCTGAGGTAGCCGATCCCGCCTCCGCACGAGACAGGGCCGCCTCGGGCGAGCGCGGACGCGAGCCGCTACACCCATGACCAGGCGTTCTGCCTGGTCCTACGGCCTGGTCCTACGGCGCAGCTTCCCCCGCCGGCTGCGGGTCGGGGTCGGGGTCGGGGTCGGGGTCGGCCGGCGTGATCGGCGCCAGCTCCAGGCACCGGCTGCATCTCTCGACCGGGCCGAGGCTCCATGGCCGGGCCCACAGGGTGAGCCCGCTTCGTCCGCAGGCGGCCACCGCGCCGCCCACGGGCATCGCGTGGCAGATCCCGTCGGGCACCGACAGCATCCGTCGCGGCCCCAGGCGGCCGAGTTGCTCGATGTCCGACTTGAGCCGGGTCACCCGTTCGGACGCCAACTGGTACTCCATGCGGCCGAGCGTACCGGCGCCGCCCCGCCCACCCCGCATCAGGAGGGGGCGACGGCCTTGGTCGAGGCCCGCCCCTTGGCGGCGGTCCGGGACTTCTTCGGCGCCACGGCGACGGGGGGAAGGCCGCGACGGGTGGCCTCGGGGACGACGGCCTCCGCCCACTCCTGGGTGGTGTTGTCCGCCAGTGGCACCCCGATCTTCTGGAACGCACGAAGATCCTGCGGCCCGGGGACGTGGGTGACGTCGTCCTTGCCGCAGAAGAGCCAGATCCGGCCGTCGCGGGGATCCTTGAACATGAACATCACGACCTCCTTGGTGCGACCTGGGGCGGTGGCGGAGAAGCGGCCGGCGAGGTGCTCCATGCGTTCGATGACGTCGGGCCCGTAGTCCTTGCCCGCGGTGTGGATGGTTTCGGGCGAGCCGGAGTTGTAGCGGTTCAGCGCGGGGAGCAGCTCTCCGTCCTCGACGGCGAGCAGGCCGGCCATCATCTCGGCCGCCTTCGTGAACTGGGCCCGGGCGTCGAGGTCGAAACCGGGGGGGATCGTGTGCCAACGGTCGTCGAGCTGCATGACTCCGTGACCGTGACCACCGTCGCCGGTCGCGCCCTCGGTGAACTCCGGCCCGAGGTTCGTCTCGCGGCTGCCCATCGCGGCCAGCAGGAAGGCCGGGAGCTCGTGCTCCTCCTCGAGCTGGTGGAGGAACGGCCACCGGGCGATGGCCCGTTCGTACTCCGCGGCGAGAGTGTCGCCGAGGACCTTCACCGGCCGATTTCCACGGGATGGGACCGCCGCCGCACGCAACCAGAGTAGAAGCCCGGCTCGTCCCTCGCCACCACCTCGTGGCTAGGAGCAGCCCTCGACGTAGGCGACCTCGGGGAGCTTGCCGGACCGGAAGGTCGTCACCTTCGACCCGTCGGTCTCGAAGATCAGCCGGTAGTCGGCGTCGACCGCGTCGGTGGGGACGAGGGTGAGGTAGTGGCCTCCCGGCACGTACTTGTGGTCGGTCACCTCCAGGCGGTTGGCGTAGAGGGCCTGGACCTGATTCTCGGTGTCGCCCACGCCCGCTCCCCGGAGGGTCTTGATCGGGCTGCCCTGGCGGACGCTCACCCGGGAGATCCGATCGTTGGTGACCATGAAATCGACGCCCTCCGGCCCTCCGTCCGCCCTGACGTGGAAGCACTCGTCCGAGCCTGACGGGATCTCGGTGAACGCCAGTTCGGCGGCGGCGCTCGCCTCGGGCAGGGTCATCCCCACCCGGACCGGACCGAGCCCTCGCAGGTCCAGTGTCGACGTGGCGGTGAGCGCAGATTCGCCGGGGGGGAGGGTGGTTGAAGAGCTCGGCGTGGGAGTTGACGTCGACGGGGCGACCACGGTGGTGACGGGCGCCAGGGTGGAGGTGGGAGCAACCGTCCCGACCTCGGGATCGTCGCCGCCGCAGGCACCCAAGAGGAGTGCGGCCAGTCCGAGCACAAGAAGCGTCTTGCGTGTCATGACACCCTCTGACGTGGCAGCCGGCCGAAAGCTTCCATCCCCGCGGAGGAGATCCTACGCAACCGGTCGGTGGCCGACGAACGTCTCGCGGGGAGTCCGAGCCTCGGACGTCACCTCGGTGACCGCTTCCGGACGGAAGCCGGCGTCGGCCAGCAGCCGGAGCCAGTCGGCACGGGCGAACAGTCCCAGGCGGTGGGTCTCGTGCACGAACCGCACCGAGCCGTCGGCGTCGCGGAGGAGGAAGGCGTATTCGGTGTGCGTCCAGGTGTCGGCCGGGTCCGGGTCCCACGTCCAGTCCAGATACCGGACCCCCCGGCCGTCGGAGCCGTCGTTGCCGTCGTGGTCGCTCGACTCCTCGAAGGTCTCCCTGATGCTGTCGGGGATGAAGACGGCCACCCCGCCCGGTCGGCAGTGCACGAAGGCGGTGTCCATGGCCCGGCGCAGATCGGCCTCGGTGGTCATGTAGTCGACCGCATCGTGGACGAACACCGCGTCGAAGCTGCGCCCCAGCCGCACCGTGCGCATGTCGCCCGGAAGATGGTCGCACTCGGGGTTGAGCCGGCGGGAGACGTCCAACATCTCGTCCGACAGGTCGATCAGCGTCAGGGCGAAGTCGGCCTTGAGGTGGACCGCGTTGTGTCCGCCGCCGCTGCCCAGCTCGAGGACCTCACGCACGGGAATCGACGCCGACCGGAGCAGCGTGGCGGCGAAGGCCGCCTCCTCCGTGTACTCCTCGGGGGGCGAGATCAGCGGCCACCACGCGGCCAGCTCACCGTAGAAGCGTGGGATCGAAGGGGTTTCCGACATCGGTGGGGTCACGCCACCTCGGCGGTAGCGACCACGTCGAACACCTCGGGGGCGTGGCGCTGCTCGACGATCGCGATGCGGGACACGGGGAGCAGCCAGGCGCTGTGCTCCTCGTCACCGATGTCGCCCTCCGGGCAGGTGAACTGCCATCGCCGGTACTCGGCGACGAGGTCACCCACCGGTGCGAAGCCGGACTCGACCAACTCCACACGGGTCGGCTTCGACGGGGGGGCGCCCAGGCACTCCGGTGGCTGGAGGGCGTCGACCGTCCCCGTGTAGCCGGTCATCACCCGGAGGTTGACGTCACCCTTCCCGCCGGCGAGCACGCCGATGTAGGCGGTGGTGGCGCCGCCGTCAGCCTTGTCCCAGTCCGACGGGGTGTGGAAGGTGACCGGTCCGAAGGTGATCGTCTTCGGGCCCCGGGTCGGTGGGGGGCCGGGCCGCGCGGTGGTCGTCGGGGCCACCACCGACGAGGTGGTGGCCGGCGCGGTCGTGGTCGGGGCCGACGTCGGCCCCGGCTCGCCGTCCGGGTCCGAACCGTCGCACGACGACAGGGTCAGCAACAGGGTCGCCACCAGCACCGGCGTCCACCGCGTGCGCGCCGTGGTCATGGGTCCGCCTCCTCACCGCTCACCGACATCCGGACACTACGCCTCCCCGCCGGCATTTTCGCGGACTGTCCACCGCCCCGCCGAGCGTGGGAGGGCATCTCGATGGTCCGGGAGGACGGGGGCAGGCGCCCAGCCGGACGACCGGGGCCGTCGCGCCTTGCGGCGGCGCGCCTAGGGTGTCGCCGTGACTCGGAAGAAGGGCATCCTCGGCTCGGGTATGACCCTCGACACCGTGATGTGCCTGGTGCTCGTGGGCTTCGGCATCGCCCTTTCGGTGGTCGCCGTGATCAACGGCGGCATCTGGCTCCTCGCGCTCCTCCTGGGACTGCCACTCACGGTCCTCGGTATCGCCGGCTCCGTGCTGGCGTGGCGCAACCGTCTCTGACCTGACATAGGCGGTCTCGTCGATGACCACCGCCTACGGGGCCGACTTGGCCTGGGCTCACCACGAGGGCTTCGGCGACCTGGCCCGCCGGGCGGCGGGCACGCTCGTCGACGCCCTGCGGGGGGCCGGCCTGACCCGCGGCCTGGTGGTCGACCTCGGGTCGGGTTCGGGGATCCTCGCCCGGATCCTGACCGACGCCGGCTACGACGTCGTGGGCGTCGACATCTCCGACGACATGGTGCGCCTGGCTGCCCGCCACGCACCGCGAGCCCGGTTCGTGCGGGCGCCGCTGCTCGACTTCGACATCCCGCCCTGCGTGGCCCTCACCGCCATCGGTGAGGTCCTCAACTACGCCTTCGACCCCCGCACCGGCCGGGACCACCTTGCGGCCCTGTTCCGGCGGATGTCGGCGTCGCTGCAGCCGGGCGGGATCGTGCTCTTCGACGTCGCCGGGCCCGGTCGGGCCGGCCCCTCCGGGCGCCGGGAGACCTTCGCCGACGCCGATACCTGGACGATCCGGGCCGTCGCCGAGGAGGACGCCGACCACACCACCCTCGTCCGGTCCATCATGCTCGTCACCCGGGACGGCGACGGCTACCGGCGCCACGACGAGCGCCACGTGCTCCGGCTGTACCGGTCCGACGACGTGGAGGAGGCCCTGCGGGCGGCGGGATTCACGGACCTGAGGAGGCCCGGCCGCTACGGAGAACTCGAGCTCGGGCCGGGCCTCACCGGGTTCCTCGCCACCGCCGGTGCCACCCCGTGAGCGCCGACGACGCCCTCGTCCGCTGTCCGTGGGGCACCGACCCGCCGGAGTACCGGCGGTACCACGACGAGGAGTGGGGTCGACCGGTCGTCGACGACACCCGGCTGTTCGAGAAGCTGTGCCTGGAGGGCTTCCAGGCGGGGCTGTCGTGGCTGACGATCCTGCGCAAGCGGGACGGCTTCCGCCGGGCGTTCGCCGGCTTCGACCCGGCGACCGTCGCCGCCTTCGGCCCGGCGGACGTCGAACGGCTCCTGGCCGACGCGTCCATCGTCCGCCACCGGGGCAAGATCGAGGCCACCATCGCCAACGCCCAGGCCACCCTCGACGTGCAGGCGGGCCACGGATCGCTCGCCGCCCTGGTCTGGCGCCACGAACCGCCCGCCCGGCCCCCTCCCCGATCCCTCGCCGACCTGCCCCCTGCCACTCCGGAGTCGACCGCCCTCAGCCGTGAGCTGCGCCGGCTCGGTTTCCGATTCGTCGGCCCCACCACCGTCTACGCCGCCATGCAGTCGCTCGGAGTGGTCGACGACCACCTCGAGAACTGCCATGTTCGGCCGGTCGTGGAAGCGGAGCGCGCAGCCCTCCCCCGCCCCCAGGAATCGCGACCGGAAGGGTGACCGGATATGCGGAAAAATATTGGCGAAAAAGCTTGTGCACAGATTCACATGGGCGTACATTGTGAATGCATGCACAAGCTCGCCCAGCGCAAAGATGCCGTGATGGCAGCCGAGGCCCCCGAACAGTCGGCCCCGCGCCCCCACCTCGCCGTCGCCCCCGGCTCGCCGGCCAGCTTCGACGATCCCAACAGCTGGCGGAACGACGCCCTGTGCCGGGGCGTCAAGACCGACCTCTTCTTCCCCGCCGGCGAGCTCGGCGAGGAGCCGGTGCAGCAGGCGGAGGCGGCCAAGGCCGTCTGCGTGCGGTGCCCGGTCCGGGAGGCGTGCCTCGAGTACGCGCTCGTCACCGACCAGCCCTTCGGCGTCTGGGGCGGCACCACCGAGGCCGAGCGTCGGTCCATCCGCCGTCGCCGTCGCCGTCGCCAGGTCGCTTCCTGAGCTCCTGAAACCCCGGCCCCGCCGCCAGCCGCCGCGGCCGGGGGAAGACGAGGCTCAGCCGGTGATCGGCCGTCCCCGTCCCACGCGCACCACGTGGAAGCCCAGGAGCAGGGCGACCAGCCCGGCCGCCACCAGGGCGGGCGAGGACGTGCCGGTTCGGGCCAGCGGCTGCTGCACCACGATCGGGGTCGGCACGGTGGTGGCGTAGACGACGTACGTGGGTGGCGGGAACACGAGGGTGACGGTGACGGGCACCGGCAGCTCCCGCACCGTGAACAGGGCCAGGCTCTGGTGGCACGTGCCGAGGGGCCCGTTGCCGAAGACCGTGATCTCGTTCTGCCCGGAGGGCGTGCCGGGGGGGATCTGGATGGTGGCCGTGTAGAAGCCGTGGATGTCGGATGCCACCGACGCCAGCACCATCGGGGGTCGGAAAAGCCCGACACCGAGGATCTGGTTGGCCGCGAAGCCGCTCCCGTTGAGGGTCAGGGACTCGCCCGGGAGGACCGAGCCCGTCGACACGCCGGCCTGCGACGCCGTCTGCGGGCCCGTGCAGCTGGCCTGGGCGAAAGCCGGGCCGGCGGTCATCACCACGACGCCCACGGCCGCCAGTGTGAGTGCTGCCCATGCTGCCGATACCCGTCTCATCCGGTCCCCCGCTCCGTTGGCCCTCTCGATGTCGCACACACTATGCAGCTTGCGTCCGGCCTGCCGCGATACCCGAAACGCCGAAGGGCGCCGGCGGGTGCCGGCGCCCTTCGAGCATCTCGTACGCGCCGGCCCGTGGGTCGACGACGGTGTGGCTCAGCTCTTGCCGTTGCTCTCGTAACGGTCGCCGTGGGGCTTGTCGGCCGCGTAGGAGTGCATCGTGTAGGAGATGCGACGGTCGTTGAGCTCGGCGCGGTCGAGGCGGAACCCCGGCTCGTCAGCAGGACGGTTGACGATGAACGACAGCGCCGTCGTCTGCTTGGTGTAGGTGCGGTTGTAGGCGCTCACCTTGATGTAGTGGTTCGGGTACGCCTTGCGGGCCGCCGCCACCTCGGTGAAGCAGCCGGCGGCGTCGGTGACGTCGAACATCGGCAGGCCCCACATGTCCCAGTAGGCGTTGCGGGGGTGCGGGTCGTCGGTGAACTCGATCGAGATGGCCCACTTGTTGTCGAGCCCGTACTGGATCTGGGCCTTGATCTCGTCGTCGGTGAGCTCGGGCAGAGTCGAGAACGTGCCCTGTCGGATGCGGATTCCCATGGTTTCTCCTGCCTCAGCCGGCCGACGTGGGCGTGGCCACGACGTCGGGCGTGTCGGTTGACTCGTAGTTGAAGGCGATCTCGCCCCACACGTCGAGGGCGGTCTGCAGCGACGGGTAGCTCTTGGCCACCTTCTTGAGGATGTCGGGGCCTTCCTTCATGTAGTCCCGACCCTCGTTGCGGGCCTTGATCATGGCCTCGATCGCCACCCGGTTGCACTCGGCGCCGGCGGCGATGCCCATCGGGTGACCGATGGTGCCTCCACCGAACTGGAGGACGACGTCCTCGCCCAGGTAGTGCAGCAACTGGTGGGCCTGGCCGGCGTGGATGCCGCCCGAGGCGACCGGCATCACGCCCGGCATCCGGGCCCAGTGCTGGTCGAAGTAGATGCCCTCGGCCAGGTTGGTGGGCACGAACTCCTCCCGCAGGGTGTCGTAGTACCCCTTGATGATGGCGGGGTCGCCCTCGAGCTTGCCCACCACGGTGCCGGAGTGGATGTGGTCGACGCCCGACATGCGGGCCCACTTGGCCGTCACCCGGAAGTTGACCCCGTGGTTCTTCTGGCGGGCCCACGTGGCGTAGCCAGCCCGGTGGAGGTGGAGGATGCACCCGTTGTCACGGGCCCAGTTCGACATCGACGTCATCGCCGTGTAGCCGATGGTGAGGTCGATCATGATGATGATGGAGCCGATCTCCTTGGCGAACTCGGCCCGCTTGTACATCTCCTCCATGGTCGCCGCGGTCACGTTCATGTAGTGACCCTTGACCTCGCCGGTCTGCTCCTCGGCCCGCTTCACGCCCTCCTGGGAGAACAGGTACCGGTCGCGCCAGCGCATGAAGGGCTGGCTGTTGATGTTCTCGTCGTCCTTGGTGAAGTCGAGCCCGCCGCGCAGGGCCTCGTAGACCACCCGGCCGTAGTTGCGGGCCGACAGGCCGAGCTTGGGCTTGACGGTGGCGCCCAGGAGGGGGCGTCCGTACTTGTTGAGGTACTCCCGCTCCATGACGATGCCGTGGGGAGGCCCGGGGAACGTCTTGAGGTAGTGCTCGGGGATCCGCAGGTCCTCCAGGCGGAGGGCCTTGAGGGCCTTGAACCCGAAGACGTTGCCGATGATCGACGACGTCATGTTGGGGATCGACCCCTCCTCGAAGAGGTCGATGTTGTAGGCGATGTAGGCGATCTTCTGCTCGGGGTTCCCGGGCACGTCCTCGACCTTGTAGCACTTGGCCTGGTACTTCTCGTAGGCGGTGAGGCGGTCGGTCCACACCACGGTCCAGGTGGCGGTCGACGACTCGCCGGCGACGGCGGCACCCGCCTCGATGGGATCGACACCCTTCTGGGGGGTGATCCGGAAGGCAGCGAGCACGTCGCTGTCGGCCGGCACGTAGTCGGGCTCGTAGTAGCCCATGGTGGCGTAGGGGATGACCCCTGCGCCCCAGCGCTTCTCTCCGTGGACTGTGCCCTTCGCCGATCCTTCTCCGTTGCCTGCCATGAGGTACCTCCGAAATTCTTCCTGGCCAAATTCTTTCTGGCGAAATGTTTCTGGCGGCTTCCGCTCCATACTCCCCTAGTTTGGGTTCAGCTGTCCATGATGCATTCGCTTTCATCGTGGGTAAACTGTTCAGGTGACGTTTAATCAGCTCCGCACTTTCCTGGCCGTAGTCGACAGCGGGTCGGTTTCGGACGCGGCAGACAGCCTCTTCGTGAGCCCGCCGGCGGTTTCCGCGGCCCTGGCGTCGCTCCAGGCCGAGCTGGGCGTGGCCCTGGTGGCCCGCGTGGGCCGGGGCGTGGCCATCACCGCCGCCGGGGCGGTGTTCGCCCCTTACGCCCGGGGCGTGCTGCGCATCGCCGACGAGGGCATGGCCGCCGCTCGAGAGGCCCTCGACCCGGAGAGCGGCCGGGTCCGCCTGGCGGCCGTCACCACCGCCGGCGAGCACGTGCTGCCCCGCTTCCTGGCCTCCTTCCGGGCCCGCCACCCCCACGCCGAGGTGTCGCTCGAGGTCGGCAACCGGGAGCGGCTGTGGCAGCTCCTGGCCGAGCGCGAGGTCGACCTGGCCATCGGCGGCCGACCGCCGGGCGGCAACCGTTTCGTCACCCGGGCCACCCGCCCCAACATCCTGGTGCTGGTGGCGGCAGCCAGTAAGGGGTCGACCGGCGTCCGGGACGTGTCGCTGGACGAGCTCTCCCGCCAGGTCCTCCTCCTCCGGGAGCCCGGCTCGGGGACCCGGCGGACCACCGAGGAGCTCTTCGACGAGCTGGGCGTGGCCCCCGCCGCCACCCTGACCCTCGGGTCCAACGGCGCCCTGCGGGAGTCGGTGCAGGTGGGACTGGGCATCACCCTCATCTCCCACGACGCGGTGGCCCGGGAGCTGGAGGAGGGCACCCTCGAGGAGTGGCGCTGCCCCACGCTCCCCCGCCACCGGGCGTGGCACCTGGTGTCCCGGGCGGGCGAGGACCTGGCCCCCACCGCCGGGCTGTTCCTCTCCCACGTCGCCGCCGACCCCCGGGACGGCTTCGTCCTGGTGGCCGGCCAATCCCCGGCCGGGTAGGGTCGAAGGTCGACTACGGGCGCGAGAAAATCCACCCGCGCCGACTTTCGCAATCCATCCAGGGCATTCCATCCAGGGAGGACTCCCCCGCATGAGCAGTTCGGATCTCGCCGCCGTCGCCAAGGCCATGGTCGCCGACGGCAAGGGCATCCTCGCCGCCGACGAGAGCGGCGCCACCATCGGCAAGCGGTTCGCGGCCCTCGACATCGAGTCCACCGAGGAGAACCGTCGCCTCTACCGCACGACGCTGCTCGGCACCGCGGGCATCGAGGAGGTGGTCAGCGGCGTCATCCTCTTCGACGAGACGATCCGCCAGAAGGCCGACGACGGCTCCACCATCCCCGAGTTCCTCGTCGGCAAGGGCATCCTGCCCGGCATCAAGGTCGACACCGGCTCCAAGCCCCTCCCCCTCTGCCCCGGCGAGCAGGTCACCGAGGGCCTCGACGGGCTGCGGGAGCGCATCGCCGAGTACGTCTCCCTGGGCGCCAAGTTCGCCAAGTGGCGGGCCGTGATCGTCATCGACGAGGCCAACGGCTTCCCCAGCGACACCGCCATCCGGTGCAACGCCCACGCCCTGGCCCGCTACGGCGCCCTCTGCCAGGAGGGCGGCCTGGTGCCGATCATCGAGCCCGAGGTGCTGATGGACGGCGACAACGACATCGACACCTGCTACGAGGTCAGCCTCCGCACCCAGCGCCGCGTGTTCTGGGAGCTGGCCCAGCTGCGGGTCGAGCTGGAGGGCATGATCCTCAAGCCCAACATGATCGTCTCGGGCAAGAAGTGCGCCACCCAGGCCTCGCCCGAGGAGGTGGCGGAGAAGACGCTGCGCTGCCTCTACCACTCGGTACCGCCGGCGGTGCCCGGCATCGCCTTCCTGTCCGGCGGCCAGGGCGCCGACCTGGCCACCCTGCACCTCGACCTCATGAACAAGCAGGGCCCCCACCCGTGGCAGCTCACGTTCTCCTACGGCCGGGCCCTCCAGGACGAGGCCCTGCGCACCTGGAAGGGCTCACCCGACAACGTCGGCTCGGCCCAGAAGGTCTTCACCCACCGGGCCGCCCTCGCCGGCGCGGCCCGGGGCGGCACCTACGACCCCTCCCTGGAGAGCGGCGACCTCGCCCTCGTCGCGGCGACCGCCACCCAGGACTGACGCCGCCCGCCCGCACGGGCGGCCCCGGCGACCAATCCGCGCCCTCGCCCCCTCACCCGTGCAATTGCGCGGATCGGTCGGGGGTCAGCTCACGTAGGGGACGGGGTTGACGGGGACGCCGTCGATGCGGACCTCGAAGTGGAGGTGGTCGCCGGTGCAGGTGCCGGTGCAACCGACCCGGCCGATCACCTGGCCCCGCCGCACCCGCTCGCCGGACGAGACCGAGATCAGGCTCTGGTGGCCGTAGAGGGTGGCGATCCCGCCGCCGTGGTCGATGATCGTGGCGTTGCCGTAGCCGCCGAGCCATCCCGCGCTCACCACCACCCCGTCGTCGGCCGAGTGGATCGGGTCCCCCTCGGACGCCCCGATGTCGACGCCGGTGTGGATGCGCACGCTGCCGAAGACGGGATGCACCCGGGGACCGAAGGCGGAGCCGTAGGAGTGGCCGGGCATGGGGTCGGCCAACTGGCCGCCGGACGCGGCGGCCGACGACTCCGACGAATCCGAGTCGGAGTCCGAGTCGGAGTCCGACGAGCCTGAGCCCGACGATTCCGCGGCGAGCCCCCGGCGGGCCCGCAGGGTCTCGGTCACCGCCTCCGACTGGGCGGCCAGGGCCGCCAGCTCGCCCTCGAAGTCGGCCTGCCGGACCCGGGCCTCGCCGAAGAGCCGGTCCCGCTCGCCGACGGTGGCCTCCGCCTCCTCCAGCAGCCCGACCCGGACCCGCCGGCCGTTTTCGGCCCGGGCCGCGTCGGCCGCGGCGCCGGCCCGCTTGCGGCCCATCTCCCGCCGCACCCCGTCGAGCTCCTCCAGCAGGTCGGCCACGTCGTCGCGCAGCCGCTCCTCCTCGGCCAGGGTCTCGGCCCGACTGCTGCCGAGGAAGTGGACGTAGGAGCGCCGGGCGGCCAGGGCCCCGAGATCGTCGGCGTAGAGAATCGACGAGGCGAAGCCGAGGGCGCTCGACCGGCCGGTGTAGGCGTCGATGGCCAGCTGCCGGCGGTGGGCCCGGGCGTCGTCCAGCTGGCGGTTGGTGGCGTCGAGGCGGTGCTCGAGGGTCCATTGGCGGGCCTGGAGGGCGCCCAGGTGGTCCTCGGCCGCGTTGAGGTCGCTGCGGAGGTCCTCCACCTCCCGGTTCACCTCCGTCGCCTCGGCTTCCACCTGCCGGCGACGAGCCTCGGCGGCCTCGATCAACTCGAGCAGCTGGGCCTCGCTGGCCGACGCCAGGTCGCCTGCCTCGGCCGTGACCGGTGCCTGGCCCGACGACCCCGCCGACGACCCCGCGGCCCGGGCCGGCAGCCCGTTGCCGCCCGCCAGGCTGAGGCAGGCGAGGAGAAGGGCGCCGACGGTCGCCCGTGCAGGCGACCACCACGGCCCACGCCCGGTGGCCCCGCCAGCCACACCAGGAACATGAGCCACAGCAGGAACAGTATGCGGCGTTATCCACAGCGACAACTCCACCCGTCCACAGGCTGCGTCCGGGTCAGAGGCAGATTCCGAGGACGCAGCCCAGCAGGACCACCCGTTGGCTGAGCGCGGGGGACGCGCTGCCGGCGGCTTGGCCGCTCCCGCTGTAGACCGCGGTGATCGGGCGCGGTCCGTAGCCGAGCGCCTGGCCCGAGGTCGTGGAGGTGGCCCGACCGGCGGCGTCCAGCACCACCGGGGCGCCCAGGTTTACCGAGCCGTTCCGGAACTGGACCGTCCCGGTTGGCACCCCGCTCCCGGGCCCGACCCGGGACACCGTGGCGGTGAAGGTCACCCGGCCGAACACGGTGACCGGATTGACCGACGACGTCAGCTTCGTCGAGGTGGCGGCCTTCCCGACCGTCTGGGTGATCGATCCGGTGCTGGCATCGAACCCGGCATCGCCGCCGTACACGGCCTCGACGGTGTGGGCGCCGACCGCCAGGGTGGACGTGGGCGCCGAACTGGCGGAGCCGCCCACGAGGGTCACCGGCGGGCCGAACGCAGCCCCGTCGACGCGGAACTGCACCGCACCGCCCGGCACGCCGGACCCGGACGGGGAGCCCGCGACGGTAGCCGTGAAGGTCACCGGCTGGCCGGACGCGGAGGGGTTGACGGAGGACGAGACCGTGGTGGCGCTTGCCGTCGTGGGCCCGGCGTAACGGGCCAGGGCGAACCGGGTGTCCGACGCGAAGTTGGCCCGACCGGCCGCCACCATCCTCCCGTCGGGCAGGCGCACGAGGGCGTTGGCCGCGTCGAAGTCCCCCTCGAAGTCGGTTTCCACCCACCCGTCGCCCCCCCCGAAGCTGACGTCGAGGACTCCGGCGGCGGTGTAGCGGGCGAAGGCGAAGTTGATCCCTCCCTCCCCTCCGGTGGAGGCCATCCCGGCGATGACCAGGGTGCCGTCCGGCTGGCGCACCAGGGCGAGGCCCAGCTCCGTGCCGCCGAAGTCGCTGTCGATCTTCCCGTCGCCGCCGCCGAAGCTCGGGTCGTACGCGCCCGCTGCCGTGTAGCGGGCGAGGACGAAGTTGGGCAGTCCACCGACGTAACCGTGCCCGGCCACCACCACCTTGCCGTCGGGCAGGAGCGCCAGGGCTCGCGCCAGGTCGCTGCCCCCGGCGATGTCGGTCTCCACCTTCCCGTCGCCCCCGCCGAAGGTGGTGTCGAGCGCGCCGGCGGGCGTGTAGCGGGCGAGGGCGAAGTTGCTGTTCTCCCCCAGGGTGGCCGTCCCCGCCGCCACCAGCTTGCCGTCGGGCTGGAGGGCGAGGGCGAGGATCTGGTCCGGGGTGGCGCCGCCGAAGTCGGTCTCCACCTTCCCGTCCCCTCCCCCGAAGGTGGTGTCGAGGACACCGGCGGACGTGTAGCGGGCGAGGGCGAAGTCGGTGTTCTCGCCCGTCCGGGCCTGCCCGGCCGCGACCAGGCCGCCGTCGGGCAGGAGGACGAGGGCGTTGGCCTGGTCGTTCGATCCGGCGAAGTCGGTGTCCACCAACCCGTCGCCCCCGCCGAAGGTCGGGTCGAGCACCCCCGCCGCCGTGTAGCGGGCGAGGCCGAAGTTGACGTTGTCGTCGATCGTGGCGGTACCGGCCACCACCAGCTTGCCGTCGGGCTGGAGGACGAGGGCGGTTGCCCAGTCGAAGCCGCCGTCGACGTCGGTGTGCACCATCCCGTCGCCCCCGCCGAAGGTCGGGTCGAGCACCCCCGCCGCCGTGTAGCGGACGAGGGCGAAGCCGAGGCTGCCCCCGATGGTGGCGCCGCCGGCAGCCACCAGCTTGCCGTCGGGCTGCAGGACGAGCGCGTTGGCCTGGTCGAGCGAGCTGTCGAAATTGGTGTCGACCCGCCCGTCGCCCCCGCCGAAGGTGGTGTCGAGGTCGCCCGGAACGGCGAGGGCGGCCGGAGCCAGCCCGACCAGCCCCACCCCGAGCAGCCCCATCCCGAGCAGCCCCATCCCGAGCAACATGGCCATGTGCGGACGCGACGCCCGCACCCGCCTCCGCCGCCATTGCTGCCATGAGCCCAGTCCCATGTGTCTCCTCATGCGGGTCGACGGGCGGGTGATGGCTGCCCGAGCCGCGCAACCTAGCCGGGCGGCGGAGTCACCGGAGGGCGGCCAACACCTCGTCGTGGAGCAGCCCGTTGGTGGACACCGCGCTGCCCCCGTCGGCCCGGGCCTCGCCGTCGAGGTTGGTGAAGCGGCCGCCGGCCTCCTCCACGATGACCAGGATGGGCGCCACGTCCCAGAGCGACACCTCGGGCTCGGCCGCGATGTCGACCGCCCCCTCGGCCACCAGGACGTGCGACCAGAAGTCGCCCAGCCCCCGACTGCGCCAGCACCGCCCGGCGAGGCGCAGGAGGCGGCCGTCGGTGGGGCGGCCGGCCGCCGTCTCGCCGTCGAAGCGCTCCAGCCCGTCGTAGCTCATGAAGGCGTCGCCCACCGCCGCCACGCGCGACACCCGGATGGGCCTGCCGTCGGCCCACGCCCCCTCGCCCCGGGCCGCCCACCAGCGCCGGCCGAGGGCGGGGGCCGAGACCACGCCCACCTCCATCCGGCCGTCGCGCTGCAGGGCGATCAGGGTGGCCCACACCGGCACCCCCCGCACGTAGTTCTTGGTGCCGTCGATGGGGTCGATGATCCAGCGCGACGACGCCCCCGAGGCACGGGGGTCCTCCCCCATCTCCTCGCCCAGGCCGCCCTCCTCGCCCAGCCCAGCCTCCTCGCCCAGCCCGCCCTCTTCGCCCAGCCCACCCTCCTCGCCCAGCACGGACTGGCCGGGACGGGCCACGCCGAGCCGCCGGCGGATGGCCTCCTCCACCGTGTGGTCGGCCTCGGTGACGGGGGTGAGGTCGGGCTTGGTCTCCACCACCAGGTCGGTGGCCCGGAATCGGGCCATGCTGATCCCGTCGGCCAGGTCTGCCAGCTCGAGGGCGAGGGTGAGGTCGGCGCCGAAGGTCACGCCGGCCTGCGGCCCCGTCCCTGCTGGTCGGTATCGCGGTCGGCCTCGCTCTCGGGATCGTCGAAGCGCAGCGGGAGAAGCTCGATCGATTCGTCGACCGGCATGTCCTGGGACGGGGGTTCGAGGCCGTACTTCACCAGGAGGGCCAGGTAGTCACGCTGGTAGAAGACCTTGATGCGCACGTCGGGGTAGAGCTCGCGCAGCCGGCGGGCCTTGCGGTTCTTCTTGGTGACCAGGTTCTGGTTCATGGTGGTGATCTCGATGAACAGGTCGTAGGCGGGGAGGTAGAAGTCGGGGGTGAAGGCCTGGGTGGGCCGGCCCTCGCGGTCGGCCTCGAGGACGAAGGACCGGGGCTCGTACTCCCAGATGATCCCGTAGAAGTCGAGCAGCTTGGCGAACTGCAGCTCGGAGTTGTGGGCGAAGCGGACGGCTTCGTAGGGCAGGAGCGGCGCAGCGCGGAGCTCGGGCGGGAAGGGCCCGGGACCGACTGCCGGACCCGACTCGGGGGACGGCGGACGATCGGGCGGGGCGCCCGCAACCGGCCCGGCGTCGCCCGCTGAGGCCAGGGCCCTAGCCCCCTCCGCCGACGACGGTGGCCTGGGGCACCGGCTGTGACACCGATTGGGCCACCGATTGGGCCACAGATTGGGCGGCCGACTGGGCCACCGGCTCGGCGGCCGGGGACGGGTCGGCGGCGGCTCGGGGGAGATCGTGGATGGCGGCGTCGAGCGCCTCCTTCACGCCCCCGAGGGCCACGATGCTCAGCACGCCCTGGCCCCGCCGCACGAGGTCGATCAGCTCCCCGTCGGTGCGCACCAGCACCGCGCCGCTGCCGTCGGTGACGAGGGTGGCGGAGGCGATGTCGTCGCCCAGGGTGGTGCGCAGGTACTCGACCGCCTTGCGGGCCGACTGGAGGGCGACGCCGGCGTCGAGCAGGCCCTTGATGACCTTGAGCTCCACCAGGTCGCGGTAGGCGTAGCGCCGCTGGGTTCCGCTCCCCTTGGCGTCGGCGATCGACGGCCGGATCAGGTCGGTGCGGGCCCAGTAGTCGAGCTGGCGGTACGTGATCCCGACGATCTTGCAGACCTGCGGACCCCGATACCCGTCGACCTCAGCCATCAGCACCTCTCCCTCTCGTGTCCCCAGCCCACTTACGCACCCGTAGTTACGCGCGTGTGAGAAAGGGTACAACAGCCGCCCAACTCGGTGCGCCCAATCCGATGCACGATGCACGAGGGGAGTCGTTGCCTTTCCCCGCCGGCCGCCGAACGCCGCCGGAGGCGGCCCCCTTCGGCTGGCCCCCCGCCGGCCGCAGGCCGGCACCCCCTCGGGGGGAGGTTAGGAGGGGGGCCTGCCCCCCTCCTACGAGGCGAAGTCTTCGGGATTCACGCCTTCGAGGAACTCGCGGAACTTCTCGACCTCGATCTCCTGCTCGTCGTCGTCGCTGACGGTGACGCCGGCCTCCTCCAGGACGGACTCCTGGGCGAAGATCGGCGTGCCCAGGCGGGCGGCGAGGGCGATGGCGTCGGACGGCCGGCTCGACACCTTGGTGCCCGAGCCGGAGCCGGTGAGCTCGATCTCGGCGTAGAAGGTGCGGTCGCGCAGCTCGGTGATCACGATGCGCGCCACCCCGATCCCGAGGGAAACCAGCAGGTCGCGCATGAGGTCGTGGGTCATGGGGCGGGGCGTCTCGACGCCCTGGAGGGCGAAGGCGATGGCCGTGGCCTCCACCGCTCCGATGAAGATCGGCAGCACGCGATGCTCTCCGTCGGCCTCCCGCAGGAGCACTATCGGGCTGTTGGTGGGCATCTCCACGCGCACGCCGACCAGGTGCATCTCGACCACAGAACGACCTTACCGCCTCCCACTTACCTGGACCGGACGTACAACTCCGGCACATAGGCGTCCGGGTCGCCCTGGAGCACCTTCAGATCGGCCGCGAAGACGGCGTCGAGGTCGCGGTAGCGCT
Organism: uncultured Acidimicrobiia bacterium; assembly: GCA_963773275.1. Classification (GTDB taxonomy): domain Bacteria; phylum Actinomycetota; class Acidimicrobiia; order Acidimicrobiales; family AC-14; genus JAXDMK01. The sequence goes on along the minus strand of CAVZAH010000012.1, from coordinate 131,829 downwards.
GGGCGAAGTCGAGGCCGTAGCCGATGACGAACTCGTCGCCGATCTCGAAGCCGCGGTACTCGAGGGGCGTGGGCACGATCCGCCGGGCCGCCTTGTCGAGCAGGGCACAGGCCTGGATGGACCGCGGCCGGCGCCCGGCCAGCTCCCGGCGCAGCCAGGTGAGGGTGAGCCCGGTGTCGACGATGTCCTCCACCACGATGACGTCGCGGCCGTGGATGTCGAGCTCGATGTCCTTGACGATCCGCACCCGGCCGGTGTCGGGGGCGTAGCTCGAGATCGCCATGAAGTCGACCACCGGGTTCACCGTCAGCAGCCGGATCATGTCGGCCAGGAAGGGGATGCTGCCTTTGAGCAGGCCGATCAGCACCACCCCGTCGTCGGCGGCGGCGGAGATCTCGGCCGCCACCCGGGCCACGCCGGCGGCCAGCTCGTCGGGCGGGATCAGGACCCGCAGCGGCCCGCCGCTCGTGCGAGGGCGCTCGTTCGGGGAGATCGCCGTGGGCTACCCCTCGAAGTAGTGGCGGAGCAGCTGGCGGAGCATGGCTGCCCGCAGACCCTGGCCGAGCTGGGCCAGCTCGGCCAGCGCCTCGGTGGCCTGCCTGCGGGCCTGGGGGTTGCGCTGCTTGAGCATCGGCATCACGACCTGCTCGAAGAAGCCGGCCTCCCGCTCCCCCGCCGTCTTGTACATCCGCAGGTGGCGGGCCTCCACGCCGTACTTGGTGAAGCCGGCGGCCAGCATGGCCACGTTGAGGGCGTCCTCGTCGTAGTAGGTGGACGACGCCACCTTGCGTCCCGACAGGAGGCCGTACTTCTCGAGCTCCTTGAGCAGCTCGTCGTCGAGGCCGCTGGCCGCGCTCAGCTCGGCCAGGGTGAGGCTCACCCCGGTGGTCGCCACCGCCAGGGGCGGCAGGTCGAGGTAACCGCCCGATCCGGGGAACGACGAGCCCCCGACGGACGAGCCGGCAATCGAGCCGGCAATCGATGGGGCGACCGCGGCGGCCGCCGGTTGCGCCCCGAGGCCGGTTCCGGAGGAGCCGATCGGCTCCCCCCCACCCACCGCCTGCCCGTAGACCTGGGCGGTGCCGGCCGCCGACCCGGCGAAGGCGTCCATCGAGCCCGCGGGCATCGAGCCCTCGGGCATCGAGCCCGCGGGCATCGACACGTCGGACGGGGCGAGCTCGGGGGCCCCTTCGCCCAGCGACGGGTCGTCGAGGCCGTCCTCGCCCCCCCGCAGCCGGCCCTTGATGACCTTCAGGGGCAGGAAGTGCTCGCGCTGCTGGCGCAGGATCCAGCGCAGCCGCTCGACGTCGGTCTCGTAGAACTTCCGGTAGCCGGACGGCGTGCGCTCGGGATCGAGCAGGCCCTGGCTCTCGAGGAACCGGATCTTGGAGATGGTGACGTCGGGGAACTCCTCCTTGAGCAGCGAGAGGACCTCGCCGATCGACAGGTACGCCCGATCCTCCACGCTCGCTACCCCTCTGCCTGTGTGCCGCCGGAGAAGAACACCAGGCGGAACTTCCCGATCTGCAGCTCGTCGCCGTTGGCCAGGGGAGCCTCGTCGATGCGCTCCCGGTTGAGGTAGGTGCCGTTCAGGGATCCGGCGTCGCGCACCTGGTACCCCCCCTCGCCGCGAACCACCTCGGCGTGGCGGCGGGACACGGTGATGTCGTCGAGGAAGATGTCGCTGTTGGGATGACGGCCGGCCCGGGTGACGTCGCTGTCGAGGGCGAACTTGGAGCCGGCGTTGGGGCCCCGCTTGACCACCAGCATCGCCGCCCCCTCGGAGAGGTCGAGCGAGACCGAGAGGTCGTCGTCGGGAGTCTCACCCGTCGACTCCCCCGGCATGAACGTGATGGTGGTGTCGTCGGCCCGTTCCGGCTCGAGGAGCGCCCCACACGACGAGCAGAAGTTGGCGTCGTCGGTGTTGAGGTGTCCGCACTGGTTGCAAAACACGATGCCCAACGCTAGTGCCCAGCCCGGCCGGGGGCGATGACCCCTGCGGCGCGGGCGCGCGTCACTCGGCGATCAGGGCCTGGTAGGCGGCGGCGTCGAGCAGCCCGTCGTACGACGCGGGGTCGTCGGGCTCGAGCACGCAGATCCAGCCGCCGCCGTACGGGTCGTCGTTGAGCCGCCCGGGGGCGTCGGCGAGGTCGGTGTTGACCTCGACCACCGTGCCCCGAACGGGCGCGTAGACGTCGGACACCGACTTGGTCGACTCCACCTCGCTCAGGGCGTGGTCGGCGTCGAAGATGGCGCCCACCTCGGGGAGCTGCACGAACACCACGTCGCCCAGGGCGTCCTGGGCGTAATCGGTGATGCCCACCCGCAGCCGGCCGCCCTCGGCGAGGGCCCACTCGTGGTCGGAGGTGTACCGGCGGTCGTCGGGCACGTTCATCATCGAAAACGTACCCCTAGCGGAGGATCTGGCGGATGGTGCGGGCGTAGCGCTGGGCCAGCTGGCGGGACTCGGTGGCGCTGGAGGCCTCGGCCCACACGTGGGTGACGGGCTCGTCGGGGTCGGGGAGGACCAGGGCCCAGCCGCCGTCGCCCTCGAGGACCTTGACCCCGTCGACCAGCACCACCTCCCGGTCCTTGGCCTCCTCCACCACCCGCCGCATCACCAGGCCCTTCTGCTCCCAGGGGGTGACGACGCTCTCGTGGGCGACGTGGACCCGGGGCAGGCCGGCCGCCACCTTCGACAGCCGCTGCCCCGACCGGGCCAGCAGCTCGAGCAGCTTCACCAGGGCGGCGGTGGCGTCGAAGGCGGGCAGGAAGTCGGGGAAGATGAAGCCGCCGTCCTGGCTGGCGGCCAGCGCGATCCCGCCCGACTTGGCCACGTCCATGAGCGAGGCGGCCGACACCTTGGTCCACACGATCTCGGCGCCCGCCTCGGTGGCGATGCGTTCGGCGGCCGACGTCACCGACACCGGCAGGGCGATCTTGATCTTCTCCGTCCCCCCCTCGGCCACGCCCGCGGTGAGGGTCACCATGGCCAGCAGGGCCTGGACGTCGGTGAGGATGTGGCCCTCGTCGTCGATCAGGATGATGCGCTCGCCGTCGGGGTCGAGGACGGCGCCCAGGTGGGCTCCCGACGTGCGCACCAGCTCGGCCACCCGTCCCGCGTGGGACTTGGCGTCGAAGGCGGCGGCCCCCGCGGTCGACGTGTAGGGGTTCACCGACAGGACGTCGGCCCCCAGCTTGGAGAACACGTTGGCCATCACCAGCGACGTCGGGCCGAAGGCGTAGTCCATCACCACCTGGTAGCCGAGGGCGCGGATCACGTCGCCGTCGACGTTCTCCATGAGCGCCGCGCTGTAGTACTCGAGCGCCCGGGGCGGGTAGCCGATGTCGCCGATGTCGGCCGCGAACGAGCGCCGGAAGTCCTGGCGGTAGAAGATGCGCTCGATCTTGCGCTGGGCGCCCTCGTCGATGTCGGTGCCGTCGGCGGTGAAGAAGCGGATCGTGACCGACTGGGGATCGCCCGGGGTGAGGCGCACGGTGATCCCCCCCTGGGCCCGCTGGATCCGCACCTGGAACCGGCTCACCGGCACGGTGGCCATCTCCAGGTCGTCGACGTTGACGCCCGAGGCGTTGAGGCCGGCCATCACCGCCCGCTTCAGCGCCCGGGCCGCCCGGCTCGAGTCGCGCGACGTCGTGACGGTGGAACCCTTCTTCATGGTGGTGCCGTAGGCCATGGCCACGCGAACGGCCAGCTCGGGCGTGACGTCGACGTTGGCCAGCCCGCTCAGGCCCTTGTGGCCGAACAGGCTGCGGGCGCCCCGCGACTCCCACACGATCGAGGAGTTGATGATGGCGTTGGGCTCGACCGTCTTGAAGGGATAGACCTTCACCCCCGAGTTGATCACCGCGTGCTCGCCGACGAAGCAGTTGTCGCCGAGCACCACCGCCTCCTCGCACCGGGCGTGGGCCCGCAGGTCGCACGAGCGGCCGACCACCGCCCCCCGCAGGCGCACCCCCTGGCTCAGGTAGGCGTTGTCGTGCACGACCGCCCGTTCGAGGTAGGCGTCGGCCCGCACCATGACGTTGGCTCCGAGGACGGTGTACTCCCGGATGTTGGCCCCCGCCTCCACCCGGCAGTAGTCGCCGATCACGGCCGGCCCCTCGATGGAGGCGCCCGGGTCGACCTCGGCTCCTTCGCCCAGCCACACGCCCTTGGCCATGCGGAACCCGGGGATGTCGATGGCCACCTTGCCGTCGAGGACGTCCTGGTGGGCCTTGTGGTACGCCTCGAGCGTGCCCACGTCCTCCCAGTAGCCCTCGGCCACGTACCCGAAGAGGGCCTTTCCGTCCTCCAGCAGCTTGGGGAACACGTCGGAGGAGAAGTCGACCGACTCGCCCTCGGGGATGTAGTCGAAAACCTCGGGCTCGAGCACGTAGATGCCGGTGTTGACGGTGTCGCTGAAGACCTGGCCCCACGTGGGCTTCTCGAGGAAGCGCTCGATCGACCCGTCCTCCCGGGTGATCACGATGCCGAACTCGAGCGGGTTTTCCATCGACTTGAGGGCGATGGTGGCCATCGCCCCCTTCTCCTTGTGGAACGCCACCAGGGCCGAGAGGTCGAAGTCGGTGAGGACGTCGCCCGAGATGACGAGGAACGTCTCCTCGAGCTGGGCCCGGGCGTTGCGCACCGACCCGGCCGTGCCCAGCGGCGTCTCCTCGGTGGCGTAGGCCATGCTGACCCCGAACTCGGAGCCGTTGCCGAAGTAGGTGCGGATCGTCTGGGGCAGGAACGCCAGGGTGACGACCACCTCGTCGAATCCGTGCGCCTTCAGCAGGTGCACGACGTGCTCCATCATCGGCCGGTTGGCCAGGGGCATGAGCGGCTTGGGCTGGTTCGACGTGAGCGGCCGGAGGCGTGTGCCCTCGCCCCCGGCCATGATGACGGCCTTCATCTGCGGATCTCCCTCGCGGTCGCCTGCTTGGCTCCCCTACCCTCGCGGAGCGCCTTCCGCCCCTGGGGGACATAAAGGACGTTCGCGTACCAGCCCGCGATCAGACCGGCGACCGACACCACCAACGCCACCGCGTGGGCGGGGCCGTGGCCGTCGCCCAGCAGGAAGAGGGGGAAGGCGAACATGAGCAGGAACGTCCCGGTCTTGCCCCACCAGATGACGTCGATGCGCTTTGCGCCCAGGGCGGCCAGCACCAGGGCCAGGACCGCCACCGAGACCTCCCGGACGATGGCGAGCCAGGCGATCACCGCCGGCACCGCCCCGTAGACGAGGATCGAGATCACCCCCACGGCCAGCAGCAGCCGATCGGCGGTGGGGTCGAGGATCTTGCCGAGCGTGGACACCTGGTTGTACCGGCGGGCGATGAAGCCGTCGACCCAGTCGGTGGCCCCCAGGAACGCGAGCAGCCAGGCCGCCGCCAGCCGGTTGTCGCGGCCGAACAGGAGCCAGAGGAACAGCGGGATGCACAGCAGCCGCCCGAGGGAGAGCACGTTGGGGACGGTCCAGACCCGGCTGAGGTCGGGCTCCGGCTGCGATGGCGCAGGCCGGCCCCGTCCACTCATGGCCACACCTGCATAGCGCCAGGATACCGGTCAGGTTGCGCGGCCCCCGCCGGGGCAGGTGCCGCCCGTTACCGATCTGTGACCGCGCCGAGCCGGACCTGTTACCGAACTGCGGCAGGCTTGTCCCGACAACGGACGGGCGGAGGAGCGGCAGATGAACCTGAAATGCGTGAACCGGTGGGCCTTGACCCTGGCGGCGGTGGTGGCGTTGGCCGCCTGTGGCGATGGGGACGGGTCGGACTCGTCCTCCTCCCCCACGACCGCCATCCGGGCAGGCACGACGACCACCCTTGCGGCCGCCACCCAGCCCACCCAGGCGACCACCCCGGCGACCCCGGCGACCACCCAGGCGACCACCCAGGCGACCCAGACGACGCGGCCCGAGTCCGCCACGCCGGCGCCGTCGACCCCTCCGTCGGCACCTTCGAGCCCGGTCGAGGTGGCCCAGCGCTTCTGGGACGCCACCTTTGCCGGAGACCGAGACCTGGCCCTGCGGGTCGGCGTGGCGCAGGTCTACGAGCAGTTGCGGTCGTATCTGTCGGGAGAGGAGAGCGTGATCGACCCCGACACGTTCAGCTTCCTCGGCTGCGACCCGGAGGCCGGAGGCCACAGCTGCGAGTACCGCTCCTCGGAGGACTCGATCGTCGATCAGATCCTGTTGTCCGTGACCGATGACGGGAGGGGTGGCTACTACGTGGGAGCCATGCGCCGCGTGTGCACCCATGACCTCTACGGACCCTGCCCTTGACAGCCCGATAGACCGGACAGGCCAGGTTTGGCCCCCCTGGGCTGCGGGCACGCGGTCAGCATGGAGCTCCTACTTGTGATTCTCATCGTGATCGCGGCGGTCGCCTTCATGCGCCGGGGAGGACCGACCTGGTATCGCCGGGGTCCCCGCAGCGTCGTGCGGCCCGACCTCCGCCGGCGGGTGGCCGATGACGCCGCGGTGCGCGACAGCCTGGTCGACGACGAACCCATCCGCCGCCGCCGCACCGTCATCGACGAGTACTGACCCACCGTCCCCGCCGCGGCCGGTAGGTTGCCGCGGCCATGGGGCCGCCAGCAGAGCCGGTACCGCCTGAGACGGGTCTGCCCGACACCAGTCTGCCCAATACCAGTCTGGTCGTGGCCGTCGTCCTCGCAGGGGGGGCGGGACGCCGGTTGGGGGGTGTGGACAAGGCGGGGCTGGTCGTCGGCGGGCGTCCCCTGCTCAACCGGGTGCTCGCTGCGGCCGCCGGTGCCGCCGGCAGGCTGGTGGTGGTGGGACCGCCCCGGGCGGTCGACCTCGGGCGGGCGGTGATCTTCCTCGAGGAGGACGAACCGGGCGGCGGACCGGTCCCCGCGGTGGCGGCGGCCCTCGACGCGGCCGGCGGGGCGGCCGTCGTCCTGCTCCTGGCCGTCGACCTGCCCCTGCTGACAACCGCCGACCTGTCCCGCCTGGTGGACGCGCTGGCGGCCTCGGACCCTTCGGTCGGCGCCGTCGCCGCCGCCGACCCGTCCGGCCGGCCCAACCCGCTGCTGGCCGCCTACCGGTGTGACGCCCTCCGCCGGGAGGCGGCGGCCATCGAGTCTCCGGCCGGAGCACCGGCGGCCCGTCTCCTGCCGCCGCAGGTCACGGTCGTCGACCTGGGGCCCGAGGCCACCCTCAACGTCAACACCCCCGACGACCTGGCCCGCGCCGCCCGGCTGATCGGGGGCCCGGCGCACCCCTACCCCGGCGCGTGCTAGGCAGAGCCATGCCACCCACCGGGCCCGGAACCTTCGCCGACGACTACGCCGCCGCCCTCGGACGCGCGGCCATGGCCGATATCAGCCTGGGGCCGGACGAGGTCGACGCCCTCCTCGACCTGGCCCGAGCCGTGGCCCACGGCACCGAGCGCCGCTTCGCCCCGCTGGCGTCCTACCTGGCCGGCAAGTACGTGGTGGCCCGGGTGCGCGACGGGGCCACGGTGCACGAGGCCGTCGACGAGGCGGTTGACGTGGCCAATCGGCTGCTCGCTGCCAAACTGGGGACATGACCGGTCGAGCAACCGAAACCACCGATTTCGAGTCCCGGCGCCAGGAGCTCTGCCGGGTCTACCTCAGGCCCGAGCCCGAACGACCGACCAGCACCGCCCGGGGCGTGCACCACCTGGCCCTGATTTGCAGCGACGTCGAGCGGACCGTCCGCTTCTACCAGGACCTGCTCGGGTTCCCGCTGGTCGACATGTTCGAGAACCGCGACTACCCGGGGTCGACCCACTTCTTCCTCGACATCGGCCACGACAACCTGCTGGCCTTCTTCGACTTCCCCGGCCTGGGCCTGGGCCCGTCGGTGGAGGCTCTCGGCGGGGTGCAGCACATCGCCCTGTCGGTGGGCCAGGAGGCGTTCGACCTGCTCCGGGCCCGCCTCGACGAAGCCGGCGTCGAGTACCTCGGCCCCGACCGGGGCCTCGACCGGTCCATGTACCTGAAGGACCCCGACGGCATCCAGATCGAGCTCCTCGCCGAGCCCCTCCGCATCATGGACGACCGCTACCTCGGCTGACCGGTCACCCGGTGCCCCTCACTTGAGGAAGGTGCGGTAGTACAGGTCGCCGACGGGTCCCGAGCCGAAGTCGAAGACCGCGTCGAGGACCTCGCCGGCCACCTCACCGACCGCCCACCCCAACCGGGCGGCGTCGACGACGTCGCCCGCCACGGGCACCACGCCGACCGCGTCGGCCCCGGCGCTGACATAGTTCCCCTGGCTGGCCTCGGCCGAGGCCGACGCCAGGCCCACTCCGATGCCGGCCACCGGAACCACCTTCAGGGCCTTGCCTGCGATCTTGCCCGCTCCCTTTCCCACGGCTTCGCCGACCTTCTTCGCGACCGGTGCCAGCCTGGCCTTGAGCATCTGCTCGAACTCCCTCACCTTGGCCGCGGTCTCCTGGAGGGACTGGATGCCGAACATGGTCGAGCGCTGGCCGGCGTCGGTCCACTTGAGCGACGCGTCCGTCACCGCCGACCCGGTCGCGTCCCGGGCCCGCTGGGCATTGGCGAGGCTCCGGTCCCATTCGTCGACGGTCTCGATCGCCTCGCCCGCCATGACTCGCTCCTTGAGCGCCTTCCCCCGCGGGTTGTCGGCCTCCGCCCCTCCCCCCCGGTTGCCTATCGTCTTGTTGAGGGCGGCGGCGCGCTCGTTCTGGTACGTCACATCCCCGTGGTACTGCGTGTCGGTGTAGTCCGACTTCCCCGTGAGCGGGTTGAGGGTTATCGCCTCCTGGACCTGGCGGGCGTGCAGGTGCTCGAACTCGGTCAGCCGTTTGCCGGTGTCCGGGTCCCACTTCGCCCCCGGTTGCTGGGAGTACTTGGCCACGTGCCCCGTCTCCCCCTTGGCGGGCAGGGCCGACGGCGTGACGCTGGATGTCGCAGGCGGGTCGGCGGCTCGGCCGGTGGCGTCGACGAGGATCATGGGATTCGAGCGGGCGTAGCGGTAGAGGTTGGGGCCGTCGACGTGGCCGGCGGGGTCGCAGCTGATCCAGCGGCACGTCCAGGAGGCGTAGTACCGGGCCCCGTGGTAGGAGAGGCCGCTCTCCTCATCCCGCTCCTTGCCCGTGTGCCGGTAGCGCTTGCGGGCGTACGAGCCGAAGGTGGACTGGCCGTAGGGACTGAACTCCTCGCGGTTCACGAGGCCCCCGGTGCCGTCGGTGACCACCTCGCTGCTGCCGAGATGGTCGCCCAGGTGCACGACGGTGTCCGGCGCGGTCTCGCCGGGAGGGGGCACCCCGATCCGCAGGACGGCGACCCGCCCCGTGCCGTCGAGGACCTGGACGTTGTCGTGCGTCGTGGTACCGGACAGCGGTCGTCAGGAGGAGTCGCTCGAAGGTGCCGTCGAGGTAGACGGTGGTCGACACGTTCCCGCCCTGGTCGCGGACCACCTTGACCACCCGTTTCCCGCCGGCGTCGTAGCGGTAGTGGGCGACCTGGGAGGGGTCCGCCCCTTCGGCCTGGACCCGGAACGTCGCCAGGCGGTTCCCGGCATCCCACTCGAAGTGGCGGCTGGTGGTCTCCCGGACGACGTTGCCGGTGGGGTCGTAGGCGTAGGCGAGGGGCGAGCCGGCGCCGCCCAGCGACGCCAGCCGGTTCGTCCCCGCCGTCAAAGTTGCGTCCGTCGCCCAGCTGCCGGTGCCGGCGTCGTGCACGAGTCGCACCAGGTTGTCGAGCGGGTCGTAGGTGTAGCGCTCGGTGTAGGGCCGGGTGGCGGTGAGGTCGGTGCAGCGGGCCGACGTCGACCACGGCGCCGGCAGGGCGGCGGCGCACTCGCGCCCCGACGCCGAGACGAGCCGACCCAGCGGGTCGTAGCCGAACACCCGGTCCAGCCGGTCGGGGTGTCCCGGGGGGGTTCCGCAGCCCGGCGTCCTGTCCGAGAGCCCCAGCAGGTTGCCGAGGAGGTCGTAGCGGTAGCCGTGGTCCTGGCGCAGGCCGTCCGCCCCGCCCGACCGCCAGCGCAGGGGCCCCGGGGTGGTGAACCGCTCGCTCCGGATCCGTGCCAGCCGGAAGGTGCGGGGATCGTAGGCGTAGCGCACCAGGAGGCCGTTGCCGAGCACGACCAGGCTCCGCTGCCCCCGCGCGTTGTAGAGGATCCGCTCCACCCACGGCGTGCCGTCGACCTCGATGCGGGTCAGGTTGCCGGACCGGCTGTAGCTCGAGCGGATCGTCCGCCGGGCCCCCGACACGTCCACCGGGAGCACCAGCTCGGTGCGGCGACCGAGGGCGTCGTGGCGGCTCGAGCTCTCGTAGGCGGCGGCCTCGAGGAGACTCCGGGCCAGATCCTCCACGGTCGTGCCGGCCGCCGGCTGCCAGTCGACCTGGTAGCCGCGGTCGGACCAGGTGCCACCGGGGGAAGGTAGGCGGGAGAGCAGCACCGACGTCTTCAGCACCTGGCGGTGGCGATCGACGACGTTGCCCGCCAGGTCGTAGCGGGGCGTGACGATTCGGCCTGCTTCGTCGTACGTGCGGTAGCCCCGTCCGAGCAGGTTGGCCGCCGCGGCCGCGGCCGACGGGAGGCCGGACGCGGGATCGTCGCCGTACACGTTCACCCCCCGCAGCGTCACCGCCTGGCCCCCCTTGTCCCGGCACCAGTAACGCAGGGGCCGGCCGAGCCGGTCGTGCTGCGTCAGGGCCAGGGCGCCCTTGGCATCGCGTCGCTCGACGACGGTTCCGGCCGCGTCGATCACCTGTAGGGACCGGCCGGCATCGAGCACCTCAGTCGTCCACGCCCGGCCCAGCAGGTCGTACGACGCCCGGAAGGCGCGCCGGCCGGCGACGTCGACCGTCGTGAGCAGGCGGCCCTCGACATCGTGGTCGCTGCGGGTGACGTAGCGGTCGGTCGCCGTGCGCTTCACCGCCTCCACCGTCCTCCCGAGGGCGTCGACCATCGAGCTCGACGGCGTGTCCCAGTGGGTCGACCAGGCTGACGCCGAGCCGGGGTGGGTGCGGCCGGCGTTGTCGTTGGCGTCGTAGGTGTAGGTCTCCCACGGCGTCGGCGCGAACCGGGTCGGGTCGGCCAGGTCGTAGGGCACGCCGGGGACGGTCCGGTCCTCGGACCCGTCGGCATGCCTGACCCGGACGGGGTCACCCCGGGCGTCGTACTCGGTGCGGGTGCCGGCCAGCACGTGTTGGAGAGCCTCGGTGGACGGAGGCTCGTAGTCCCAGCCCGAGTCGAGGTAGCGCTCCCACCCCTGCACGGTCCTCCCCTTGTCGTCGTAGGCCTTCCATCCCGAAACGCAGACCCGCACCGGGGCGCCGGTCTGCTCGGCAGCCACCGCGTCCCCGGGAGCCACGTCGACGTCGAGCGGCAGTCCGAGGTCGTCGAGGACGACGGTGTCCCACTGGCTGCGCGACTGGATGGCCCGGCCCATGCCGTCCGAGTACTCCTGGGTCCGGAGGAACCGCTCCGGGAATCGCTCCCGCTCGTCGCCGGGGAAGAGGGCGGTCGCCCCGGCGGCCGTCAGCGGGGGGAGCCCGCCGCCCGCCCGGCGGGCGTTCTCCGCCCGCACGACCTCCCACCGGTGCTCGACCCGGGTGGTCGTGTGCACCCACAGCGGCTGCCGGGAGCCGGGCGGGCTGTCGTCCCAGGCGCCCAGCCCGTACTCGTAGCGGGTTCCCGGCTGCTCGGGGGTGTCGCCCTCGTCCTGGCCGGCCTTGCCCGTCCGCGCCGTCCACCAGACCAACCCGAGCGGGGTGTAGCCGATCTGGCTGCGGTTCCCGTTGGCGTCCACGGTCTGGCGGGGACGCAGGAGCCGGTAGTCGTGCTCGGCGGCCGTCACCAGGCCGGCGGGATCCGTCACCCGCTCTGGAAGGAGCCGGTACGCGTCGTGGGCCACCGTCGACTCGTGGCCGAGGGCGTCGCGCTCGGCCACCACCAGGCCGCGACCGGCGGCGGCGTCGTCGTGGAGGTCGAGCCGGACCCGGCGGGTCTGGACGTAGTAGCCGGCCGCATACCCCGACCCCTGGGCGTGCCACAGGTAACCCGCCTGGGCCGGCACGGCGCCCCGGAACCCCTCCGGGTACTCCGCCGGCCACCCCGGCGCCGTCGCCAGGTGGGCCGCCAGGTACGGGGGCGCTCCGGAGGGACACAGGCCGGGGAGCATCGCCGGCGTGAAGGCCAGCTGCTCGCTGCGGACCGCGGCGCCGTGGTCGCCGAGGCGGCCCGGGGCCAGGCCCTCGAAGGCGGCGCCGTCGTAATGGGTGACCTCCAGGCCCAGCAGGCGGCGGGGGACGGTGCCGTCGAGGGCGCCGCCATGGAGCTGGGCCAGCGTCGCGCTCCCGTCGTTGGTCAGCTCGTGACGAGCGGTGGTGGCGACGCGGTCGCCGAAGTAGCGGTCGGCGTCGTCCCGGGTGGCGTAGGTGACGGCCGTCATGGTGGCCAGGTACGGGGCCCCGGGGCCGCTCCCCTTCCGGGCGTCACGCCCACGCGGGACCGCCACGTCGACCGATACCAGCGGTCGGCTGTAGGCGTCGTGGAGGTCGCTGAACCTCACGGTGGTGCGCGGATCGTCGCCCCGGTCCCACTCGGTCGTGCGCTCGGCCAGGGAGAGGGCGGAGAACACCGGCCGGGCGTGCCAACCGGGGTCCGTCGGGGGTCGCCCGTCCAGCACCGGACGCACCCCGTGGCGCTGCTCGGTGACGGTGTAGGGCCGGGCCTGGCGGTCGTCGCCGTCCCGGGCGTACGTCTCGGTGCGCAGGACGCGCCCCGCGAGGCTCCGCAGCGCGTCCCGTCGCGAGCGGCGGGACAGGCCCGAGGGGAGGGCGGAGACCTCGGTCGGGCCGAGGAGGGGCAGGTCTCCGCCCCAGTGCTCGTCGGAGAGGTCGAGCTCCCGCCAGGCGCCGAACTCGGGACCGACCGGACCCATGTGGAACCACGTCCGGGTCTCGACGGGCGGCGAGTGGCGGCGTGCCGCGGGCGACCCGGACTCGAACAACGCGGACTCGAACACCTCGGCGTCGAACTTGTCGACCCGGGCGAAGCCACGGAACTCGCGCTCGGCTCCGTCCCAGTACCCGTGGTGGTAACGGAACTCGGTCGTCAGCCGGCTCCCGGCGAAGTGTTCGGTGACGACCGTGCGCGCCACGACCTGCACCGGGAACGGCAGGGTCGTCCGCCACGGGTGGCCGGCCCGGGCGTCCGCCGTGGCGTGCTCGGTGGACGTGGCGTACTCGATGCTCGTGCGCCCGCCCATGTGGTTGTCGATGGCTGTCAGCAGGTAGGGCTTGGTCCCCCCGATGAGGTCGAGGAACTTGTAGGTGCTCTCCCGCTGGGTGCCGGCGTCGAAGGTCCACAGGATCCCCGAGGTTCCGGCGCCGAGCATGTCGGCCAGCCGCACGTCGGCCGTGCCGTCGAGCCGAGGCGTCCCCCGGACGATCACCGGCTCGGCGAACTGCTGCCCGCTGCGGTTGACCCAGACGGTCACCTGCCCGTCGCCCACGTAGACCAGGTCGGCCACGCCGTCGCCGTCGACGTCGCCCACGAGGAGGCGGCGGGGGTCGAAGCCTCCGGGGCCGGCCGACTGGTCGTTCCAGCGGGGGGCGTTGGCCATCACCACGGCCTGGCCCCAATGCCCGTACCCGAGGTAGGGCCAGTACTCGACCCGTCCGTCGTGCACGAGCACCACGTCGGTGAGCCCGTCACCCGCCATGTCGGCCAGCTTCACCCGGGGGTCGCTGAACGAGGCCGGGAACGTGTCGTCCCGCGAGCGGAGGACCGCCGACGACCACTCGGCGGCCCGGTCGTCGTTGTAGTACAGCTCGAGCGCCTCACCCGTGCGCACCGCGTCGACCGCGCCGTTCCCGTCGAGGTCGATCAGGCGGACGTCGGGGTCGTCGAGGCTGACCGCGGGCGCCTGCCGGTAGCCGACGAAGTCGGGGGCGAAGCCGCCGGCGTGATCGACCGGGTAGTAGCCGGACCGGCCGCCGGCGGTGACGAGCAGGTCGGCCCGTCCGTCGCCGTCCATGTCCGCCACCTGCACCCCGGGGTTTCCGAGGGAGACGCCGGCCGGCACCGATTGCATCGCCCGCGGCCGGTCGAACCGGGCGCCGCCCCGGTTCCGCCAGTACCGCGCGACACCGTTCATCTGGACCACGCACGGGAGACCGTCGCCGAAGAGGTCGACCAGGTCGGAGTCGCCGTGGCCCAGGGCCATGGGGGGCACCTCGTGACCGGGCGCGGAGAACGCCCGGTAGCGGCGCCGGGCCGGTTCCCACGCGGTGTACTCGAAGTCGAGGGCCGGCAAGACCTGCGTCTCGCCGCCGTCATGGCCCCGGACCACGATGCGGGCGAGCAGCGACACGCCGTTGGCGGGCGCCCGGCCCTCCTGGTCGGCGTAGCGCAGGAGGACCGACCGGGCGAGCACGGGTGCGCCGGCATGCGTCCACGTCTCGATCCGGCTGCAGCGCAGCGAGGTGCGGACCTCGAAACCGCCCCGGCGGTCGGAGCACGGGTCGGGACGGACCTCGTACACGAACCGGACCGAGATGAGGAACTCGGGGTCGGCGCGGTCGCCGTGGTCGGCGTAGCGGATCTCGGAGACGTGGCGCTGGCTGCCCTGGCCGTCGCCCTGGTAGGCGTAGACGATGCGGTTCCCGGCCGCGTCGACGGTCTCGGTCGGCAGCCAGGTGAGTATCCGGCGGTGGTCCTCCCGGTCGCTGACGACCGCCGGGTCCCGCCACCCCGGGGGCGCATCGGCCGGGCGGAGGCTGCCGTAGCGGCTGCGCAACCCGTCCTTCGACCACACGACCCAGTAGTCGTGGCCGCCGCCGGTGTGGTGGACGATGCGGGCGAAGAGCGCCTCGGCGCGCGGGCGGAAGCGCTGCTCGCCGCTCCCGCCACCGGGCACGGGCACCAGGTCCTCCGCGCCGGACAGCACGAAGACGTCGTCCGGCCCGTACCGGGGCAGGGCCTTCGCCGTCCGGCGGCTGACGCCGGGCAGCGGCACCGACCACCCCAGTCCGAAGGGCCCGTTCCCGCCTCCGGTCGTGTAGGAGAGGGCCAGATCGGGCTGGAGCCCGTTGCGGCCGGGCGGGATCTCGAGCGGGACGCGGTAGTTCCCCGTGCCGGTGTGCAGGTCGGGCTGGAAGGTCTCCCCCAGGCCCCGGACGGCCCCTCCCCCTGTCGGGAGCGAGACGAGGTCGACGCTGCTCTGGGCGGTCACCTTCCCTCCGGCCCCGCCGCTATGCGGCCACGACCGCGGTGGGGGCCGACGGGGCGGGGCTCGATCCCACGGCGTTGGTGGCGGTCACCACCACTCGCAGCGTCCTGCCGACGTCGGCCGCGACCGCGGTGTACGTGGCCGCCGTGGCGCCGGCGATGTCGACCGGGCTGGCCCCCGCCGGGTCGCAGCGGCGCCATTGGTAGCGGAAGGTCGGGCCGGCCTGCCGCCATGACCCGGTACCGGCGGTGAGGACCTGGCCGACGCGGACCGACCCGGAGATGGTGGGCGGGGCGGTGTTGACGGGAGGTCCGGCCGTCACCACCGCGGTCATCGGCGACGACGCGCTGGTCGACCCGGCGGCGTTGGCGGCCGTCGCCACCACCCCCAGGGTGGAGCCCACGTCGGCCGCGTCGACGATGTAGGTGGCACCCGTGGCCCCCGGGATGTCGCGGGCGTTGGCCCCGGCGGCGTCGCCCCGTCGCCACTGGAAGCGGAAGGCGGCGCCGGCCAGCCGCCATGTCCCCGGGCCGGCGTTGAGGGCCTGTCCGGAGCGGGGGGACCCGGAGACAGCCGGGAGCGCGGTGTTCGTGGGCGGCGCGGCGGCGACGACCGGCGTGGGTGCAGCCAGGGCGTTGGCCGTACCAGCCCCGTTGGCCGCCACCACCGCCACCGCTATCGTCCGACCCTCATCGGCGGACCCCACCGTGTAGGTGGGGGCGTACGCCCCCGCGATGCCGACCGGGTTCAGCCCCGCGGGGTCGCAGCGGCGCCATTGGTAGCGGAACGTCGCCGCCGCGTCCGACCATTTCCCTGTGGTCGCGGCCAGGGTCTGGCCGGGGCGGGCCACGCCGGAGATGGTCGGGGCGACGACGTTCCGGGGTACGGCGGGGGCGGTGACCGGCGTCGCAGCCCACATCGTGCCGGCCGAGCCGGTTCCCGGCCACGGGGGCAGGTCGGCCCCGTACGACACCACCAGGACCAGGTCCTGGATGGCCCCCGACTGCAGCGCGGCCCGCACGTTCGGGATATCGGTGAGGGCGAGCTGCCAGGTGCCGACCGGGTCGGCCCCCACCAGCGGGAGCCACGCCGCGCCGCTTCCGGCCCGGGTGCTCACGACCCCGCCGACCGACGCCGCCGGTCCACCGTCGAGGCGGCCCACCGCTCGCACGATGCTGAGCCGGTCGAGGCCGATCTCGTCGGAGACGCCATCCGCCCGCAGCACCAGCAGGTTGACCTGCTCGACGGTGACGCGCTGGGCGTTGGGCGGGAAATCCCGGCGGGTGATCGGCATGTCGACGGACAGGCCCGGGGTGGCGGCGGCGTCCTCGCCGGCCGCCGCCAGGAGGAGGTACCAGCCGTCGGGGTAGTCGCGCCGGGCGCTGAAGGACAGGCTGCTGCTGACGCGCGCCGGCAGCTCGCGCATCACCTGGGCGGCGTAGTCGGGGCTGTGGAGGGCCGTGTACTCGATCGTGACCAGCACGTCCGCCAGGGAGCCGAAGTCGAACGGGTTGGCGGCCCGCGGCAGCCGGAGCTCCCAGCTGGAATGGACACCGTTGCCCTCGAACGGGCGCATCAGCTCCGGTTGGGCGTCGAGCTCGAAAAGGCCGGTGGCGTTGGTCGGCGACGTCAGGGCGATCATCTCCGGTGGACGGGCGAGGGTGACCGTGGTGAATCCGCCCACCCCTCCCACGACCACGTTGGACACGCCCCCGGAGGTCAAGGTCGCCCGGATGCCGCCGACCGGGGGGATCAGGCCCACGACCGACACCCGGATGCTGCGGATGAGACGCAGGTAGTGGCCCGGGAAGGAGCGGTCGAACATCTCCATGGGCGTGGCGAAGGGCAGCACGCCGGTCTCCCGGAACCGCTGGAAGTCGACCGGAGCCGTCCTGGCCAACGACAGCGTGTGCGACAGCTGGAGCTTGCGGCGGTTGGTCTCGAAGGCGAACTGGTCGAGCGCGGTCAGATCCTGCAGGAGCCGGGCCGACCCGGTGAGGCCCCGCCGGTCGGGGTCCGGGGTGCTTCCGCCCGGGCTCGGTGCGGCCCAGTAGTCCGACTTCACGTACGACGGTGGCGCCTCCTGGCGCTCGAACGCCAGCTGCCGCTCGGCCAGCCGGGCCACGGACGTCGCCTGCTGGAGCAGGTAGCGGTACACACCGGCGAGCACGTCCGTCATCCACCGGTACAGGTCGACGTTGGTGAACTTGCGGGCCAGGAAGTTCACCGTCGCCTCGGCGTGGGCCTGCTGGGTCTCGGCCAGCGCGACCTCCTGGAGGGCGACGTCGCCCCGAGCGGCCAGGATGTCGACCTGCTGCTGGCCGATCGTGAAGTCGGCCGCGGCCAGCTCCCTCTGCAGGCGCCACTCGCTTTCCCGGCGCTCCTGGCTGGCCTGGAAGGCGTTGACCTGGGCGTCGAGCTCGGACCGGTTGAGCGCCTGGGAGATGTTCGACCTCGCGCCGGCCAGGGCGGTCGTGGCCACGGCCGACACGCCGCCGAACCAGCTCATCGGGCTGGTCAGGTTGAAACCGGAGACGGCGGACGAAACGGCCTGCACCGCCGTCATGGCGAAGTCGACGTCGGCCATCTGGTCCCGAAGGCGCGCCGCCTGCTGGTAGTTGCGCAACATCGCCCGCTCGTAGCCGTTCGCCCCCGCCGCGATCCAGGCACCGTAGGTGCGCTGCTGGACGGCAGCCCGGTCGCGCTGCAGCTCGGCGAGGTGCATCTCCTGGCCGACGATGGCGGCGGACATCATCTGCATGCGGACCTGCGTCCGCACCAGGTCGAGGTCCTGGCCCGCCTTGAAGAGGTTGTAGGCCTCCGAGTCGGACTTCTCCAGCGCGACCAGGTACGACGCCTCGACCTGGGAGGCCCCGGCCAGCAGTTGATGGGCCCTCGTGACGAGGGACTGGTAGTGGTACGGGGTCGGCGGTGCGCTGAAGGCGCTGGACTCTCCCTCCTGGATCGACGGCCTCGACATGCCGGCGATGTTCAGGCCCATCCGCAGCTTCCGGAGGTGCAGATCGGCATGGCCCCGGAGGAGATCGAACGCCGGGTTGGACGGGGTCGTCCCCAGCGCCGGCGGCGCCAGCTCGGAGGCGCTGAGCACGTCGCGGGCGGTCAGGTAGAGCGACCGGGCCCGGGGACGCGACTCGGCGCTGTCCTGGGTGAACTCGGAGTCGCCGTAGGCGAGCAGGCAGCGGGCGATCGACAGCAGCGTGAACTTCAGGTGGGCGTTCGCCCTCGTGGTCGCCACGTGATGGGGATTCAGGTCGTAGAGCAGCCACTCGACGGGCCGCTGGAGCACGGGTGGCCCCGCCGCATCGAGCCGGAACCCGTCGAAGATGAACGCCGTCGCACCGGGCGGCTTGGGACTGGCCGCGGACTCGTCCCGACCCCGGTCGTAGGCGTACACGGAACGCATCCAGCCGAGCGCGGCCAGGTACTGCTCCGACGACTGGAGGGCCAGGCCCAGCAGCATCGGTACGTGGTAGAAGACCTCGCGGGCCCACGGTGGGATGGCCCCGAAGCTCGAGAGCCCGGCCAGCAGCTCCCGTACCAGGGTGGCCCGCTGCGTGAGCTCCGCCTCGCTGAGCTGTTCCTTCATCAGGAAGCCGGCGAGCTGCGGGGGCAGGGTCACCTCCCCCCGGAGATCGGCCAGGTAGGCGGCGGCCAGGTCACCGGCCTCGCCGGGCGTCAGCCCGCTCCTCGGCAGGTCCTTGCGCAGGTCGTGGAACGCCTGGGTGCACCACGAGTAGGGCCGGAGGGTGGGCCACAGCAGGTTGTCGGGGTGCAGGAACACCGACATGGCGGCCCGCCACGTGGCGTAGGAACCCATCCACGCCCATTCCTGGTCGAACTGCGACTCGGTGTACTGGGGCCGGATGTCCAAGGCCCAGGCGGCGGCGGAGCTGGCCGGCAGCCCGGCGTGGGGTGCGTCGAGCGTGCTCGTCCGCGCCGCGAAGAGCACCCCCTGGAGCGTCTCGACGGCCTGGTCGAGGCGGGTCGTCCGGACCCGGGCGCCGACCTTCACGTCGACATGGAGCCGCGCCGTCAGGCTGTCGCCGATGTCGACGCCCGAGACCCCCCGGCCGCCGGCCGCCACCAGGGCGTCCCGCAGGGCGGGGAGACCGGCCTCCTCGGCCGCGGCCACGGTGGCGTCGAGGGCCGCCGAGGCGTCGGCCACCTGGTCCCTCCGGGCCCGGAGCCGCTCCTGCCAGGCCTGCCGCAGCGCCCAGTCGGCTCGCCAGGGAACCAGGGTGATCGCGATGTCGGGCGCCGGGACGGTGAACAGCTCAGGGTCGACCAGCACGCCCTTGGTCCGCTCCTCCCGCCGCCAGGCCGGGTAGTTCCGGGTCTTGAGCACGTGCACGAGGATGGCGACGAGGTCGTCCCACTCCACCGGCAGCAGGGGGCCGACGGCCGCCAGGTCACGCAGCTCCACCAGCCGGCCGAACGCAGGCATGGTCAGCTGGGCCGCCAACACCGCCGGCTCGATGTCCTGGCCCTCCTGGCGCTGCGCCCGGAGGACCGCGAGGTCGACGCCGGGGAGCACCGTGGTGAGCAGCGACGTCACCGCCTGGGCGGGCGGGCCCGTGATCCTGGCCCGGAGCTGCGCCGCCTGCTGGCCCACCCAGGACGTGCGGCTCTGCCAGAGGCCGAAGGCGGGCGACTGCACCTTGTCCAGGAAGTCGTCCGGGTCCAGGAAGTCGTCCGGGATCAGGATGTCGGGTTCGACCACGGGCAGGCTGAAGTCGCCGACGCCCGGCACACCCACGTCCTCGGCCCGCCAACGATCCCGCGTGCGGGCGGTCCGCCACGTCCGGAGAAGGGGGGCCGCCGGCCAGGCCCCGAAGGGATCCCGGTCGCCGGTGGGGACACCGAAGAGGCGCTCGAGGTCGATTTCGCTCACCGAGCTCAGCGGTACGAGCAACTGGTCGAGCTCGTCCGGCCGGGCGGCGGAGAGCGGGATGCCGAGCCGGTCCGCCAGCGCCCGCCGCACCGGGGGCGTCGCCCCCCGGGCCAGCCGCAGCTCCTCGTACGACGTTCCGAGGGACGAGAGGACTGCCCGGTAGGCGTGGCCGGTATGCCCCGAGTCCACCGCCGCCTGGCGGGTCCCGATCCGCGCCGACAGGTCCCAGCTGGCCCGACCGTCGTACAGGGCGAAGACCATCCCCCGCACTATCCGGTCCTCCAGACCGACCAGCCTGGCCGGCACCATGATGCGCACCCATCGGCCCGGTGTCGGCAGCGGTCCCACGTACCGGCGGCTGGCCGTTCCGGCGGTGCCCCACGGGATGAGGTCCTGGCCCCAGTAGGCGCGGTGCTCCCACCCGTCCGACGTCTGCCAGGCGAGCAGAGCCTGCCGGGGTGGCGCGGCCGGGTCGAGGTAGATGTAGGCGTAGAGGAGGTCGCCCCGGTTGACGGCCAGGCTGGCGCCTTCGAATCCGTGCAGGTGGATCCCCGCGGCGAGGGTGGAGCGGTGGCACCGTGTCCCCGAGAGGGGCCCAGGATCGGTCGACACCCATTCCCACGGCTCCCCGCCGGGGGACGGCGTGGCGCCGGCCGGCAGGCCGTCCTGGAGCCAGACATCCGACGCAGTCGTGAGCTGACTGAGCTCGGCCTTGAGGTCGTGCTCGCTCAGCGCCCGGTCGTAGAGCGCGACGGCGGACATCTGGCCCTGGAAGAAGTCCGACCCCGGCCGCGACCCGATGCGGAGCTCCTCGTCGCCGGGGGCGACGTCGCCGATCTGTCCGGCAAGGGCCGCCTGGTGGCGTAGCGCCCCGTTCAGGTACGTCCGCACCGCCGCCCCGTCGAAGGTCATCGCCGCGTGGGACCACGCGTTGGGAGGCACCACCACGCCGGTGTCCACCCAGGCCCAGCTCGACTGGCCGGCGAGGCCGATGGCCCACCGCAGCGTTCCCGCCTCCGACCGGCCGAAGAGGTACTCGCCCTCCCGGCCCAGGATCGTCCCCGGGGCGGCGGACGTGGGCCGCACCCATGCCCCGATGGTGAGCCCCTCCCTCATCCTGAGCTGCG
This sequence comes from uncultured Acidimicrobiia bacterium, assembly GCA_963773275.1. Taxonomy (GTDB): domain Bacteria; phylum Actinomycetota; class Acidimicrobiia; order Acidimicrobiales; family AC-14; genus JAXDMK01. The sequence continues at coordinate 110,586 of CAVZAH010000012.1, read as the reverse complement.
GCAGGGGGCGCACGCGCACGCGCGTGCCCGTCCCGTTGAACACCAGGGCCGACCCGCCGGCCCGCCCCGGGCCCCATGACCCCTCGCCGATCGTGCCATCGCAATTGCTGCCGGCGGCGTCGCGGGCCGTCGTCCCCGCCCCCTCGTCGAGAGGCCACCGGGCAACGGGCGCCTTCGGGCGGGGTCCCAAGTGGGCCCGCACCGCCTCGGTAGCGAGGCGGAGGGCCGCCACCGGTCGCATCGCGACCTCGGGGTTGGCCTGGGCGGCCGCGGCAAAGGGCTGCCCGAACGCCTCGGTGAGGTGGCCGCGGGTGATGTTGGCGCCCCCGGCGCGGGTGAGCAGGCGCCGGGTGGCGAAGTCGATCAGGTCGGCCAGGTACGTCTGCCGCGACAGGTCGCGCACGTCGGCCGGCAGGGTGACCAGCACATTGTGGGAGGCGACCTTCTCCTTGCCCTGGTTGTCGACGCACCGGACCCAGATGTCGTGCTCGTCGTGCAGCGGGACGTGGACCACCGTCGTCCACGTCTGTGTCGGCCCCCCCTGGATCAGGGAAGCGTCCTGGTAGGCGCCGTCGTCCACCCGGACCTGGACCCGCGCCACGCCGCTGTTGAGCATGCCGGCGGCGCTGTCGGTGGCGGTGACGACGACGGAGACCTGGGCCCCGTCGGCGGTACCGGGCAGCCGGGCGTCGTCGGCGGGGGTGAAGTCGAAGGTCGGCGGGGAATCGTCGATGACGGGGACGGTGGCCGCGTGGGTGCCCTCGTACCCGTCGACGTTCCTGGCCCGGATGGTGACGGGATAGGACGTCCCACCGGCAGGGACGCTCGCGCTCGGCACCACCAACCGCGCCTTCGCCGTCCCGGTCGCTCCGTCGTAGTCCATCGGGACGAACTCGCCGGACCCCGGCTGGGTGCACCAGACGGCATCCACCGCGCTCTCCGGGTCCCCCGCCCGGACGAGGAACTCGAAAGACTGCGTGGTCGCCGGGGAGCCGGCAACGGGCCAGATCACCGACAGCGTCGGAGGGACGACGTCGTGCACCCGGACCTGGACGACCGCGGTGCTCACGTTTCCCGACGTGTCTCCCGCCTCGACGGTGATGACGTGGGTGCCGCGGGTCGTGGGACGGACCGACGCCGACCACGTCCCCCACCCCGCCGAGTTCTTCTGGGCGCTCCCGCCGTAGGCGTCGCCGACCCAGTACCGAACCCCGCTGACGCTCACGTTGTCATCGGCCGTCCCGCTCACCACGATCGTGGCGTTGAGCGCGTGCACGCTGTCGTTGGCCGGCGCGGAGATCGAGATGGAGGGCGGCTCGTAGTCGTCCTCCGGGCCGCCGTTCGGATAGGTCTCGCCCCCGTTGCCCGGAAGCCGCATGGCGCGGCCGAGAGGCCGAGGAGCAGTCATCAGCCGAGCCGGGTTCCCCGACGCCCGCTCGACTCGCCGTTGCCCGCGTCAGTCATCCGGCCCCTTCGGAGATCGCCACCACTCCCAGGTCAAACCGCCACCCGGAACGATAGTTGCGGACGGGCCCGCGGGGAAGGGTCAGGAATAGGTGCCGGTCACGGTGGTCTTCGCCCCCGGCGACAGGTTGGCGGACTGGCACGCGGGCGGGGCGAAGCCGGGGACCGGACCGAAGCACACCTGGTGGGCGCCGGTGGGCAGGTCGGTCCACATGCCCCAGTCGTTACGGGGGACGCCGTCGACGGAGACCGTCCCCGGCCGGGGCGGGTTGGTCTTGACCTCGAGGCTGCCCCGTTGGGTGAAGGCGCCGGTGAGGGTGGTGGTGGCGCCGGCGGTGACGGTGACCGTGGCCGGGGCGGGCTCGGTGAAGCCCTCGACGTGGGTGAAGCTCACCGTGTGGTTGCCGGGGGCGAGGTTGAGCCACGCCAGGGCCCAGGTGTCGCGGGCCACGCCGTCGACGAGGATCTGGGACGGCACCGGCGGCGACGTGGTCACCCGCAACTGGCCCACGTTGGCCGGTCCCGGTGCCCCCGCGCTGGCGGTGTAGGTGCCGGTGACGAGGGTCTCCGCCCCGGCGGTGAGGTTCACGCTCTGGCAGGGAGGCGGCGCGAAGCCGGCGACGGGCCCGAAGCACACCTGGTGGCTGCCGGCGGGCAGGTCGGTGTACACGCCCCAGTTGTCCCGGGGCACGCCGTCGACGGAGACGGTGCCGGGCACGGCGGGGCTGGTCACGGCCCGCAGCATCCCCCTGCGCGTGAAGCTGCCGGTGGCGGTGGTGACCGCCCCGGCCACGACCGTCACCGTCTGGGGAGCGGGCTCGGTCCAGCCCTCGACGTGGGTGAACGACAGCGTGTACTGGCCGGCGGCCAGCTTCAGCCAGGTGAGGCCGAAGCTGTCCCGGGGGACGCCGTCGAGCAGGACCTGGGACGGCAGCGGGGGTGACGTGGTGACCCGGAGCTCACCCATCCGGCTCGCGCTGTGGACGATGCGCCGCACCTGGCCGCCCGACGCGAGGGTCGTGTAGTAGAGCGCCTGCCCGCCGGTGACGGGGCCGAAGCGCAGGTGGACGGCGCTGTTGCCCCCCAGGCCGGTGGCGAAGTCGACCCGGCTGAATCCCCCGGCCCCGGCGGGGTCGAGGCGGAAGATCTTGCCGCAGCCGAAGTCGGCGAAGAGGTACCTGCCCTGGTACTCCGCCGGCCAGACGCCGGTTGGCACGAAGGCCCCGCCGGTGATCGACCCGCAGCCGTCGGACCGGCCGTAGTCGAAGATCGGGTTGGTCATCCCCGCCGGCGGTGGCCCGCAGTTGGTCGTCGAGCTGGTGGCGCAGTGGCCCTCCCGCACGTTCCACCCGTAGTCCGCTCCCGCTGCGCCGAGGTCGATCTCCTCCCAGGCGGCCTGGCCCACGTCGTTGATATGGAAACGGGTACCGGCGACGTTGGGGTCGAAGGCGAAGCGGAACGGGTTGCGCAGGCCCCAGGCGAACGTCTCCCGGCAGATCTGCCCCACCGGGGCGGCGGTGACGTTGCAGCGGGCCGTGCCCGTCCCGGTGAACGGGTTCCCGGCCGGGATGTTGCCGTCACGGTCGATGCGCAGGATCTTGCCCAACAGCACGTTGCGGTCCCGGGTCGCATCGTTGTTGCCACCACAGCTGAGTGGGCCGCCCTGGTAGTCGCAGCCACCGTCGCCGACGCTGACGTACAGCAGTCCATCCTTGCCGAATTGCAGGTCGCCGCCATTGTGGTTCCCGGCCGGGGACGGGATGTTGTCGAGGAGGACGGCCTCGCCCCCGAGGGCGTTGCCCGTCATCACGAACCGGGCCACCCGGTTGACGGTCCCCGCCCCGCAGTCACCCGCCTTGTCGAACGAGTAGTAGAGGAACACGAACCCGTTGGTGGCGAACGCGGGGTCGACCGCCACGCCGAGCAGGCCCCGCTCCGAGTTCGAGCAGATCTTGGCCGAGAGGTCGACGGCCGGCGCCGGGAGCAGGCCCGCGCCCTGGACGACCCGGAGCGTGCCCGCCTGGGTGGTCACCAGTATCCGCCCGTCGGGCGTGAACGCCAGCGCAGTGGGCCTGCCGATGCCGACGACCAGCTCGTCCACGAACCCGGTGGGGACGGCGGCACCCGCCGGGGACGCCGACAGGACGATGCCGGCCAGCCCTCCGGCGACGACCGACACGGCGGTGAGGAGCGAGCGAAATCGGTGCATGGGCCGAGTGTGCCACCGCCCATGCGGTCCGCCGAGCACGGCGGCCCGTGCCCGTCCGGTACGGCCCCGACCCGCGGTCAGTTCGGCTCTGCCTCCAGGACGACGGCGATGCCCTGGCCCACGCCGATGCACATGGTGGCCAGCCCGAAGCCGCCCCCCCGGCGCCGGAGCTCGTGGACCAGGGTGGTGACGATGCGGGCCCCCGAGCAGCCGATGGGGTGCCCGAGGGCGATGGCCCCGCCGTTGGGGTTGACCAGGGCGGGGTCGAGGTCGGGCCACTCGGCCAGGCAGGCGAGGGCCTGGGCGGCGAAGGCCTCGTTGAGCTCGACGGCCGCCAGGTCGCCCCAGCCGATGCCGGCCCGGCGCAGGGCCAGCTCGGAGGCCTCCACCGGTCCCAGGCCGTAGAGCGACGGCTCGATCCCGGTGACGGCCCGGGAGACGATCCGGGCCAGCGGACGGCCGCCCATGGCGGCCACTCCCGCCTCGTCGGCCAGGAGGAGGGCGGCCGCGCCGTCGCTCAGGGGCGACGAGTTCCCGGCGGTGACCGTGCCCGAGTCCCGGAACACCGTACGCAGCCCGGACAGGGCGTCGATCGACGTGTCGTCCCGGATGCACTGGTCGCGGGCGAGCTGCACGCCCGGCACCTCGACCACCTCGTCCGCCATCCTGCCGGACTCCCATGCGGCGGTGGCCCGGGTGTGGCTGGCCAGGGCGAACACGTCCTGCGCGTCCCTCGAGATGCTCCCCTTGCGGGCCAGGACCTCGGCCCCCTCCCCCAGGGTCACGGTCCAGTCCCGGGGCATGGCCGGGTTCACCAGGCGCCAGCCGAGGGCGGTGGTCACCAGGGGCTGCTCGGCGGCGAGGGTGACGAACGGGGCCCGGCTCATCGACTCGACGCCGCCCGCGATCCCCACCGAGGCGTCGCCCACGGCGATGGCCCGGCTGGCCTCGACGACCGCTTCCATCCCCGAGCCGCACAGGCGGTTGACGGTGACGCCCGGCACCGTCACCGGCAGGCCGGCCAGGAGCACGGCCATGCGGGCCACGTCCCGGTTGTCCTCGCCGGCCTGGTTGCCGGCGCCCAGCCACACGTCGTCGATCGCCGACCGGTCGAGGCCCGTCGCCCGGTCGACGAGGGCCTTGACCACGACCGCGGCCAGGTCGTCGGGCCGGACCCCGGCCAGGGCGCCGCGGTACCTCCCGATCGGGGTCCGCACCGCATCGACGACGTACACCGCTTCAGTCACACCACCAGAGTGGCGCACTTCCGGAGGAGTACCCGACGCCGGGGCGGGTACGTTGCCCGTAGATGGACACGGACCGGCCTCCCGCGCCCACCCCGGGGCGGATGCTCCGCCGTGGGTTCGCCAAGCGGTGCCCGGTCTGCGGCAGCGGGCATCTCTTCGACGGGTGGTTCCGGATGAAGGAGCGCTGCCCCGGCTGCGCCTACAGATTCGAGCGCGAGGAGGGTTTCTTCCTCGGGGCGTACACGATCAACCTGGCCATCGCCGAAGGCCTCCTGCTCGTGCTGGCCATCGTGCCGCTGATCATCCTGCTCGACGCCAACCCCGACATGAGCGTGTGGCCCCTCGTGGGGATCGGCCTGGTGGCGGCCATCGCGGCGCCGCTCGTCTTCTACCCCTTCTCCCGCACCATCTGGTCGGCGATCGACCTCGTGCTCCGCCCCCCCGGCCGGCCCGAGCCGGCCGACCGCCACCACGCCCGGGACGGGGCCCGGGCCCGGGCCCGGGCGAAATCGTGACCGAGCAGGTGCTGGGCGGCCGCTACCGCATCGTCCGCCACGTGGCCAAGGGGGGGATGGCCGAGGTCTACCTGGGCCACGACCAGCTCCTCGACCGCCCGGTGGCGGTGAAGGTGCTGGTCCCCGACCTGGCCGGCGACGCCACCTTCGTCGAGCGGTTCCGCCGGGAGGCGCAGGCCGCGGCCGGGCTCAACCACCACAACATCGTGTCCGTCTACGACTTCGGCCAGGACGACGGGGCCCACTTCATCGTGATGGAGTACGTCGACGGCCCGACGCTGCGCGACATCATCCGCCAGGAGGCACCCCTTCCTCCCGCCCAGGTGATCGAGATCGGGTCCGAGATCGCGGCCGGGCTGGCCGCCGCCCACCAGCAGGGCATCGTCCACCGGGACATGAAGCCGGCCAACGTCCTCATGGCCACCGCCGGCAGCGTGAAGGTGGCCGACTTCGGGATCGCCCGGGCCGCCCAGTCGGCCCGGGAGGGCCTCACCATGCCGGGGGCGGTCGTGGGCACCGCCACCTACCTGTCCCCCGAGCAGGCGCTGGGCGAGAACCTCGACCACCGCTCCGACCTCTACTCGCTGGGCATGGTGCTCTACGAGATGCTGGCCGGACGGCCCCCGTTCACCGGCGACTCACCGATGGCGGTGGCCTACAAGCAGGTCCACGAGACCCCGCCGCCCCCGTCGGCCGTCAACCCCGACGTCCCCCGGTCCCTCGACTCCATCGTCATGCGGGCCATGGCCAAGGACCCGGCCGGCCGCCAACCGTCCGCCGAAGCCCTCCGGGCCGAGCTCCTTGCGGTGCAATTCGGGGCCGCCGAGCCCGACGTGACCGTGGCCGCGGCGGGCCAGATGGCCGGGGCCGCGGGGGCGACGGGGGCCGCGGCCGCGGCCGCGGTGGCCGCGGGCGACGCCAACGCCACCGCCATCGCGGCCGGGCCCGCGACCTCGATGTTGCCGCCTCCCACCGGCGTCGACCTGGGCGGCCGGCCTCCGGCGCCCCCGCCCGCCGGGTACCGGCCCCCGGCCCAGGGGGCGCCGCGCGACCCCGGGGTCTACCGGCGCCGCCAGTTGACCGTCCTGGGGCTGTTGCTGCTGGCCGCGGTGGTGGTGATCGCCCTGGTGAGCACGATGGGCGGCGGCGGCGGAGGCGAGGAGAAGGCCACCGTCACCGTCCCGGGGGTCGTCGGCAAGGGGATCAACGACGCCTCCGACGAGATCACCCGGGCCGGCCTGAAGCCCGTGATCGAGATCGACGACGACCGGACGGGTGAGCCCGACAAGGTCGCCGACCAGGACCCCGACGGCGGGACCATGGCGAAGGAGGGCGACACGGTGAAGCTCCGGCTCCCCCTGGGGAGCACGCCGACCACCGAGACCACCGAGGCCACCACGCCGACCACCGAGGCCACCACCCCCACCACCCAGGCTCCGGCGACGACCGCCGCCACGCAGGCAACCACCCCCACCACCCAGGCTCCGGCGACGACCGCCGCCACCCGCCCGCCCACCTCCCCCCCCACCACGCCACCGCCGACCACCGTGCCGGCACCGGTCACGACCCTGGTCGAGATCACGGTCCCGGCGCCCTGAACGGCGTCGCACCCGCGCGCCGTCCGCAGTAAGAAGGGGTCCGTGACGGACCCCTCTCCGGCCCCCGACCCCCTTCTGGCGACGGCGGCCCTGGCCGCGGTCAGCGAAGCGGTGCTCGGGGTGGCGGGCGACCTGTCGGTGCCCACCGTGCTGGGCCGGCTGGCGGCGGCCGCCCAGCAGCTGGTCGAGGCCCGCTACGCGGCCATCGGCGTCCCCGACGAGGAGGGCGACGGGTTCGCCCAGTTCATCCACGTGGGCATGACCGACGAGCTGGTGGAGGCCATCGGCCCCCTGCCCCGGACCCACGGGCTGCTCGGGTCGATGCTGCTCGACCCCGCCCCCTACCGCACCGACGACGTGCGGGCCGACCCCCGGTTCAGCTGGTGGCCGTCCGCCCATCCCCGGATGCGTTCGTTCCTCGGGGTGCCGATCGTCTTCAAGGGCGACATCGTGGGGGCCTTCTACCTGGCCGACAAGGCGACGGGCGACCGGTTCACCGCGGCCGACGAGTCCCTGATCGGCCTGCTGGCGGCCCACGCCGCCATCGCCATCGAGAACGCCCGGCTCTACGAGCACAGCCGGGAGCTGAGCATCGTCGAGGAACGCAACCGCATCGCCCTCGAGCTGCACGACTCGACCGCCCAGACCCTCTTCAGCATCCGCCTGGCCGCCGGCACCGCGATCGGCTACCTGCGGTCCGACCCCGACCGGGCCCTGGACGAGCTGGCCACCGTCCGCCGGCTGGCCGGGGACGCGGCCACCGAGCTGCGCTCCCTCATCTTCGCCCTGCGACCGGCGTCGCTCGATGCCGACGGCCTCGTCCCCGCCCTGCGCAAGCACCTCGACCTCCTGGGCCGGACGCACAAGCTGGCGGTGACGCTCGACGCCGACCCCGACCGCCTCGGCCATCTTCCCCCCGGGGTCGAGGCCGACCTCTACCGGGTGGCCCAGGAGGCGCTCACCAACGTCGTCCGCCACGCCTCGGCCGCGTCGGTCTCGGTGGCGCTCCACCGGAGCCCCGAGGGGATCGTGCTCGTCGTCACCGACGACGGCGGGGGCTTCGACCCGCACGTGCGCGCCATCCGGGCCCACCGCCTCGGCCTGACCTCGATGCAGGCCCGCGCCGCCCGCCACGGCGGTACCACCCGGGTCACGTCCGCCCCTGGACAGGGGACGACCGTCACCGCCGAGATCCCCCTCCCGTGACCGGGGCCGTGATCCGGGTGCTGGTGGTCGACGACCACCCGATCGTGCGCCAGGGCCTGCTCTCGTACCTAACGAGCCGGGAGGGGATCGAGGTGGTGGGCGACGCCGGCGACGGCGAGTCGGCGGTCGACCTGGTCGCCACGCTGCGACCCGACGTCGTCCTCATGGACCTGGCCATGCCGGGGATGGGCGGGTTGGCCGCCATCCGGGCCGTCACCGACCTCGGCCTCGGCACCCGGATACTGGTCCTCACCAGCTTCTCGTCGGTGGACCAGGTGATCCCCGCCATCCAAGCGGGTGCGGCGGGCTACCTGCTCAAGGACGCCGACCCCGAGGAGGTGGATCGCGCCGTGCGGGCGGTCCACGCCGGGCAGGGCCGCCTCGACCCGGCGGTGGCGGCGCTGGTCATGGCCCAGGTGGCGAACACCGCCCGCGGCGAAGGCGGCGGAGGCGGCGGAGGCGGCGGCGACCTCGCCCTTGGCCTCGGCCGGCTCACGCCGAGGGAGACGGAGGTGCTCGCCCTGCTCGGCGAGGGGCTGTCCAACCGGGCCCTGGCCGCCCGGCTGTTCGTGTCGGAGAAGACGGTCAAGACGCACGTCAGCAGCATCCTGGCCAAGCTCGGCCTCCCCGACCGCACCCAGGCCGCGCTGTTCGCGGTCCGCCACGGCCTCGCCGGCACCCAGACCTAGGACTTCCGACCGAGGCGAAACCGTTCCCCGGCCCGATGCGCCCGCACCGCGCCGTCCGTCATCGTCGGGGTATGACGACGCACACCGCACACCAGCCGGTCGCCCTGGTCACCGGCGCCTCGCGCGGGCTCGGCCTGGCCCTGGCCCGGGCCCTCGCCGCCGGCGGCTGGACGCTCGTGATCGACGCCCGGGGTGGGGCCGCCCTCCGGGCCGCGGCCCGGGAGCTGGCCGGGGTCACGACCGTGCGGGCCATCGCCGGCGACGTCGTCGACGAGGCCCACCGCCTCGACCTGGTCGCGGCCGCCCACGACCTCGGCGGACTCGACGCCCTCGTGCACAACGCCAGCGTCCTCGGGCCCAGCCCCCAGCCGGCCCTCGCCGACTACCCCCTGACCGTCCTCGAGTACGTCTACGCGGCCAACGTCTTCGGGCCGTTGCGACTGACCCAGCTGGCGCTGCCCGAGCTGCGACCGGGGGCGGCGGTCGTCTCCATCACCTCGGACGCGGCCGTCGAGGCCTACGGGGGATGGGGCGGCTACGGGTCGTCGAAGGCGGCGTTGGAGCAGGCCACGGCCGTCCTCGGCGTCGAGCACCCCCGGCTGCGGGTCTACCGGGTCGACCCCGGCGACATGAACACCCGGATGCACGCCGAGGCCTTCCCGGGGGAGGACATCTCCGACCGCCCGCCGCCCGAGGAAAGCGTGCCCGGCCTGCTGCGGGTGATCACCGGCGACCTTCCGAGCGGCCGCTACCAGGCCCGCAGCCTGGTACCTGCGGCAGGCGCGCCCGGGACCCGGGTGCCGGCCGGCGCCGGGCGGGGGTGACGGCCGTGCTCGCCACCGCCCCGCCGAAGGGCGCCGCCCTGCTCCCGGTCGGCTTCGAGCTCCCCGACGACCTCATCGCCACCGAGCCGGTGGAGAGCGGGGGCGGGGCCCGGGCGGACGTCCGGCTCATGGTCGCCCGCCGGTCCGACGACCGCCTCGTCCACACCACCTTCGCCCACCTCGGCGATTTCCTCGACCCCGGCGACCTGCTGGTGGTGAACACCTCGGCCACCGTCCCTGCGGCGGTGCGCACCGCGGCGCCCGAGGCGGGGGGGGACGGTCTCCTCGTCCACCTGTCGACCGAGCTCCCCGGCGGCCTGTGGCTGGTCGAGCTGCGCCGGCCCGACGGTGCCGGAAGCCGCCCGTACTTCGACGGACGGGCGGGCCGGACCCTGACCCTGCCCGGGGGGGCCTCCGTCGAGATCCTCGCCCCGTTCCCCGCGTCCGGGCCGCCGACGACGGCGCAAGTCCGGTTGTGGTTCGCCTCCCTCCGCCTGCCGGCCCCGGTCCCCGAATACCTGGCCCGGTTCGGACAGCCGATCCGCTACGGATACGCCCGCCGTCCGTTCCCCCTGTCCGCCTACCAGACCGTCTTCGCCCGGCAGCCGGGCAGCGCCGAGATGCCGAGCGCGGGACGTCCCTTCACGACCGGGCTGGTGACCGACCTCGTGTCCCGCGGGGTGGGCGTCGCCCCCATCGTCCTGCACACCGGCGTGTCCTCCGCCGATCCCGGGGAGATGCCCTACCCGGAGCGCTACCGGGTCCCGTTGGACACGGCCGAGCGGGTCAACGCCACCCGGCGCGCCGGCCACCGGGTGGTGGCCGTGGGCACGACCGTCACCCGGGCCCTGGAGACCGCCGCCGACGAACACGGGCGGGTCCACCCGGCCGAGGGGTGGACCGAGCTGGTGGTCACGCCCGAGCGGGGCGCCCGGGTGGTCGACGGCCTCGTCACCGGTTGGCACCAGCCGGCGGGTTCGCACCTGCTCCTGGTGGAGGCGGTGGCGGGCCGGGCCGCGGTCGAGCGCAGCTACGCCGCCGCGGTGGCGGGACGGTACCGGTGGCACGAGTTCGGCGACGTGCACCTCGTGGTTCCCTAATGTGGGTGGGTCCTAATGTGGGGGGGTCCTAATGTGGGGGGGTGAAGTTCCGACTCGAACAGCGCATCCCTGCCCCCATCGACGAGGTGGAGGCGGCGTACGTCGACCCCGAGCTCTTCGCCCACCTCAAGGAGCTCGTCGACCTCGGGCGGCCCGACCTGCTCGAGAAGGTCCAGGAGGGCGACCTCGTCCACCTCCGGGTGCGCTACGCGTTCACCGGCGAGCTCGGGCCCCCGCTCACGGCGATGGTGGAGCCGTCCCGGATCACGTGGGTCGAGGTGTCGACCCACGACTGCCGCAGCCACCGCACCACCTTCCACATCGTCGCCGACCACTACCCCGACCGGCTCAAGTGCGCCGGCACCGTCGAGCTGCACGACGACGGCGCCGGCGGCACCCTGCGGGTGGCGGAGGGTGCGCTCGACGTGGGCATCCCCCTGGTCGGCCGCAAGATCGAGCGGGCGGTGGTCGGAGGCCTCGACGGCCAGGCCGCCACCCAGGCCCGGGTCGTCGGCGAGTGGTTGGTCAGCCGCCGCCAGGCCCAGCCGTGACCCCGTCCCCGATGTCGACCGCCAGGCCGGGAGGGCCCACGTCGGGAGGGCCCACGTCGGGAGGGCCCACGTCGGGAGGGCCCACGTCGGGAGGGCCCACGTCGGGAGGGCCCACGTCGGGAGGGCCCACGTCGGGAGGGCAACGTCCCGCCGACCGTTCCTCCTCCCGGAAGCGGAGGAGCCGGTCGGCCACGGCTTCGCTGATGGCCCGCAGCTGACCCACCTGCTCCGCGCTCAGACCGTCGAAGAGGTGGCGGCGGACGCCCTCCACGTGACCGGGAGCGGCCGCCGCCAAGGCCGAGAACCCCTTCTCGGTGAGCACCGCCAGCGAGCCCCGCCGGTCGGTGGCACAGGTCTCCCGGCGCACCCAGCCGACCTCCTCCAGCCGGGCCACGGCGTGCGAGATACGACTCCGCGACGACTGCGAACGCTCGGCCAGCTGGCTCATCCGCAGGGTGCGGTCGGGCGCCTCGGAGAGCCGGACGAGGATCTCGTAGTACCCGTGGGGAATGTTGGCGTCACGCTGCAACTCGTGGTCGAGCTGTTCGAACAGCAGCTGGTTGGCGGTGAGGAACGATCGCCACGTGCGTTGCTCCTCGACGTCCAACCACCGCGGCTCCCCCATCGTCGCCACAGTATGGACCCGCTGGCCGCCACCGCCCGCCCCCCGGCGGAATGGTTGAGCCCTCAAGCACGTTGACCTTGTCGGCCGACCAGAGAACTTCGGAGGACCCCGCCGATGCCCATCACCCGCCTCAACCATGCCGTGCTCTACGTCCGCGACGTGGCCCGCAGCGTCGCCTTCTACACCGACGCCCTGGGATTCCGGCTGCTGCCGATGACGCCGGACGGGTTCTCCGGCGCCGCCTTCCTGCAGGCCCCGGGGTCCACCAACGACCACGACATCGGCCTGTTCGAGATCGGCGCGGGCGCCGGACCATCCACCGCCGGACGGTCCACCGTCGGCCTCTACCACCTCGCGTGGGAGGTCGACACGCTGGCCGAGCTCGAGCGGCTGGCCGCCGAGTTGGGCGCCCGGGGCGCCCTGGTGGGGGCCAGTGATCACGGCACCACCAAGAGCCTGTACGCCCGCGACCCCGACGGCCTCGCGTTCGAGGTGGCCTGGATCGTGCCCGCCGAACACCTCGACGACCTCGCCCTCGATGCCCGCAAGCGCATCGGCCGGCTCGACCTCGAGCGCGAGAAGCAACGCTACGGGGCCACCACCGTCGGCGGCATCTGACCCGTCCTGGCGACCGGCCCGCACCGGCCTGACCTGCGACCGGACCGGGGCCGGCCGACCATCTGGCCGCCGGCCTCCGGCGCCGGGTAGCTTTGCCATGCCTCACCGCTTCCCCGTTCTGCTCCACGGCGCCCGGCCCCTGGAGGTCGATGACGGCAACGCCCCGACGTTCGAACGTGGTGACGACCATCCTGGCCGTGCTCGCGCTCGTCCTCGGGGCGGCCGGCGCCGGTGCGGACGAGATCGGCGACAAGCAGGCGGAAGCCGAGATCACGGCCGGGCGGCTGGCCGACCAGGCCCGCGCCATCGTGGCTCTCGACAAGGAGCACCGGTCGGCCCAGGACCGCCTGGTCCAGGCCGAGGCGTCGCTGGCGCGAGCCGAGTCCGAGCTCACCGGCGCGTCGAACCGTCAGGACGAGGCCCGTCGCCTCCTCGTCGCCCACGCCCAGGCCGCCTACGTGGCGGGTGGGTCGCTCTCCATGGTGGGCAGCCTGGCCACCGGCGCCTCGTCCGACGGGGTCGCCCGCCGCACGTACCTGCGGCTGGTCACCGGCGAGGACCGCCAGGCCATCGGCCGCATGAAGGCCGCCCGGGAGGACATCGAGGTGCGGCGCGGTGATCTCGAGGACGCCCGCCGGAGGGCGGCCGGCGAGGCCCGCACCGTGAGCGACGACCTGGACGACCTGCAGCTCGCCATGAACGCCCAGCGGGCGCTGGTCACCCGGGTCGACGGCGAACTGGCCCAGCTGGTGGGCGCCGAGCAGGCCCGGGCGGCGGAGGCCTCCCGCCAGGAGCAGGCCCGGCTCGATGCGGAGGAGGCGGCGGCCCGGGCGGCCCGGGCGTCGCAGCCGGCAGCAGCCGCTCCGTCGGTACTGGCGGCGGCGCCGGCGCCGGCTCCCGCTCCGGCCCCGGCCCCGGCCTCGGCCTCGGCCTCGGCCTCCGGGTCCGGTTCGGTGCTGTCGCTCGACGAGGCCTTCGCCTGCATCCGCCAGCTGGAGTCGGGCAACAACTACTCCTCGCCCAGCGGCGGCGCCTACCAGTTCCTCGACGAGACCTGGCAGGGCCTCGGCTACGAGGGTGCGGCCGAGGACCACCCTCCCGCCATGCAGGACGAGGCCGCCCGCCGGCTCCAGGCCCGCAGCGGCTGGGGCCAGTGGTCGGTGGCCCCCCTCTGCGGACTCATCTAGTGCCCTGACCACCCACTTCGCCCTGCGGGGGGCCCGGTGCCCGAACATCGAGTGTGCAGAAAAGTGGATATAGCCACTTTTCTGCACACTCGAAGTCGCCGATGCCGCCTCGTCCGGTTATCCGCAGCATCTCGACCGAGGCACTTCCTGAACCGAGAGGAGCGCTTCACCTCACCGATTCGCCGGCTCCGGCCGAATCGGTGACACTTCGCCCGGTCAGTGGGGGGCCAGGTGTCACCAGTTCGGCTTGTCGTCCTCCTCGTCGCCGATGATCACCCGGTTGGCCCGGTCCCAGGTGAGGTAGTTCCACGCCCACGCGGTGAGCACCGAGAGGCGGTTGCGGAAGCCGACCAGGTACAGGATGTGCAGGACGAGCCACGCCAGCCAGCCGAGCGTGCCGCCGAACCGGATCCCGAGGGGCAGCTCGGCCACCGCCGACCGGCGGCCGATCGTGGCCATGATCCCCTTGTCCGTGTAGTGGAAGGCCCGCGTGGGACGGCCCTTCATGCGGGCGGCGATGTTCCTGGCCGTGCGCCGGCCCCCCTGCATGGCCACCTGCGCCACCTGCGGCAGCGGGTCGCCCTTCCTGTCGGCCATCCCCGCCATGTCGCCGATGGCGAACACCTCGGGGTGCCCGGGGACGGAGAGGTCGCGCAGGACCTTCACCTGGCCGCCCCGTCCCTGCTCGACGCCGAGGACGTCGGCCAGCGGACTGGCCCGCACCCCGGCGACCCAGACGGCCGTCGCGGTGGGGAGGAACGAGCCGTCGGTGAGGTGCACGCCGTCGGCGGTCACCGAGGCCACCGCCGAGCTCAGGCGCACCTCCACCCCCCGCGCCTCCAGCACCCGCCGGGCGTCGGCCTGGGAGGCCGCCGAGAAGCCGTGGAGCAGGTGGTCGGCCATCTCCACCAGCACCACCCGGGCCCGCCCGAGGCCGGCGCCGGCGTAGTCCTTGGCCAGGACGACGTGGAACAGCTCGACGAACGCGCCGGCCAGCTCAACCCCCGTCGGCCCGCCGCCGGCGATGACGACGGTGAGTGCGCCCCGGTCGACGAGGGACGGGTCGCGGGCCGCCCGCTCGAACTGGTGCAGGACGTGGTCGCGCAGGCGCAGGGCGCTGGGCAGGCTCTTGAGGGTGAAGGCGTGGTCGGCCACGCCGGGCACCCCGAAGTCGGCGGCCACCGTGCCCGTGGCCACGACCAGGTAGTCGTACGGCAGCCGGCGACCGTCGTCGAGCTCCACCTGGCGCCCGTCGAGGTCGACCGCTTCCACCGTGGCCATCACCACCGACACGTGGCGCTCGTCCCGGACGATCGACCGCACGCTGTGGGCGATGTCGTCGGCCGCCAGGCCGGCGGTGGCGACCTGGTAGAGCAGCGGCCAGAACCCGTGGTAGTTGTTCCGGTCGATGAGGGTGACGTCGACCGGCGCCGACGCCAACGCCCGGGCCGTGCTCAGCCCGCCGAAGCCCGCCCCCACGATGACCACCTTCGGTCGTGTCGGTCCCATGCCGTGCATCCTCCCGCACCGGCGGACCGACCAGGAACTTGCTCGTCGTTACCGAAGGCAGTGACGAGGGACAGGGTGGAGGTCGCCTGGAGCCTCAGGAACCCTTCGCCGCCCGGACGGCGAACTCGAGCGCACCCCCCGGCCCGGCCCGGTCGCCCAGCCCGGCGGTGACCACGAAGTCGGGGCGGGCGTACTCCGGCAGCCCCGGGTAGCCGCCCAGCGACTCCGCCAGCGCCCGGCGCACCCGCTCCACGAGGCCGGCCATGCCCCCCACGCCCCCGCCCAGGACGATCCGCTCGGGAGCGAAGGCGTAGACGGCGGTGCGCAGGCCCGCCGCCAGGTAGCCGGCCTCCATGTCGAGCGCCGCCTCCCGCTTCCCGCCCTCCAGCTCTTCCGGTGGCATGCCCCAACGAGCCGACATGGCCGTCCCGCTGGCCATCCCCTCGAGGCAGTCGCGGTGGGCGAAGCACGCCCCCTGGTAGGTGTCGCCGGGCTGGCGGGGGACGCTGACGTGTCCCATCTCGGGGTGCAGGATCCCGTGGACCAGGGTGCCGTCGACGACGACGCCCATCCCGATCCCGGTACCGATCGTCACGTAGACGTAGTCCCGGACGTCTCTGGCCGCCCCCGCCGCACCCTCGGCCAGTGCCGCCCCGTCGACGTCGGACCCGATCGCCACCGGGACGCCGGGGAACGCGGCCCGCACCGGGCCCAGCACGTCGACGCCCGCCCACTGGCGCTTGGGCGTGTCGAGCAGGCGACCGTAGGTCGGCGCCCCCGCCCGCAGGTCGACGGGCCCGAAGGTGGCGATGCCGACGGCGGCGAGCGGACCGTGCTCGGCGCCGTACGCCTGCAGCCGCGCCACCGCCCAGCCGAGCGTCTCGTCCGGCGAGGTCGTCGGATGACGGTCGATGGCCCGCACCTCGCCCGGGCCGTCACCGACCACGCAGATGACCTTGGTCCCCCCGAGCTCGATCCCCCCGTACACCGATCAGCCCCCAACCCCCGAGAAGCGTTGACGACCGACAGGTTGGCACCACCCGGTCGTCGTTTGTCGTCCCGGATGACCGGGTAGTCGAGCCCGAGCGCCCTACGAGGAGGAAAATTGCCCCGCATCGTGACCATCCTCGACGCCTCGGGGAGGGTGACCAAGCAACCGCCGTTCTGGGCGGGCGTCGCCGGCCTGCTGGCGCTCGCCCCTCCCCGGGAGGGTCGGGTCACGGCGACCAAGGCACTCGTCGGGTACGCCGCGGCGGGAGTGGTGGCCAACCTCATCCTGAAGCCGATTTTCAAGCGTGACCGGCCGTCCGGAGCCGGAGGCCGCATCGGACCCCTCACCTCGTCCTTCCCGTCGGGCCACGCGGCCTGTGATACCGCCTTCGCCGTGATCGCAGCAAGGGAGATGCCGGTCCTGGCCGGGCCGATGCTGGCCCTGACCACCGCCTCGCACTGGTCTCTGTGGCGCACCCGCAGCCACTTCGTCACCGACATCCTGGCGGGCGACGCGGTGGGCCTGGCCCTCGCCCTCGCCACCCGCCGGATGTGGCCCGCCCCGGCCGACGCCCATTCGCCGACCTGGCTGCCCCCCTCGACCGAGTCGCATCCCGGCCGGCCGACGAGCTGAAAGAACGGACCCGCTCCGGGGCGTACCGTCTCGCGTACACACCCGAGGCGAAGGGAACCACCATGGCTTCCGTGACCGGCCGGACGGCCGAGGTCCACGAGGAAAGCGGCCGGCCCGGCCCGCCGCGCGACAGCCGCCCCCGGGCCACCCGGCGGGAGGACCTGCTCACCATGGTCTTCGCCACCTGGCTGATCGCCGGCATCTTCGTCGACGGCTGGGCCCACAGCAACGACAAGCCGGAGTCGTTCTTCACCCCGTGGCACGCCCTCTTCTACTCGGGGTTCATCGCCACCGCGGCGTGGATGACGTGGATCGTCGTGCGCCGACGGGCGGCGAGCGGCGGAAGGCTGACGGACGCCGTCCCGGTGGGTTACGGGCTCGGACTGGCCGGGGTGGCGGTGTTCGCCGTCGGCGGGCTGTTCGACATGGCGTGGCACGAGATCTTCGGCATCGAGGTCGATCTCGAAGCCCTGCTCAGCCCGTCGCACCTGATGCTCTTCGGCGGCGGGCTGCTGGTGACGACCAGCCCGCTGCGATCTGCGTGGCACGATCCGGCCTCGCCGGCCCCCGGATTGCGCCGCTTCCTCCCCGCCCTGCTGTCGGTGACGCTCACCACCGCCAGCGTGGCCTTCTTCCTGATGGTCTTCTCCCCGTTCATGAGCGGGGCCATGACCGAGGGCCCGTACCGAGTTCGCCGACCTCTTCGTCAGCGACGGCGACGTGGGGGCCTGGCTGGTGGAGGAGGTCCAGCTCGAGGGCTACGCCGCCGTCCTGCTGACCACCGCGATCCTGCTGGCGCCCGCCCTGTTGCTCCTCCGCCGGTGGACGCCGCCCTTCGGCACGTTCACCTTCCTGTTCGGCGTGGTGGCGGCGGCCTCGGCGGCCATCGAGTCCTTCTGGCTGGGCGCCAGCTTCCTGGCGCCGGCCATCGCCGGCCTGGTGGCCGACATCCTGTGCCGCCGGCTCCGGCCCGGCCCCGACCGCCCGTGGGCGCTGCGGGCCTGGGCCGCGACCGTGCCGGCGGTGATGTGGCTCGCCTACTTCGCCCTGCTGGCGATGTTCCGGTCGGTGGGCTGGTCCGTCGAGCTGTGGGCGGGGGTCACCGTGATGAGCGCCCTCCTCGGCTTCGCCCTGGCCCTGTTCATGGTCCCCCCGGCGATTCCTGCGGCACCGGAGGCGACGTAGTTCGTCCGTCAGCGTCGGCGATTGAACCCTCCGGCCCACTGGCGGCCCCCCATCGGCTGACCTACTCCGTCAGCCT
This sequence comes from uncultured Acidimicrobiia bacterium, assembly GCA_963773275.1. Lineage (GTDB taxonomy): Bacteria > Actinomycetota > Acidimicrobiia > Acidimicrobiales > AC-14 > JAXDMK01. Next base: position 92,359 of record CAVZAH010000012.1, on the reverse strand, counting down.
TCGGCGGAGCTCCACGTACACCGTCGAGCCGACGATGGCCTCCAGCTCCTCGCCCAGGGTGTCGATGACGGGACGTTCGCCGACGTAGGCCCGGTCGCCCTCGGTGCAACACCACGCCATGGCCTCGCCCTCCGCTCCCCAGTCGCGGCGTTCCCAACGGCGCACGGTCGCCACCTCGGTGCCGTGCTCACCCGGCTCCCAGTCCACTTTGATCGGGAGCTGCCAGCACACCGACGGCTTCCACACGAGCGGCGACTCGCCGGAATGCGTCGCCTCCAGGTGCAGCGCGCACCCGGCGCCGCCCGGGAAGTCGGGCCGGTTCAGGAAGATGCACGCACCGTCGACCACGCGCGTGGCCGTCCGGGTCTCGTCGCGGAACACGCCATCGGCGCCGGCTTCGGCGTGATGCTCGAAACGGGACGGGTCCAACGTGGCCGCCAGGGCACTGATGTTGCGGGCCTCGTCCTCCCCGTCGAGGTCGGCGCCGATCGAGCAGCACCCGTGGCCGAGGTGCTCGGCCGGCTCGGGCAGTATCCCCTGGCAGCCGCGACCCCAGATGCACGTCCAGTTCGACGTCAGGAACGACCTGTCGAACCGCCAGACCGTGTCGCCGTCGTCGATCTCCTCCACCGTCACCTCACTTCACCACGGGAGGGGCTCGAGCGCCAGCCATCTCGCCGGCGTGCGTACGCTTTCGTGACATCGGGGCGATTTGATCCGTCATGGTCGTGACGGATCGCGACCGGGGGCACCGACGATGGACCACTCCGACTGGCTGACCGAACAGTTCGAGGCGAGCCGGCCGCGCCTGCATGCCGTGGCCTACCGGATGCTCGGCTCCCACGCCGAGGCCGACGACGCGGTGCAGGAGGCATGGCTGCGGCTCGCCCGGGCCGATCGATCCGGCGTCGAAAACCTCGGTGGATGGCTGACGACCGTGGTCGCCCGCGTCTGCCTGGACGGCCTGCGGTCCCGGACGTCACGCCGGGAGGAGCCGACGGGGGCCCACCCGCTGGAGGCCGCCGGCGGGATGGCTCAGGAGGACGGTCCGGAGCACCAGGTGCTCGTGGGTGACTCGGTCGGGGCCGCGCTCCTCGTGGTGCTCGACCTCCTGGCTCCCGCCGAACGGGTCGCGTTCGTGCTGCACGACGTGTTCGCAGTGCCGTTCGACGAGATCGGCGAGATCGTCGGGCGGTCTCCCGAGGCGGCCCGCCAGCTCGCCAGTCGTGCGCGCCGGCGGGTGCGGGGCACGGACGCCGCCCCCGAGGTCGATCCGGTACGCCAGCGCTCGGTCGTCGACGCATTTCTCGCCGCCGCCCGCAGCGGGGACTTCGACGGCCTGTTGGCGCTGCTCGACCCCGACGTCGTGCTCCGCCCGGACGCGGCCGCTGTGCGGATGGGTTCGCTACGGGAGACGAGGGGAGCGACCGAGGTCGCTACCGCCCTGTCCGGTGGCGCGTCGTCGGCGCGGGTGGCCCTCGTCGACGGCGCAGCCGGACTCGTCTGGGCCCCGGGAGGGCGGACGCGCGGCGTGGTCGCCTTCACGATCGTCGACGGGAGGATCGTCGAGATCGAGGTCACCGGTGATCCCGAGCGGCTGGAGCTCCTCGAGATCGTGCTCGTCGACGATTGACACCGAGAGAGGCGTGGGGCCCGGCCGGTCACATCGGCTCCGGCCCATCCGTCATAGCGGTGACGGCCAAGAACGAGGAGGAGCGATGAAATACGTGCTGCTGATCTACCAGGGCTCCACCCCCCTGCCCGGGACGGACGCGTGGGAAGCGCTGTCCGACGACGAGCAGAAGGCGGTCTACGCCGACTACGGCGCCCTCCACCACGCGCCCGGCGTCACTCCCGGCCTCCCCCTCGGGCTACCCGAGAAGGCCACCACGGTCCGGGTCGAGAACGGCACGCCGGTCACGGCCGAAGGCCCGTATGTGGGGATGAAGGAAGCCGTCGCCGGCTACTTCGTCCTCGAGGCGGACGACATCGACGCCGCCATCGCGCTGGCCGCCCGCGTCCCGGCGGCCCGTCTCGGCGGCGCCATCGAGGTCCGTCCGGTGGAGACCTACTGGTGAGCGCGGACCACGCGACCATGTGACGCGGTCGCCGGGTCGGCTCCGACTCGTCGCGGCAGGAAGCCGTCGGGCCGCCCCGAGTTGTTCGGACCCGCGGGGGGTTGGCGCCGAAATGCGGCCGGGGTACCGTTGGCCCACGCTTCCTCGGCGGCCTGACCCATGGAGTACCCATGCCCCCGAAGAGTCGCCCGATCCGCTCCGTTCTCACCGTGGCCGCGGGAATCGTCGTTGCCGCCGCCGGTGCCGGATTCGTCCACGCCGCGGCAGCCCCCGGCATCCCCGATCCGAACGGGGTCATCCACGCCTGCTACCCCGACGCCGCGCAGGCGCTCCGGCCGGTCTTCCTGACGCCGACGGGCGTGTGCCCGGACGGATTCACCGCCGTCGACATCAACCAGCACGGTCCGCAGGGGCCGGCGGGGCCGAGGGGATTGGTAGGACCCGCAGGGCCGGCCGGGGCGATCGGCGCTCGGGGCCTGACCGGGCCGGCAGGGCCGACCGGGGCGATTGGCGCTCGCGGCCTGACCGGTCCCGCTGGTCCCACCGGGCCCGCCGGTCCGACCGGGCCCGCCGGGCCCACGGGTCCGGTAGGGACGAAGGGTGCGACCGGAGCGACCGGCGCGACCGGGCCTGCCGGGCCCGCCGGGCCTGCCGGACCCACGGGTCCGGCAGGGACGAAGGGTGCGACCGGGGCGACCGGAGCGACCGGCGCGACCGGGGCGACCGGCGCGACCGGGGCGACCGGTGCCACCGGGGCTCGTGGGCCGGCGGGTGCGACTGGTGCGCAAGGAGCGGCGTGCCTTCCCAGCAACCCCGCCTGCGTCGGGCCGGCCGGTCCCGCGGGGCCGGCCGGGGTGTCCGGCTACGAAGTCGCGTTCAGCGGCGACATCGTCTTCGAGGCGTTCGAGACCAAGGATTTCTTCGTCGACTGCCCGTCGGGGAAGAGGGCGATCTCCGCCGGCTGGGGAATCCTCGGCGGTCAGTCGGCGGTCGACCTGATCGGGTCGGTCCCGAGCGGTGGCTCGTGGGGTTTCCGGGGCGACAATCCGGCGGCGGTGAGCCAATTCGCCAGGGCCACGGTGGTCTGCGCCTTCGTCTCCTGACCCGCCCCTCGGGCGTCAGCCCAGGTGGACGACGACCTCGACCCGACGGTTCGCCCGGCGGCCTTCATGGGCGGCGCTGTCCGGCCACCGGCCTCGCCAACCGGTGACGTTTCTCGCTGCCAGGACGACCGAAATCGTCACCGGTTCGCAGGCGTCGTGCAACCGGTGACGCTTTTGGCTGCCAGGGCGACCGAAATCGTCACCGGTTCGCCGGCCCTGGGCGCTGGCTACGACCGTCTTCAGCCGAGGTGGACGATGACCTCGACCCGCCGGTTCGCCTGGCGGCCTTCGGGGGTGGCGTTGTCGGCGACCGGTCGCGAGGAGCCGAAACCGGCCTTGGTGAGGGTGCCGGGGGCCACCCCGTGGCCGGCCAGCCAATCCGACACCGCCGCCGCCCGTCGCTCCGACAGCGACTGGTTGCCGGCGACCGATCCCACCGAGTCGGTGTGGCCCCGCACCTCGGTTCGGGCGCCGGGGTGGTCGCCGACGAGATCGACCACGGCCCGGAGCGACGGTTCGGCGTCCGCCCGCAGCACGGCTTGGCCGAAGTCGAACAGGACGGTCTCGGGCAGGGTCACGATCACCGCCGGCCGGCCCTCGATCACGGCCTCCTTGGTGGAGGCTCGGGGGACGGCTCGCTCGTCGACGGTCGGCACCGTCGGCATGCCGGGCCGGGGAGTGCCAACGGACGTCGCCGGCGGCGACGTCGTGGCGACGGTGGTCGCCGACGCGCTCGGCTCCTCGGACGACCCGCCGCACGCCGACCCGCCGGCCAGCAGCGCCAGCGCGACGGCGACCAGCCGGGGCCGCCGACGGCTCACGGGCGGCCGAACTTCTTCTGGACCACAACGGGGGGCGTGAAGGTGACGGATGAGAGGGGGCCCGCGCTCTCGCCGAGCGCCCCCGGGCCGTCACCCACCGGCTCCGGGCCGTCGAAGGAGAAGGACTCCTCCTTGGCCGCCTTCGGTTCGGATCGGCGCAACTTGCCGGGGAGGGTGGCCAGGAACACGGCACCCCGGGCCGCGGCCGCTCCCACCAGGCCGGAGCCGCCTGCCCTCTCCCGCTTCGCAGGCTTCTCCCGCGCCGCCCGGCCCCGGCCGGCGCGCTTGGGACGTTGCCCTCCCCGCTCCGCGGGCGGCGCCTGCCAATCCACGTCCGGGGCCTGCCAAGCGGCGGCCGGCGCCTGCCAGTCCACGTCCGGCTCGTACGACGGCAGCTCCAGCTCGTCGGCCCGCATCGCAGTCAGCATCTGGGGACGGCGCAGCACCCTCGACGCCGCCGCCCGCTTCAGGCGGCGGGCGGCCGCCTCCTCCTCCCGCTGCAGGTGGTCGATGATCTCGGAGCCGATGCTGGCGTGCTGCCAGCTCGAAAGCCCGGCCGCGATGGCGAGGCTGACGGTGAGCAATCCGAGCCCCGCGGCCAGGCCGAGGCTGCCCTGGTTGGCGGCCCGCAGGACACCCACCGAAACCGTGGCCAGGGCGAAAACGGCCGCTGTCACCCCGCCGACGATCGAGAGCCACGGCTGTTTGTCGTGGTAGAGGATGTGGTGGTACCTCGGATCGAGGTGCACCACGTCGTCGTCGAGGGCCGCCGACAGCCGGGACCTCTCCGAGGTCAGGCGCAGGACGCCGCCCAGGTCGCCGGCGATCACGAAGGCGAGGGCGATGGCGCCGGACAGCAGCAGGCCCTCCACCGGGGCCACGTCGAATGCGGCGGAGAAGGCGACCGCCAGGCTCACGGCCTCGCCTATCCCGAGGATGATCTTCCGGCGCAGGTAGGTGCGGTCGGAGAGCCCCCGGTAGGCGATCGGTGCCAGCACCCTTCGCGCTTCGGTCAACAGGGCGTTGGCCTCGACCAGGTTCCGGTGGCGGTGTTCGACGATTGTTCGGGCGGCCCGGGCCGGCTCGTTCAGCTCACGACGCTCCGTCGGCGGCATCGGGTCCTGCACGGCCTCGCCGAGCGTTCGGCGTTCGCTGGCCGCCAGGAACTGCGCGGCCAGGGCTTCGGTGTCGATCCGGGGTCGCTCGTCGGCGACGGCTGCCGACGGAGCCCAGCCCGCCTCGACAGCCGGCCTCGGGCGTGGCTTCGGTGGCGGTTCGGACCGGCGGGGCGGCGGGGCCACGGGGTCGCTTTGCCGGCGCCCGAGCTGTTCGAGCTGCCGGAGCTGCTCCAGCTCCAGTTGTTCGAGCATCTCGCGCTCGGCCTGCTCCGCCGACTCGAGCTCCGCCGCCTCGAGTTGCTCCAACTGCTCCGACTGCTCCGACCGTTCCGACGACTCGAGCTCCGCCGCCTCGAGCTGCTCCAACTGTTCCGACCATCCCGACTGCTCCGACCGTTCCGAGGACTCGAGCTCTGCCGCCTCGAGTTGCTCCAGTTGCTCCAACCGCCCCTGCTCCAACCCCTCCATCTGCTCTCGCTCGAGCTGCTCCAGCAGCTCCCGCTCCAGCGCCTCGATCTGCTCGTACTCCGAGGACTCGTCGTGGTCATCGACGACACCCGCCGCCCGGCCCCGCCCGTTGGCCTCGTCCGTGTCGTCGTCGTCCCCGACGGGGTTGGTGGACGAGGCCGGGAAGTCCCACGAGAGCGAGCTCACGAACCACCGCCCGAGGAGCCCCCCGGCAGGATGAGGGCGTCGACGACCTGGCACGACGCAGCCCCGGAGCGGCTGCACACCTCCTCGTAGAAGGCCACCAGCCCGTTGATGTAAGACGACGGGGGCTGGACCCCGGACACCCGGCCGACGCCGGTGACCACCAGGTCGATACCGCCGAGGTCGGGGAGGGTGCCGGCCTGGTCGACGAAGCGGCTCGCGGTGGCGGCGGTGAGCTCGTCGGTGGCCAGGTTGGGCTCGCTCGACTGGACCCCGTCGGTGACCAGGATGAGCTGCTTGTGATCCCGTTCCTCCTGCCCGAGGAGACGGGCGCCTCGGCCCATGGCGCCCACTGGGTCGCTGCCCCCCTGCGCGGCGGACGCGGCCATGCCCTGCTCCAGCGTCTGGCGGACCTCGGCCAGCAGGTCGTCGCGGTTGCGGTCACGGTTTCCTGCGGTGGCGCCCTCGGGGGTCACGTCCCGGTCGAGGATGGTGTCGACGTCGCTGGCCGAGCCCCGGAAACGCTCGACCCGCAGCCGGCCGCACTCGTCGCTCGTCCGACGAGCGATCGACTCCACCACGTCCACCTGCTCGGCGATCAGCTCCGGGTCGCTCTGGGTGGAGGACCCGTCGACCATGACCAGCACGAACGGCTTGTCGCCGGTGCACTCGCCGGTGGCGAGAGACTTCACCTTCGAGCAGGCGCCCACGGTCGCTACGAGGGCCAGCACCATCATCGCCATCCGGAATCGCTGCGTGCAGCGTGTTGCGAACACCTTGGCTTCGAACCTCCGGACGCGCGATCGGCTGGCCGACAAATCAGCCTCCTGTATATATCCCATTCTCGTTCGTCCGGACCCCACCCGCGGCACATACCGCCGGTTCCTCTCGCCGACCGCCGCATGCCTGGCCGGAAAGCACCCGGACCCGACTCCCCTCGGCCGTTCGCGAGGTCAGGGTGGACGAGGCGCGTCGCAGTGTCGGGGACGTACGACCCGGACCCGGACGACGGCTTCTGTGCCGTCTCGACACCCTCCGGGGGCGTCTATCCGTGCCAGTTCCGCCCGCTCGCCCCAAGGACCCGCCAAATGGTCGTCGATCGTCGCAACGCGCCGAGCGTCCAGCCGTCCAGCGATGGCCAGGGAGCGGAACGCATCCCGGCTCCGTCAGCGAGTTCCGCGCCGATCTGACATGCCGACGCGGCACGACAGGACTTCGAATCCCGATCGGCAAATCGTCCTCGAAGGGACCCTTGATGGGGGACCGGGCAAGAACCCGGCAAAAAGTGACCGGCCCAAGAAGGAGCAGGCCAGGAAGGGCTTCGACCCTTCCGACCTGCTCTTTGTGGTCGGGCTGGGGAGATTTGAACTCCCGACCTCTTGACCCCCAGTCAAGCGCGCTAACCAAGCTGCGCCACAGCCCGTACCGCGCCGATGCTAGCCCGTGGGCTCGTTTGGGAGAGACTCACGGCATGAAACAGCTTCCCCCCCGGCTGGCGGCCGTCGTCGTTGCCGTCGTCGCTTCCCTGGTGTTCGCCACCGCCTCGCCGGCAGGTGCGCAGACCGCTCCCTCGCCCCTGAGCGTCCTGACGGTTGTCGGCTCGCTCCTCACGGCCCTGCGGGGGCCCGTGGCACCGCCGGCATCGGCCCCGTCGTCGCCGATCCCGGCACCGGTTCCGGCCCCGGCCCCGGCCCCGGCCGGCTCCGAGCCCGCGCCTTCGCCCGCGCCCCAGCCTTCCGCGCCGGTGGCGTTCGGAGACGTCACGCCGATGGCCGTCGAGGCGCACCTGGCCGGCCTCCGCTACGACGTGGGCCCGGTCGACGGGAACATCGACGAGGTCGCCGCCTCCGCGATCATGGCCTTCCAGAAGGTCCACGGCCTCGATCGCACGGGCCGGTTCACCGACCAGGTGGGAGCCCAGATCCTGGCCACGTCGGGCACGCCGGCGGCCCTCGTCCCCAACAACGACGCCAACAAGGTCGAGATCGACCTCACCCGCCAGGTCCTGTTCCTCTACGAGGGGGGGTCGTTGTCGAAGATCCTGCCGGTGTCGTCCGGCACCGCGGCCACACCCACCCCGACCGGCTCCTTCCGGGTGTACCGCCAGGCGCGCGGCTGGGAGACGAGCTACCTCGGTCGCCTGTACAACTCGCAGTACTTCGTCGGCGGCTACGCCATCCACGGGTCGCTGTCGGTGCCGAACTACCCGGCGTCCCACGGTTGCGTCCGCCTCCCGATGAGCGCCGCCGAGTGGTTCCCCGAGCACGTCTCCATCGGCACCCCGGTCTACGTCCTCGGCGGTTAGGCCGGAAGCGGCCTACAGGTGGTGGACCACCCAGGAGATCCCCTGGACCCCGCGCCACCCGAGGTAGAGCACGACGGTGGCGACCAGCAGCTTGAAGTGCCACGGAGTGCGGCGGGGTTCGCCGACCACCTCGTGGCACGTGGGACAGCCGCCCTCGGCGTCGAGCTCGTCGTCGGACCAGTACCGGCTGCACCCCTCACACCACGGCATGGGTTGCGTCCTCAGGTGCGGCGGATGGCGAGGATCGCCACGTCGTCACGCAGGGGCACAGTGGCGAAGTCCCGGGCGGCCGACAGCAGGCTCTTGCACAGCACGTCGGCGCTCACCCGGGGGTCGCGGCGAACGTGGGTGGCGATGCGGTCCTCGCCGAAGAGCTGGTCGCCGGCCCGGGCCTCGGCCAGCCCGTCGGTGTAGAGAAGCAGCAGGTCACCCTTGTCGAGGGCGATCTCGCGGCTGAGGTAGGTGGCCTTGGGGTCGAGGGTGAGCATCGGGCCGGTGGACCGCAGGGGCCGCACCTCGCCGTCGTGCCACAGCCACGCCGGGGGGTGGCCGGCCGACGCGTAGCGCAGGGTGTTGGCCGCCTGGTCGAGGAGCACCACGCACATCGACACGAACTCCTCCGCCGCCACCTGGGCGGAGATCACCACGTTGAGCTCCTCCAGGGCCTGGGCCGGGTCGCGGTACTGGCGGAGGAACACCCGCAGCAGGTACTTCACCTGGAAGGCGGTGATGGAGGGTTCGATGCCGTGGCCCGACACGTCGCCGATCACCGCCGCCAGCCGCTGCGGACCGGTGGAGCACAGGTCGTAGAAGTCGCCGGCCATGAGCCCGGTACCGGCCTCGTAGGCCCGACCTACCTCGAGGCCCTCGAAAACGGGCAGGTCGACCGGGGCGAGGCGGGCGGCCCACCGCTTGGGCGCCAGCTCCTCCTGGCTGAGGGTCTCCTCCGCCCGCCGCTCGAGGCTTGCTCGCTGCTCGAGCAGGTTGGCCTCCTCGAGGAACCTCCGCCCGTAGATGAGGGTCATGGCCAGGGGGACGGCGAGCAGCAGCGCCAGGCCGTCGACCCATGCCCCGTCGGACAGCGAGGCCATGGCGACGATGAATCCTGCGACGGCGTACAGGACGGTGTTGTGCACCTCCTTGCGGTACGCCGAGCGGGCCAGGCCGGCGGCCACCGGGCTGGCCACCCGGTGGGGCGCGGTGCTGCCGCTGATCCGACGCCAGGAGCGGTGCAGGCGGAGGGCCGACCGGCCCCACACCACCGCCGCCACCCCGCATCCGACGGCCACCACCAGGAGGACCGGATACCTCGACACCATCGGAGATGCTATTCCTAACCGCTGCGCCGGCGGACGCGGAACTTCAAGGGGGTCGGTCCGAACCCGAAGTGCTCCCGGATGCGGCGCTCCAGGTAGCGGATGTACGGAGGCGTCAGGTCCCGGGTGGTGAAGAGGATGAACGTGGGCGGATCGGTCGTGCCCTGGGTGGCGTAGAGCACCTTGGAGCCGGCGGCCGGCTGCTGGGCCTGGGCCGCCTGGATCACCTGGTTGAGCTCCCGGGTGGGCACCCGCCGGTGGTAGGCCTCGATGGCGGTGTCGAGGGCGGGCAGCAGCTTCTGCACGCCCTTGCCCGACAGGGCGCTCGTCTTCAACACGGGGGCGTAGCCGAGGAACGCCAGCCGGTCGTTCACGCCGTCGACCACCTCGGCCCTGCGCTCGGCCCCGTTGCCGTCGACGTCGAGGAGGTCCCACTTGTTGAGGATGATCACCACCGGGCTGCCGGCGGCGTCGATCCGCTCGGCCAGCCGCTGGTCCTGGTGGGTGACCCCCTCGGTGGCGTCGATGACGAGCAGGGCCGCGTCGGCCTCGTCGATCGCCTGGAGGGCCCGCACCAGCGAGTAGTACTCGGCCCCCGCCCCGATGCGGTTCTTGCGGCGCATGCCGGCGGTGTCGATGAACCGGATGGGGCCTTCGTCGGTCTCCACGACCGTGTCGATGGTGTCGCGCGTGGTGCCCGGCAGGTCGTGGACGATCGAGCGCTCCTGCCCGATCAGCCGGTTGAAGAGGGTGGACTTGCCGACGTTGGGGCGGCCGACGATGGCCACGCCGGGGACCTTGGCCTGGCCGTCGGTGCCGATCTCGGGAGGCGGGGCGGACGGCTCGTCGGGCAGGAGGGCGACCACCGCGTCGAGCAGTTCGCCGCTCATGCGGCCGTGGAGGGCGCTCACCGGGTAGGGGTCGCCCAGGCCCAGGCGGGCGAAGGTCCAGGCGTCGGACTCCCGGGGCTCGCTGTCGACCTTGTTGGCCACCACCAGCACGGGCCGGCCCGAGCGGCGCAGGACGTCGGCCACCCGGGCGTCCTCGTCGGTGATGCCGACGGCGGTGTCGAGGACGAACAGGACGACGTCGGCGCTCCCGATGGCCTGCTCCGCCTGCCGGCTGACCTGGTCGTCGAGGGCGTCGCCGCCCGCCAGCCACCCGCCGGTGTCGACGAGGAGGAAGTCGCGCCCGGCCCAGTCGGCCTCCAGCTCCTTGCGGTCGCGGGTGACCCCCGGGTGCTCCTCGACGATCGCCTCCCGGCGGCCCACGATGCGGTTGACCAGGGTGGACTTGCCCACGTTGGGCCGGCCGACCACGGCCACGACGGGGAGGGCGGCGGTGCTGGCGGTCACGCTGTCACCATCGGTAGGGCCGGCCGGCGGGCGAGCGCCCGGCGGAGCGACACCCCGTCGGTGACGACGACCTCGACCGGCCGGGGGAGGTCGGCGGGACGGGTGCCGTCGAGGAAGACGCCGTTGGACAGGCACACGTCGGGCAACAGGTAGCGGTCGCCCTCCGGCTGCCCGGCGAGCACGCGGGCCACGTCCTCCCCCACCAGCAGCCCGGTGACGCCGATGTTGCCGCCGAAGAACCGGTTCTCGACGGCCACGACCCGAACGCCGTCGTAGCCGGCGAGCAGCGGCCCCAGGACCCGGGCCCCGTACTCGCCCGTGATGACCGCCGTCCCGTGCGACCAGTCCGCGCGCTGACCCCCTCCTACGTGTAATCGCGCGGTTTGGTCGGGGGCGGCGGCGATGTCCGCCGAGCAGTCCGCGCGCTGACCCCCTCCTACGTGCAATTGCGCGGTCTGGTCGGGGGCGGGGGCGGCGTCCGCCGAACAGTTCGCGCGCTGACCCCCTCCTACGTGTACTTGCGCGGTTTGGTCGGGGCCGGAGGCGACATCGCCCGAACCCGAGCAGTTCGCGCGCTCACCCCCTCGCACGTGTAATTGCGCGGTTTGGTCCGGGGCGGGGGCGAGTTCGCCCGAGCAGTCCGCGCGCTGACCCCCTCCTACGTGTAATTGCGCGGTTTGGTCGGGGGCGGCGGCGATGTCCGCCGAGCAGTCCGCGCGCTGACCCCCTCCTACGTGTACTTGCGCGGTTTGGTCGGGCCCGGGGGCTGCGTCCTCCGAACAGTTCGCGCGCTGACCCCCTCCTACGTGTAATTGCGCGGTTTGGTCGGGGAGGCGGGGGGCGCGGTAGCCGTCGGCGGGGGCGCCGTCGACCCAGGCGAAGAAGCCGGGCTGGACGCCGATCCCGTCGGCGGACAGTCCCGTCAGTTCGAGCTCGAAGACGCGGGCCATGCCCACGCCGTCCTCGTGCATTGGGAAGCCCTCGTAGGCGTCGGCCGGGGGGAACGGGCGGCCGGCCAGCAGGTAGTACTCGTCGGCGGCGAAGGCGACCCGCCGGCCGAGGGTGGCGAGGAACACCGACTGCCAGTCCTCCACCAGGTCGACGACGGCCGCCGCCTCCTCGGGCGAGTGGGGCCGCATCGACCCCTCCTTCGAGTACCGGCTCACGCCGAGCGGCACCACGCAGGCGGTTGCCAGCTCCGGGTACTCGTCGAGCACCCCGGCCAGGGTGTCGTCGAGGACGGCCCCGTCGTTGACGCCCGGGCACACCACGACCTGGCCGTGGACCTCGATGCCGGCGTCGAGCAGCGCCCGCAGCCAGCGCAGGCTGGTGGCGCCCCGGCGGTTGCGCAGCATCCGGGCCCGCACCTCGGGATCGGTGGCGTGGATGCTCACGTTGATGGGGCTGAGGCGCTCGGTGACCACCCGTTCGAGGTCGAGCTCGGTGAAGCGGGTGAGCGTCGTGTAGTTGCCGTAGAGGAACGACAGCCGGTAGTCGTCGTCCTTCACGTACAGGCTGGGTCGCAGGCCCTGGGGCAGCTGATGGATGAAGCAGAACTCGCAGTGGTTGTCACACGTCCGCACCTGGTCGAACAGGGCCGACGACACCTCCGCGCCCAGGGACGCTCCCTCGGCCTTGGGCACGGCCATGGTGAGGCCCAGGCCACCCCGACGGACGTCGAGCTCGAGGTCGGCCTCGTCGACCAGCAGCCGCCATTCGATGACGTCGCGCGGGCGTGTCCGTCGATCGCGAGGATCTCGTCGCCCGGCACCAGGCCGGCCCGGGCGGCCGGAGATCCGGGCGCGACGGCAACGACCACGGGCACGGACATGCGCTCCAGGATACGGCGGTTCCGGCCCTCGCCCGACTGGGCCCGACGCCGATGCCCGAACCGGTGACACGGGACGGCGCCTGGACAACCTTGGACGTCACCGGTTCGCCAGCACCGGCAACTGGTGACGCGGGACGGCGCCTGGACAACGTTGGACGTCACCGGTTCGCCAGCACCGGCACTGGTGACATGGGACGGGGCCCGCACCCCGTTGGTGCGCGCCGGGCGGTCATCGGTTCGCCGGTCTCGCCAACCGGTGACGTTTCCGGTCGCCAGGACGACCGAATCCGTCACCAGTTCAGCTCCCCACCGGCATAGCCTGGGGCTATGGGCGTCGACCGTGTGCTGCTGGCCGCGCCGCGGGGTTTCTGCGCCGGGGTGGAGATGGCGATCAAGGCCCTGGCCTGGATGGTGCGGGTGTTCGAGCCGCCGGTGTACTGCTTCCACGAGATCGTCCACAACCAGCTGGTGGTCGACCGCTTCCGGCAGCTGGGCGTGGTGTTCGTCGACGACGTGGCCGCCGTTCCCGACGGGGCCCCCCTGATGCTGAGCGCACACGGGTCGGCGCCCGAGGTGGTCGCCGCCGCCCGCCGCCGGGGTGGGTTCATGGTCGACGCGGTCTGCCCGCTGGTCACCAAGGTCCACCACGAGGTCAAGGTGCGGTCGGGCAAGGGCTACTCGATCCTCTACGTGGGCCACGAGGGCCACGACGAGGCGGTGGGCACCATGGCGGTGGCGCCGGAGTCGATCCACCTGGTGGAGTCCTACGCCGACGTCGCCGCCCTCCCCGACCCCGCCGGCCCGGTCGCCCTCCTGGCCCAGACCACGTTGAGCCACCACGACTGGTCCGACGTCCTCGAAGCCGCCCGGGAGCGCTTCCCCGAGCTGTGGATGCCCACCCGCAGCGACCTGTGCTTCGCCACCACGAACCGCCAGTCGGCCCTCACCGAGATCGCCCGGACGGCGGACGCCATCGTGGTGATCGGGTCGGCCAACTCGTCCAACACCGTCGCCCTGGCCAAGGTGGCGACGGCCGCCGGTTGCCCGCGGGTCTACCGGGTGAACCGGGCCGACGAGCTGCCCGACGATCTCACCGGCGTGGTCGGGGTCACGGCCGGCGCGTCCGCCCCCGAGGAGCTGGTGCGGGCGGTCATCGACCGGCTGGCGCCCGAGCACGGCGTCGAGCTGGTCTCGGTCACCGACGAGGACGAGTACTTCCCGCCGCCCCGGGAGCTGCGGGAGCTGATGCACGCCCTCGACGTGGTGGTGAGCGTCACCCTCGGTGCCCCCGCCCCTGCGGCCTCGCCCTTCGCCGACGACCGGGTGGTGGCGGCCAGCGACGTCCTCGACGCCCTGGCCACCTAGAGAGAGCGCCTCACCGCTTCAGGCGCAGGATTCCCCGTTCGAGGGCCACGGTGACGGCCGCCGTCCGGTCGTCGACACCGAGCTTGGTGAATATGTGGGCCAGGTGGCTCTTCACCGTGGTCTCGCTGATGTAGAGCGTCCGGCCGATGTCCTTGTTCTGCCGGCCGTCGGCCACCAGCGTGAGAACCTCCAGCTCCCGGGGGCTGAGCGACTGGCCGGGGGGCGTCCGCATCCGCCCCATGAGGCGGGACGCGACCGTCGCCGCCAGCACCGACTCGCCCCGGGCGGCGGCGTGGACGCCCCGGAACAGCTCCTCCCGGGGCGAGTCCTTGAGGAGGTACCCGACCGCGCCGGCCTCGACGGCGCGCACGATGTCGTCGTCGGTGTCGTAGGTCGTGAGTACGAGGATCTCGACCGCCGGGTGAGCGGCCCGGATCCGCCGGGTGGCCTCGACCCCGTCGACCCCGGGCATGCGGAGGTCCATGAGCACCACGTCGGGCGCGAGCGCCCCCGCCTGCTCGACCGCCTCCTCTCCGTCGGACGCCTCGCCCACCACGTCGAAGTCGGCGTGGCTGGCCAGCATCCCCCGGACCCCGGTGCGCACGACGGGGTGGTCGTCGACGACCAGGACCCGGATCGGCACCGGCGCGAGGTCGCTCACGTCGCCGCATCGCTGTCGTCGGCGGCCGGGTCGTCGGCGGACTTGTCGTCGACGGCCCTGGCGTCGGCGGCCGGGTCGTCGGTGGCCGGGTCGTCGCTGGCCGGGTCGTCGATCCGGATGGGTACCTGGGCCACCAGCACCGTCCCCTCCCCCGGCGCGCTCTCCACGTCGAGGGCGCCTCCGAGCATGGCCAGGCGGTCCCGGAGCCCTCGGAGACCGTGCCCACCGTCGACCGCGCCCCGACGACTGCCGATCGCGAGCGCGGCGACGGTGTCGAAGCCGTGCCCGTCGTCGCGCACGTCGAGGATCACTCGGTCGTCGAGGTAGGAAAGGGTGAGGACGGTCTCACCGGCCCCCGCGTGGCGGCGGACGTTGGCCGTGCCCTCCTGGGCGGCCCGCAGCAGGGCGACCTCCACCGGCGCCGGCAACGGCCGGGGCGGGCCGGACACCAGGAACCGCGCGGTCATGCCGGTCTCGTCCGCCAGCGTCTCGGCCAGCCGCCCCAGGGCCTCGGCCAGCGAACCCCGGTCGAGGGCCTCCGGCTGGAGGGCCCAGACGAAACGGCGGGCCTCGGCCAGGGTTTCCCGGGCCGTGCGCAGGGCGTGGTCGAGATGGCGGCGGGCGGTGACGTGTCCGGGACCCAGCTCGGCGTCGGCTGCCTCCAGGAGCGTCACGACGCTGATGACGCCCTGAGCCAGTGAGTCGTGGATCTCGCGGGCCAGGCGCTGGCGCTCGGCGAGCGTGCCCGCCTCCCGTTCGGCTGCCGCCAGCCCGGCCCGGGTGGCCTCCAGCTCCTCGATCAGGCGATGGCGGTCCTGGCTCTGGCGCATGATCGCGTCGACGAACAGCCCGAACAGGATGGCCGAGCCGGCGGACAGCACCGCCAGGAGGACGACCAGTGACGACAGCTGACCCACCTCCGCGACCTGCATCACGGCCAGCAGGGCGGTGAGGGCCACGACGCCGGTGAAAGCCGAACGGGGTGTCGGCAGGAAGGACCCGACCTGCTGGTAGGCACTGAAGGCGATCAGGAAATAGGCCTCGTGGACCGAAACCAGGCCCCCCCACAGGGCCGCCGCCCCGACGAGGTAGGCCACCACCTGGCGCAGGGGAAGAGCCCAGATCCGGCGCCGGACGGCCCACAGCCAGTACCAGCCGCCGAGGAGCATGCTCAGCACCGTGGCCGCGGCCCGGCCCGCCGCCGACGTCGCCGGGTCGGCCACGGCCAGCACCGTGGCCAGGCCCAGGACGAGAAAGAAGACGCCGTGCCAGACGGGTGTCCACCGCTCCCAGGCGTGCCGCGGGACCTCCCTGCCGGGAGCGTTCGTCACCGCCGGTCCCGCCCCTGGCTCCGTCATCGCGTCCCGTACATCACGCCGCCCGTCCCGCGTCGTCGTCGGGCCGAGGCTATTCCCACCGGAACAGGCGGGTGGAGAGGACGACGCCGGCGACCAGCACCACCGCCAGCACCACCATGGCGGCCACGTTCCACCCCGCGCCCGACCAGGCGTCGTCGACCAGGGTGACCACGTGGGTGAGAGGCAGCGCCTGGGCCACGTCCTGGATCGTCTCCGACAGCAGCGCCCGGGGCAACGCCGCCCCCGAGAGGAACATCATCGGGAAGAAGACCACCATCGCCACCGACTGGGCGGTCCGGGCGTTGGGCAGCACGCTGGCCAGGACGAATCCGAGGGCGAAGATGCTGGCCGCGCCGAGAAGCACCGCGGCGAGTACCACGCCCGGGTCCTCGGGCAGGTGGAGTCCGAAGAACACGCGCCCGGCCACGATCAGCAACGCCGAGCCCAGGGCGGAGAACAGCAGCCCGACCGCCACCTGGGCGACGAGGACCGTCGACGGCCGCACGGGCGTGGCCCGGAACCGGCGGAGCACCCCGCCGGCCCGGTAGGTGGCGACGTTGATGGGCAGCCCCAGGATGGCGTTGGTGGCGATCACGATGGCGATGTAGCCGGGCACCGAGACGTCGACCGAGCCCCGGCCGCCGAGATCAGGGTCGGGGTCGTTGCCGAAGATGCTGCCGAACAGGAACAGCATCATGAGGGGGAACAGCAACGTGAAGAACACCGCCATCGGGTCCCGCAGGTAGAGCCTGAGCTCGGTCCTGGTCATCCTCCACACCTCGGTCATCGTCCAACTCCTCCTCGTGTCGAGCTCGTTCGGTTCGGTCACTTCTTGTGGCAGGCGGCCAGGACCAGCACCAGGATCGGGGCCAGGGCGTAGAGGCGCACCCGGAGGGTCTTCATTCGTTCACCTCCCGCGTCGGTCACACGGTGGGTCAATCACGGACGTGCCTGCCGGTGAGAGCGAGGAAGACGTCCTCCAGGCTGGCCTGTTCGGTTCGGATGTCGGGAGGTTCGATCCCGTGCTCGGCCAGGGCGGCGGCGACCCGAGCCAGGATCGGGCCCCGTCCGTGGACCACCACCTCCCTTCCCTCGCGGGTCACCTCGCTCACGTCGGGAACGGCGTCGAGGAAGCCGAGGTCGGAGCCGTTGGCGGAGAAGCGGACCCGCGTCCGCACCCCCAGCCCGGCGATCAGGTCCCGGGGCGAACCCTGGGCGACGACGCGACCCTTGTCGATGACGGCCAGGCGGTCGCAGAGGCGCTCGGCCTCGTCCATGAAGTGGGTCACCAGCACGACGGTCGTGCCCGTGTCGCGCACGGCGCGGATCAGCTCCCACGTGGCCCGGCGGGCCTGCGGATCGAGGCCGCTGGTCAGCTCGTCGAGGATCACCACCTCGGGGTCGCCCACCAGGGCCAGGGCGATGAAGAGGCGCTGGCGCTGCCCGCCCGACAGGCCGGCGAAGGTGGCGTTGCGCTTCTCCGCCAGCCCCCACTGCTCGAGCAGTCGGCGCCAATCCGCGGGCGCCTCGTAGAAGGAGGCGAAGAGCTGCAGCGCCTCTCCGACCTTCAGTCGTTCCGGGAGGGTCGCCTGCTGGAGCTGCACGCCCAACCGCTGGCGGAGGCGGCGACCGTCGACCTGCGGGTCGAGGCCGAGCACCCGCACCGTTCCGGCATCCGGCCGCCGCAGCCCGGCGATCGACTCCACCGTCGTCGTCTTGCCCGCCCCGTTGGGTCCGAGGATGCCGAAGATCTCGCCCCGGCGGACGCTGAGGGACACGTCGTCCACGGCCACAACCGACCCGTAGGCCTTGCGCAGCCCGGTCACCTCGATCACGTCTTCCATGCCGTCGATCATGCGACCGGGAGGTGTCGCCGGTCATCGCCGGGGCGGGCGATTCCCCTCTCGACCGGCCGGAGGGTGCCGCCATCCTCCGTATGGAGGATGGGGCCGTCGCCCCGGTCACCGGTCCCCGGATCGCCCGTCCCGCCGAAGACGCCCGACGGGTGCCCGAACATGATCAACCCATGACAGCGAGCTGCGGCTCCTCACACGGGAGGATCACGATGGGAATACGACAGATGAACGACCGGCGGCTGCGAGCAGGGGACGATCGGTGGGCAGTGGGGGTCTTCGGCGACAGCGCCGAGTCGGGGACGTTGCGGCCCGGGATGACGACCCGGGCCGTGGCCGTCTTCGGCGACAGCACGCTCGACATGCGCCAGGCCGTCGACGCCGGCGACGAGATCAGGGTCCGGGCGGTGGCCGGCTTCGGCGACGTCCGGATCATGGTGCCGGCCGGCAGCCGGGTCGAGATCTCCGGCTTCGCCCTCTTCGGCAACCGCCGCAGCGATGTCGCCGCCCACCCTGCGGCCGACGGCCCGGTGGTCAAGGTCCGGGCGTGGGCCCTCTTCGGCGACGTGAAGGTCGCCTAGCGCCAGGTCAGCGGTGCCCGGCTCGCGGGCGATGGAGCAGGCGGTGGCGAAAGTCGCCTGGCGGCGGTCGGCGAGGGCCCGGTCCCGTTACGGCACGATCGCGAAGGAGGCGGTGGCAGCGATCGGCGGGCCGTCGAACGACCAGCTCACGAAGCCGGTGTAGGTGCCGGGCGGTGCCTGGGGGCAGGCAGGATCGGGATCACACGCCCGCTGGTCCCAGCTGACGGCGGCGGGACCAAGGGCCTGGCCGGGCGCGAGCGGCGTGGCCCGGAAGGCGTCGGCGATCATGGTGGACCCCGGCGACACCGGCGTGCCGCCGGCGTTCCTGAACTCCATCGACTGGGTGTAGCTGAAGTAGTAGCAGGGCGCCCCCGACCGGTTGCGGACGCTGGCCTGGCCCACGACCGGCTCCCCCACCGCGTAGGTGGACTTGGGGAAGGCGAGGGTGACCTCCACCTGCGCCGCCGAGCACTGGGGCTCGTTCACGGCCACGGTGGTCGGGGGGGCGGGGGGGCTCGTGGTGACGACGGTGGGCTCGGGAGCCGGGGGGAGGGTCGTGACGACGGCTCGCCGGGTGGTGACGGTGGTGGCCTCCGGTCCGGCGGTGGTGGTGGGTGCGTCGACCGCGAACACCGTCCCCCCGGTGGCGGGGCCGAAGGCGGCCGCCGTCGTCGTGGGACCTCCGGCCGCCAGGTTGGTGACGCGGTCGTCGCCCGATCCGACGACGGCGGCCACACCGCCGACCGCCAGCACCAGGGCGAGGCCGCCGCCCAGGCCGCCGACCAGGCGGCGACGGCGGCGAAGCCCTTCGCCGCGACGCACCACCTCGCCCAACAACTCGTCGCGCGACCGGTTCGGACTCACGTCGTCATGGTTCCAAGCCAAGCGGAACTACCTCCTCGATGCCGGGTCCGAGGCGCAGGCGCAGGGCGCCCAGGCCACGGTGGATATGGGTCTTGACGCTGCCGACGGAAATGCCCAGGGCGACGGCGACCTGGTCGGCGGTGAGGTCGCCCAGGTAGCGCAGGGCCACCGCCTGGCGCTGGCGGCGGGGCAGCGAGCCGAGGGCGGCCACCAGGGCGACGCGCAGCACGACCAGCTCCTCGGCGTCGGGCCCGGCCGAGGCCGTCGACGGGGTGACGATCACCTCGGGGCGGCGGCGCACCCGGTCGACGGCCAGGTTCGCCGCCACCCGCAGCACCCACCCGTCGCGGTACTCGAGGGTGGAGATGCGGGGCCAGTGGGCGTAGGCCCGGGCCAGGGCCTCGGCCGCGATGTCCTCCGCCACGTCGGTGTCGCCGACCAGGCGGCGGGCGAGGGAGAAGGCGCGTGGAAACAGCTCGTCGAACGCCGCTTCGAACCCGGCGGAACCCGCTGACGCCCCTGTCACAACCTAGGAAACGTCTGGCGGGGCCGTTTCGTTGACACCGATCGGCGGATTCTGCGCCACGGCCTCGCCGGCGGGCGTCGCCGCCCCGGCCTGGTCGAGCAGCCGCTGCAGCTCCCGCTGGAGCGTGTGGGTGAGCTCGTGGATGGCCGTCCGGGACGGGTGGCGCCGACCTTCGGGCAGGGGCGGGGGGTAGATGGGCGGCCCCACGATCACCCGCACCTTCGCCGGCCGGGGGAACCGGGCGCCCTTGCCCAGGGCCCGCTCGGTGCCGCCGATGCCCACGGGCACGATCGGCACCCCCGCCCGGCCGGCCACGAACGCGGCCCCCTCGTGGAGCTCGTTGACCACCGGCCCCGAGCTGCGGGTGCCCTCGGGGAACAGGACCAGCCCGTCGCCCTCGCCCAGGACCTCGATGGTGCGCCGCACCGCCGCCCGGTCGGCCGTGCCGCGGGACACCGGGTAGGCGCCCATGGCATCGATGATCCGGCCGAACCAGGCCTTGTTCCAGAGGGACTCCTTGCCCATGTAGCGCAGCCGCCGCTTGGTGACGACCGACATGAGGGCGAAGTCGAGGTTGGAGCGGTGGACGGGGGCGAGGACGAAGGCGCCGGTGGTGGGCACGTTCTCGAGTCCCTCGTACGAGGCCCGGAAGTAGAGCCGGCTGAGCACCGACGTGCCGTTGCGCACCAGCCAGTACAGGACGAGCCCGACGATCCGCATCGTCGACGGGCGCCTGGCGAGCAGGCCCTTCACCCGACTGGTCATCCGACTGGTCATCCGTCTGATCACGCGAGCAGGGCGACGATCTCGTCGACGATGTCGTCGACGCTGCGTCCGGTGCTGTCGATCACCACCGCGCCATCGGGCACGACGAGGGGGGAGACGGCCCGGGTCGAGTCGAGGCGGTCGCGGCGGCGGACGTCGTCGGCGTCCTCGTCCTGGCGGCGCCGGGCCCGCTCCTCGGGCGTGGCGGTGAGGAAGACCTTGAGATCGGCATCGGGGAAAACCACGCTGCCGATGTCGCGGCCCTCGACCACGCCCCCGCCGCGGGCCGCCACCCAGTCCCGCTGGAGGGCCACCAGCCGCTCCCGGACGTCGGGTACGGCCGCCACCGCGCTGACCAGCCGGCCGACCTCGGGACTGCGGATCTCGTCGGTCACGTCCTCGCCGTCGACGACGATCCGCTCCTTCCCCAGGGCGATGTCGACGCCCCGGGCCACGGCCGCCACGTCGCCGGGATCGGGTTCCTCCCCGACGTCTCCCGCCAGTCCCCGGTGGAGCACGGCCACCGCCACCGCCCGGTACATGGCGCCCGTCCCCAGGCAGTCGAGCCCGAGGCGGGCGGCCACCGCCTGGGCGACGGTGGACTTCCCCGACCCGACGGGGCCGTCGATGGCCACGACCCACATCCTCGGGCCCTCTTCGTCGGGTGGCCTCACGAGGTGCATCGTCGCAGGTCTTCCTCGAAGCCGGGATAGCTGGTGGCCACCGCGTCCCAGCCGTCGACCACGGACTCGCCCTCGGCCGCCATGGCCGCCACCGCCATGGCCATGGCCACCCGGTGGTCTCCGTGGGAGCGGACGTGGGCGCCGCGGAGCATCCCGCCACCGCCACCTGTGACCGCCAGGCCGTCGTCGGTGGGCTCGACCCTGGCCCCCAGGGCGGACAGCTCGCTGGTGACGGTGGCCACCCGGTCGCTCTCCTTCACCCGCAGCTCGCCCGCCCCGGCGAAGGTGGTGTCCCCCTCGGCCACGGCCGCGGCCACGGCCAGGACGGGGATCTCGTCGATGAGGCCGGGGATCTCGTGGCCCTCGATCTCGGTGCCGTGGAGGTCGGGCGAGTGGCGGGCCCGCAGCGACCGCTCCCCCACCCGCTCGACATCGGCCCCCATGGCGGCGAGGACGTCGAGGAACCCGGCCCGGGCCGGCCCGAGGTAGACGTCGTCGACCACCAGGTCGCTCCCGGGGACGATGCACGCGGCGACCACCCAGAAGGCGGCCTGGGACGGGTCGCCGGGCACGTCGAGCTCGAAGGGGTGCAGGGCCGACGGCCGGAGGCGGATCGTGCGGCGACCGTTGTCCGAGCCACCGCCGCCCGAGTCACCGCCGCCCGAGTCCTCCACCTCGATGTCGGCGCCCGCCGCGGCCAGCATCTCCTCGGTGTGGGCCCGGGTGGCGACGGCCTCCCGCACGACCGTGTCGCCCTCGGCGTGCAGCCCGGCCAGCAGGATCGCCGACTTCACCTGGGCGCTGGCGACGGGCATGTCGTACTCGATGCCGTGGAGGCCGCCGCCCCGCACGGTGAGCGGTGGCAGCCGGCCACCCTGGCGTCCGTCGACCCGGGCGCCCATCCGGCGCAGCGGGTCCGCCACCCGGTCCATGGGCCGGCGGGTGATGGATGCGTCGCCGGCCAGCACCGTGAGCCAGTCGAAGCCGGCGCACAGGCCGGCCAGCAGCCGGATGGTGGTGCCCGAGTTGCCCGCGTCGATGACGCCCTCGGGCTCGTGGAGGTGGGCCAGACCCCCGGTGACCAGGCAGCCGGTGACCGGGTCGCCGTCGACCAGCGCCCCTATGGACCGGATGGCCGCCCGGGTGCGGGCGACGTCGTTGCCCGTCGAGAGTCCCCGGACCACCGAGATGCCCTCGGCCAGGGCGCCCAGGAGGAGGGCCCGGTGCGAGATCGACTTGTCCCCCGGCACCCGGACCTGTCCCCGGAGGGGCCGTCCGCCGGTGATGCGCAGGCTCGTCACGTGAGCACCCGGGCCGACGGCCGGTAGCCCCGCTCCCCCAGGGCGGCCCGCACCCGGTCCGCATCCTGGCGCCGGACCACCATGACCAGCACGCCGTGGGGACCTTCCACCGAGTGGGCGATCTCCAGGTCGACGATGTTGACGCCCAGCTCGCCCAGCAGGGTGGTGACCTCGGCCAGCACGCCGGGGCGGTCGGGGACGGGCACCCGCACCTCGGACAGCTCCTCCGGTACCGCGACCCGGCCGGGAAGGTTCACCCGGGCCGCCCGGGCCCGCTCCAGGGCCACCAGCAGGCCGGCCCGGTCGCCCGACGCCACCAGCTCCCGCATCCCGGCCAGGGCCTCCACCAGGCGGTCGAGGGAGTCGACGATGGCGTTGCGGTTCTCGGCGCAGATGTCGGGCCAGATGGCGGGCGAACCGGCCGCCACCCGGGTCATGTCGCGGAACCCGCCCGCCGCCAGCCGGAGGAGCGCGGCGTGCTCCTCGGCCCCGTCGGCGGCGAGGGCCATGAGGGTGGCGGCGGCCAGGTGGGGGACGTGGGACACCATGGCCACCAGCTCGTCGTGGCGCTCGGGGGGAAGGGCGACGACGTCGGCGCCGAGCGACGTCACCACTGATCGGATGCGGGCGAACGCCTGGGGGTCGGTGTCGACGGTGGGCGTGAGCACCCACGTGGCCCCCACGAAGAGGGAGGCGTCGGCGCCGTCGACCCCCTCCTGCTCCGAGCCGGCCATGGGATGGCCGCCCACGAACCGGGGGTCGGCCACCGCCGCCGCCACCGGCCCCTTGACGCTGCCGACGTCGGTGACCAGCCCTGGTCCGCCGTCCAGGGCGGCCCGGGCCTCGCCGGGGATGGTGAGCACCGGCGTGCACACGAAGGTCACCGCGGCCCCCGGGTCGTCGCCGATGGCGTCGATGGCGCCCACCGCCAGTGCCCGACCGGACCGGGCCGGGTCGAGGTCGCGCCCGGTGACGTGCCACCCCAGCGCCCGCAGGGCCAGCCCGATCGAGCCCCCGATGAGCCCCGTGCCGACGACGACCGCCCGCTCCCCCGCCGCGTTCGGACCGGTCACTCCGGCAGGTCGTCGTTCAGCCCGGTCGCGCCCTCCAGGTAGACGTGGCGCAACTCCGATCGCGACCGCTCGGTGGAGAGGTGCATGAGGACGCGGACGCAGCGGGGCGTGCCGTGGGGCACGCTTAGCTCTCGGGCCGACAGCAGGGGGACGTCGCCCAGGCCCATCAACCGGGCGGGCGTCGCCGGGAAGGTGGCCGACAGGTCGTCGGTGGCGGTGAACAGGATGCTGATGAGGTCGTCCTTGACGACCTCGTTGCGGGCCAGCATCTCGCCGATCAGGGTCTGGACGGCCTTGGTGATGGCCGCCTCGGTGTCGGCGTCGACCGTGGTCGCGCCCCGCAACGCTCGAACCGCGGCAGCCATTGGGACGAATGTACCTGCGCCGGCCCCCCGGCTCCCCGGCCCTGGCGCCCCCCCGACCGCCGGGCCGGTCAGCGATTGGGGCGTTGGGACGGCTGGCGGCGGGTGCGGACCTGGGCCACCGACTTCTCCAGGCCCCGGACCTCGTCCGCCGTCAGCGGGCGCCACTCGCCGGGGGCGAGGGAACGGTCGCACACCGGCCCGATGCGCAGGCGCACCAGGCGGACGACGTGGTGGCCCACGGCGGCGCACATCCGCCGGACCTGGCGGTTGCGTCCCTCGTGGATCGTCAGCTTCAGGGACCGGGGTTCCACCATCGACGCCCGGGCCGGCGCCGTCATCCCGTCGTCGAGCACGACGCCCGTGCGCAGCTGGCGGACCTGGCCGGCCGTGGGGATCCCATCCAGCTCGACCAGGTACTCCTTCTCCACGCCGAAGGAGGGGTGGGCCAGGCGGTGGGCGAGGTCGCCGTCGTTGGTGAAGATGATCAGGCCCTCGGTGTCGGCGTCGAGCCGGCCGACCGAGAACACCCGGGGGTCACGCGGCACCAGATCGAGGGCGGTGGGCCGGCCCTGGGGGTCGGAGGCGGTGACGACCGCCCCCTTGGGCTTGTTGAGCAGGTAGTACACCAGCCCCGGCCGCACCGAGACCGGGACCCCGTCGACCGCCACCTCGGCCACGTCGGGGTCGACCCGGCGCCCGAGGAGAGCCACCTCGCCGTCGACCGTGACCCGCCCTTCCTCGATGAGCTCCTCGCACACCCGCCGGCTCCCGAAACCGACGGCGGCGAGCACCTTCTGCAACCGGTCCCCCCCGGGCATCTCGTCGGGTTCGGTCACAGCCTCTTCAAGGTAGCCGTCAGATTGGGCGAGGAACCCCACCATCCGCGGGTGAAGCGGCGGAGGACGACACGCCCAGGCTGCGCTCGATGGCTTCGACCACCTCGGGGCCGGGGACGAAGCTCGACAACGGCGGGAGGTCGGCCAGGGAGTCGATACCGAGCTTCTCGAGGAACATCCGGGTGGTGCCGTAGAGGACGGCCTGGCCGGGGCCCGGATCCCGCCCGACCTCCTCGATGTAGCCCCGATGGGAAAGGGTGCGCATGACGGCGTCGGCGTTGACGCCCCGCACCGACGCCACCTGGGGCCGGGACACCGGCTGGCGGTAGGCCACGACGGCCAGCGTCTCCAGGGCCGCGCCCGACAGGCGGGCCGGCTGGCCGTCGAGGACGAAGCGCTCCACGTAGGGGGCCAGGTCGGGATGCGTCTGCAGCCGGTAGCCCCCCGCCACCCGGGCCAGCACGAAGCCCCGCTCCTCGTCGTCGTAGGAGGCGGCGAGATCGGCGCACACCTCCTCCACCCGGGCCGGGCTCACCTCCAACAGCTGGGCCAGCAGGTGGGGCTCCACCGGCTCCTCGGCCACCAGCAGGATGGCCTCCAGGGCGCGAGTGGTCTCGCTACGAGCCATAGCTGTCGGCTCCCGCCACGAGCGCGGACCGCTCGTTGTCGACGTCGCCCGACCAGGTGATGCGCAGCTCGCCGAAGGTGGTGGCCTGGTGGAGCTCGACCAGGCCCTGCTTGTACAGCTCGAGGACGGCGAGGAAGCGCACGACGACGTCGATTCCGGGGCCCATGCCGGATGTGATCTCCCGGAAGGTGGTGGCGCCGGTGTCGGGCAGGCGGGCCAGCAGCTCGGCCAGCGCTTCGCCCACCGACATCCGGTTCGGGGCCACGTGGAACAGGTCGACCGTGGGCGGCGGCTTCGGCGTGGCTGCCCGCACCAGGGCCCGGGCCAGGTCGGCGGGCGTGACGCCGGCCAGCAGGTCGGGCGCCAGGGCGAGGAACCGCAACTCGGGACCGGCCGTGCGGGGCACGCTGCGGGCGCCGGCGTCGAGCATGCGGCCTATGGATTCGCCCGCCTCGGAGAACGTCTTGCACTCCATCAGCTGGGCCAGGAGCAGGTCGCGCTGCTCGAACAGGGCCAGGTCGTCGGCGTCGAGGCCGTCGCCGGCCTCCTCGGGCAGGAGGCGCCGGGTCTTGAGCTCGACGAGGGTGGCCGCGATGACCAGGAACTCGGTGGCCACCTCCAGGTCGAGGGGGCCCATCCGGTCGAGCTCGGCCAGGTAGGCGTCGACGATGGCGGTGAGCGACACCTCGTAGAGGTCGACCTCCTGGCGGGCGATGAGGTGCAACAGCAGGTCGAACGGGCCCTCGAAGACCGTCGTGTGGACCTCGTACGGCACGGCACCGACATTACCGGCGGCCTGCCTCCGACCGGCGCATACCATCGGCGCCATGGCACGGGTGCTCTCGGGGATCAAACCGACCGGCAGGGTGCACCTGGGCAACTACCTGGGCGCCCTGCGCCACTGGGTGGCCGAGCAGCACGAGGCCGACTCCTTCTACACGGTCGTCGACCTCCACGCCCTCACCGTCGAGCACGACCCCTCGCTGCTGCGGGAACGCACGCTCGAGCTGTCCCGGATGCTGGTGGCGGTCGGCCTCGACCCCGACGTCTGCACGCTGTTCGTCCAGAGCCACGTGGGCGAGCACGCCCAGCTCAGCTGGCTCATGGAGAGCACCGTCACCTACGGCGAGCTGCACCGGATGATCCAGTTCAAGGAGAAGGCGGGCGGCAGGGAGTCGGTTCGAGCGGCTCTCTTCACCTATCCCGCCCTCATGGCGGCCGACATCCTCCTCTACGACGCCGACCGGGTGCCGGTGGGCGAGGACCAGCGCCAGCACCTCGAGCTGACCCGCGACCTCGCCATCCGGTTCAACCACCACTACGGGGAGACGTTCGTGGTGCCCGAGGCCATGGTCCCCGCCGTCGGCGCCCGGATCATGGACCTGCAGCACCCCACCTCGAAGATGGGCAAGTCGTCCGAATCGGGAGCGGGCACCGTCTACCTGCTCGACGACCCGGCCGAGATCGCCAAGAAGGTCCGCCGGGCGATCACCGACACCGACACCGAGGTCCGGTTCGATCCGGAGACGAAGCCGGGCGTGTCCAACCTGCTCTCCATCCTGGGGGCGGCCACCGGCCGGACCCCCCAGGCGGCGGCCGCCGGCTACACGCAGTACGGCCCGCTCAAGGCCGACGCGGCGGAGGCCGTGGTCGAGCTGCTGCGGCCGGTGCAGGAGCGCTACCGGGAGCTGGCGACCGACCCCGGCGCCACCGACGCCATCCTGCGCAAGGGCGCCCAGAAGGCCGAGCAGGTGGCATCGGTCACGCTGGCGAGAGCCCAGCGCGCCATCGGCCTCCTGCCTCCCCCGGCGTAGGCGGCGTCCGGCGGCGGCCGCGCGTAGGGTGTGCGCCGTGAGACGGCCCCTAGCACCGACGTTCAAAGTGTCCGCCCTCGCAGTCCTCGTCATGGCCCTCGTCACCCTCACCGGCTGCGGCAGCGACCCGAAGGCCCCCGACACGACCGCCCCGCCCGGCTTCAGCGTGGTCAAGGACGACAAGGCCGGCTTCGCCGTCGCCGTGCCGTCGAACTGGCAGCGGGTGCCGCTCAGCGAGAACCTGGGCGAGTTCAACCGCACGGCCAACAAGCTGCGGCTGGAGAACCCCAACCTGGGCACCGCCATGGTGCTGGCCCGGATCGTGGCCCAGGCCGGCGGACGGCTGTTCGCGGTCGACAACGAGGGCACGTCGAGCGTGAACCTCACCGTCGACAAGGCCAAGGAGAAGTCGCTCGACGAGATCATGGCCGCCACCCGGCCGGCCCTCACCAACGTCGGCGCCACCGACGTCGCCGACGAGGGCGTCACCCTCCCGGCCGGGCCGGCCACCCGGGTGCGGTTCAAGCTCCCGGTGACCACCGACGACGGCGTGGTCGTGGTGGACGAGACCCAGTACTACCTGCTGAAGGACGGCAAGGCCTACATCCTCACCGTGGTCTCGTCCGACCCGGCCCTGGCCGTCAGCATCGCCGAGACCCTCCGAATCCGCTGAGCGACGGCCGGCCGGACGGTCGGTCAGCGGGCGGTCGGGGTCGACGCGACCACCGGTTCCGCGGGTAGGGCCGCGTCGGCCTGGGCCCCCACCACCGCCAGGTCCTCCATCCCCATGACCTGGATCGACCCCGCCTGGTAGCGGCGGCGCTGGCGGATCTCCAGGGCCCGGGCCACCCGGCTCAGGCTGTAGCAGACGACGATGTACATGCCGGCCACCACGACGTACGTGGCGAGGTGGTTGTCGAAGAACTCGGCGTTGAGCTGGCCCCGGCGCAACAGCTCCTCGTAGCCGATGGCGATCCCGAGGGTGGAGTCCTTCAGGAGCGTGACGAGCTGGCTGACGATGGCCGGAACCATCCGCCGCACCGCCTGGGGGACGACGACGAGGAGCATGGCCCGCCAGTAGCCGAGCCCGATGGCGAACGCGGCCTCCGACTGTCCCCTGTCGAGCGAGCGGATACCCGCCCGGAAGACCTCGGCCAGGACGGCGCCGTTGTACAGGGTGAGGGCCAGCACGATGGCGCCGAAGACGGTGATGTCGAGGCCCGTGGCCGGCAGGCTGAAGCCGCAGAAGAGGATCAGCAGGAAGACGGGTAGTCCCCGGAAGAACTCCACGTAGACGGTGGCGAGGAACCGGGCCGGCCATGACCGGGCCAACCGGGCGAGGGCCAGCAGGCCGCCGACCACCACGGCCAGCGTCATGGCCAGGGCCGCCACCTTCAGGGTGTTGACCAGCCCGAGCAGGAGGAACCGCCACACCGGCCACTGGGTGAAGGGATCCCAGAGCTCGCCGCTCAGCTGACCCCTGCCCTCGAGCCGCCGGAAGGCCACCAGCACCATGCCGG
This sequence comes from uncultured Acidimicrobiia bacterium, assembly GCA_963773275.1. Taxonomy (GTDB): domain Bacteria; phylum Actinomycetota; class Acidimicrobiia; order Acidimicrobiales; family AC-14; genus JAXDMK01. Next base: position 63,588 of record CAVZAH010000012.1, on the reverse strand, counting down.
CGATCACGGCCACCGAGATCACCGTGGCGATCCGGGCCTGGCGGCGGCCGCGGGGGCCCAGGACGTCGCCCAGCACCGGCGCCGTCATGCGGAGGCCGTCATCGCGCGGTCATCGTTTGATGGCCACCCGGCGTTCGATGACGCCGATCGCCTGGCCCGTCGGGATCGTGAGCAGGAGGTAGGCCAGCGCCCCCCCGACATAGGCGGGGACGTTGGTCGCGGTGTCGGCCTGCACCGACTGCACGATCTTGGTGAGGTTCGAGACCCCGATGATCGTCACCACCGCCGAGTTGCGGAGCAGGGCGCTGAAGATGCTGCCCAGGGGTTGCACGACGGTGCGCAGCGCCTGGGGCAGGATCACCACCGTCAACACCTGGGGGAACGACATGCCGAGGGCTCGGGCCGCCTCGGCCTGGCCCACCGCCACCGAGTTGACGCCCGCCCGCACCGTCTCCGCCACGAACGTGCCGGTGTAGGCGGAGAGCATGATGATCCCCGACGAGAACGGGGAGAGGAGGATCCCGATCTTCGGGAACCCCACGAAGAACAGCAGGAGGAGCACGGCCAGGGGCGTGTTGCGGATGAGCGTGACGTACACCGTGCCGAGGGCCCGCAGCGGGGGCACCGGACTCACCCGGAAGCCGGCCACGACAACCCCGATCAGGAACGCGATCGCGAACGACAGCACGGTCAGGACGACCGTCTGCTGCATCCCTTTCAGGAACTGGTCGAGGTTGTCGAGGACGACGTTCATCGCAGCCGGCGATCACCCATCAGCGCGTCGGCCGGTCGCCTGGCGCCGTCAGCCGGCGGTGGTCGTGGTCTCGGCCGGGGCGGTGGTGGTGGCCGCCGAGGCGACCGTGGTGGTGGGGGCGGGGGCGGGGCCGGCCGAGGTGTAGCGGTTCACCGGGGGCGGCGTCGCCGTCGGGACCCCGAGCTTGCCCAGCGTGGACTCGAAAGCCTTGACCCAGTCGCCGCTGGCGTAGATGGCCTCCAGCCGGTCGTTGATGAAGGTGCGGAAGTCGTCGTCGCCCCGCTCGAGGCCGATGCCGTAGGGCTCGTCGCTGAACCGGTTACCGACCAGCTTGAGGGCGGTGGGGTCCTTGTCGACGAAGCCGAGGAGGATCGAGTTGTCGGTGCTGACCGCGTCGTAGCGGCCGTCGAGCAGCCCGTCCTTGCACAGCGAGTAGGTCTCCAGCTCGGTGAGCTCGGCCTGCGGCGCCTTCTCCTTGATCCGCATGGCGGGGGTGGAGTTGAGGACGCTGCACACCTTCTTGCCGGCCAGCGTGTCGACACCCTTGATATCGGTGTTGTCGGCCTTGACCATGATGTCCTGGCCGGCGACGTAGTAGGGACCGGCGAAGTCGATCCGCTGCTTGCGGGCGTCGTTGATCGTGTAGGTGGCGACCACGATGTCGACGGTGCCGTTCTCGATGAACAGCTCCCGGTTCGGCGTGGTCGACTCCTTGAACTCGATCTTGCTCCCGAGGTCGTCCGCGTCGCCGCCGAAGATGCCGGTGGCGATGAGCTTGGCGATCTCCACGTCGAAGCCCTCGACGTCGCCCGAGATCGGGTTCTTCTGGCCCAGGCCGGGCTGGTCGAACTTGGTGCCCACCACGATCTTGCCCTTGGCCTGCAGCGCCGCCATCGTCGTGCCGGCTGCGAAGGTGGGCTTGGCCGTCGTGGTCTCGGTGGTGTCACCTCCGACCGTGGGCTCGTCGTCGTCGCCGCATGCGGCACCCATCAGGGCCACCGACAGGAGCACGATCGGGAACAACCACCGCTGCTTTCTCATTACCTGTCCTCCCAAACTTTCCGTTGCCTAATGCGCCAAAATCTTGGACAGGAAGTCGCGCGCCCGCTCTGAATCTGGTCTGGCGAAGAACTGTTCGGGTGGGGCGATCTCGACGATACGGCCTCCGTCCATGAAGGCTACCCGCCGGGCCGCGGACCTCGCGAAACCCATCTCGTGGCTGACGACCACCATGGTGGTCCCTTCCGCCGCAAGCTCGACCATCACGTCGAGCACTTCCTTGATCATCTCCGGGTCGAGCGCCGAGGTGGGCTCGTCGAAGAGCATGAGCTTGGGCTCCATGGCCAGGGCCCGGGCGATGGCGGCCCGCTGCTGCTGCCCGCCGGACAGCTCGGCCGGGTAGCGGTTGACCTTGTCCTTGATACCGACCCGCTCGAGCAGCTGCATGGCCCGCTCGCGAGCGTCGGACTTGGAGAGCTTGCGGACCTTGATCGGGCCCAGGGTGACGTTCTGGAGGATCGTCTTGTGGGCGAAGAGGTTGAACGACTGGAACACCATGCCGACGTCGGCCCGCAGCCGGGCCAGCGCCTTGCCTTCGGCGGGCAGGGGCACCCCGTCGATCGAGATGGTGCCCGAAGTCACCGGCTCGAGCCGGTTGATGCACCGGATCAAGGTGGACTTGCCCGAGCCCGAGGGGCCGATGACCACCAGCACCTCGCCCCGGCCGATCGTCAGGTCGACGTCGTGGAGGACGTGCAGGTCGCCGAAGAACTTGTTGACCTTGTCGATGACGACCAGGTCGGAACCGGTAGCGGACGGGGTGGCCGACGGGGTGGCGGTCACGCGAACGCTCCCTTGCTGGGCAGCCGGTTGGACGCGGCCGCCATGGCCAGCAGGCCGCTGAGGGCGACCACCGCGCCGGCCGCGCCGGCCGTCAGCAGGCGGCGGAGGGAAGCGTCGCGGCAGGCGTGGTCGCGGGCCAGGTCGTACAGGCTGGCGCCGCCGGTGGCGTTGCCGGCCTCGCCCAGAGCGGTCCCGCACTCCACGGCCAGGGTCGCCACCGGCGCCGCGTCGAAGGCCCGCAGGCGCATGAGCGGGTCGCCGTCGACGGTGGCGTCGATCGGCAGGGTGAGGAAGGCGAAGGCGATGACCACGCCCAGCAGGGAGACGACGGCCGCCAGCCGCCGGGCCCGGACCCGTCGAGGCGCCCGACGGGCCACCAGGGCCCGTCTGGCCCGCTTTGCCCGCTCGGCCACCCTCAGTGCCATTGCGCCACGCACTGTACCGAAGTGCCCGAGCCGATTCCGGAACCGGGCCTGCAGCAGCCCCGGAATGACTCGCGACGCGTCGTCCGCCTGCGCCGGAGTCCGCTTGGCGGACGCATCCCGTGGGCCGGCCTGGGTACCCCTACCGGAGCGAGGCGCAGGTGATGCAGCGGCGGGCGTCGGGCATGGCCTCGAGGCGAGCCGGAGCGATGGGCTCCCGGCAGCGCTCGCACACGCCGTAGGTGCCGGCGTCGAGCTTGCGCAGGGCGTCCTCCACCTGGCCCAGCGACTCCCGCAGGGTGCCGAGGAGCACGTCGACCTCGCCCCGCTCGGCGGTGACCTGGCTGGAATCGGCGAAATTCTGGTCGAACGAGAGCGACCCCGCGTCGCCGTCGCCCAGCTCGCCCAGGCGCGCCAGCAGGTTCGACTTCTCGGTTTCGAGAAAAGTTCGACGGTCGGCAAGGTCGGTGTTACTCAGCATTAACCATGCAGCCTACCTGGACTGGCCGCTACGGGCTCGTGGATGGGCCGAGTCGTAGATCCGCCGCAGCCGCTCGGTCGACACCTTGGTGTACACCTGGGTCGTCGAGATCGACGCGTGGCCGAGGAGCTCCTGCACCACGCGGATGTCGGCCCCGTGGTCGAGCATGTGGGTGGCGCACGAGTGACGGAGGACGTGGGGCGTGAGCCGGCCGTCCAGGCCCACCTTGTCGCCGTAGTGGCGGACGATCCCCCACGCTCCCTGGCGCGACAGCCGGCCGCCCCTCGTGTTGAGGAACACCGCCTCCGAGTCGCCCCGTCGGGACCACCGCTCGGGCGCCATGGCCCCCCGACCGGCGGGCGCCAGCCAGGCCACCAGCGCCTCGCGGGCCAGCCGCCCGACGGGGACCACCCGTTCCTTCGCCCCCTTGCCGAAGGCCCGCAGGATCCCGGCGTCGAGGTCGAGGTCGGCCAGCGAGAGCCCCACCAGCTCCGAAACCCGCAGGCCGCAGCCGTAGAGCACCTCGAGGATGGCCCGGTCCCGCCGGGCGGGGGCGTCGTCGCCCGCCACCGCCCCCAGCAGCGAGACGACCTCCGCCTCCGACAGCGCCTTGGGCAGGCCGGCCGGCACCCGGGGCGGCCCCACCTCCTCGGCCGGGTTGCCGGCCGCGTCGCCCTCGTCCTCCAGGAAGCGGTGCAGCGAACGGACCGCGACCAGGGCCCGGGCCACCGACGAGGGCGCCCGCCGGGCGGCCCGCAGGAAGGCGACGTAGTCCTCCACCACCGGCTCGGTGACCTCGGCCAGGGCGAGGCCCCGGCCGGTGAGGAACTCGACGTAGGCGGCCAGGTCGCGCCGGTAGGCGGCGAGGGTGTTCAGCGACCGGCCCCGCTCCACCGCCAGCCACGACAGGAACTCCTCCGCCACGACCGGCAGCGGCTGGCCCACGTCAGCCGGCCGAACCGGTGACACTTCGCCCGGTCAGGGGCGGCTCGAGTGTCACCGGTTCACGTGCTGAGCAGGGCGAGCGGGTCGGCCGCGGGGCGTCCGAGGGCCTCGGCCACCGCCGGGTTCGTCACCTCGCCGGCGACGGTGTTCACGCCGGCCCGCAGCGCCGGGTCGATGGCGATGGCGGCGAGGACGCCCCGCTCGGCGACGTCGACGATGTAGGGCAGGGTGGCGTTGGTGAGGGCGTAGGTCGACGTGTGGGGCACCGCCCCGGGCATGTTTCCGACCGCGTAGTGCAGGACGTCGTGGACCACGTAGACCGGGTCGGCGTGGGTGGTCTCCCGGGTGGTGGCGATGCATCCGCCCTGGTCGACGGCGATGTCGACGACGACGGCGCCCCGTTTCATGCCCCGCACCATGTCGTCGGTGACCACCACCGGCGCCCGCCCGCCGGCCACCAGGACGGCCCCGATGACCAGGTCGGCCTCGGCCACCGCCCGCTCCACCGCACCCCGGTTGGAGGCGAGGGTCATGATCCGGCCCTTGTGGATCTGGTCGACCCACCGCAGCCGGTCGAGGTTCTTGTCGAGGAGGAGGACCTCGGCCTCCATGCCCTGGGCGATCCAGGCCGCGTTCCACCCCACGTTGCCCGCCCCCAGCACGACCACCCGGGCCGGCCGCACCCCGGGCGCCCCGCCGAGCAGGACGCCCCGTCCGCCCTGCTCCCGTTCGAGGAAGTGGGCCCCGATCTGGGGGGCCATGCGTCCCGCGACCTCGCTCATGGGCGCCAGCAGGGGCAGGGCGCCCCCCGCCAGCTGCACCGTCTCGTAGGCGAGGGACGTGGCCCCGGCGTCGAGGAGCGCCGTCGCCACCGCCGGGTAGGCGGCCAGGTGGAGGTAGGTGAACAGCACCGTCTCGGCCCGCAGCCGGAGGTACTCGTCGGGCTGGGGCTCCTTGACCTTCACCACCAGGTCGGCGGTCCAGGCGTCGTCGGCGGAGACGATGGAGGCCCCGGCGGCGACGAACTCGGGGTCGTGGATCGAGGATCCCTCCCCCGCCGCCGCCTCCACCAGCACCCGGTGGCCGTGGGCTACCAGCTCACGGGCGCCGTCCGGCGTGAGGGCGACGCGGTGCTCGCCCTTCTTGGTCTCCGCCGGCACCCCGACGATCATGGGGTCAGCCGGCCTGGTTCGGGCACGAGGGGTCGTCGATGACGACGGGCGGCGCCTGCCGGGTCGAGGAGAAGACCCGGTGGCCGTGCCCGTCGCACTTGTGGGCCACGTTGGCGAACTGGTCGGGGAAGTTGATGACCTCGGCCGGCGAGTCGTCGAAGGGCCCGATGGGGGCGTCGCCCCGTCCCCGCTCGTCGTTGAACCCCGAACAGCCCCCCGCCACCAGGGCCAGGGCCGCAGCCGCCACGATCAGCCGTCGTCTCACGGCGCCTCCCTCAGTCGGATTCCACACACTCCGCCAGTGTGGCCGAGTCGTGGGTCAGGTCCGGGCGAGAAGGAGCGACGCCAGGGTGAGCATCAACCCCACGTTGCCGAGGAACAGCAGCCGGGTCTGCGTGTTCATCTCCGAGCGCAGGGTCGAGGCCATCTCGTGGATGGCCCGCATCGTGCGCTCTTCGGAGAGCTCGAAGCGGAGGTCGACTCTCCGCTCCAGATCGGTGAGATCGGTCTTGGTGGCGACATCCGCCCACCCGACAGGAGGAAGGTGCTCCATCAGCGTGTTTGCGTCCTCGTCACCGAGGACCTCCTCCAGACGTAGGAACAGTTGATGCCGCGTTCGCTCGTCGATCGCCATGAACACCCCTTCGTGATCCGGAACGAAGAGGGAGTCGTCAGGCCGGCTCCGAGCCGTCCTCAGGGTACCGCCGGCGCCCGGTCGGCGGGCGGGCCGGCGGCGTGGACGTCGAGCTCCCTATCCGTTCATGCTCGACTCGAGGAGGCTCGGGTACATCTTCCAGTAGGCGCGCTCCTCCTGGTCGAGCCGGGCCTCCAGCGCCTGGAGCTCGGCATGGAAGGTGCGGAAGCACGCCGCGCCGCCGGGATCGAGGGCGAACTTCGAGAAGTCCTGCACCAGCGGTGCCCGCCGGATGTTGAGTATGAAGTTGTAGTTGACGAGCCGCTGGTAGACGTCGACCGGCTGGCGTTGGCCGTTGGCGTAGACCCGCACCGGCTGGACGTCGGTCCAGAGCTGGTAGTTCCAGAGCGCGGTGCCCAGCACCTCGTGGTCGACGGTGCCCACGTAGATGAAGGCGGCGAGCAGCTGGACCAGTCCGTCGACGGTGAGGGGGTCGCCCAGCGGGCGGATGCCGCCTGGTACCCGCCGTTCCAGGTCGGCGACCCACGCGCCGATGCCGGCGTCGCTGCGGATCGCCTCGTCGGAGCGGTAGTACACCGCCAGGTAGCGGCGGACGTGGGCCCCGATGACGTCGAGGTGGGCCAGGCGGTTCTCCAGCGCGGGAAGGTCGAATCCCCCGCCGACGATCCCCTGTCGCTCGGCGTCCACCCGGGGGTCGATCACCCGGATGTCGAACTTGTCGTACCAGTCCTGGAACAACCGGCACAGGCCCTGGTGGGTGAAGGCGAACACGCCCTCGAAGTCGCCCGCCTTCATCATGAGTCCTTCGGTGACCGCCTCGTTCGTGTACTGCGTGCCCCAGACGTGGGGCCAGAGGAGCCTCCGGACAGGATGGTCGGCCGCCAGGTGGTTGCGGGTGGCGACGGCGAACTGCGCCACTGCGACGAGGTGGATGTTGTTGAAGTGCCGGATGAGCGACAGGAAGTTCGTGCCCGCGCACAGGGCGATCCTCTGCGCCGCCTCCCAGTCGGCCTCGCCCGGACGGCACGTACCGAGGTCGCAGTCGATCTCGACGGGCACCAGGCGCCGGGCCGCCTCGTCGACGCGGAACAGCACCCGGGCCCCGAGTGGGCGCAGCCCGTCCTGCAGCTCGTAGCCGTCGAGGTGGCGCAGGTCCCACTGGTAGCTACCCTCGGGCGCTCGCTCGAGCAAGCAGGCGTACGGCCCCGCCACGGCGAGGTAGCCCAGGTCCGCCGGTGCCTCGTACTCCTTCGGTCGCACAGGAGCGGGAAAGATCGAGCGGCGACGGGCCGGGTACGCCCGAGCCAGCTCCTCCTCGAGGTCAGGGCCGACCGGAGGGAGATTCGGCTGGTTCTGGTGGAACACGCGGCCCAGATCGGCCTGAAACCTGGTGAACCACAGCTTGATGCGCAGCAGCTCGTCACGCGGCACGTGGTCGGCGACCTGGACGTTCGGGATGGGGATTCCCGGATACCTCCGGCCGAGCGGGATGGTGCCGAGCTTCCTGCCGGCGTCGGTCGGAAGCGGGGCGCCCCGAGGCTTGTTGGCCTTGAACCTCCGAACGAGAAGCCAGTTCCAGAAGAACTTCCGCAGGGTCCACATGGTGCCGCCTCCTCGCAGGACCGAGCCGCTCCTCGTCCCGCGGCCAAGGATACCGCCGGCGGTGCCGTGCGTCCCGGTCAGCGAACGCGCAGCGCCTCGCGGGCGAGGAGGAGGCCGATGATCGACTTGGCGTCGACCAGGCGGCGGTCGGCGATCATGGCCGGAACGTCGGCCAGGGCCACCGTCTCGATCGTCATGTGCTGCTCCTCGATGCCTTGCGCCGACGACGGACATTCCCGCAGGTCACGGGCCAGGAAGAGGAACGAGTGCTCGTCGCAGAAGCCGGGTGAGTTGTAGAACTCGCACAACAGCTCGAGCCGCCCCGCCTCCATCCCCACCTCCTCGGCCAGCTCCCGGGCGGCGGTGGTCTCCACCGGCTCGCCGTCGACATCGCGCTTGCCGGCCGGCAGCTCGAGGAGGTCGCCCTCGACGGCGGCCCGGAACTGGCGCACGAGCAGCACCCGTCCGTCGTCGAGCACCGGCACCACCACCACCGCGCCCGGGTGGTGGACGACGTCGCGCTCGAACTCGTCGCCCGAGGGGTCGGCGAACGTGGCCCGGGTGGCCGTGACCAGGGAGCCGACGAAGACGACCTCCTCAGTGAGCTTGCGGAACCGGCTCAAGCTCGAGGTTGGGCAGCCGGGGGGCCCGGCCGTTGGCCCGCTCGACGGCGGCGGCCACGAAGGCCCGGAAGAGCGGGTGGGGCCGGTCGGGCCGGCTCTTGAACTCGGGGTGGGCCTGGGTGCCGATCCAGAACGGGTGGCCGTCGAGCTCGACGAACTCCACCAGCCGGTCGTCGGGCGACGTGCCCACCGCCCGCAGGCCGGCGTCCTCCAGGCGACGGCGGTAGCGGGAGTTGAACTCGTAGCGGTGCCGGTGGCGCTCGTAGACGATCGTCTCCCCGTAGGCCTCGGCCACCTTGGAACCGGGTCGCAGCCGGGCCGGGTAGACACCGAGGCGCATGGTGCCGCCGTAGTCGGTGACCTCCCGCTGCTCGTCCATGAGGTCGATGACCGGGTGGGGCGACTCCCCGTCGAACTCGGTGGAGTTGGCCCCCACCAGCCCGCACTCGTCGCGGGCGAACTCGATCACCATCGTCTGCAGGCCCAGGCAGAGCCCCAGGCAGGGAACCTCGTGCTCCCGGGCCCACCCGGCGGCCGCCACCTTGCCCTCGATCCCGCGGGGACCGAAGCCGCCGGGGATGACGATCCCGTCGAGGTCGCGCAGGCGGCCCTCGGCCAGCAGCCCCTCGACGTCCTCCGCCTGCACCCAGTCGATCTCCACCCTGGCCCCGCAGGCGTAGCCGCCGTGGCGGAGGGCCTCCACCAGCGACAGGTAGGCGTCGGGCAGGCCGTACTTGCAGACCAGGCCGATGCGCACGGTGGTGGTGGCGGCCTCGGCCCGGTCGACCATGGCCCGCCACTCGTCGAGGTGTGACTCCAGCTCCCCGAAGCCGAGGAGCCGGCAGACGTAGTCGTCGAGGCCCTCCTCGTGGAGGACGAGGGGGATCTCGTAGAGGCTGCGGGCATCGACCGCGCTCACCACCGCCTCCTCGGGGACGTCGCACAGCAGCGAGATCTTGCGCTTGAGGCCGATGGAGAGGGGACGGTCGCTGCGGCAGACGATCAGGTCGGGCTGGATCCCCCGGCTGCGCAGCTCGGTGACCGAGTGCTGGGTGGGCTTGGTCTTCTGCTCGCCCGACGGGCCGATGTAGGGCACCAGGGTGAGGTGGATGTAGCAGACGTTGTCGCGCCCCACGTCCTTGCGGAACTGCCGGATGGCCTCCAGGAAGGGGAGGATCTCGATGTCGCCCACGGTGCCGCCGACCTCGGTGATCACGATGTCGACGTCGTCGCCCGCCAGGCGCAGGATGCGTTCCTTGATCTCGTTGGTGATGTGGGGGATGACCTGGACGGTGTCGCCCAGGTAGTCGCCCCGCCGCTCCTTGGCCAGCACCGTCGAGTAGATCGAGCCGGTCGTGGCCGACGAGTCGCGGTGGAGGTTCTCGTCGATGAAGCGCTCGTAGTGGCCGAGGTCGAGGTCGGTCTCGCCCCCGTCCTCGGTCACGAACACCTCGCCGTGCTGCGACGGGTTCATCGTGCCGGGGTCGACGTTGATGTAGGGGTCGAGCTTCTGGAGGGTGACCCGCAGGCCCCGGCTCTTGAGCAGTCGACCGAGCGACGAAGCGGTGAGGCCCTTGCCCAGCGAGCTGGCCACCCCGCCCGTCACGAAGATGTGCTTCGTCACGGGAGAACAGCCTACCCCGGCCCGACGACGGTCCGGCGGACCGGGGATCCCCGCCACTGTCCCATCCAGTTCGTTTGGTTGCGGGGTGGCTATCGCGGAGTCGCTCTTCCTGGTGGACACGGCCATCGCCCGCGCCGCTGCCTTCCCGCGCCTTCGCTACATGGGGTCGAAATACAAGCTCGTACCCCAGCTGGCGTCCCTGTTCCACGAACTGGGCGGACGGACAGCGGTCGACGCCTTCTCAGGCAGCGGGGTCGTTTCCTATGCGCTCAAGTTCCGCATCGAACTCGAGGGTGCCGCTCGCCGAGTTGGGCTTCTTTCGTAGGTGGTGGCCCGCAGGCCGAGTCGATGGGCAGTCTCGTCGGCCCTGCTCAGTGGTCCCTCCGGGCGGCGGATGCGGCATTGTAGGTACCGACGCGACGGAGGGGAACCGCATGGAGCTCAACGCTGAGGGGGGCGGGGACCCTTTCATGAGGGGAAACGAGTTGGCCGAGCGCGCCGTCCCGTGAACGTCCGCACTCCCACGCCGCCGTCGCCGGCCGTACCGGAACGCAAACGATCCCTGCCCGAACGGGCGAGGGGTGCGGGCCGCACGACACCGGGGCGGTATCGCCTGTGGTCCGTCGGTACTGCGGTCACGCTGATCCTGGCGATCGTGGTCTCGGCCGTCGCCACGTCCCGCATGCGTTCGGCCACCGAGCGGGCCGAGTCCACCAGTGGCCCGGTGCTCGTCGCCACCCAGCAGCTCGTCGCCAGCCTGGCCGAGGCCGACGCGGCGGCCAGCGCCGCCTTCCTGTCCGGGCAGAACGAGGATCCCGAGCAGCGCCGGCTGTACGAGCAGGCGCTGGCCCGGTCCGGACAGCAGATCGAGGAGATCGCCTCCCTGGCCGGCCAGGACGAGACCATCCGCCCGGTGCTGGCCCGCATCTCGTTCCAGATCACCCGCTACGCCGGACTCGTCGAGGCGGCGCGGGCCACCAACCGGATCCCCGCGGCGGCGGCGGACGCCAACGGCTACCTGGTGTCAGCCGTGCAGCTGGCCGACAATGTCGTCAGGGGCGACGTACGGACGCTCACCGACGCGGCCCAGGCCAGCCTGCGGCGGGACCAGGACCGGCGTCCGAGCGGGTTCCTGATCGCCCTCCTGGTCCTCGTCGCCGCGCTCGTCGCCCTCGGGGTCGGGCAGGCGATGCTCGTCCGGGTCAGCCGCCGGGTCCTGAACCTCCCACTGGTCGTCGCCACCGTTCTGTCGGTGGGGGCGCTGGGATGGCTGGGGTTCGCCGGCCAGCGCAGCGGCACCGCGATCGACGACGCCCGGAGGGACGGCTACGACTCCATCGTCGTCACCGCCCAGCTCGGCAGCGCCGGCTTCGGGGCCAAGGCGGCCGAGACGCTGGCGGTGATCACCGGCGACCCCGGCCAGCGGGCGGAGGCCGACGCCAGCGCCCGGAGCGTCGCCACGGGGGAGGTCACCCCGGGCGTGGCCGCCGCCATCGGCCGGGGAGAGGCGAGGGGCGCCCCGGGCGGGCTGATCGGCGACGCGGCCGCGGCCGCCGACTCGCCCCGCGAGCGGGCCGCCGTCGCCGAGGTCGCCCTCCGGTGGCAGCAGTACGTCGACACCGTGGCCCGGCTGCGGGCCGAGGCCTCCCCCGCCGCGGCCCGGGCCATCGCCGTCGGCCCCGCCAACTCCACCTTCAACGGCTTCAACTTCTCCGTCCAGGCCGTCCTCGGCCAGAACCGAGACCAGTTCCTCGCCGGCCTGGGCTCGGCCGCCGACCGCACCACGGTCGTCCCCACCGGCGTGCTGCTCCTGCTGGTGGGGGCCCTGGGCGCCATGTTCTGGGGATTCCAGCTCCGCATCAACGACTACCGCTGAGGAGACCGTGGCCCACTCCGTCACTCGACGCCGCTTCCTCACCCTCGCCGGGGGGACGCTCTCGTTACTGGCCCTGCCCCGGTGCTCCCAGGGCGGGCTGTCGTCGGCGCCGACCGGCGACGCCGGCGAGAGCACCCGTCGGCTCCGGATGCTGAGCTGGCCCCTCTACATCGACGAGGACGCCCCCGGCGCACCCGGCAGCGTGGCCCGTTTCACCGCCGAGACCGGCACCGAGATGACGTACTCGGAGGACTACAGCGACAACGTGTACGGCCTGGAGCAGGTGTTCGGCCCGAACCTCTTCCAGGGCAAGTCCACCGGCTACGACATCATCGTGCCGACGTACTGGCTGGTGGCCGACCTCCTCTCCCGGGGGCTGCTCAACGAGATCCCGCTCGAGCGGGTGCCCAACCACGCCAACCTCGACCCCACCCTGCTCGGCACCGCCTGGGACCCGGGAGCCCGCTTCCACCTGCCCTGGCAGGCCGGGTTCACCGGCATCACCTACAACCCGGCGCTCACCGGGCGCGAGATCCGCTCCTTCGCCGACCTGCTCGACCCCTCGCTGGCGGGACGGGTCGGCATGGTGTCGGAGATGCGGGAGGTGCTCGGGTTCTTCATGCTGGCCGGCGGCGACGACCCCAGCCGGGCCACCGTCGCCTCGGCCGACGCCGCCCTCGACCGCCTCGAAGCGGTGGTGCGGTCGGGGCAGGTCACCAGGTTCACGGGCGACGAGTACGTGGACGCCCTCCAGAGCGGCGAGTTCGCCGCCTGCCTGTCGTGGTCGGGAGGTGCGATCAGCCTCGCCGCGGAGCGGCCCGACCTCCGCTTCGTGATCCCGGCCGAGGGTGGCATCCGGTGGTTCGACTCGATGGTCATCCCCAAGGGCGCCGACAACGTGGCGGCCGCCGGTGACTGGATGAACTTCGCCTACGACCCGGCCAACGCGGCCCGGATCACCCTGGCCGTCGGCTACGTGAGCCCGGTGGTGGGCGTCAAGGAGGTGCTGCTCCAGGAGGGCGGCGAGGCGGCCGCGCTGGCCACCAGCCCGATCCTGTTCCCCGACGACGACACCAAGCGCAAGCTGGTCTTCTGGGCCGGCACGACCCCCGCCGAGGAGGTGACCCTGCAGGAACGGTTCACCGCCATCACCGGGTCATGAGCAACTCCTCGGGCCCGGCCGCGCCCCCGCCGGCGCCGGTCTCCGGCTCGTTCCGCGACATGCACGACTTCGTCACGTCCGACCACGAGTTCGGCGAGCGGGCCCTCGCCTTCGCCCAGCACCGCATGCGCCTCGACGCCGACGGGGTGGCCCTGGGGCGTCCCGTCCCCCGGGCCGTGCTGGACCGCCTGGTGGGCCCGAGCATCACCGAGGCCGGCCTGGGGTCGGTCGAGGCGCTGCGGATCTTCACCGAGGTTCTCGAACCGGCCTGCCTGTCGACCGACTTCCCCCGCTACCTCGCGTACGTCCCGGCCGCGCCGACCGAGGTCTCGATCATCGCCGACCTGGTGGTGAGCGCCTGCTCCATCTACGGCGGGACGTGGCTGGAGGGCGCGGGGGCGGTCTGGGCCGAGAACCAGGCGCTGTCCTGGCTGGCCAACCTGGCCGGCCTGCCCGAGGGGGCCGGCGGGTGCTTCGTGTCGGGGGGCACCATCGGGAACCTGTCCGCCCTGGTGGCCGCTCGCGCCGCGGCGGTCGCCGGTGTCGCCGCCGCCGCCGGTGGGCCGGTACCGCAGTGGGCGATCGTCGCCGGCGAGTCGTCCCATTCCTCGATTCAGACCGCGGCGGACGTCATGGGCGTGGAGTTGATCACGGCGCCCGGGCGCAAGCTCACGGGGGACGGGCTGCGCCCCGTGCTCGAGGCGCATGGGGGTCGCGTCCTTGCGGTCGCGGCCACCGCCGGGTCGACCAACCTCGGGCTGGTCGACGACCTGGCGTCGGTGGCCTCGGTGTGTCGGGAAGCGGGGGTGTGGATGCACGTCGACGCCGCCTACGGCGGGGCGGCCATGGCCGCGCCCTCCGCCCGCTGGCGCTTCGACGGCGTCGAGGCGGCGGACTCGCTCATCGTCGATCCCCACAAGTGGCTCTTCGCCCCCTTCGACGCCTGCGCCCTGCTCTACCGAAACCCCGGGCTGGCCCGCACGGCGCACAGCCAGCACGCCGCCTACCTCGACGCCGACACCAACCTCGCCGGCGCCGAGGACTGGGACCCGTCCGACTACGCCATCCACCTGTCACGCCGGGCCCGGGGCCTCCCCTTCTGGTTCTCCGTCGCCTCCTACGGCACCCGGGCCTACGGCGACGCCGTCGAGGCGTGCCTGGCCACGACCGCAGCCGCGGCCGACATGATCCGCCGGTCCGAACATCTCGAGCTGGTGTCCGAGCCCGAGCTGTCGGTCGTCGCCTTCCGCCGGCGGGGCTGGGCCCCGGGCCAGTACGGGGCGTGGTCCCGTCGCATGTTCGACTCCGGCGCCGCCTTCGTCATCCCCACCGCCCTCGACGGCGAGACCGTCCTGCGCATCTGCATCGTCAACCCCCGCACCACCCTCGACGACCTGAGCCTGGTCCTCGACTCCCTATCCGAGTCCTGACCCGACCCCGAGGGCGAGGCCTGGGCACGCGACGGCGACCCCGTGCAGGATGCGTCTCCCACCGGCCTCAGTCTTCGAGCACGAACGTCACCAACATGTTCACCTGGTAGCCCGTGATGGCGCCGTCACGCACCTCGACCCTCTGCTCCTTGACCCAGGCCGAAGTGACCTGGCGCAGCGTCCGGGAGGCGCGCTCGATGCCCACCTTGATGGCATCCTCGAAGCCGGTCGTGGACATGGCGCTGATCTCGGTCACCCGTGCGACGGTTTCCATGCTCGTCCTCCTTGAAGCGAGATCCTCTGGTAGTTCGAGGCTACGTCCGGCGCATGGTTGCCGCGTCGTAGGCACTTCGGCGAGCCGGTGCCGGACCGCGCGTACCCGCCGGGTTTGCCTGCCGACGCCACGGCCGGCGCATGGCCGCCCGTCGGAGGGCTTCGGCGAGTCGGTGCCGGACCGGGCGCATCCCTCGGTTTTGACTGCCACGCCAAAAGCGGTGCTGGCCGCCGCGTGTTAGGCGCTGCGGCGAGTCGGTGCCGGACCGGGCGTACCCCTCGGCCTGCATGCCGACGCCACGGCCGACTCTCGGATCTGCGCCGGGATCGAGCCGATCGCCGGATTCGGGCCGAGGAAACCCTCTGAACCGCTTGACAATACGAACACACGTTCGATAGCATGGGAACATGTCGGATCATGGGGGAGGGGGTGGGTTGGCGGGGATCGCCTCGGCGTTGCGCGGGGAAGTTGCGGTGTTCGAGCCGGGATGCCTCGACGGGGAGGCGGCGGTGGCGGCGCTCGAGTTGTTCGGCGAGATCGAGCGGCTGGGGGCGGCGGGCAAGGCCCTGGCCGCCCGTCGGGTGGAGACCACCCGGGCCTGGCAGAGCCGGGGGACTCGGTCGGCGGCGCACTTCGTGGCCGCCACCTGCGGGTCGTCGGTGCGCTCGGCGGTGCTGGCGCTGGAGACGGCCCGTCGCCTCGACGACCTGCCCGCCACCGATGCCGCCCTGCGCTCGGGGAGGCTCTCGGCGGCCCAGGCCAGCGAGATCGTCTCCGCCGCCGGGCAGCGCCCTGGTGTCGAGGCCGAGCTGGTGGCGGCCGCCGGTGTGGAATCGCTGCCGGCGTTGCAGCAACGGTGCCGGTCGGTGCGGGCCCAGGGCTCGGGGGGCCTTGAGGCCTACGAGCGGGTGCGGGCCCACCGTTACCTGCGCCACTGGAGCGATGGCGAGGGAGCGCTTCGCCTCGAGGCCCGGCTCTGTGCCGACGACGGGGCCAAGGTGCTGGCCGCCCTCGACGTCGAGCGCCGGCGCATCTTCGCCACCGCCCGCAGCGACGGACGGCGGGAGCCCTACGAGGCCTACGGGGCCGATGCCCTGGTGGCGCTGGCCGAGGGGGCCGGCCGGGGCGGGGGCAAGGGACCGGGGGCGGTGGTGCACGTGCGGGTCGACCACGCCGCGCTGGTACGGGGCCATTGCGAGGAGGGCGAGACGTGCGACATTCCCGGCGTCGGGCCCATCCCCGTCGCCAGCGCCCGGCGACTGGCGGGCGACTGCATCCTCAAGGTGCTGGTGACCAAAGGCGTCGACGTGGTGGCGGTGGCCCACGGGGGAAGAACCATCCCCGCCCACGTGCGCACTGCCCTGGAGGCCCGGGACCCCGTGTGCGTGATCCCCGGCTGCGCCATGGGTGACCGACTCGAGATCGACCACCTGGTGCCCTTCGCCGCGGGCGGCCCCAGCACCCTCGAAAACCTGGCCCGGGCCTGCCGGTTCCACCACTACCTCAAGACCCACCACGGCTGGATCCTCGGCGGAGGGCCGGGAGCGTGGACCTGGGAACCCCCGGCCGAGGCACCGCCGTGACGCCAGCCAGAAGGCGAGGCGGACATGCCAGCAGATGCCAAAGGGAGTTACGCCCGCAGATGCCGAGGCGGAGTTACGCCGGCAGATGCCAAGGCGCGAGTGACGCCGGGCAGAAGGCGAGACGGAGCCACGCCGGCAGATGCCAAGGGAGTCACGCCGGCAGATGCCCAAGGCGGGGGACAGCCGGCGGATGCCGAGGCGCGAGTCACGCCGGCAGATGCCGAGGCGGGGGACGGCCGGCGGATGCCGAGGCGGAGTCACGCCGGCAGGTGCCAAAGGCGGAGGACCGCCGGCAGATGCCAAGGCGATGCGTCACCCCTCGTCGGCCTACCACTGGTGGCCGCCGCAGCCGGCTGGCTGCTGGCCGGGCGTGATCCCCCCGTTCTCCGCCACGCCCTCGAATAGCGGGTCACGCCGTTGGGTCGTCGAGGGCGCTTTCTACGAGGACGCGCGTCGACTCGCCGAGGGCGGTGTCCTGTCCGATCGAGTGCGAGAGGGCGTTCCACTTCGCCAGCGTCGCACTGACGAACTCCCATTCGTGGCGCGGAAGCACAACTCTTACCACCTCCTGCGGCGGCGGCCACCCACTGGCGGTGGGTGACTGGTGGGTCCATCCCGCGAGCTGGCGCCAACCCGCCTCGCGCACCGCGCGGCCGAGGTCGAGGATTCCGTCAGGATCGCCCAGCGGTGCCGCCACGGCCAATTCGTTGTCGACGGTGCCGTCGATCACGTGCCATTGCAGCACCGTCATGGTGAGCGTCAATCGCCGGTCGTCATCGGTCGATGCCAGGTCGACATGGTGCCGCGACCGTCCGACCATTGAAAGCCCACTACGGCACGGCCGACGGCAGTGCACCTGGCTCCTGCCTGACGTAGGCTCGGCACAGGGTTGACGAAGCGGCGGGGGGTGCTGGGGATGTCTGCAGTACGGCGGCAATGCAGTTCCACGCGGGAAAGGTCACGCGGCTCGCTCAGGCGCGGCTCGGGGCGTCGCACAGCGCCGAAACGGTCGGCCTCGAGGTGGTGGCTCCTCGTCGTGGTGGCGGCTGTCGCCGGTCCTCTCGCCGGCCCCGTCGCCCCCGCTCAGGCCTCGGTCAACCTGGGAGTGTCGGTGACTCTCACCTCCCCCGTCGCCGTCGGCGCCGTCGGCGGCGACGGGTTGTTGGTGATCGTCAACAACTCCACATTCGCCGATAGCGGCGACCCGATCGTTCTCGAGGAGATCTCTCCCGGCGTCCCCGCCATCTCGCTCGTACCCTCCTGCGGCACACCGGTCCCCAGCGGCGCGGGCGACTGTCCCGCGCCCAACGCCGACGCCGGTGTTTTCGCCCTGAGCGCCACCGGCTCCGGTGAGAACGCCTCCGTGTGCGAAGGCATCGACTTCACCATCACCGTCGTCGATCCCGCGTCGGGCAAGGTGTCGTTCACCCCGTCCTCGCCCGTGTTGCTGCCGCCGCCGGGCGAGGGCGACAGTTGCGCCATCAACTTCACCTTCGACGTCGTGCGCGCACCGACCATCGACTCCCGGCCTTCACAGCCCGGGCTTCAGACGTCGCAGATCGGCCACGCCACCGGCCGCAACACCAGTACCAATCTACCCGGGTCCTCGAGCGGCGGCAGCTCCGACGTCACCGTGATCCAGGAGACGGTCGCCGGCATCACGACCCAGGCCACCCCGACCGTCGCCTTCGGCGAACCCATTTCCGACACGGCCACCGTCACCGGCGAGCCGGCCTCCGCTCCGGCGCCTACCGGGACGGTCGTCTTCACCCTCTTCGGTCCCGACAACCCCACCTGCACCGGCATCCCGATCTTCAACAGCGGAGCCCGGCCCCTCGGTGGCGGGCCGCCGTCCACCGCCGCTTCGGGGCCTTTCGTTCCGGCGTTGGCGGGCACCTACAACTGGATCGCGCAGTACAGCGGAGACGCCAACTTCGGCCCCGCCATCAGCCCCTGCGGCGCGCCCAACGAGACGTCGTCGGTCGTCGGCTTCGTGTCATCCCAGTTCGTGACGTCGGCCACACCGACGGTCACCCTCGGTGGCAGCATCTCCGACACGGCAACCCTCACCGGAGCGCCGGCACCAGCGCCCATTCCCACCGGCACGGTGAGCTTCGCCGTGTACGGCCCGGACAACGCCACCTGCTCCGGAAATCCCGCCTACATCAGCGCGAACCGGCCGGTGAGCGGCGGGCCGCCGGTCACCGCCACCTCGGAGAGCTTCACTCCGACCACCGCCGGCACCTACCGGTGGATTGCGACGTACGGCGGCGATCCCAACTATTCCGCCGCGTCCGGCAGCTGCAACGATCCCAACGAGACGTCCGTGGTGCTGGCCCCGGGCGAGCTGCGGGTCACCACCACGCCATCGGTACCCTCCCAGATCCTCCTCGGCGGCATCCCCCGGGACAGCTACGGCCTCGACTGGCTCACGCTCGACGCCGGTGACTACGAACTGAGCTTCACCCACGTCGAGGGCTGGACGGAGCCGGCGCCCCAGATGGTCACCGTCGCGCCGGGAGCCGTCACCACTGTCGACGGGGTCTTCGCCCGACGAGCCGTGCTGCAGGTCGTCACCAACCCCGCGGTCGCCGGCACCATCTCCGTGGACGGCGTCCCGCGAAATGACTGGGGCGTGTTCACCGACCTGCCGGCCGGCAGTCACCAGGTGTGCTTCGGTCCGGTCGCCGGGTTCGACCCGCCGGGGTGTCAGACGGTGGACCTCCTCGCCGGGGAGCACACCATCGTCACGGGGGACTACGTCGTCAACGCCCTGGCCCCTGGTCCGACCAACGTCGGCTTCCTCCGGGTCGCCTCGTCGCCCGCCGTGCCAACGCAGATCGTCGTCGACGGCATCCCGCGAGATACCTGGGGCCTGACGTGGCTCGGGCTCCCTCCCGGCTCCCACACCGTCAGCTTCTCCCACGTCGAAGGGTGGACCGGGCCCGCGTCGTCGACGGTCACCGTCACCGAAGGCGCGACAACCACCGTCACCGGCGCTTTCATACGGCGGGGCAGCCTCGAGGTCAGGACCGAACCCCCTCGGCCGGGGACGATCTCGGTCGACGGCATCCCGCGCGACAACTGGGGCCTGTGGACCGACCTGCCGGTAGGCAGCCATCAGGTGTGTTTCGGGCCGGTGCCGGGATTCCTGCCGGCGTGCGAGAACGCCACGCTCGCTGCCGGGACCAAGACCACGGTCACCCACGCCTACGCGCCGGCGAGCTGAAGTTCTCGGCCACCAGCCGCACCCGACGACGATTTCCCGCGTTCCCAGAGGGAGGGTGGGCGATACTCGGCACTCGCGCTCTGGTCGGGCAGCATCCGGCGTCCGACCGCGTGCGCGCCCGTTGGGGCGGAGGGCTCGAGGCTTGATCGTCAGGGAGATTTGGCGATACCCGGTGAAGTCGGCGCAAGGCGAGCCGGCGCGCCAGTCGGTGGTCACCGGCGTCGGGCTCGAGTGGGACAGGCAGCTCGCGGTTGTCGACATCGGCTCCGGCCGGGCGCTCACCGGGCGGCGTGAGCCGAAGCTGCTCCTGTTGTCCGCCGCCGTGCACGATGGGCGGGTTCGAATTCTTTCGACGGACGGACAGCCGCTGGCGTCGGACGACGACCTGAGCGATTGGTTGGGACGGAGGGTACGTCTCGCCCGCCCGCCCACCGATCGACAGCCGGAGTACGACTTTCCGGTCAACCCCGAGGACGAGACAGCCGAATGGGGCGTCTGGAGCGGTCCGCGCGGTGTCTGGCACGACTCGGCGCGAGCACAGGTGTCGATCCTGTCCACCACCAGCCTGCGCGACTGGCCCCTCCGTCGCTTCCGTCCGAACGTCCTCGTCGACGGTTCGGACGAGGATCAGCTGGTCGGCCGGCGTATCGCCATCGGATCAGTGGTGCTGGACGTGACAACGCGAATCGGACGCTGCGTCATGGTGACCAGGGCGCAACCGGGTGGCATCGATCGGGAGCTCGACGTCCTACGAACCGTTGTGCGGGAACGGGAAGGCTTCCTGGGCGTCGGCGCCATCGTCGCCTCCCCGGGAGCGATGGAACTCGGCGACGACCTCAGGGACCTCGGACCTTCCCCACAGCCACCCGGCGGACGCAACGACGCCGCCACCTGCGGATGAACTCCCGCCCAACTTCGGCCTGTTACCGGCGAGCCTGACGGGGACAGACCGCGTCCACTGGGTTACTCTACTCAGTATGCTACCGAGCAGACACACCTCATGAGCGTCCGCCACGCGCTGCTCGCGCTCCTCAGCGAGGGTCCGAAGTACGGGTTGCAGCTCCGCCAGGAGTTCGAGGCGAGGACCGGCGATGTCTGGCCCCTGAACGTGGGCCAGGTGTACACGACCTTGCAACGCCTCGAGCGTGACGGGCTCGTCGAATCGGACGACGCCGGCGAGGACGGCCCCCAGAAGGGCTTCCGCATCACGGCGGACGGCGAGACCGAGCTCGTCGACTGGCTGCGGACGCCGCCCGACATGACGTCGCCCCCACGGGACGAGCTGGTCATAAAGGTGCTGGTGGCGATGCGGGTCCCCGGTATCGACGTGCTCCAGGTGATCCAGGTGCACCGCCGTCACGTGGTGGAGCTGATGCAGCAGTGGACCCGGCTCAAGGAGGACGCCGCCGAGAACGACGTGGGCCTGGGGCTGGCGGTCGATGCGGAGCTGTTCCGGCTGGACTCGGTGATCCGGTGGCTCGACGCAGCCGATGGTCGGGTCAAGCGGCTTCCTGCGAAACCCCACGAAGCGGTCTCGTCGCCGTCGCCGAGGCTGCGCCGCCGAGCCGGGGTCCGGCGATGACCGCGCTCGAGCTGCGACGGGTTTCGAAGGTCTACGGGGAGGGTCCGACCGAGGTGCAGGCGCTCCTCGACATCGACCTGGCCGTCGACGCCGGCACCCTCGTGGCGGTCATGGGTCCGAGCGGGTGTGGCAAGAGCACGCTGCTCACCATCGCCGGGAGCCTCGAGGACCCGACGACCGGCGAGGTCCTCATCGGCGGAGCGGCGTTGTCGGAGATGTCACGCAACGACCGGGCCCGGCTGCGGCGGCGCTCGATCGGCTACGTGTTCCAGGACTTCAACCTGCTGGCGGGGCTGACGGCGGTGGAGAACGCGGCCCTTCCGCTCGAGCTCGACGGCGTGCCCGCCAGAGCGGCGCGCGTCGCCGGCATGGAGGCGCTGGACAGGCTCGGCCTCGCCGGGCGGGCGTCCCGCTTCCCGGACGAGCTTTCCGGCGGCGAGCGGCAGAGGGTGGCGATCGCCCGGGCGGTCGTCGGCGACCGGCACCTGCTGCTGGCCGACGAGCCGACGGGCGCGTTGGACTCCGTGAACGGCGAGGCGGTCATGCGCCTGCTGCGGGCCGCCTGCCAGCGGGGCATGGCCGGGGTGGTCGTCACCCACGACGCGCAGCTGGCGTCGTGGGCCGACCGGGTCGTCTTCCTGCGGGACGGACGCATCGTCGACCAGACGTCGCCCCCGCCCGGCCCCGAGTCGCTGCTCGCACCCGGCACCCGGCCGTGAGCCTGGCGCTGCGTCAACGGCCGCCCGGCCCGGCCGCCCCCGGCGGTCAGCGCAGACGCGCCGGTGCCGGCCGCGGTGGCCGCGGTGGCGGCGGCGTTCCGGCCCGCCGGGCCGTGGTCCGCTGGGCGTGGCGACTGTTCCGCCGCGAGTGGCGCCAGCAGGTCCTCGTCCTGGCCCTCCTCACCCTGGCGGTGGCGGCCGCCATCTTCAGCGCGGCGGCGGCCTACAACGTCGCCCCTTCGCGCGACGGCGAGTTCGGTACGGCCGAACGGCGCATGGAGCTGCGCGTCGCCAGTCCCGAGGGACTGCGCGCCGATCTCGCCGCCATCGAGGCGTCCCTCGGCCCCATCGACGTCATCGGTCACCGGCGCGTCCCCGTTCCCGGTTCGGTGGACACCCTCGACGTCCGGACCCAGGATCCGCGAGGCGCCTACGGCGGTCCCCTGCTGGCGTTGCGCGAGGGCCGCCATCCGACGGGCGCCCTCGAGGTTGCGGTCACCGACGAGGTGGCCGGCATCTTCGAAGTCGCCGTCGGCGGATCGTTCGTCCTCGACGGCACCACGCGGACGGTCGTCGGTCTCGTGGAGAACCCGGGCGACCTCGACGACGAGTTCGTCCTCCTCGCCCCGTCGCACGACGGCGCGGAGTCCGTGACCGTCCTGGTCGGCACCGGCGGCGGCACCGACGGGTCCGGGGTCTCCGGGGCGCGCCCGTCCCTCGGGCCGCTACTCCCGTCCGGCGCCTCGTTCGAGTCGCAGCGGCGAGGACAGACGGAGAAGGCGACCGCAGCGGCGGTGGTGTTGGGGCTGTCGACGGTCGTCCTGCTCCTGGTGTGCCTCGTCGCCGCCGCCGGGTTCGCCGTCGTCGCCCAGCGCCGGGTCCGCCAGCTCGGGATGCTCGCCGCGATCGGGGCAACCGACAGGCACCTGCGCCTCGTCGTGCTGGCCAACGGGGTGGTGGTCGGCGTGACGGCGGCGGTCGCGGGCGCCGCCATCGCCCTGGCGGGGTGGATCGCGCTGGGAGCCCGGTTGGAGGCGGCTGCCGGGCATCGCATCGACCGGTTCGACGTGCCGTGGTGGTCGGTCGGGGTGGGAATGGGGCTGGCCGTGGCCACGGCCACGGCGGCCGCGTGGTGGCCGGCCCGGGCCGCGGCGAGGATCCCGATCACGCTGGCCCTGTCCGCCCGGCCTCCCCGACCGAAGCCGGCGCGGCGCTCCGCGGTGGCCGCGGGCGCCCTGCTCATGGCCGGGTTCGTCGGCGTCGCCGTCGGGGTCGACGCGGCCGAGAAGGGAGGGCCGCTGGCGTTCCTCCTCGTCGTCGGCGTGGTCTCGATCGTCCTCGGACTCATCTTCGTCAGCCCGCTCGCCATGCGGGCCCTCGCCGCAGCCGGAGGCCATCTGCCGATCGCGGCGCGGTTGGCCCTCCGTGACCTGGCCCGCCACCAGGCCCGTTCCGGTGCAGCCCTCGCCGCGATCAGCGTCGGCCTGGGGATCGCCATCGCAACCCTCCTCATCGCCGGGGCGGCCGTGTCCTCCGCCGACGAGGGCAACCTGTCGGACCGGCAGATCCTGATCCGGGTCGGCACTGCGGAGCCGCTCATCCCCGACCGGACTCCGGCGGAGCTCGAGCGACTTCGATCGGCGGTCGACCAGCTGGCCGCGGGCCCGCTCGAGGGGGCGGACGTCGTCGCGCTCGACGTCGCCGTGAACCTGGCCGACGAGGAAGGCCGCGACGGCCGGCTCGTACGACCGGCCGTCGTGCTCGGCCGGCCCGCCGGGGCGCACACCACCCGCGACGTCGGCATCCTGTTCGTCGCCACCCCTGAGCTGCTCGCGCACCTCGGGCTCGGTCCGGACGCGACCGACGGGAACACCGACGTCCTCACCGTGCACACCGGCGACGTGCGCCTGACGAACGTGTCCCTCAAGGGCCAGGTCGACCCGTACCGACCACGCCTGGCGCCGATCGACGTCCCCGCCTACTCGTCCGGGCCCAGATCGCTCATCACCGCCGAGGGACTCCGCCGGGGAGGATGGTCACCCGCCCGGGCCGGCTGGCTGGTCGAGACGGCGAAGCCCCTCACGGGTGTGCAGCTGGCCGCGGCCCGCGCCATGGCCGCCGATGCGGGCCTCACCATCGAAGCGAGGAACGACCAGGACGATCTGGCCACGACCCGCTCGGGCGCGACCGCCGGCGGGATGCTCCTGGCCCTCTGCATCCTGGCCATGACCGTGGGCCTGATCCGCAGCGAGGCCGGCCGCGACCTGCAGACCCTCGCCGCGACGGGCGCCACCAGCACCACCCGCCGCACCCTGACCGCCGTCACCGCCGGCGCCCTGGCCCTGCTCGGGGCGGTGCTCGGAATCGCCGCCGCCTATGTCGCCGTGGCGGCCGGGTACTTCCACGAGCTCGACCGGCTGGCCCGGGTGCCCTACCTCCACCTCGACGTCACCCTCGTCGGCCTCCCACTGGTGGCAGCCACAGCCGGTTGGCTGCTGGCCGGCCGTGAACCCCCCGTTCTCGTCCGCCACGCCCTCGAATAGCGGGTCAGACGGACCAGGCCACCTCCGGTCGACGAAGTGGCCTCCTCGGGCGAGCGCCGGTCAGAGGGTGAGCTTCCATCGGTCGATGCGCCCGACGTCGCCGCCCGCCGCGTCACGCACCCGCAGGTTCCACTTGCCGTTGGCAACCTCGGCGGACAGGTTGACCGTGAACGACTGGTCCACGTTGTCCGCCGACCCGCCGGAGCGGTTGAGCAGGCTGTAGACCGACCCGTCCGGAGCCACCAGATCAACGACCAGGTCACCCCGGTAGGTGTGCACGATGTGCACCTCGACGGTGCTGTTGGCGAGCGCGTTGCGGTTCACGCCGGACACCGTGATTGGGCTGTTCACCGTCATGTAGTCCGTGATCGACACGTCGGCGGTGTTCTCGAACGCCACGCCCGGCACCGGTGGCTGGCTGACGAGGCTGTTGGCGGTGGTGTTGATCGCCGCACCGAACGTGCTGACCTCGGTGTAGACGCCGGGGTTGGCCGCTCGCGCGCAACCGTTGCCCCAGCTGGTGATGCCGACCTGGATCCACGCGTTGGTGCTGTCCCGCCGGAACATCGGGCCACCGGAGTCGCCCTGGCAGGTGTCGACGCCGCCGCTGGTCCATTTCCCGGCGCAGATCTCCTCGGCGGACACCAGCTCGGGGTAGGCCGAGCGGCACTGGATGTCGCTGATGAACGGCACGTCGGCCTTGCGCAGGTAGCGCTGCTGGGCGCCGCCCTCGGCGGTCGAACCCCAGCCGGCCACGGTGAACGTGCCGCTGTTGAACGCGGTTGTGGTGGCGATCTTCATCAGCGGCAGGTTGAAGTTGGACTGCAGGCGGACCAGGGCCCAGTCCTTGCCGACACCGTTGTAGCCGGGCGCCCGGTGCACGAAGTTGGACCGGATGGCGACGCGGGTCGGGTCCTGCAGGTCGACCGCGCCTCCCGTGGCGGTGATGGTGGTGTTGGCGCCGGTCGCGGCGACGCAGTGCGCCGCGGTCAGCACGATGTTCGGCCGGATCAGGGTGCCGCCGCAGCCCATGGAGAGTCGGATCATCCACGGGAACTCACCCTTGGCGGCGGGGGTTCCACCGACGACCTGCGTGCCGGCGTCGGGTGCCGGGTCGACGACGACCGGAGGGGGCTCGGGGGGCGCGGGGTCGGCGACTGCCTGGGTCGACGCGGCACCGATGACCATCGCGATGCCTGCCGCCAGTGCGCCGCCACGATTGAGCCAGTGACGTGTGGTCATGGGACCTTCCTCTCCGGAAAAATGGGCCTTCTCGGTGTGCGGGTCGGCCCTTGGGTGTGTTGGGGTTTCTTGCGCGGGTCGACCTTGATTATGGGGCAACACGTTGACCGCGTGGGCGTGCGACGCGGATACTCGACGGGGTGCGCGTGGGCATCGCTCATCATTTCGGCTGGGCCGTGGCGGTGACCGCATCCGACGCCTACGCGGTTGTGGACCGCCGGCGGATCGGACTTATCGAACCCGGCATGCCGGCGGCACCGATCCACCACGAAGGCAAGCATCTCGACGACGACGACAGCGGCGGCGATGGTCGCGAAGGTGCGGGCGTCGGCCACGAGGGCGACGTCGGCCTCGCTGGACGAGCTGGCAACCGCGGTGACGGAAACGATCGTGTCGATGTCGCTGCGAGCATGGCCGGTGGACTTTCCCGACGAGATCGCGGTCCTCCGTCGCGCACCCTACGAGGCCCGGGCCGACTCCGTCATGTACCGCCAGGTGCTGGCGGAGTGCGCCCGAGAGCGCGGCTGGGACGTCCGTTTCTACGACGCCAAGGATGTCGAGCGGCAGGCGGTGCGCGTCCTCGGCGAGCGCGCCGACGAGGTGCTCCGTGGCCCCCGGGCAACGCTGGGACCGCCCTGGGGAAAGGACCAACGGATGGCCCTCGCGGCGACGATCATGGCCGGCTGAGCGTCGCCCATTGCGAGGGTCGAGCACCCGGTGGGCCGGGAGTGCCCTCGCCCGGGGTCACGGAGCGGGATCGACGGTCGTCGGCGCCGGGAGGTCGTTGCGGATGGTGATGCAGCTGAACGCGCCCAGGAGGAGGCGGTCGCCGTCGTGGAGGGCCCGGAGGACGCCCCGGGCGAGGGGTTCGTCCTCGTCGTTGAGCCAGGTGCCGTTGGTGGACGACGAGTCGAGCACGGCCCACGAGCCGTCGGCCTGGCGCTCGAGGGTGGCGTGGTGGCGGGAGACGGCCGGATCGTCGACCGGCGAGGACAGGTCGATGTCGGGGAAGTAGCCCTTGGACTCGCTCCGGCGGCCGATCGAGATCTGGTCGCCGGCCAGCGGCACCTCCCGGGGGGTGATGGCGTCGGGGAAGGCGACGACGCCTGCGGTCACGTTGCTGTCGAAGAACGCCCGGTCGGCGCCCACGACGGCGGTCCACCCGGTGGGAGCCGGCGTACCCAACGCGCCGGGCGACAGAGGCATGCCGGCGGGGGGGACGGGCGTGGGGTCGGGACGGTCGGGCATCCGGCCACTGACGAAGTCGAGGCCGCACACCTCGCAGAACACGTCGGCGGAGTCGCGGGGGGCACCGCAGAAATAGCAGGTGTCGCCGGGGGGGCCCGCCGGCGCGCCGGGAGGGCCGGCGGCGGGGTCGGCGCCCGGCGCGGCGGGCGAGATCCCGGTCAGGTCGGCGGGCGGGGTGGCGGGTGGCGGCGGGGAGGCCGCCGAGGCCGCCGCCGCCGGGTCGGCGATGGCGGCGCCGCACACGTCGCAGTAGTCGCTGGTGGCCGACTCCGAACCGCAGATGCCGCACGGGTAGGTCGTGCTCATGACTGGTTGGCTCCTCCGTACGGGGTTTCGGCGGTTTGGGCGGGCGGGGTCTGGGCGGGCGGGGTGGGTGCGCCCTTCTGCACCCGCACGGTGCGGGTGGACCGGGTGTCGAGCTCCATCTCGTCGAGGGCCTCGACGTCGCGGCGCACCCGGACGGTGCCGGCGTCGGCGTCCTCCACCTCGACGACCTTTTTCAGCAGCTTCACCGTCCCCTCGTTACCCGATTGCGTCGCCAGCTGCACCGCCCGGCCCAGCTTGACGGTGGCGGTGTCGATGTCGCCGTCCTTGCGGGCCTGGAGCCCCTCCTGGATGGCCTGGGCCAGCTCGGCCTGCCCGGTGTAGTGGGCGACCTGGGAGTTGATCCTGGTCGACAGGGCCTCGTCGTCGGTCCACACCGCCCGCACCAGGCCCTGGGACACGGGATCGTCCCCGACCATGAGGCTGATCCGCGCCGCCAGCCGCTCGTCGCCCACGGCGGCCGGCACCACGTCGACGCACACGTGGTAGTCGCGGCTCTCGTCCCCCGACCACGCTCCCGTGGGAAAGTCGTTGGTGAGGGCGTTGACGGGGACGGCCTTGGCGGTGATGTCCTCGACGGTGGGCGCCACCTGGCGGACGAAGCGGATGGTGGAGCCCTTCGGCGTCCACATCCGGAGGCGGACGTCGGCCACCGACTTGCCGAGGGCCCGTTCGAGGAAGGCCTGGAAGTCGTCGTCCATCTGGTCGGGCTCCTTGATGATGTCGACCTCGCCCAGCAGGGCGGAGGCGATGTGGCGCAGCTCGGCCACCTCCCAGTCGGCGCCCACGCCCCGCGTGTCGCACTGGAAGACTCCGGACGCCCGGGCGATGCCCGCGTCGAGGTCGTCCCTCGTCTCGCCCTGGTTGATCCCGTCGGTGAGCAGGTAGGCCACGCGGATGGCCTCGGGGTGGGGCTGGAGCAGTTCCGTCGTGCGATCGAGCCACGTCGACATGGCGGTCCCGCCCCCCGCCCGCAGGTGCTGGGCCGCCTCGGCGCCGTCCTCCCGGGTGCGGGCGTCGGCCGCCACCAGGCCGCCCTCGGGCGGGTAGGCCAACCGTCCGTGCTCGGTACCCGCCACCAGGGCGAACAGGGTGCCGTCGGGCAGCAGGCTGATGGCGGTGGCGGCGGCCCGGCGGGCGGCCCGGATCTTGGTGCCGGGGACCTCCATGGAGCCGCTGGTGTCGACGATCAGCACCACCGCCTTCGCCGTGCCCGACGGCCCGGCCTGGGCGTCCTCCCCGGTGACGGTGACCACCGCGTTGACCTCGGTGGCCCCGTCCGGCAGGAACTCGTTCTGGTACACGGACGCGGAGAAGCTCATGCGGTCGGTCCTTTCGAGCTTTCGATTCGGGTGCTTTCGACATGGTTTCGGGGCATGTCGACGAGAACCACGGTGATGTTGTCGCTGCCGCCCCTGGCGTTGGCGAAGTCGACCAGGCGCCGGGAGGTGGCGAGGAGGTCGGCCGGCTCCCCCGCCGCGGCCGCGGCCACGGCGGGCGCGGTCTCGGCGTAGTTCCACAGGCCGTCGGAACAGAGCAGGAGGCGTCCCGGCCCGGGTGCGGTGAACGACGACGTTCGGGACTCCCACTCGGGATCGGCGTCGGCGCCCAGCCACCGGGTGATCACGTGGGCCCGGCGGTCGGCATAGGCCTCCTCGGCCGTCTTGGCGCCGGCGAGGATCACCTCGGCGGCCCAGGAGTCGTCCTGGGTGAGCGTCTCGGGCTCGCCCACCTCGGGCAGCCACATCGACCGGCAGTCGCCGAGGGTGGCCAGGGCCACCTCGGCACCGTCGACGATCGCGGCCAGGAACGTGCACGACGGTGCCCCCAGCTTGGGGTCGGGGACCCACTCCACCTGGAGGACGGCGGCCCGGGCGGCGGCGTAGGCGGCGGGCAGGGCGCCGCCGGCCAGGAGGACGGCGAGGGCGGCGTCGCACGCGGCCTGGGACGCGACGTCGGGGTTGACGGTGGTGGAGACGCCGTCGCACACCACGGCCAGCACCCGTCCGTCGGGAGTGATCGCCATGGCGAACGCGTCCTCGTTGCGGTGGTGGCGCCGGCCCCGGTCGGTGACGGCCGCCAGGCCGACGTCGACCGCCTCCATGTGGTCGCGAGGCGCGGGCTGCTTGATCCCGCAGACACCGCAGTAGCCCTCGACGATCTCGACGCCGGCGGCCCCGCACGACGCGCACGGAGCGGCGAACGACGATTCCGTGGGGAGCGAGAGTCCCCCGTCGTCCGGATCGTCGTCGTCCGGATGGTCACCGGCCGGATCGGTGGCCCCGGCGGGGGCGGTCGTCGGCGGGAGGTCGGCCCCGCAGGCCTCGCAGAAGACGTCCCCCGGGGCGAAGGGCTCGGCGCAGGCCGGGCAGGCGAGGGAGGCGGCGGCGGGCACGACCTCGGCGGGCGCGGCCTCGGGCGGCGCGGCGCCGGGTCGATCGACGCCCGCCTCCGGCGGCGCGGGCTCGACGGGCTCGCCGGGCTCGAGCGGATCGACCGGCGGCGTGGGCTCGACGGGCTCGAGCGGGTCGGGGACGGCGCTCGTCACAGGACGGTGAGGGGACGGATCCGGTTGGCCCGGTCGACGATGGCCGTGCGTTGGGCGTCGTCGGGGGTGAGGCGCGCCATCCGCCGGAGCGCTTCCTCGGCGCCCCGGCGCAGGCCCCGCTCGTCCATCCGGCGTCCGGCCAGGCGGTCGCCCTGGGTCGGGGCCAGGCGGCCCGCGGCCAACGCCGCCAGGGCGGACTCGAACAGCTCGACCTCCATCTCGGCCCGGCGCCGGGGGTCGACGGGCAGGGCGCCCAGCCGGCCCGACGCGTCGACGAAGTGACCGGCCGCGACCAGGGTGCGCACCGCCTCCACCTGGGCCACCGCGTGGGCCCGGTGGGTGGCGGGGATGTGGTCGTAGGCGGCCAGTGACCCGGCGACGTCACCCGCCGCCGCCCGGCACCGGGCCAGGCCCCGGGCCGCGCTCACGTAGCCGGGGTCGACGGACACCACGACCTGGTAGAGGGCGGCGGCGGTGCCCAGGTCGCCGGCGCCTTCGGCCGCGGCGGCCGCCGCCAGCTTGGGCGCCAGCTCGCCCGGCACCTCCGACCGGCAGCGGTCGAAGGCGTCCGCCGCAGGCTTGTACTCCTGCCGGGCCAGGGCGCTGACGCCCCGCAGCCAGACCGCCCGCCACTCCCACGGGTCGTCCTCCTCCACCCGGTCGAGCTCGGCCCGGGCCGCGGCGTGGTCGCCCAGGTCGATCAGGGCCCGCGCCCGCCGGAGGCGGACCTCCACCGTGGCCGGAACCTGGCTCAGGGCGACGGCGGTGTCGATGTCGCGCACGACGCCCTCCGGCGCTCCCGCGCCGACGTTGGCCAGGAAGGCGGCGGCTGCGTCGGAGGCGTCGATGGCGAGGGGTGGCAGCCCGCCGGCCACCGACGTCGCCTCGTCGCCGCCGGCGTCATCGGGAACCGGCCCGAAGACGGAGGACGGCACCGCCTGGGGCCGCCCGGTGGCGAGGGCGACGTACTCCCGGAGGACACCGACCATCTGCTCCCCCAGCTCGGCCACGCTCTGGAACCGGTCGTCGGGATGGACGGCGGTGGCCTTCAGGAGGAGCCGGTGGAAGGAGTCGTTCTGCGCCAGCACCGGGTGATCGGCGGGATCGGGGATCGCGTGCTGGAGCTTGGTCTGGTAGCCCCGGAAGTCGAGGGTGAGCACGGCCAGGGTGCGGCCGATGGTGTAGACGTCGGACGCCACCGAGGGGCCGATGTCGCCGACCTCGGGGGCCTGGAAGCCGACCGTGCCGTACACCGCCGAGGTCGTGTCGTCGACCCGCCGGACGGCACCCAGGTCGATGAGCCGCACCTCGTCGCCCACCTGGATGAGGTTGTCGGGCTTGAAGTCGCAGTACAGCAGGCCCCGCCCGTGGAGGTAGGTGAAGGCGGGGACGATGGCCAGCACGAAGGCGATGGCCTGGTCGACGGGCAGCGGGTCGGGGTCGCCGCCGTTGGCCGCCCGCCGGCCGGCCAGCTTCTGCTTGAGGGACTGACCGCCGATGTACTCCATCACGATGTACCCCGCGCCGCGGTCGGTGACGAAGTTGTAGATGACGACGATGGCGGGGTGGTCGAGCTCGGCCAGGAACCGGCGCTCGGCGACGGCGACGGCCATGGCCGCCTGGTCACCGGAGTCGAGCAGGCCCTTGAGCACCACCCACCGGTCGTTCACCGCCTTGTCCCGGGCCAGGTAGATCCAGCCGAGGCCGCCGTGGGCCAGGCAGCCCATGACCTCGTACTGGCGCCCCACGATCTCGCCCCGGCGCAGCTTGGGAACGAAGTCGAACGGGTTCCGGCAGGCGGGGCAGAACCCGGACGTGCGCCCGGGGGTGCCGTCCCGGGACCGACCGACGGGGGCGCCGCAGTTGGAGCAGAAGCGCTTGTTCTCGGCGACGGTGGGGTCCTTGAGGACGACGGCGCCGGGGTCGACGCGCGCCGCGGGGGGGACGTCGACCAGGCCCGCCCCGATGGCCGTGCGCCGGCTGGCGGTGGCGCGGGTGGCCCGGTTCTGGCGGCGGGAGCCCGGGAACCGGGCCGAGCCGCTGACGTGGGAGCCCCTCGTCCCGGTGCCGGCGTCGACGCCGCCCGGGGTGGAGAACGGCAGGCCCCGCCGGCCCGGGCCGGGCTGGGCTCCCGCACCGCCGTCGGGCCCGTCGCCGCCGCCGTCGCCGTCGCCGTGGGTCGCTCCGGCCCGGGCGGGGCTCGGGGCGGCCGCCCGGTTGGCGGGCGGGCGCCGGGCCGCGGGACGGGCCTTGGCCCCGCACGTGTCGCAGTAGCCGTCGGCGGCGATCTCGCCGGTGCAGCCGGGCTCGGCGCACGGGCGGGCGGCGGCGGGGGTCACCGGCGTCGTCCCGGCATCGCCGCGTTCACGGCCTGCACGTAGTCGTCCACCAGCGCCTCGGCCCGGGACAGGTCGCACGGGGCGACGTAGAGCGCCTGCTCGGCGGCGTCGTGCCGGCCGACCAGGTCGGGGTCCTCGGCCCGCCCCAACGCGAGGGACTTGGCCCGGAAGGCCTGCAGCAGGCCCCGCAGCTCGTTGCGGCGGGCGATCGCGGCCCCGTTGGCGGTGGCCACCCGGCGGGCGTCGACCAGCCAGCGACCGGCGCTGCGCCGCCAGCGGTCGAGGTCGGTGGCGGCCGACTCCCAACCGCCGGCCTGGGACTCGGCCTCGATCCGGGCCAGCCACGGACCGAGCGGCCCGTCGCCGCCCGGGCGGCTGCCCGTCCCTGGTGTGCCGCCGGCCGACCCGTCGAGGAACGTTGCGTCGAGGGGCTCGAGCAGCCCGCCCGCGCCGGCGATCTTGGCCCGGGCCACGGCGGCGGAGTCGGCCCCCGCGGCGACCAGGCGGCGAAGCTCGTCGAGCTCCGACCGGGCGGCGGCGAGGGAGCGGGGGAACTCGTCCCGCGCCCGTTCCAGATCCTGCACCCGCCGGGAGGCGGCGGCCAGGGCCCGATCGAGGGCGACGAGGGGCTCGTCACGGGTGGGGTCGGCGGCCAGGGACGCCGACGCCTGCCGGAGGGCGTCGCCGGCGGCCGCCAGCTCGACGTCGTCGGTCGCTCCCACCTGTCCCGCCCGGGCCACGAGATCCTGGAGATCGGACGTCGCGCCGTCGAGGCGGGCCAGCGCGGCGCGCGCCGCGCTGGCGAGCCGCCCCGCCTCCCGGACGACAACCTCGGCCCGGGCCCGCAGGTCGTCGATCAGCGCCCCGACGAACATGGTGGTGCCGTCGGCCAGGGTGACCGCGTCGGGTCCGAGGAGGTGGGCCACGGTGGCGTGGTCGCCGGCCGCGACCGCCGTCCCCAACCGCTCCACCACGTCCTTGGCCAGCGGGTAGCGCTCCCACAGCCCGGCCAGCTGGGTGACGACCTGCGTCGCCGCGGGCGACGACGGGCCCCCGGCGTCGGCCTGGGCCTTGACGAAGACCAGGTCGGGGGTGTTCTCGGCCTCGTAGAGGGTCTGGGCCAGGGCGGAGAGGGCGTCATCGAGGCCCCGGAGGGCGTGCGCCGGGTTCTGGTTCACGTCACACCCCTCCTGTCCTCGGAGTCCGGTTCTCGATGCCAGAACCTACGCGAGCGCCGATCGGTACGACGCCCGGGTGCCGGATGTGATGGGATTTCCGCATGGCAAGCGCGCTCATGGAGATCGTCATCGACTGCCGGGACCCGCGCCGGGTCGCCGGGTTCTGGGCCGAGGTGCTCGGCTGGACCCTGACCGAGGAGGAGGATGGGCTCGTCTGGCTGTCGTCGACCGGCGACCACGTGTCCCCCGACCCGCTCCTCGTCTTCGCTGCGGTGGACGAGCCCAAGACGGTGAAGAACCGCCTGCACCTCGACGTCTGCCCATCCGGCTGCGACCAGGCCGAGGAGCTGGAGCGCCTGCTCGCCCTGGGCGCCCGCCCGGTCGACGTCGGCCAGGGAGATGCTCCCTGGATCGTGCTCGCCGACCCCGAAGACAACGAGTTCTGCCTGCTCGGCCGCCGCGTCGACCCCTGAGCCGCATCCCCGGGGCGGCCGTCACCCCCCCGGCTGGTCGACATGGCCGAGGAGGACGGCCGCCTTCTCCACCGACCGGCGGGCCCGGCTGATGAGCCGCTCCGCCTCCGAGGTCTTCCCGGCGCCGGCGGCGACCGCCTCCCGCAGCCGGTCGAGGGCGAGGTCGGCCAGCTCCTCGGCGATCGACTCCAGCCGGGCCCGGACCTCGTCGACGCTCCCCGCAGGCACCCGCCAAGCGTAGGGCCGGCCGCTGCCCGCCGCTCCCCGGCGCCGCGTCGGGCAAGGAACGCGATCGTGGATCGGGCCGGTAGCGTGGGACCGGTGGATGGGGAGCCGCGCCTGGCCGGATGGGTCGAGTCCGAGCGCGAGCGCATCCTCGCCGATCTCTTCCGCTGGCTGCGGGTGCCGTCGATCTCGGCCCAGCCGGCGCACGCGGCCGACGTGCGCCGGTCGGCGGAGGTGACGGCCGAGCTGATGGCCGGGGCCGGCCTCGAGCACGTCGAGATCCTCGAGACGGCCGGCGGACCCTCCGTCTACGGCGACCTCCTGGCCGCGGGACCGGACGCGCCCACCGCCCTGGTCTACGGCCACCACGACGTCCAGCCCGTCGACCCGCTCGACGAGTGGCGTTCGCCCCCGTTCGAGCCGGTCGTGGCCGACGGCCCGCACGGTCCCGAGTGCCGGGCCCGGGGGGCGATCGACGACAAGGGCCAGGTCCTCTACCAGCTCGAGGCGGTCCGGGGCCTGCTGGCCGCCGACGGCCGGCTCCCGGTGAACGTGAAGTTCCTGGTCGAGGGGGAGGAGGAGGTCGGCAGCCCCCACTTCGAGGACCTCCTGGTGCGGGAGCGGCAGCGGCTGGCGTGCGACGTCGCCGTCGTCTCCGACACCGACATGTGGGCCCCCGACGTCCCGTCGGTGTGTGTGGGGATGCGGGGCCTGGTGGCGTTCGACGTCCACGTGCGCACCGCGGCCATGGACCTGCACTCGGGCCTGTTCGGCGGTGCGGTGCCCAACTCGGCCCACCTCGTGGCCCGCCTGGTGGCCTCGCTCCACGACGACGACGGACGGGTGGCCGTCCCCGGTTTCTACGACGCCGTGCGGGCCCTCACCCCGGCCGAGGAAGCGTCGCTGGCCACGATCCCGCTCGACGAGGACGCCTGGCGGCGCATGGCCGGCGTCGGGCGGCTGGAGGGCGAGGCCGGCCGCTCGCTGCTCGAGCGCATCTGGACCCGTCCCACGTGCGAGGTGGTCGGCATCGGCAGCGGCTATGACGGCGACGGCATCAAGACCATCGTGCCCGCCCAGGGGCGGTTCAAGGTGACCTTCCGGCTCGTCCCCGACCAGACGCCGTCGGCGGTGACGGCCGCCTTCGAGGCGTGGCTGGCAGCCGCCGTGCCCGACGGGGTCGAGGTGACGGTCACGCCCGAGGGTGGCGTGGCGCCGGCCCTCACGCCGGTCGGGCATCCGGCCATGGGCGCCCTCTGCCGGTCCGTGGCCCGGGTCTGGGGCAAGGAGCCGCTCTTCACCCGCATGGGCGGCAGCGGGCCGGAGGAGGCCCTGGGCCGGGTGCTCGACGTGCCCGTCCTCTACCTGGGCGTGGCCCTGCCCGACGACCGGTTCCACGCCCCCAACGAGCGCATGGTGCTCGACCAGTTCTGGAAGGGCCTGCTGGCGGCGGGTGAGCTGTGGGGCGAGCTGGGCCGGCTCGACCCGTCGGCCTGGCGCGGCGCCGGAGCCGATGCCTGACGTGCCTGAAGGGCCTGACGGTCCTACGGCCTCCTCCCGACCGGGAGTGGGTGTCGTTCGAGGACGACGACGAGTGCCGCACGTGGGTCTTCGACGTGACGTTCCTCCTGAGCCGGTGGTCGTGCATCTACGGCCGGGGATGCCAGGGCGTGCTCACCGGGCCGGCCCCCGAGAAGGAGCAGGGCTGCTGCTCCTACGGCGCCCATTTCGTCGACCAGGACGACGTCGACCGGGTGGCGGCGGTGGCGGCCACGCTGGGCGCCGACGAGTGGCAGTTCCGGGCGGAGGGCGTGAAGCACGGGATACTCGAGAAGTCCCCCGCCGAGCCCCAGGTGACCAGGATGGTGAAGGATGCGTGCCTGTTCCTCAACCGGCCCGGGTTCGAGGGGGGCGTGGGGTGCGCCCTCCACATCGCGGCGGTCAAGCGGGGCGAGCGACCCATCGACTACAAGCCCGACGTGTGCTGGCAGCTCCCCCTGAAGCGCGACGACCACGAGGACGGCGACGGCCACGTCACGTCCACCATCGGCGAGTGGGGCCGGACGGGATGGGGCGGGGGCGGGGCCGAGTTCCACTGGTGGTGCACCGAGGCCCGGGAGGCCTACGCCGGGTCGGAGCCGCTCCACCGCTCCATGGCGGCCGAGCTGGCGGCGATGACGGGCGACGCCGTCTACCGACGCCTGGCCGCCTACCTCGACCTACGGGCGGGCGGCACCGTGCCCCTCCCCCATCCCGCCGTACGCTGACGGGCTACCGGATCTCCGGCCCGGCCCCGCCGCTGCCGTCTTCCCCGCCGCCCTCACCGTCGCCGTCTCTGTCGGACTCGAGGTCCTCGGTGGCCAGGCACCAGCTGGCGTGCTCCGCGTCGGGGGCCGCTCCGCACTCGGCACACGGCTCGACGACGACCTCGACCGTGCGCTTGAGTGCCCGCGCCTCCTCGAAGCGCCGGTGGCGTCCCTTTTTCACGTTGGTGCTCCCGACTTTCGCTAACTGGGACCGATCCACTGTACCGCCGGTCGCCTCGCTAGCCCCACCAATGGCTACGGTGGCGGGGATGCCCGAGGACCTCGACGTCGAAGCCATGGTGGCCCGTTTCAAGGAGCGGGCGGCCGCCGTGCGCAAGCGTGGCGTCCCTCCCCTGGAAGGCGACGACCGCAAGCGCTTCATCCAGCGCATGCAGGTCGACTACATGGACTACGCCATGCTGGGCGACGCCACCGGAACCATGGAGGACGGCGTCCTCGTGCTGCGGATCGACCTCCGCCCCCAACCCGAGGGCTGACCGCGGGCGGCGGGGCGCCGTCCCCCACGACAAGGCGGGACGTCGGGGCCCGTTTCGGTCGCAGAGAGGCGCCCGAAGTTCTCGTCATCCTGACAATAATGGGCTGCTTCGTCGTCAGCCGGGTGGACCGGTGAGGATCTCCCGGCCGCTGTCGGCCCAGGCCTTGGTGCCGCCCTCCACCGACCAGGCGTCGATGCCCTGCTGGCGTAGCCAGGTGACCACCTTGAGGCTGCGCCCGCCCAGGTGACAGATCACGTACACCTGCCCGTCGGCCGGCACCTCGTCGACCCGCTCCGCGATCTCGCTCATGGGCAGGAGGACAGCCCCCGGGACGTGGCCGGCCACGTACTCGTCCGGCTCGCGGACGTCGACCAGGGGGGTGCCCTCGGCCTGCGCCTTCTCCAGCTGCTCGATGTCGACCTCGGCGGGGTTCATGCCCTCATCTTCGCACCGAACCGGCCCGTCATCGGGCGACGGCGAGGTCGACCGTGAGTGCCCGGTGGTCGGAAAGCGGAAGGAGGTGGGCCTCGCCCGCCACGACCGGCGGCAGCGTGCCCCGGCCCAGGACGTGGTCGATCTGCATCGAAGGGGTCGGCGCGGGAAACGTCTTGGCCCGGACCAGCGCCGTCCACCCGCCCGGCGCCCGGGCGAACGGGTTGGGGACGTTGAGGTCGCCGAGGAGGACGCAGTCGTCGGCCAGCGCGGCCAGGGCCCGGGTGAGGCGCCGGAGTTGCGCCAGGTTCCAGCCGGGGACGAACGACAGGTGCGTCGTCGCGACGAGAAGTGTGCCGGCGCCGGCCAACCGGTTCGCGGCCCGGCCGGGCAGTTCCACCTCGGCCGCCAATCCCACCCGGGGCTCGTCGTCGAGCAGGATCAGTCCCCCGCCGGGGACGTACACCGGCGAGCGGACCTTGGCCGGGGCCAGACGGACGACGTGCCACGCCCGCACCGGCAGCCGCGACACGAGCGACACTCCGTAGCCGGCCTCGCCCTCCAGGAGGTCGTCGTCGGTGGCGGGGCGCCACACCGCACCGGGCTCGCCCACCAGGGCGGGTACGAACCGCCAGGCGACCGCGTCCATGGCTTCGGCGATCGCCGCCGTCTGGTCGACGCCGCCCGACCGGGCCTGGTGGCGGTCGACCTCCTGGAGGCACAGGACGTCGGCGTCCAGGGAGACGCACGCCGCCACCAGCCGCTCGGTGCAGACCTGGCCGTCGAGACGAGGGCCATCGCCGGGTGCCTCGCCGTGGAGGACGTTGAACGTGGCCAGCCGGACGGTGCCGGCCGGTCGGGGCGGGGGCTCGGTGACGGGGTTCAGCCTCCGTAGTTCATGCGGGTGTCCTCCATGCGCAGGACACCGGTGTCCTCCGACTTCTGGAAGCCGGCGTCGACCACCTCGCCCAGGAACAGGGTGTGGTCGCCCACGTCGACCTGCCGGCGGACCACGCAGTCGACGAAGGCCACCGCCTGGTCGAGCACCGGCGCCCCCGAGAGGCCGTCGTGGTACGCGAACCCGTTGAGGGTACGGGCCTCGAGGTCGACATCGACCGGCTTGGTGAACTTGCGCACGATGGCCCGGTCCTCCCGGTCGACCAGGCTCAGAGCGAACACGCCGCCCTCGAGGAGCAACTCGTGGGTGAAGGCCTCCTTCTCCACGCTCACCGCGATCATCTTGGGGTCGAAGCTCACCTGGGTGACCCAGTTGATCGTCATGCCGTTGCGGCG
Organism: uncultured Acidimicrobiia bacterium; assembly: GCA_963773275.1. Lineage (GTDB taxonomy): Bacteria > Actinomycetota > Acidimicrobiia > Acidimicrobiales > AC-14 > JAXDMK01. Next base: position 24,965 of record CAVZAH010000012.1, on the reverse strand, counting down.
GTCGCCGGCGCGGGTTCCGAGGACGTAGAGGCCGTAGGGCATGGCCCACAGCACCCGTCGCCGCAGCTTGTCGTACTCCTCCGCGTCGCGCCCGTCGGGGACGGGGCCCACGATTCCGGTGCTCAGGGGCATGGCAGAACGGTAGTGGCTCCCGTCAACGGCTTCGGCAGGTTGCCCTACGAGTCGAGGGCCTCGATGGCGGTGGCCAGGTCGAGATCCTTGGCGGTGATCCCGCCTTCGCTGTGGGTGCTCAGGCGCACCAGCACCTTGTTCCAGCGGATGTCGAGGTCGGGGTGGTGGTTGGCCGCCTCGGCGTCGTAGGACAGCCGGACGACGAAGGCCACCGCGCCGCGGAAGTTGTCCAACCGGAACTCCTTGGCGATCGCGTCCCCCGACCGCTCCCAACCCGGCAGCGACGCCAGTCCGTCAGTGATCTCGTCGTCCGTCAGCTGGCTCACGTTGGTCCTCCTGGCGCCGTTCGGAAATCGGGGCGGAATGCCCGGCGTCTCCCCCTAGTTTGGTTCAGTAACGTGAGCCTTCTCCCCGTATCCGTGCGCGCCGCCACCACGACCACCTTCCGGTCGCTGCGGGTGCGCAACTTCCGGCTCTTCTGGATCGGCCAGCTGGTGTCGGTGTCGGGCACGTGGATGCAGACGGTGGCCCAGAACTGGCTGGTCCTCAGCCTGACGGGCAGCGGCGTGGCCCTCGGCGTCACGGTCGCCCTGCAGTTCCTGCCCATGCTCCTGTTCGGGATGTGGGGCGGCCTGGTGGCCGACCGCTTCGACAAGCGGCGGATCCTGTTCTTCACCCAGGTGGTGCCCATGGTGCTGGCCCTGGTGATGTTCGGGCTGGTGGCCACCGGGGCGGTGGCCCTGTGGATGGTGTACACCCTCGCCTTCCTGCTCGGGTTGGTCTTCATGGTCGACATGCCCACCCGCCAGTCGTTCGTGATCGAGCTGGTCGGCCCGGACGAGGTGCCCAACGCGGTCGGGCTCAACAGCGCCATGTTCAACACCGGCCGGGTGGTGGGTCCGGCGGTGGCCGGGGTCCTCATCGCCACCGTCGGCACCGCCCCCACGTTCCTGGTGAACGCCGCGTCCTACGGGGCGGTTCTGGTCGCCCTCTGCGCCATGCGGCCGGCCGAGATGTTCCCCCAGCAACGGGCCGACCGGGGGCCGGGCGCCATCCGGGCCGGCCTGCGCTACGTGTGGACGACGCCGGTCCTGCGCTCGACCCTCCTGCTGGTGGCCGTCGTCGGCACCTTCGGGATGAACTTCACCGTCATCCTGCCCCTGCTGGCCCGCTTCACCTTCGAGGGTGGGGCGTCGCTCTACGGCTGGCTGACGTCGCTCATGTCACTGGGCTCGCTGCTCGGCGCCCTGACCGCCGCCCGCCGGGTGGGGCCCACCCGCGCCATGCTCATCGGCTCGGGGGCCGCCTTCGGCGCCCTCACCCTGGTGTCGGCGGCGGCGCCGTCGCCGGTGACGATGGGGGCGGTCCTGGTCACGGTCGGGGTGGCGATCATGCTCTTCCTGGCCACGGCCAACACCACCCTCCAACTGGCCTGCGAGCCGGCCATGCGGGGTCGCGTCATGGCCCTCTACGGGCTGGTGTTCCTCGGCAGCACGCCCCTCGGAGGTCCGTTCCTGGGCTGGGTGTCGGGCCGTTGGGGCGGCCGGTGGGGCCTGGCCATTAGTGGCAGCGTGAGCCTGGTGGCCGCCCTCGTCGCCGCCGTCCCTCCCCTGGTCCGCCGGCGACGGGCGTCCGGTGGCGAGGCGGCCGCCGGACAGACGCCGGCCGTCGACGCCGCCGCCGAGCCGTCGTCCGGCGATGCCGCCGCAGGGCCGGCGTCCGGCGATGCCGCCGCCGCCGATCCCTCGTCCGGCTTCGCCGCCTGAACCATGCGGCGCGGGGGGCCACCCCGGGTGGCCGGGGTTTCGATCATCCGCAGGGCCACGAAATCGGCCGGCGCGACCGGAATCACGGCCCTCCGGACGCACGAAACCGCCGAGTCACCGGCGAGCGGCGGGGACGGCGACGGCGAGTCACCGGCGACGGCCGGCCCGGCCCGGTCCGGTCCTGGGATCATCCGTGAGCCCGCCCGGGTCGGTACGTGACCGGAGTCAGACGGCCTGGAGGGTGGGGCGGTCGCCGGTGGAGTCGGCGGTCAGGAGGAGGACCTCGAAGGGGTCGAGCTCGATCTCGAGGGTGCGGCCGGCCAGCACCGGCGTCGGGGGCGGGGTGGGGCCGAAGACCAGGGCCAGGTCGAGGGGGGTGTCGGCGTCGAAGCCGAAGACGTCGGCCGGTACGACCCGCACCACCTGGGCGTCGGCGGCCGGGTTGCGCAGGCACAGCACCGCCTCACCGTGGCGGCGGGACGCGAACCCGTAGACCTCCCCCGCCGACGGGTCGCCCAGCACCATGCGGCTGCGGCCGAGCACCAGGCGGTGCTGGCGGGCCCAGGCGAGGGTCCGGGCCAGGACCGCCCACTCAGGTTCCGTCAGCGAGTCGGGCGCCAGGTACAGGTCGTGGTGCTGGGTGCCGCGGCCCACCATGAGCCAGCAGTGGCGCTCCCAGTCGACGATGTCCTCGTCATCGTCGCGGTAGCGGCACGCGTCCGACTCCACCACGCTGAACGTCACCAGGGCCGACACCGGCACCGAGCACCGGCGGTAGAGGTGGAGGCGGGCGTCGATGTAGGTGGCGAACGAATCGTGGCGGGGGCCCGGGTAGCCGGCACCCGAGTCGTCGAGCCCGCCCCGCCACAGGAAGTCGGCCGTCGCCAACCACCAGGGGGACGGGTTGGAGCCGCTGGTGAAGGCGATGACGACGTCGGGATCGGCGGCCCGGGCGTCGGTGAGCAGCTGCCGGAAGCGGTCCATCTGGGCGGTGCGCCCGCCGTCGCCCACGGGGTGGCCGTGGCCCGCCACGGAGCAGGTGAAGCGGACGCCGTCGAGCTTCCAGTAGCGGATGCCGGCCGCCGTCCACCGGGTGAGCGTCTGGCGGAGGGCCTCGCGGTAGGCGTCGGCGGCCACACACAGCAGGCCGTGCTCGTCGACCTCGCCCCCCCGCCCCCGGGCCCACGCCACCCGGGCCACCTGGCGGTCGCCGTAGCCGCCGAAAGGGCCGACCCAGAGGGCCATCCGTCCCGGGCCCGACGCCTTCTCGAGGGCGGCCAGCCCGCCCGGGAAACGGGGCGGGTCGAGGCGGGCCCACAGGTCGTCGAGGTCGGTGCCGTCGGCCCACCCGCCGTCCCACCCGTCGTCGAGGCAGAAGTGGTCGATCTCCAGGCCGTGGCGGGCGGTGACCCCTCCGAAGCCCAGGACCTCCTCGGTGACGGTGGACTCGCTCATCGTCCCCGGCCAGCCCAGGTGGTACCAGTTGTTGGTGAGGACGACCACCCGGTCGGCGTGGGGACGGATGCGCTCCAGGTAGTCGAAGAAGTCGCCTGTGCCCAGCACCGCGGTGGGGCTGACCACGGGCGGGTGGTCGTCGAGGGTGACGCCCAGCGGGATCGAGCACCGGCAGCCACCGGCGGTGGCCAGGTTCTCCGCGCCCGGGTGCTCGATGCCGGCGAAGAACCCCGGGCCGAACACCGGCTGGCCCAGCCCGAGCGAGCCGGTGTTGGGCGGCGGTCCGGGCTCGACCGACGTGAAGCCCTCGACCGCCACGCCCTCCCACAGCTCGAGCTCGACGCAGTCGAGCCGTCCCGAGCCGGCGACGGTCACCCACTTGCGCACCAGGCCGTCCTCCGGCTTGGCTCCCACCACCACGCTCACCTGCACCATCCCATCCGGGGTGGCGGCCGTCCACGAGAGCTGGGTGCCGTCGCCCTGGTCGGGCGGGCCGTCGAGGACGAGCTGGCTGTCGTCGAAGCGCACGCCGTCCACGACCACGGCATACTCCGGGCCGCCCACCGTCACCTCACCCCGCTGGCCCCGGATCGATACGGTGCGGACCGTGTCGCCCTCGATGCGGTAGGTACGAGCCACCATTCCCGCGTCGAGCACGACGTCGGTCACTGGGCGGCCTCGGCCAGGCGAGGCCGGATGGCCACCAGGCGCTCGACCAGGCGGAGCTGGTTGCGGGCCCGGGCCAGGTTGTGGCCGGGAGAGGCGACGCGGAAGTAGACGTCGCCCGCCAGGTGGTCGGTGAGGAAGCGCATCGCCGCCTCGAACGCCATCAGGGGCCCGGCCAACGGGAGCAGGCTGCGTTCGCCGTCGGTCAGCAGGCCCGGGACGGCCCGCCGGTAGCCGTCGGCGATGGCGAGGGCGACGTCGAGGTCGACGTCGAGCTCTGCCACCCTGGCGCTGTCCTCGGGTCCGGTGGCTGCGCCCGAGCGGATGAGGTCGCCCACGTCGAACAGGACCGTACCCGGGGCGACGGTGTCGAGGTCGAGTACGGCCCGCACCCGCCGGCCGGCCTCGTCGAAGACGATGTTCCCGGCCTTGGCGTCGTTGTGGACCAGCCGCTCGGGTAGGAGACCGGCGTCCCGGGCGACGTCGAGCTCGGCCGCCAGCGACGCCGCCCGCCGTACGCCGTCGATCTCGGCGCCACACGAGCAGGCCCGCCCGGCGCGATCGTCGGCGACCTCCGTCTCGAACGCCGCCACCCGCCGGGAGAAGTCGTGGAACCCGGCGATGGGCTCCACCAGCGGTGGCCCGGGCAGATCGTCGAGGCGGGCCGCGAGGCGGGCGACCGCGCCGGCCGCGGCCCGGGCCTGGCCGGGATCCTCGAACCGGCCCGTGGTTCGCCCCTCGACGTAGCGCCAGGCCCGCCACAGCCCGCCGCCGGCGTCGACCGCCACCGGGCCGCCGCCGATGGCGGGGACGGCCGTGGGGGCCTCCCGGCCGTCGAGGTGGGCCGCCACCCGGGCCACGTTGTCCGCCATCCGGTCGGGTTCGGTGAACACCACGGTGTTGAGCCGCTGGAGCACGACGCGCACCGGGCGCCCCGACGAACCCCGGTAGGTGGCGAGCCAGGTCTGGTGGATGTGTCCCCCGCCGAGGGACGTCAGCCCGAGCAGCTCACCGTCGACCGCGAACAGCCCGTCGACGAGCCCGACCTCAGACGTGGCGGCCTCGGACGTGGCCTCCCGCGGCTTGGTACCGAACGGGTCGGCCGCCCTCACGACGGCAGGTTACCCACCGCCGCCGGCGCGGCCCCGACCCGAGGACCTCAGATCAGACGGGTGACCCGCTCCGACGCCTGGCTGCGGCCCGTGTCCCGGGCCGACGCGGGGACGATCGAGCCCGGTCCGGCCGCCGGCGGCCGGGGCCCCGGCGGTCGGGAGCCACCCCGGCCCGGTCCGCCCGGGGGCGGGTCGTCGTCGGGGTCGTCGTCGTCGTCGAAGCCGGTGGCCACGTCGGGCGGACGGGACGGCAGGTCGTCGACGGCCCAGTCGATCACCGTCCCGGGCGCCGTCGTCGCGGCCGGCCCGGTTCTGCCGAACAGCCGGCGCCCATCCCGTCCCCCGGGCGGCGGGCCGGAGAGGCGGGCGACCCTCGGACCACGACCGGCAACCGGCGCCAGGGTGAGCCCCGGTCCCATCGACCGCCACGTCGCCGCCACCATCAGCATGCCGACGAAGAGGAGGAACATGGCCAGCTGGGCCGGACCGCCGACGTCGCTACCGGTGCGGGGCAGCGGCGGCGGAGGCGGCGGGGCGGTGACGGGCGGGCTGCCGACGGGTGTGATGGAGATGCGGGCGTCGTCGGTGGCCGTGGCCGAGGTGTTGTCGTTGTCGACGACGATGACGGTGACCCGGTCGACCTGGCTGGAGCCCGCCGGACCACGGTATTCGGCGGTGAACGAGCACCGGTAGGTGCCCCCGTTGGCGGGCAGGACGGCGCCGATGGCGCAGGTGCCCCGGCCGTTGAGGTTGCCGTAGACGTCGTCGGTGAGCGAGGTGATGGTGACCGGTTCGTTGCTGGTGTTGGTCACCGTGATGAGGAAGGTGAACTGACCACCCGGCTCGGGCCGGCTGATGGGGTCGGCGTCCTTGATCAGGGTGACGGTGGGCGGCACGTTGGTGAGGGTCACCACCGCGTCGTCGTTGGCTGTCACCCGTTCGCCGTCGTCGTCGACACCGGTGACCGACACGATGTCGGTCTGGCTGGCGCCGGCGTTGCCGAAGAAGTCACCGGGGAACGAGCACCGGTAGGTGCCCCCGTTGGCGGGCAGGACGGCGCCGGTGGCGCAGGTGCCCCGGCCGTTGAGGTTGCCGTAGATGTTGTCGGTGAGCGAGGTGATGGTGATGACCTCGGGGCCGGTGTTGGTGACGAGCACGTCGAAGGTGAAGGTGCCGCCCGGCTCGGGCCGGGAGAGCGGGTTGGCCGTCTTCACCACGGCGATGGCGGGCGAGACCGGCGTCAGTCGCACCACCGCGTCGTCGCTGGCCGTCACCCGGTCGCCGTCGTCGTCGACGCCGGTGACCGTCACGATGTCGGTCTGGCTGGCGCCGGCGTTGCCGAAGAAGTCACCGGGGAACGAGCACCGGTAGGTGCCCCCGTTGGCGGGCAGGACGGCGCCGATGGCGCAGGTGCCCCTTCCGTTGAGGTTGCCGTAGACGTTGTCGGTGAGGGCGGTGATGGTGACGATCTCGGGGCCGGTGTTGGTGACGACCACGTCGAAGGTGAAGGTGCCGCCCGGCTCCGGCCTGGTGAGCGGGGTGGCCGTCTTGACCACGGCGATGGCCGGCGCGACACCGGTGATGCCGACCACGGCGTCGTCACTGTCGGTGACCTCGACGCCGCTCGGGTTGGTGCCCCGGACGGTGACGATGTCGGTGAGCGTGGCCCCGGCCCGGCCCATGAAGGGGGCGGTGAACCTGCACGTGTAGGTGCCACCGACCGGCAGCACGGTGCCGATGGCGGTGTTGCAGGTGGAGTTGGCCCGGGTGGTGAGGTCGCCGTACTTGTCGTCGGTGAGGGACCTGATCGTCAGGACCTCGTTGCTCGTGTTGGTGACGACCACCGTGTAGTTGAAGTCGCCGCCCGGCTCCGGGAGGGTGGCCGGGGTGACCGTCTTGTCGACCATGATCGTGGGCGAGCTGGTGACGATCGACGCCTCGTTGGGCGCCCCGCACGGGCTGGTGACCGACGGGTAGTTGCCGTCGCCGTTGTAGACCGCGACCCAGTTGTAGGTGCCGGCGGCGGTGGGGGTGAACTCCTCCGACAGGGCGGTGGGCGGTGGCCCGCCACCCAGCGGACGGTTTGCGCTGGTGAAGATGGGCGCCCCGGTGCAGGCGGCGTTGTTGGGGCCGAAGAGGGTGAAGGTGACCGTCCCCGTCGGCACCGGTGCCGACGCCGGCGAGCCGGTGACGGTGGCGCGGTCGGAGATCGGTCGGCCGAGGGTGACGGGTCCGACCGCCTGGGTGACGATCGACGCCGATGCCTGGTTCACCTGCGAGGTCTCGTTGGCGTCGTTGCACGCCGACGTGACGGGCAGGTAGGTGGCGTCACCGTTGTAGCGGGCGATCCAGCGGTAGGCACCGGGAGCGGTGGTGGTGAACGCGGCCGACGTCGCCGTGGGTGGCGGTCCGCCGCCCAGGGGGCGATCGGCGCTGGTGAAGATCGGCGTCCCGCTGCAGTCGGCGTTGTTCGGACCGAAGAGGGTGAAGGTGACGGTGCCGGTGGGCGCCGGCGCACCAGCGGTGCCGGTGACCGTGGCGGTGTCGCTGATCGGGCTGCCCACGGTGGCCGTCGGCGTGGCCTGGGTGACGATCGTGGCCGCCGCCTGGGTGACCACCGTGTTCTCGTTGGCGTCGTTGCAGGCCGAGGTGACCGCCGGGTAGGTGGCGTCGCCGCTGTATCTCGCGATCCACCGGTAGGTGCCGACCGCGGTGGGGGTGAAGGGGGCGGACGTCGCCGTCGGCGGTGGGCCGCCGCCCAGCGGACGGTCGGCGCTGGTGAAGATCGCCGGCTGGGTGCAGGTGGTGTCGGTCGGGCCGTAGAGGGTGAACGTGACCGTACCGGTGGGCGCCGGGGCCGGGGCGGCCCCGCCCGTGACCGTGGCCGTGTCGGTCATGGTGCCACCCACGTTGGCGGTGGGCGTGGCGATGGTGGCGATGGCCACCGGCACCTGGACGACCACCGAGGTCTCGTTGGCGTCGTTGCAGGCCGAGATGACCGGCGCGTAGACGGCGTCACCGTTGTATCTCGCGATCCACCGGTAGGACCCGGCGGTGGTCGGGGTGAACGGCGCCGAGGTCGCGGTCGGCGGTGGGCCACCGCCGAGGGGCCGGTTGGCGCTGGTGAAGATCGGCGGCTGGGTGCAGGTGGTGTCGGTGGGGCCGTAGAGGTTGAAGGTGACGGTGCCCGTCGGCGCGGGCGCGGGGGCGGGTCCGCCGGTGACGATGGCCCGGTCGGTGATCGGGTTGCCGACGTTGACCGGGCTCAAGGCCTGGGTGACGACGGTGGCGATGGGCCGGTTGACCAGCGAGGTCTCGTTGGCGTCGTTGCAGAGGGAGACGACCGCCGGGTAGGCGGCGTCACCGTTGTAACGGGCTATCCACCGGTACGACCCGGGGGCGGTGGGGGTGAAGGTGGCCGACGTGGCCGTCGGCGGTGGGCCTCCACCCAGGGGCCGGTTGGCGCTGGTGAAGATCGGCGGGCCGGTGCAGGTGGCGTTGTCGGGGCCGAAGAGGGTGAAGGTGACCGTGCCGGTGGGAACCGGCGCCGGAGCCGGGCCGCCGGTGACGGTGGCCGTGTCGCTGATCGGGGCGCCGACGGTGACCGCGGGCGTGGCGTTGGTGACGATGGTGGCCGCGGACCGGGTGACCACCGACGTCTCGTTGGCGTCGTTGCAGGAGCTCGTGACCGCCGGGTAGGCGCCGTCGCCGTTGTAGCGGGCGATCCACCGGTAGCTGCCGACCGCCGTCGGGGTGAAGGGCGCCGACGTGGCGGTCGGCGGTGGGCCTCCGCCCAGGGGCCGGTTGGCGCTGGTGAAGATCGGCTGGCCGGCGCAGGTGAGGTTGTCGGGGCCGAAGAGGGTGAAGGTGACGGTGCCGGTGGGCGCGGGGGCCGGGGCCGGGCCGCCCGTGACCGTGGCCTGGTCGACGATCGAGCGGCCGATGGTGACCGAGGGCGTGGCGCTGGTGACGATGGTGGCGGTGGACGGGCCAATGAGGGAGGTCTCATTGGCGTCGTTGCAGGCGCTCGCGACCGGGGCGTACACGGCGTCGCCGTTGTAGGCGGCGATCCACCGGTAGCTGCCGGTGGCGGTCGGTGTGAACGGCGCCGACGTGGCGGTGGGCGGTGGGCCGCCGCCCAGGGGCCGGGTGGCGCTGGTGAAGATCGGCTGGCCGGCGCAGGTGAGGTTGTCGGGGCCGAAGAGGGTGAAGGTGACGGTGCCGGTGGGCACGGGGGCCGGGGCCGCGGGGCCCGTGACAGTGGCCACGTCCTGGATCGGGCTGCCGATGGTGGCCGCCGGCGTCGCCGTGGTGGTGACCCTCGCCACCGGCCGGGTGACCACCGACTGCTCGTTGGCGTCGTTGCAGAGCGACGTGACGGGCGGGTAGGCGCCGTCGCCGTTATAGCGGGCGATCCAGCGGTAGGTGCCGATGGCCGTCGGGGTGAACGGCGCCGACGTCGCTATCGGCGGTGGGCCACCGCCCAGGGGCCGGTTGGCGCTGGTGAAGATCGGCTGGCCGGCGCAGGTGAGGTTGTCGGGGCCGAAGAGGGTGAAGGTGACGGTGCCGGTGGGTACGGGGGCCGGGGCCGGGGCTCCCGTGACGGTGGCCACGTCCTGGATCGGGCTGCCGAGGGTGGCGGTGGGGGTGGCGACGGTGGTGATGTTGGCCACCGCCCGGGTGACGACGGTGGTCTCGTTGGCGTCGTTGCACAGGCTGGTCTCGGGGCCGTAGACGGCATCGCCGCTGTAGCTCGCGATCCACCGGTAGGTGCCCGCCACCGTCGGCATGAACGGCGCCGAGAAGGCCGTGGACCGGGGCGGCGGTGGGCCGGCGGATGCCGTGAGAGGTCGGTTGGCGCTGGTGAAGACGACCGTGGCGCAGTTGAGGTCGTCCGGCCCGTAGGCGGTGAAGGTGACGGTGCCGGTGGGGGCGGGGGCGCCGGTGGTGCCGGTGACCGTGGCCGTGTCGGTGATGGGGCTGCCGACGGTGGCCGTGGGCGTGGCCTGCGTGGTGATGCTGGCGTCGACGACGACGGACGTCTCGTTGGCGTCGCCGCAGGCGCTGGTGACCGGGTCGTAGTTGGCGCTGCCGTTGTACGTCGCGATCCACCGGTAGGAGCCGGGGAGGGTCGGGGTGAAGTCGGCGGAGGTGGCGGTGGCCGTCGGCGGGACCGTGGGCGGCGCGACCGCCGTCAGCGGCCGGGTGGCGCTGGTGAAGACGACCGGGCCGGCGCAGAGGGCGTCGTCGGGGCCGTAGACGGTGAAGGTGACGGTGCCGGTGGGAGCGGGGGCCGGCGCCGCGTCGCCGGTGACGATGGCGGTGTCATTGATGGGCTGGCCGAGCTGGGCCCTCGGGGTGGCCTGGGTGGCGATCGTGGCCACGGCGGGGGCGACCACCGAAGTCTCACCGGCGTCGCCGCAGCCGCTGACGACCGGGTCGTAGGCGGCGTCGCCGTTGTACCGCGCGATCCACTGGTAGGAGCCTGGGAGGGTCGGGGTGAAGGCCAGGGAGGTGGCGGTGGGGGGCGGGGGGCCCCCCAGGGGGCGGTTGGCGCTGGTGAAGACGACCGGGCCGGCGCACAGGGCGTCGTCGGGGCCGTAGAGGGTGAAGGTGACGGTGCCGGTGGGCGTGGGGGCCGGCGCCGCACCGCCGGTGACGGTGGCCACGTCCTGGATCGGGCTGCCGACGGTGACGTTGGGCGTGGCCTGGGTGGTGATCGTGGCGACCGGCCGCAGCACGAGCGAGGTCTCACCGGCGTCGTTGCAGTCGCTGGTGACGGCGGGATAGACGGCATCGCCGTTGTAGGCCGCGATCCAGCGGTAGGCGCCGGGGGCGACCGGGGTGAAGGGAAGCGATACGGCGGTGGCCGAAGGAGGCACCGTGGGCGGAGCGGCCGGGGACAACGGCCGGTTGGCATCGAAGAAGACGATCGGGCCGGCGCAGTTCACGTCGTCGGGGCCGTAGGTGGTGAAGGTGACGGTGCCGGTGGGCACGGGCCCGTTGGTGACGCCGGTGACCGTTGCCGTGTCGATGATGTCGTCGCCGACGGTGGCCTGGGGCGTGGCCTGCGTGGTGACGGTGGCCCCGGTGACGAGCGAGCTCTCGTTGGCTGCGTTGCACAGAGAGGTGACCGGGTCGTAGTCGTTGCTGCCGTTGTAGCGCGCGACCCACCGGTAGGTGCCGGGAAGCGTCGGTACGAAGGGAGCGGAGTCGGCCTCGGCCGACGGTGGGTTCGTGGGCGGAGCGACCGCCGTCAACGGCCGGTTGGCGCTGGTGAAGACGACCGGGCCGGCGCAGGCGGCGTCGTCGGGACCGTAGACGGTGAAGGTGACATCGCCGGTGGGCGTGGGACCGCCGGCGACGCCGGTGACGGTGGCGTTGTCGGTGATGGGCTGGCCGAGGGGGGTGGTCGGCGTGGCCGAGGTGACGATGCTGCTGGCAGCGGCGAGGACCGTGGCCTGCCCGCGGCCGTTGACGAAGCCGGAGTTGAGCATCGTGACGCGGTTGAAGCCCTGGGCGTTCCCCAGCTGGAACGTCTGAACCCCGGCGGTTCCCGGCACGGCGTCGATCGTCGGCGCTTTCAGCGTGTCGAAGGTGAAGCGGATCCGGCACGTGTCGCCCGGGTCACCGGGGGGTTGCAGGACGACCGGGCCCCCCTGAGGATTGAACGACACCTTGCCGGTGCTGGCGTCGACGACCGTGACGGTGAAGTTGGTGCCGGCGCAGGCGCCCTCTCCGGTGGCCGTGGGACTCAGCTGGAAGACCCCCGGATCGGCGAACGCGGCCGGGCAGTCGCCCTGGGCGGTGGCGTCGCCGCCACACGCGGGGACCAGCGTTATCGAGGTCAGTTCGATCTCGTCGACGTTGTCCGGGTTGGACGACGTGTTCTGGATATCGAGGACCCCGTCGAGGCCCATGGCGCCGACGGTCGACGGGGTGGTGAGCTGGGGACTGACACCGAAGCCGACGCCGGCCTGGGCCGGGGAAATGATGCCGACGAAAATCCCGGCGACGGTGGCCACCACGATCGAAAGGGCCAACCACCTCGGCACCCTGTTCGTCCGGTTGAATCGCCGCCGCGGTCCTGCCCCGACGACACCGTCAGCGCTGTTTCCCCACGTCATCCTTCACACTCCCCAGCAAGATGGTTCGAAGTCGAAACGGGCCGGTGATCGCGTCGCTTCGAGGAACCGAACCGCGCCGTGTGCCTCACGCACGTAGCGGAAGCCCATGGTCAGAGGACATTATCAGAGCACCTTTTCCCATCGGAAGGACCGATTCATTCACGGGGATTCCCGGGTGCCCGACCGGTGCGATTCGCCCCCGGGAACTGCGCCAGAGACACCCATAGGGGCTGTCCTGGCGTTGTTGGGGGGACGTTGGAGAGATGTTGGACACCGCGGCACTCCAACAGGATGCCGACGCCGGCGGCATTCCAACCAATCCATCAACGCGTTGGAGGCTGTTGGGCGACGCTCTTCCGGCGGGCCTGGACCACCGGCCCACCCACCATCAGCAGTCCGATGACCAGCAGCGCGGCGGCGACCACGGTGGGGGTCGTGACGTCGGACCCGGTCCGGGAAAGTCGACCCTGCTGGGTGAGCGCGGAGGGCGCCGCGAGCGCACCCGGCGATGCTGCCGCACCTAGGACGAGGAGTGCCGGCGTCGGCCTGGACGCCGCTGCCCCGGGCTGCGACGCCGATGCGGTGGGGGCCGGGCGGGGTGGTGGCCGGGATGTTGACGACGACGCGGAACCGGCCGGCGGCGTCGGTGACCACCGTCGCCAGGTGCACCGGGTCGCTGAAGAGCACGACGTCGGCCGGGGCCCCGGGCGGGAACCCGCTGCCGGAGACGGTCACGTCCTGGCCGGGCGAGACGGTCTGGGGCACGACGGAAACCGTCGGGGGTCCCGGGGGGACCGTGGTCGTGCCGGCTGCCACCGCCACCACCGTCGTCGTCGTGGTCGAGGTGGACGATGTCGTCGCCGCGGTCGTGGACGTCGTGCTCGGCGCCGTGGTACCGCCCGGCGTGGTCGTCGGCGGAACGCTCGACGTGCTCGTCGACGAGGTGCTCGTCGACGAGGTCGTGCTCGACGTCGAGGTGTTCGTGGGCGAGGTCGTGCTCGTCGTCGAGGTGCTGGTGGTGGTGACGCTGGTCGGGGGCATGGTGCTCGACGACGAGGAGCTGGTCGGCGTGCTGGTGGTGGTGGAGCTCGTCGGGGGCGTCGACGAGGTGGTGGACGACGAGGTGGTGGAGCTGGTGGGCACCGGGCTGGTGGTGGACGTGGTGGAGCTGGTGGGCACCGGGCTGGTGGTGGACGTGGTGGAGCTGGTGGGCACCGGGCTGGTGGTGGACGTGGTGGAGCTGGTGGGCACCGGGCTGGTGGTGGACGTGGTGGAGCTGGTGGGCACCGGGCTGGTGGTGGACGTGGTGGGGCTGGTGGTCGAGGTGCTGGTCGTCGGGCTGGTGGTCGAGGTGGTGGACGACGTGGTGGTCGACGTGGTGGTCGACGTGGTGGAGCTGGTGGTGGTGCTGCCCGTGCCCGGGGTCACCACCACCGACTCGGCGGGGTCGTTGCACGCGGTGGTCACCGGGTTGTGGGCGACGTCACCGGAGTAGGCGGCGACGAAGCGGTAGACGCCGGGTTGGGCGACGGGCAGCACCGCCGACTGGTACTCGCCGTTGCCGTTGACGGTGACGGTCGACGAGGTCGCCGGGCCCGCACAGGTGGAGTCGTCGGGGCCGAAGAGGTCGAACCGGATGGAGCCACCGGGGAGGAGGCCTCCGCTCAGGGTGGCGGTGTCGTGGACCTGGCCGCCGGCGGGCACCGACTCGCTGGCGACCGTGGTGAGGATCGGGGTGATCAACCCTCCTGTCACGACGGTCGACTCGTTGGGGTCGAGGCAGCCGGTGGGACCGTCGCCCAGGTTGTTGTCGTCGCCCTCGTACCGGGCCTTCCACCGGTACGTGCCCGCCTGGGTGGGCGCGTAGCTCTCGGAGGAATAGTCGGCGTTGCCGTTCACCGGCACCGTCGACGTGAACAGCGGGGCCGCGTCGCACAGCGGATCGGCCGGACCCCACAGCTCGAACCGGATGAGTCCGGTCGGGCCGAACCCGCCCCGCAGGTGGGCCACGTCGAAGATGGTGCCGCCGACAGCGATCGCCGCCGACGCGTTGGTGGTGATCACCGTCTGGGCCTTGCTCACCGTCACCATCTCGGCCGGGTCGTTGCAGGCGGTCGTCACGGCGTCGTTGTTGGCGTCGCCGCTGTAGGTGGCCACCCACTGGTGCACGCCGGCTCGGGTGGTGGTGTAGCGGGGCGACTCGTACACGCCGTTGCCGGAGATCGGCAGGGGGGCCGAGCTGAAGATCGCCCCCGCGCACACGGTGTCGCCCGGGCCGAACAGGTTGAAGACGAGCGTTCCGGTGGGAGCGTCGCCGTTGGCGATCGTGGCCCGGTCGAAGATCTGGCCGCCCACCTCGGTGGAGAGCGAGGCGTTGGTGGTGAGTCGGGGCGTGGCGGCCAGGGCATTGCCGGCGTAGATCTCCCCGGAGGCGAACGCGAAGGAGGCGGCCATCAGCGCAACGGTCGCTGCGACCCCGCCGAGGCGCCGGCCCCGGTGACGGACGAACCAGGTCACGGCCGCCCGCACCCGCCGCACCCGCCAGCTCCCGACCAGCCTCACCCGGCAGCTCCCCCGCCACCGGCCGCATACCGACCGGCGTTCGTGTGTCGCACTGGCTCCTCCCGAAGAACCTCGGCTGGTCGCGAGCCCGACTCGAGACTCGAGACCGCCCGCCGCGGGCAGAATCTAACGCACCCGCGGCAGACGTTGCATGGACGGTGCGTTGTGCCCACCCCTGTCCGGCTACGCCCTCGCCGCGTGGACGCAGGGTGGCCGGGCGCCCACCACTGTCCGTGGTTGCCCCTCGTGTCCGAATGGGCCGAAAAGACCTCTTGACAAACCATTCAAGGTTTCTCCGACTCCGACCGAGAACTTGCGACATGCCCGAAAACACCAGCTCAGACGAAGTGACATCGGCGGCCACCATCTCCCAGGAGGCGCACGCCCTCATGGGCTCGGCCAGCCATTGTCACCGTGGGTGGCCGCGGGTGGCCGGGCTCCTGGCCACGGTGCTGATCGGGGCCTTCCTCCTCGCCGACGTCCGGCCGGCCGCCGCCGCGAGCTCGCTGCGACTCGTCACGTCCGCCTCCATGGGTTCCACGGTGGGCAGCGAGATCTTCGCCAACGTGAACCTGATGAACACGACGGAGGCGCCGACCGGCACGGTCACGTTCCGGATGTTCGCTCCGGCCGACACCACGTGCGTCGGGTCACCGATGTTCACCTCGACCGTGGCGGTCACAGGCACGTCGATCAACTCGGCCCGGTACCTGGCCACCCAGGCCGGCGTCTACCGGTGGACCACCAGCTACAGCGGTGACGCCAACTACTTCCCCGCCGGCCAGACCTCGTGCAGCTACGAGGCGGCCGACGTGACCGTCTCCAAGGCCCGCAACGTCATCCGGCTGGCCGCGCTCGAGCCGGTGGACGGCGTTCTCGTGGCGACGGGCAGGCTCAGCGGGTACGACCCCCGCGGGACGATGACATTCGTGCTCTTCGCACCCGGGGACCGGTACTGCTCGAGCCCCCTCCTCACCGCCAACGTCACCGTCGACGGCATCGGCACCTACAACTCGCCCGGGTTCGCACCGTCCGCCTCGGGCACCTACCAGTGGCGTGCCTCCTACGGCGGCGATGCCGAGAACCGGGGGGCGTCGATGAGCGGCTGCTGGAACCCGTCAGCAGCGACGGAGTACACCGCCTGAGACACCCGCAGCTCGACCCCTCGGGTGGTTGCCGGCCGGTGATGGGCTCTTCGGAGCCCATCACCCGCGTCCGGGTCCAGGGGCGTCCTAGACTCCGGGCCATCGGTCCCCGAGCCCCCCGGAAGCCGGCCCGCCCCGTCCTGCCCGTCCTGGTCGCGGCCGGGGCTTCCGTCCTCGGGGCGGCCTGCAGCCAGCGCTTCGGCGCCCCCGACCCGGCGACGACCCAGGGTTCCGAGGTCCTCGGGCTGTGGCGGGTGCTCATGGCGGCCGGGATCGGCGTGGGCGGCGTGGTGATCACCCTCCTGGCGATCACCGTCATCCGGGACCGTCGCCGCCGCCGGTCCGGCGGCTCGTCTCCGGCCGGGTTGCCGCCCCAGACCCGGGAGAACATCCCGCTGGAGGTCGCCTACACGGCGATCCCGCTGCTCATCGTGATCGCCCTCTTCGTCGTCACCCTCCGGGCCCAGCGGCCGGTGACGCGGGTGTCGGGAAGTCCCGGCGTGCGGGTGGAGGTCACCGCCTTCCAGTGGGGCTGGCGCTTCGCCTACCCGGCGCACGACGTCACCGTCCTCGGCGACTCCAACACCCCCCCCACGCTCGTCCTCCCCCTCGGGATCACCACCCGCCTGGAGCTGGCGTCGCCCGACGTCATCCACTCCTTCTTCGTGCCGGCCTTCCTCGAGAAGAAGGACCTGGTGCCGGGCACGGTGAACCGGATGGACGTCACGCCCACCCGGGTCGGCCGGTACGCGGGCTACTGCGCCGAGTACTGCGGCCTCGACCACACCCGCATGACCTTCGACGTCGAGGTGGTGGAGCAACCGGCGTTCGAGCGCTGGCTGGGCGAGCGGCGCCAGGAGCAGGAGCGGCAGGGCGAGTCCGGCGGCGACCCGGAAGGATCCTCCGATCCCCGCGGCCAGGCCCTGGGCCCGGTTCGTGCGGGGCCGGTTGCGGCGGGCCGGGTTCCGGCGGGCCGGGTTCCGGCGGGGCCGGCCGGTCCTGGAGGCCGCCCGTGACCGTCACCGCCCAGCGGGCCCCCACGCCGCCGGACCGACCGCCGGATCAGGCGCCGCCCCACCGGGCGTCGGGCCTGGCCGGGTGGGTGACCACGACCGACCACAAGCGCATCGGCGTCTTCTACATGGTGTGCGCATTCGGGTTCTTCCTCCTCGGCGGGGTGCTGGCGCTGCTGATGCGGGCCGAGCTGGCCCAGCCGGGGCAGGACCTGGTGTCGGCCAACACCTACAACCAGCTGTTCACCATGCACGGCAGCATCATGATGTTCCTGTTCGCGGTGCCCATGGCGTTCGGGTTCGCCAACTTCCTGGTGCCGCTGCAGATCGGCGCCCCCGACATGGCCTTCCCCCGCCTCAACGCCCTGTCGTTCTGGCTGTTCCTCGGCGGCGGCCTGATGATGGTGTCGTCGTTCCTCACCTCGCAGGGGGCGCCGGCGTTCGGGTGGACGGCCTACGCCCCCCTCTCCGACGCCATCCACTCCCCCGGTGCCGGGGCCGACCTCTGGATCGTCGCCCTGATCATCACGGGCGTGGGCACGATCCTCACCGCCGTCAACCTGATCACCACCATCGTCTGCCTGCGGGCGCCGGGCATGACCATGTTCCGCATGCCGATCTTCACCTGGAACATGCTCATCGTCTGCGTGATGGTGATCCTGGCCTTCCCGGTGCTCACCAGCGGCCTGTCGTTGCTGTGGGCCGACCGCCACCTGGGGGCGCAGTTCTTCACCCCCACCGAGGGCGGCGTCCCCATCCTGTGGCAGCACCTGTTCTGGTTCTTCGGCCACCCCGAGGTGTACATCGTGGCCCTGCCGTTCTTCGGGGTCGTCACCGAGGTCATCCCCGTCTTCAGCCGGAAGCCCTTGTTCGGCTACCGGGGCTTCGTGCTCGCCACCCTGGCCATCGCCGCCTTGTCGACGTCGGTGTGGGCCCACCACATGTTCGCCACCGGAGCGGTGAGCCTGCCGTTCTTCTCGGGGATGACCATGCTCATCGCGGTGCCGACGGGGGTGAAGATCTTCAACTGGATCGCCACCATGTGGCGGGGCCACCTCAGCTTCGAGACGCCGATGTTGTTCAGCATCGGCTTCCTGGTGGTGTTCCTCGTCGGCGGGCTCACCGGTCCCATGATCGCGGCGGCGCCGTTCGACCTGCACGTGCACGACACCTATTTCATCGTGGCCCACATGCACTATGTCCTGTTCGGCACGGCGGCCTTCGGCTTCTTCGCCGGCCTCTACTTCTGGTACCCGAAGGTCACCGGCCGCCTGCTCCACGAGGGCCTGGGCAAGCTCAGCTTCTGGTTGATGTTCATCGGCTTCAACCTCACGTTCTGGCCCCACCACCTGCTGGGATTGCGGGGTATGCCCCGCCGGGTGGCCGACTACCGGCCGGAGACGGGGTGGGAGTCGCTCAACCTCCTGTCGAGCATCGGGGGCGCCATCCTGGCCCTGTCGATGATGGTGCTGCTGGTGAACCTGTGGCGCACGTGGAAGGGCGGGGCGCCGGCGGGCGACGATCCGTGGGGTGGGTACTCGTTGGAATGGGCCACGTCGTCGCCCCCGCCCGAGCACAACTTCCACTCACTTCCCGTCATCCGGTCGGAGCGTCCCGTCTTCGATGCCCGCCAGGCGGCGTCGTCTTGAAGGTGGAGTGGAGGCTCTTCGCCGGCGCCGCCGCCTTCGCCGCCCTGGTGGGTGGGCTCTACTGGGTCGTGGCCGCCGAGCACGCCGGCGCCGTGATGCTCCTGGCCTCGGCGGTGGCGTTCCTGCTGGTGGCGTCCTACCTGGCCGTCGTGGGCCGGCGGGGCGGGGTCCGTCCGTCGGATTCCGTCGCTGCACAGATAGGCGTTGGACGGGGCGATCCCCTCCATGCGCCCCCCGGTCGGCTGGCGCTTGATGCCGAAGGCCGTGTGGTCTGGAATCAGGGACTCCGTGACTGAAAGCATCGCCTCGTTCAGGGCGATGCCCATCATTCTGTGGCTCAAGGGTATGGGGTCTTGCCGCGCTTTACCTCGCGTTCGAAAAGGGACATGACCGACCCAAAGGCCGCGTAGAGGCCGGCGATCGTGTCGCCGATGGAAACCCCGACCCTGACCGGCGGACGGTCAGGGTCACCGACCAGTTCGCGGAAACCGCCGAAGGCCTCGGCGACAGCGGCGAACCCGGGCCGGGCCGCCATGGGGCCGGTTTGACCGAATGCGGAGATGCGGGTCAGGATCAGTTCCGGATTTGCGTCGTTGAGCGCTTCCGGTCCCAGTCCCCATTTCTCCATCGTGCCCGGGCGGAAGTTTTCCAGCACGATGTCGGACGCGGCGGCCAGTTCCAGGACAAGGTCACGACCTTCTTCGGTCCGCAGATCAATGACGACGGACTTTTTGTTGCGGTTGATGGTTCGGTACAGCATTGAGGTGTTCCCGGCGTACAGCCGCCAGTTTCTGAGTTCATCGCCCGTTCGTGGCCGTTCTACCTTGATGACCTCGGCACCGAAGTCGGCCAGCATGCGCCCTGCTGTCGGGGCGGCAATGTAGTTGCCCAGTTCCAGAACGCGAATGCCCTTCAAGGGGGCCACGGTGGGGTTATTTGTCATTGTTTTGTTTTTCCTTCTTAGATGAAGACGCTGAGCACAAGAGTGAAGCCAAGTGCGACGACGGAGGCGACGGAGACCCCCAGGGTGCAGCTCTTGAGTGTCCCGCGGGTTGTTTGGCCGAGCATGGATTGCAGCAGCCAGAACGTGTTGGAAGTGACGTGAACGACGAAGAGCGAGCCTGCGCCGGCGGCCAGTGCCAGGAGGACGGGGTTGATTCCCAGCGCCGGAGCAATCGGGGCGAGCAATCCAGCTGCCGTGATGGCCGAAATCGATACTGAACCGACAGCAATATGCAGCACCGCAGCAATGGCCCACACGACCAGGAGCGGGGCAACTGAGGATGCAATGAAGTACTTCCCCACGATTTCGCCCATTCCGCTCGTGGCGACCATTGCAGCGAGAGCGCCACCGGCGCCGGTCAGGATCAGGATCTGGCCGGACTCCTTAAAGCCGTTGGCGACAGCTGCCTCAACTCGCTTCGTGCCGATGGTCAGTCGCGCCACCAGGCTGGTTCCCAGGAGGCCGATAAGCAGGGCCACGACCGGCGTTAAGAGGAAGCCGGTGATTTCGGTGGTGATGCCGGCCATTTTGAGAAAGGCGCCGGAGGCGATCAGCACCAGGGAGAGAAGCATGGGACCGAACATGACCAGGAGGCCCGGTTCGCGTGCTGTCTTCGTTCCGGGAGCGCGCACGTCATGGGGCAGCAGCCCAACCCTGCTGGAAGTCAACCCGCCCCCGGTACCGGTGCTCTGGGCGACGGAGTGCGACGTCTCAGGCTGTGCCGAAGCGCCGTGCTCATGGGCATGGGAGTGCGTGTGGACAACCATCCCGTCGCTGTCTTCCAATACCGGGGATTCGGCAACAGCCTGTTCCTCGTCGGTTTCCGTCTTCCACAGGCCCCGGTGAATAAAGAAGTTCATGATGATGATCGACACGACGATTGTGGGAATGATGACCAGAAGACCGAAGATCAGCATTTCGCCCAGTGGCACTTGGAGGAGACCGGCCAACGCAACGGTGGCAACGCCGGGGACCATGAGCACAATGCCGCACTCGAGGCTGATCGCCATGGCGGTCGCTATTTTCGCTGTGCCGTACTTGCCCAGCTTCGGAGCGATTCTGCGTGCCAGCGGTGCGCTCATCACCAGGAGGACGTCAAGGAAAATTGACTGCAGCAGGGTGCCGATAGTCAGGCCAAGAGCGTAGGGCACCCCCTTCGGACCAAAGACATGAAGCAGTTTGTCCACAAGTTTCGAGATGGCGCCCATTTCATTGAGGATTGCCCCCATCAGGACGCCCCACGCAATGAGCAATCCGACCTTCGTCATGATATCGCCGAATCCGGTCATCAAGGTTTTCGTTGTGTCCGCCGCCCCCAGACCGGTAAGAAGGCCCAAGACGGCCGCCCCGATCACCAGCGACATTGCCGGATTGAGGCGGAGTCGAAGGATCATCACGACGATGCCAACGATCACCACCCCGGTGATGCTGAGTATTTGCCAATCTTCCATGAGTAATCCTCCATTGGATTCATGTTTCAGTTGTAAGCTGAGTCACACTGCTGCAATATGAGCATGAGCTCACTATGTGAGTCAAGTGCTGAACCTAGGCGACGCTGTCACTTTTTCAGCCCAGGGCGACAGAACAACCCCGGATACCGCTGAGATTCTTAGGTCCTCTGGCATCAAAGCGTGACGAAGGTAGCGTCCATGGCAGAAAATCCGGAATCAGTGTCACAAAGGAGCCGGGATGACTGGATGGAACGCTGACACTGCTGCCGGGCCTCTGGGGCCCGCGACGGTCACCTTAGTGGAGGGCTCATCCTTTTGCATCTCCTCAGCGAACGGCGACATCCAGCCTGAAAACCCGCACGGGGTTTTTTTCGAGGACACCCGCATCCTGTCCCGCTGGAATCTGACCGTCAATGGCGAGCCGCTTGGAGCCGCTGGCCGCCAAGACGAAGGAGCCGTATCGTGCCCTCTTTCTCGGCCGCATAAACCGCTCGGACGGCTACGCGGACAGCCCGCTGATCGTCGAACGGCTCCGGGAAGTAGGTGCAGGAATCCTGGAGCAGATCACCGTCTGGAACCACTCAGCGGCCCCTGCCGAGTGCACGGTTTCCCTTAAAGTCGAGGTGGACTTCGCGGACCTCTTCGAAGTAAAGGAGGCACGGATTCAGCGGCGCTGGGATGAGTCCCGCGAGGATGACGGCGAGTCACTAACGATCCGAGCCTCCTGGCAGGACGTCCGGAAGGGCGTCGTCGTGTCGGCCAGCGGCGCCGACGTCGCACTGGAGGCCCTGACGTACCGTGCCGTTGTCCCCTCGCACGGACAATGGAGCGCCACCGTGAGCGTGGTCCCTATGGTCGACGAAGCCGGCGCGGTGGCGCCGCTAGTTCGTTCGGACGAGGGCGAGATGTCTCCCCGCGACGTGCGCCGGCAGGATTGGGTGGCGAAGATTCCGGTCCTGCAGATGAGCAATCGCTCCATCGAACGGACCCTCCGGCGCAGCTACGATGATCTGGGCGCACTTCGCATCGAAGATCCTGACCACCCGGACCGGATCGTGGTGGCTGCCGGCGCGCCATGGTTCATGGCACTGTTCGGAAGAGACTCGCTGTGGGCATCCCTCATGGCAATGCCGGTAGATCCGTCCCTGGCCTTCGGCACCATCCAGACGCTCGCCGACCGCCAAGGCAGCGTTGTGGATGAGATGAGCGAGGAGGAACCGGGCAAGATCCTGCACGAAGTCAGGCTCGATGTGTCCAGCGGACTGGCCTTGGGAGGCAAGTCAGCCTACTACGGCAGCGTTGACGCCACCCCTCTGTTTGTGGCTCTGTTCGGTGAAGTCAGCCGCTGGGGTTTCGCCACGGATACCATCGCCGCCCTGATGCCCCATGTGGACCGGGCGCTGGAATGGATCCGAAATTACGGCGACAAGGACGGGGACGGATTCGTCGAATATGAACGCCTAAATGATCGCGGGCTGATCAACCAGGGCTGGAAGGACTCCTGGGACGGCATCAATTTCGCGGACGGCCGGATGGCCGAGCCGCCGATAGCGCTGTGCGAGGTGCAAGCCTACGTCTACGCCGCGTACCTGGGTCGCTCTTGGCTAGCCTACGACGCCGGTGAGGTGGACGTGGCCACCGAGTACCGGGACCACGCTGCAAGGCTGAAGCGGCAGTTCAACGAAAGGTTCTGGCTGCCTGAGCGCGGATATTATGCCATCGCGCTTGACCGCAACAAGCGCCCAGTCGATTCCTGCGCTTCCAATATGGGGCAATGCCTGGCGTTCGGCATCATCGATGAGGACAAGGCTCCGCTGGTGGCCGAACGTCTCATGGCCCCGGAAATGTTCAGTGGCTGGGGCGTGCGGACCCTAGCAAGCGACATGGGCGCCTACAACCCCGCCAGCTACCACAACGGCTCGGTCTGGCCCCACGACAATGCGATCATCCAAGGGGGCCTCCTGCGGTACGGCTTCGTGGCGGAAGCCCAGCGGATCTCCACTGCACTGCTAGAGGCGGCCGAGTACTCGGAAGGACGGCTGCCCGAATTGTTCTGCGGATTCAGCCGCGAGCAATTCGACGAACCTGTGCCATATCCCACGGCGTGCTCGCCGCAAGCCTGGGCGGCGACAACCCCCATCCATCTGATCCAGAACCTAATGGGTTACTACGCAGATGTGGCGCGCGGCGGCCTCTGGATGGATCCCGTGCTCCCCAAATCCTACGGCGACCTGCATATCACCAACGCCCCCATGGCAAACAACCGGATCACCATCGACGTGACGAATCACAAGGCCTCAATCCAAGGGCTGCCCGAAGGGATTGTCTTCCATCACGGGCATCGGCCTTCAATGAAAGAACTGGTTGAACAAACCAGCCGCATCAAGAAGGCCTAGAGATGGGACCAGCACTAACGCGAAAGCCTATATCGAGGAACGCAAACCCGCAAGAATTCGCTTGAAGGCCACCAGAAGGCCACCCGCCAAGTCCATGTTGCGGGCTACAGCCATACCCATTTCCCGCAGGCTTCCAGTCAGCAGGATGGCCGTCCCTTCGACGTCGATTCCAGGATCAATCTCGCCCTCGCTAATCGCTCTGGCCAACTCATTGTCGATGAAGGTCAGCGCAGCCCTGGACCCCCTCCCCCGACCGGCAGCGAAGCCGAGAAGGTTTGGTCCGCTGATGTTGTAGAAGAATCCGAGGCGCGAATCGGAGCACAGTTCGACCATGGCCTCCGCAAAGCCTGAGATCCGGTCAATCCAGTCGTCGCGGGATTCAGCCAGCTCGATGGCTGCCGCAACGAAGGTTGTTCCGATATGTTCGTACGCCCGAAGCAATAGTTCGTCGCGGCCACCAGGGCAATGAGCGTACAGCGTTCCACGTGAATCCCGGAATCCAGCGCTATCCGTTCGATGCTCGCACCATCCGGGCCTTCGGACGAGATGATTCCCAGCGTGGCCTGCAGCAGATCCTCCTTGGCGCGGGCTTGCTGCCGCTCCCGAAGCGACCCTTCGGGGGATCTCTTCGTCATGGTCCGTCCCATCTGGCTGCCTCTCGCGTCGGAGGAATCACGGTTGTGCGCCCCCTCTCATTCCATTCTAACCTCGGGAAGCAAAATATATACTCGGAGTATAGATTTTGGTCATGTGGTGTGGTTCACTTTTGGGAGAGGAAAGCGTTGGGACGTCAAGGCTGCTGAGCCGCGGCGTTCATCGCACAGACCTTGAGATCAATAAGGGAGATCCATTTTGGACCAAGCACTTGCAAACCACGGTTCGTGGAGCACTTGGGCGATACGGCTTTCAGGAGAACACACGATTGAGTTCGTCAAATACCGTGAGAACTACGTCTTCCGAATCCGCCCGGAAGGGGAAGCCTCCTATGCGGTGAGGCTGCACCGTCCCGGCTACCGTTCGGATTCCGAAGTCCGGTGCGAACTCGAATTCCTGCGCACGCTCAGGAGCCGGGGGGTGGATGTCCCTGAGGTGCGTTCGACTGCGGATGGGGAACTGCTCTGCCTCACGGAGGGAAGCGATGGGGTCACCCACCAGATCGATGCACTGGTTTGGGTCGACGGTGCAGTGCCTCTGGGCGACGTAGTGGAAGCCTTTGAAGGGACAGCCCGTCTGAGCCCTGAGACCTTCCGCCGCCTCGGAGTTCTGGCTGCGACGTTCCATAATGAGGCCACTGCTATCGGCATCGGCGAGGGTTTTGACCGCCAGGCGTGGGACATCGAAGGCCTGGTCGGAGAACACGCCCTGTGGGGCAATCCGTGCAATATTGGCGAGCTTTCAGGTCCGGACGTCGTCTTACTCAACGACGTCAAGCGCGCACTCAAGGATGAGCTGATTTCTTTCGGATTCGGCAAAGATCGGTATGGGGTC